>CP064984.1:1770000-2378424 GCA_016699615.1 Sphingobacteriales bacterium | reverse complement strand
CTATCATTATTCAAATTTGGTGTACGCTTATTTACAATCTACTCATCACCGTTATTCAACGAAAAGTAGAAAACAGAAAATGGGCTTTTGCTAATCTGTGTTCATTAATCAGAACGCACTTATTTAACTATATAAACCTAAAATCATTCCTCAAAAATCCACAAAAACACTACATCATTGCTACCCAAAATCAAATCCAGTTATTCTCAGGATAACCTGCTTTTGTTTTATTGTAATTTTATCACACATTTATATTGATTATCAATATCAAAAAAATATTCCGTAGTTTTATCGGACACTAATGATGTTTTTTTCTTTAACAAATTTACCCCACACAAATTTAAGTTAATAAAACTAAAAAAACAAGTTAAAAATAAAAAGATAATGAAAATGATACATTTTATTTTGATTATTATATTACAGTGCTTTAGATTAAATTTTATTTCAATGCTCCATATAGAAAATATTTATAATATAAAGAGAAACACATAAACAATTCATTTACGGTATGAAATACAATAATTCTAAAGTATAAAACTTAAGAAAAAAAACATATACATTTATATATATTATATTATATAAATTAATTTTCTTTTTGAATATAATTTATTGTTAAAAATACAGAAATTTTACATTTAGAAAATAAATAAAAATAATATGTTAGTTATATTTCTAATTTATTACAACTATTTTTTTGTTAAATAATTTAAAATTTTCTTTATCTATTACATTAATAATATAGATTCCATTTGCTATATTGTTAGTGTAAATAATATTATTAATAGATTTTATATTCTCAGATAATACTTTTCTACCATTAACGTCTAATATTTCTATTTCTTTAATATTATTTATAATTTCATCGTTGGCAAAATCTATATTAATATATGAACTTGCAGGATTAGGATATATTTTTATTTTTTCATTAAAATCTTCTACTTCTGAGTTGGCTAATTTTGTATTTGGCTTTATGCTTTCGGTTTGACCATTTTGAAAATCTCTACAGGGTACACATAAGTTTGCATATACATTTTTGTATATTTTACTATTATTTTCAGCTATTGATAAATCAAAAATAATTTTATCTGCATTGATGTCTGACGTTTGTACTATACTAGATGCATTGCTTATTGTTGTAGAATAAGTTTTGGCAGTATTTGGTTTACAATATTTGTCTGATGGTTTTATTGATAGCTTAGAAGTATATTTCTCATACTTATTATCCCAAAATATATTATAGATGTATCTCTTTTCATCTTTTGCATCTTTCTGTTTATGACAGAATACAACATCATCGACTGTATTAATTTCAAAATATTTAGGACATTTACCATATGTAAAGTTTTTTACAAAAGCAGAAGCAATACATGGATTTTTATATGTTACATTGTTACATCCACAGACTAGATTTTTAACACTTGAACATGAAATTGGAATATTAGGTGGATCAATAATACAACATTGTTTTAAATTATCAGAACATTCATCATCATCACACTCTGTTAATCCATCAAAATCATCATCAAAATTATTGTCACATATGTCACTGCAATATTTTACATGAATTGGAACATCAATAATACAGCCGTATTTGTTGGATATATGAAGTATATAGTTTCCAGGTTCATTTACTCTAATATATTTAAAATTAATATTTTCGTAGATTTGAGTTGATATGCCAACACCTGATGGCGTTTCATAATTATATGATACTATCTGAAAATCTGTACTAGGATATACTGTGTAATAAATATCTTGGTCTCCACAGATTGTTTCTATTACTTCTGGCTGATAATTTATTGAGGGAGAATTGCTTGATAAGATTTCAAAATTTATTTGTGAAGGATTGAAATATTCATCAGAACAAGGATCACATAGACTTTGTGTTTCATTGATTAGAGTAAAATCACAAGATTGTGAATTGATGATAATATTATTTTCAATAATATCTATATCTTCTTCTGTAATTTGTCCATCTAAATTAATATCTTTAGAAGAATAAATATTTGAAGCTCCTAATTCTGTTGCAATAAATTCTTTGTCTAAAATATTAATTTCGCCATCTAGTTTTGCGTCTCCTGCAAACATACAATAGGTTTTTTCGCTTAGAAACTTTAGGTTAGAATTACAGGCAGTATCTTTTTTTAAAGTAAAATCATATTCAACATTAAATGGATATTGTATTAGAGTTTTTGACATTATATCTTGATGATTTGCATGACGAACGACAAAATAATAATATCCTGCTTCCAAATTAGTAAATTCAATATTACAATTGCCATTAGGAGAAACAATGTAACCATTGTTTAATAGAATTGCGGCAGTTCTATCTTTTACAAAACAAGGATTATTCTCAGGTCTTGCTTCAATAAGCACCCAATCTACAATACTATCATTATGTATACTATGTTCTATACTTTCAGTATATAGATATGGTAAATTTGAAAAAGGTTGTTGTGTTGGTAATAGTCCAGCATTCATCAATTGTGTGCTTTGATAATTAAGCGATTTGTATGTTCCTTCTAAATACACTTTAAGACCATTGTGTCTATATTCAAATGCACCAATATCTGCTCTTACTGTATTTCTAAAATTATCATCTATATCATTCCCAGGATGAATGAAAAATATTTGACCAATTGGTGGCATTTCTGACTTATCTATTAATGGAGATTTACAATCTATCCTTAGGTTCTCTATGTTATTTATATATCTTGGATTATTATTTATTGAATTTGAGAAATATCCTTGTGGATTTTCTCTGAAATTTGTTGAATTATATAACGTATTATTAATTTTACAAAGGTTTTCACCAAACTGAACAAAAAGATTATTGTTATTAATTTTATATACTGTACTTGGGTATATATATGGTGCATCAAATGCTAAATTATTAACAGAAGCTTGACCAAAACATGCAAAAGAATTATTTTTTATTGAGACCCTTGCACCATCTTCATAATTTGAGTAATATGCTTTGGAAAATGTTCCTCCATTCATACTTATACTATTGTTATGTATAAATATTCCATCACTATTATCTATTGATATTCCATTACATGACACATCATTTGACTTGTGTATAATAAAATTATTTGTTATGTTATTAGAAATATTCAATATAAAAAAGATTACGGATGCCAAAAAATCTGTTGTATTTTTATAATACAATACATCTGTAGCTGAATTCGATTTTAAAATATTTCTATTAATTATTGATGCATAGCACTCCTCAACTATAACAACTTTTCCACTTGCAGTAATTGTAGATTTTTCAATCTTTACATTAACTGTTTTTTTTGTATGTACGCCAATATTTTTTGCTGTTATTTCTGAATTAAATACGCCACTACTCGCATTTTGTGAACTAATATTATTTACATTTGAAATATACACTCCTATATTAGCTACATTTACTGTTGAGTTCTTCAAATTACAATCTGAACAATATACATTATTATAATTAAATGAATAAATAATATAATCATCAAAACTGCCGATTAACAATCCTGTTTGGTATTCGTTATTCGTACTATTATTAAGTGAGCAACTATCAATTGATATATTTATAGAACCCTTTGTAATGTGTACGCACGCACCTGTATCAATATTAGAATTATGTACAATTTCTAAATTCTTTATTATTATATTTGTTGAATATAATATTTTTATGGTTGCTTTATTGCCACCTGTTACTTGGTTATTTATTACCTTTGCATTATTTATTCCATTTAAAATTACTTTGTATGTTTGACTGCCTATCTTAGGTATATAAGGTATTAAGATTTGTTCTTCAAAGTCTCCATTATTTCCATCAATAATTAACTGTACATCTCCATTTATTTTGCATGCTACCAATGCATCAATTGCTTGTTGAATAGTTGTAAACGTAGCATCAGGAACATTGCCTACAATATATGTGCCAGCATATGGGTTACAATCAAGCACATTAATTGTAAGGTTATATAAATTATTTATAAGATTTTGATCTCCTGCAACTCCAACTCCAATTTCAATATTATAAGTTTGTCCTGTTTCAAAGTTATAATTAACACCAATTATATTTAATATATCTTCTATATCAATGCTTGATTCTGCACCAATTAGGTTTGTTAGTGGTATTTCGTAATTTGTAGAATTAATAGACATATAAACTATATAGCTTGTTATATCCGTTTGTCCAATATTATTTAATCTAATATTGATTGGATAAGTACCACTAATGATATCTCCTGTAGGAACATTTAAAACATTTAGCTCTAAATCTGTATTATATTGTTTGTAGAATTGTATATTATCAATCAGAATACCTGTATAATTTACATTAGATTTATGTTTTATTGAAAGACCATACTCTTGTCCCCATGTTGAAGATAAATCTATTATTTCTTGTCTATAACTATTACACTCATCATTGGTTGCATTTAATGAACTTGAAAACAACGTATTATCTTTAAATATTGCTGTAGTTTGGTTTTCAGGTACAAAACTACTTTTAATCATTGTTTTAAGATTTAGATTTTGACTTGTATTATCGACACAAAAGTCTATTGATGAAATATAGGAATAATTAAATGTTGGGCTAATATAATTACTCCAGCTTTGATTATAACTTGTTCCATTTGATACTAATCTTTCTAATTTTAATGCATTGTCACTTAAATATCCAGAATTAATAATTGAACCATTTGACATAACATTTTTATTTATTAGAAAATAGTCACTTTGATCTGGCAATATTGAATTCATATCTATCCCTTCAAAATCTATCGTTATAGGTTCTGTAATTTCTCTAACATTTTTAACAAATCCAATAATTTGGCTGTTAAATGTTGGTGTTGTAAATGGATCGCCTAAAGAAATATTAATAAAATACCTTCCATTTTGAGATAAATCCACATTAAGTATGATACTTACGGTTTCATTAAAATTGAGTGATTGTGTTAATGTATAAGAAACATTTTGAACATTATTATTGATATTTAAAATAATTGGAATTATTGTTCCAGCATTTAATTCTGTACAACTATTATTTTTCAATTCAAAGGATATAGATTCAGATTCTGACAAAGTACATGCACTTTGAGGTAGCGTTAAATTTTGTAATTCAGCAGAAAAACCATCTGAGATATTTGATAAACCTACAGCATAAAGACATGCAATTATTCTTTTATACATTTCTGAGCAGTTTCCAAATTCATTGACTGCTTCTGCAATTATTGAATTTTTAAAATCTATTAAAGTATTACCACCTATACCTTGGTTGATAAGTGTATTTATTAAGAAAGCACCTGCAGCAATCTCATCAAAGGTCCCTTCTATATTATATTCATTCCCAAAATCATTTGTTCCTGAGCCTCCATTTACTAATAAGTAGAACCAATGACTAAGAATTAAACTTTTTTGGTGAGGTACATAAGTGTCCCAATAGTTTCCCAAATATGTATCTGGTCCAGTATTAAAAGCTGTTGGATCTGAAGGGTTTTCTATATTCCTAATACAATTATAAGCAGAACTTTCAAGAAATATATCTTCCCCAACTTGCCAATTATTATCTAATTCTGTGTTATGTGCGCTTAATATGGCATATATATCCGCTAATCCTTCATGTATTGCAAGTAGTTCTGTTCCACTCATAGGTATATCTATTGCATTGGTCATTACACCATGTGTATATTCATGTGCCATTATATCCATAGAAGAAAGACTATTAGCATTTACTCCATCTCCATCTCCGATAGACATATCATTATCTTGTGTATCCCAATATGCATTAAAAAAAGTTGGATCTAAATAGTAGGATCGATGCATAAAAATATTAAAATGTGTTTGTAAATTATCATATCCATGTATATTATAAATTTCAAATAAGTCCACAGCTTTTGATAATAAGAAATGTGCATCTAATGCATATGCATCCATTAATTCATTTTCCATTTCACCAGATTGATTCCAATTATTGTCTATATCTGTAAAGTTGGTATAATCAGCTGAACTTGTAGAATAGTTTGAATTAATTGTAGTATAATTCCTTTTACAATCATGTAATTGATATTCATTTAGATTATCATCAAAACATGTTACAATTTCTTTCTCACCATATCTGACTGTTTTGGCATTGGCATTAGTATGACATCCTTCCTCTTCACCAAAGATACCTGGTCCACAATACATCAATGTAGATTCTGTCTTTATAATTTGTGAAGTATTTGCATCTACATAAAAGGATTTATTAACTGGTTGTCCTGCTGAAATTTTATAACAATACTTATAGTCTATTACTGAGTTTGACTCTGATATAGGATATATTTCTGGCAAAACATTAATATTCCTTTCTGCAATTGAATTTAATATTTCATTATAATTTTTTGAAATCATTGGAATTGAATCGAATGTTTTAATAATTGCTTTCGCAATACCAATTGTATCTCCAACATTAAATAATTGATTATTATGAATATATCCATTTCCACGTACAAACAGACCTTCTTTTGAGTGAACATGATATGTTGCATTATTAATTTTTATATCATTATAATATTGTTGATAGACTTGATGTCTGAACCCAAATTTATCGACAAAATCTTTAGCGATTTTAAACTTATAGCTTTCATCTAATTGAATATTATTGATTAGTATATTTTGGAATTCATCTATTTTTAATTTTACATTTGTCTTCGGTGTTAAATTGTTTAATTCTCCATTAAAATACTTTGTTAGTTGATTTGAAAATATGTACTGGGAAGCTAAAATACAGCACATAAATAATAATGACTCTTTTTTCATGTTTATGAATTTTAGAAATAATTTTATTTTTATTATGTAGTTTTTACTTTGTAAAGAAAAAAAAGTGTATCGTATATTACTAATCAAAAAAGGATCTTAGTTCTTTGGTATTTTTATTTCTTCTGATTTTTTTCAGTGCTTTGTCTTTTACTTGTCTTACTCTTTCTCTCGTAAGATTTAATTTTGTGCCTATCTCATCTAAACTATATGCTTGATTAAAGTCATTCATTCCGAAATAGTATCTGATAATTTCTTTTTCTCTATCTGATAGTATTTGTAAAGAGTGTTCTAATTCATCTGTGAGAGAGAAATCCAATAGATTTTTATCTGGTTGATTATCATCATTAGATTGCATTAAATCTAAGCTAGTCGTTTCGTCATCATCTCCGATTGGTGTATCTACTGAGAAATGAAACATTAATGTTGCTCTTAGTGTAGCTAGTTCTTCTGGTTTCATTTCTAGAATTTCTGCCAATTCATCGTTTGATGGTTCTCGCTGATGTTCTTGTTCAAAAGATTGAGTAGCATTAACAATTTTATTGTAGATAGTTGCTTTATTCATTGGTAGGCGAACTATACGTGGTTGTTCAATTAACGCTTGTAAAATAGATTGACGTATCCACCATACTGCATAAGAAATAAATTTGAATCCTTTTGTTTCATCAAATTTTGTGGCAGCTTTTATTAAGCCTATATTTCCTTCGTTTATTAAATCGTTTAATGAAATACCTTGGTTTTGGTATTGTTTTGCTACAGAAACAACAAATCTTAGATTTGCTTTTATTAATTGCTCCATAGCTTGCTCATCTCCTTCTCTAACTTTTTTTGCTAATATTACTTCTTGCTCTTCCGTTAATAATGGAAGTTTTGATATTTCTGATAAATACTTTTCTATAGATTGGCTATCGCGCGATGTAATTTTTGATGTAATTTTTATTTGCTTCATAAAATTATATTTTTAATAAAATTATTTAGATATAATATTGTTATTATACTAAATAATTTACAGACCAATATCTAAGTTTTGGAAAATATTTAATGATAGAAAAAGAAGCTGATTGTAATATTCCACAAATCATAGGCATATCAGTTTAATTTTTCAATAAAATTTACAAAATAGTTCTTCGTCTAAGATACGAAATAAATTACAAAATGTTACAATTTGTTAAAGATTATTTTATCTTTTTTTTAGATAGAAAATACTTATCTCTTAAACTTTGCCATTTCATTTGAAGAACACCTAGTACTGCTTCTTTGATGATGCTTCCTGACATTTTAGATGTGCCTAATTCTCTGTCTTTGAATATTATTGGAACTTCAATAATTTTTAGACCTTGAAGCCACACTGCAAATTTCATTTCTATTTGAAATGCATATCCTAAAAAATAGATTTTGTCTAGATTGATGGTTTGTAGTGTTTGTCTTCTATAACATACAAAGCCTGCTGTTGTGTCTTTTACACGCATTCCTGTAATGATGCGCACATATTTTGATGCAAAATAGGATAGGAATAATCTGTCCCATGGCCAATTAACAACTCCTCCACCTTTTACATATCTTGAGCCTACTGAAAGAAATGCACCTTGATTTTCACATGCATTCAACAAATTCAATAAATCATCTGGGTTGTGTGAAAAATCTGCATCCATCTCAAAAATGTAGTTATATTTTTCGTATTGCAATGCCCATTTGAAGCCTGTGATGTATGCTGTACCTAAACCTAATTTGCCTTTTCTTTCTATAATATGAATTCTATCTGGATACTCCAACATAAGTTGTTTTACAATATCTGCAGTACCATCTGGTGAACCATCTTCTATAATAAGAATCTCAAATCTTGTAGATAACTGCAATGTATAAGGAATTATTTTAGGAATATTTTCCTTTTCGTTGTAAGTTGGAATTATGATAAGACAATCTCTCAAGACTATATATTAGTATTCAAAAATAATATTATTAGTTTAAAGGTATAGTTAAATAATTTTATAAATATAAATCATTGTACAAAGTATACATTAGTATTTGTCTATTTTTCTTTGATGGTGTACAGCATTTTATGTTTTGAAACAAAATTTTCATAATGTTGAACATTTCTAATTACATCATATTTAGTTTTTGGCTTTAATTTCCACTCCCATTTAAATCCATCTAATTGATAACTTGTTGTGGTAATTTTTTTCATTGGTGTAAATGTGGCTTCTGGTGCATTGATTAATGTGATTGTTTGCAATTCTCCTTCATCAAAAACCATTGTAATATTGCCTGAAGTAGATTGATTGCCACCTATATAGCCATCATCATCATCTTTTGTGTAATATATACTTTCTGCATTTCCATCCACAGTTAAGATTTTCATTTTATTGTCTTCTATAGATATATCTATATTTTTCCCTTTTACTTGGTTGAAAATATCTTGTTCCTTCCAATAGACTATAAATGCATTTTGGAATACTTTAATTTTGTGCAATTGTTCGTTCTTCATATATATATGTATAGAATCTCCAGACAACTGAGTAGAATCTATCCAAAGTATTGGGTTATAATATAATCTGAATACAGAATCTTGCTCTGAGTAAAAGATAGAATCGCACACAGCAGAAAAGTTTTTGCGTATCATCTTTACATGATTGTAGCCATACATTGTTCTTACTGAATCTTCGTGTTCTGTAGAATCTTCATCTATTCTGTTTACTAAGATTTTATAAGAAATAAGTGTATCTGCACTTAGATACATAGTATCTATTTCTATTGTTGAGTCTTTTTTTTCTGTGCTGATAGAAATCATCAACGGATCATCTACTGCTTTTACAAAGTCGTTTTTTTCTGTGTAGATAGATTGTCCACTAAGTATTGTGATATTTTCTGTGGTATCTTGAAAAGAAACATTACCACGAGCAATGGCATTTTTGTTGACATTATCGTAGTCTATCTCATCTCCTATTATTTTTTTATTCTCTTTAGTAATTGTTGTATTTGCACCAAAGTATGCTTTTTCTGTTTTTGTGTTATAATTTCCTTGATTTGTAATAATAATATTGCTGTCTTTGTCTATTATTTTAGTTTTTGTAATAAAGTAGACAATTTCTGTATTGGTATTATAACGCATGGAATCTGAGTAGATGGTAGTTTCTTTACTTTTTAGCACCACATCGTGATAAAAAATTGCTTCTGATTTTTTATGAAAGTAATATCCAATTTGACTAGTAAGTACAGTATTTTCTTTTACCATTCTTCCGCCATTTGTGTAATATCCGATATCTGTTTCTGTGTTATAATTAAATTCTGGTGCAGTAAGTACCATTCCTTTGTCGCGCATAATGGTATTTCCTGTAAGCTTTGCTTGTTTTTGATCTCCAAAGTATTCAAGAAAATTTCCCCACAAATCTATTGAATCACCATCTTTGATGTGCACTGGGTTTCCATATGCTGTGAGATAATTTGCTGTAATGTCTAAAATTGCACTATCGCACCACATTGTTGCTTGTGCATCATTTAGAATTACATTTCCAATTAACTTACGATATTCTCCAAACTCAACAAGCTCATATAATAACGAATCTGTTTTTTGGATTTTAATTTTCTTATCTGGTTGATTTTCATTAGTTAATGGTGGAAAGTATTTACTCTTATCATTTGATAGTAGTGTAGAAAATATCATCAAACAAAATATGAAGTAATATATTTTGTGTTTTTGATTCATATACGAAAAGTAGTATATTACTTATTGTCTATAATTTTCACTTTCTTTTTACTCATTATAGAAAGTGAGTCTGTTGGTGATTCTACCGTTACATTTTTAGATTTATCAATCAATGATAAACTTATGTATTTTTTAGGATTTTTCTTCAAATCATTTAATAAATCTGTAAGTGTAGTCAATGTGTTTGAGATATCAGTATGCAATGCATCATCGTTTAGTAATTTTGCAATACTGCCATCACCTTCATTTACTTTTTTGAGTGTAAGTTGCAATTGTTCTAAAGTATTTTTTGCAGAACCTACAGTTTCTTCCAAATCTATTTTAGCTAATTTACTAGATAGTGTATTGAAATTTGATAAAATGCTATCTATTTTTCCTGATTCTTTGTTGAATGTTGCAGTAAGTTTATTTACATTAGTAAGAATTCCATGTAAATTGTCTTTTTCTGCAGAAAAAGTATGGTCTAAGTTTGTTGTTAATTTATTGACTGATTGTAATGTTGCAGACAAATCAGTCATTGCTTTTTTTAGTAAATTATTTTCGCCACTACCTAAAGAATTATTCATATTATTAACCAATCCTTCAACTGACGACATTAGACTTTCTAATTTTGGTTTCACTTGTGTGAACAAATCTACAGCTTGTTCTATTGAGTTGCCCATTGCTGTACATGGTAATGTATCATTTTCTGATGCAAACGTAGATTCTTTTCCTCTAATTAAAGCAACGCCCATTTTACCCAACATATCTAAAGCTACAACTTGGAAGCGACTATCTTTTGGTACTTCAACATCGCTATTTAGTTTTAAAAGAAAGATAGCTTTATTTGGATATGTTGAACTTCTAGATAATAATATCTCTGAAACTCTTCCGATACTCACACCATTTTCTAAAACTTCATTAGAAACTAAAAGTCCACTGGTTCTATCTGCAACGCAAACTATGTATTTACTTCTTGAAAAAACATCATCTCCTTTCAAAAATTTATATCCAAGAATAAATGCAATTATTCCTATTATGGTCAATGCGCCTACAGCAATTTCAGTTTTATTATTCACTTGTAAATTTACTTTATACGCAAATATAAAAAAAAATTAATTTATTTTAAAAATTGTTTTGCCTGAGTAGAAGATAATCTTGATCCATTTTGGTAAACTACAATAAATGCGTCTGTATATCCTTTCTCTTTCAAACTTTTTTGAACACTTACTGCTTTAGAAAATGTATCGAATGGGCCACTAAGGTATTTGTATAATCCATTTGATTTCTCGTAATGAATATATGGTGCTGAACTATAGATTTTATTTTTTTTATCTATTGCAGCTGAAGATGCTTTTAATTGCACTTTATACAATATCTCTTTTGAGTTGTTTTTTGTATCTATGTTTGTAGTTGTATTATTTTCTTGTGTTATTGTTTCTACTTGAGTTTTTGCTTCTTGAGTTGGCTCTATTGTCTGAGTTTGGGTTTCGCTTACTTTATCTTCAATTTTTGTAGTTTTTTCAATATAATTTATTTGGACTGCATTCTTTTCAATGTATGTTTTATAATCTTCAAAGGCTTTAAAGATTGATTCTGACAATTCAGTTTGTCCTTTATCTGAAACTAAGT
Source organism: Sphingobacteriales bacterium (assembly GCA_016699615.1). Lineage (NCBI taxonomy): Bacteria > Pseudomonadati > Bacteroidota > Sphingobacteriia > Sphingobacteriales > Sphingobacteriales bacterium. The sequence goes on along the minus strand of CP064984.1, from coordinate 2,366,327 downwards.
ATTTTTCTTCTGTTGGATTACTTAAAAAACCTGTTTCTATTAAAATAGATGGACAAGTTGTTCTGTACAATACCCAAAATCCTGCTTGTTTTACACCACGATTATATCTATTTAATGTGTTAGTAAAATAATTCTGGACACGACCAGCTAAATATGAACTTTGCTCTATGTTTGCATTTTGTGCTAAAGACATGGCTATCATTCCTTCTGGTGAATCTGGATCAAATCCATCGTAATTCTTTTGATAATCTTTTTCTAACTTAATTACTGAGTTCTCTCTCAATGCTACATCTAAGTTTGCATCAGTTTTGTGCAAACCCATTAAGAATGTTTCTGCACCAGATGCTGAAGTATTTGGATTTGCATTACAATGCACAGAAATAAACACATCTGCTTTATTTTTATTCGCAATTTCTGCTCTTTCTTGTAATGGAATAAATACATCTGTTTTTCTAGTATATATAACTGTTATATCTGGATATTTTTTTTCTATCAATTTACCAACTTCTAAAATTACATTTAAGGTTACTGTTTTTTCAAAATTCTTCCCAGAATAACCTTTGCAACCAGAATCATGTCCACCATGCCCAGCATCTAAAACTATAGTTTTAAGTTTATAATTATTTTGGGCAAGTACAAAATTTGAGATTAATAAAAAAATAAAAAAATTGATATATTTAATATTTTGGCTAATAAAGTTATTTTTGCTACACATATTCTTTTACTTTTGAGATTTCAGTATTTGTATATATCTATCAGTTTGCTACTGGCAATTTTGTATCCACAAATAGGTTATACACAAAATTCATTCATAAATGATGCCAATTTTATAGATTCTACACAATTTACAAGTACAAACTTAAGTTTATTAGACTCTATAAGCAATATTAAAGATTCCACAAATGTTAATGTTACCACATATAAAATTGCAGACAATCAACTAGAAGACAATATAAAATACAGTGCGCAAGATTCAATTTTGTATCATATTCCAAAAAAGACAATGTATTTATTTGGAAATGCTACGATAGAATATGACAATATGAAAATGTGGGCAGAAAGAATTGAATATAATTGGCAGAGTGGTGAAGTATTTGCCAAAGGCGATATAGACGATTCCTTGCAGACATTTGAAAAAGTATATTTCAAACAAGATGAAGGTAACTATGAAGCAGATTCTGCAAAGTTCAATTTTAAAACTAAAAAAGGAAAAAGCTATGGCTTGGTAACCAAACAGCTAGAAGGTTTTTTGCATACTGAAGTTGTAAAAGTAATGAATGACAGCATGTTTTATGCAAAAAATGCAAGATATACTACTTGTGATTTAGACCATCCACATTTTTATGTTGAAATAAACAAAGCTAAAGTTGTAAAAGATAAATTTATAGTAGGAAAGCCAGCTAACTTAGTAATAAGTGATGTACGTACACCTTTATTTTTGCCTTTTGCATTTATTCCAAATATTAAAAAGGAAAGACAAGGTTCTGGATTGATATTTCCAACTTATGGTGACCAACAGGATTTGGGCTTCTTTTTGAAAGGTCTTGGTTATTATCATAAAATAAATGAAAAAATTGATGTATCAGTTACTGCTGATATTTATACATTAGGTAGTTGGGCAATTAATGCTTCATCAACATACAAGAAACTATACAAAGTATATGGCAATTTTAGTTTTAATATTGGACAAATAAGACAAGGTTGGGCTAATGAAAAACGCAACCCAAATAGAGTAAAGGCACCATTAGATTTTGGTGTAAATTGGTCATTAAATTTAGATCCGAAAAGATTATACAATGCAAATTTTGGATTGAGTGTAAATGTAAGAAGTAGCAAAAGGTACCAACAATTGAGCAATCAAAATCCATTGGAAGTTGTATCAAACACATTTACTTCAAGTATCAATTACAGTAAAACATTTCCTGGAAAACCATATTCGTTTAACATTGCTAGTAATTATGTACAAAATACTCAAAGCAAAGCTGTAACATTGACTTTGCCTAATGTCAATTTTTCAGTTTCGAGAATAAATCCATTTGAAAAGAAAATAAAATCGAGTACTCGAAAATGGTATGAGGAAATTGGATTTAGCTATTCAATGAATGCAGTAAACAATATCAATACTTATGATTCTATCTTCTTTAAAAAAGAAACTTTGAAACGTATGCGCAATGGCATTCAACACAACCTACCGATTTCTGCTAATATTAAATTATTCAAATTCCTAAATTTCAATACTACATTCAATTATTCTGAAAGATGGCATTTTTATTATACAAATAGAGTATTTAGAGATACCTTAACTTACTTTAATACAAGTGACAGCACCTATAGTCTTAGAAGAAATGTAACAGAAATTGACACGACATACAAATTCAATACAAATAGAAATTTTAGTTTAAATTTAGGTTTGAGCACAAATTTATATGGAACTTTTCAATTCAAAAACAGCAAACTCAAAGCTATTCGTCATACATTCAGACCATCTATGAGTTTCAATTTTCAGCCAGATTTCTCAAAACCATTATGGAAATCTTGGTATACAGCGCAAGTAGATACAAGTGGCAGAACTGTAGAATACTCAAGATTTGAGCAAACACAATTTGGTGGACCATCAAATGGGAAAGTTGCAGGCATCAACCTAAATTTCTCAAACACTTTAGAAATTAAAATAAAATCGAAAAAAGATACTGTTACTGGAACTCGAAAGATAACTATACTTGATGGTCTTAACTTTGGACTAGGTTATAATTTTGCTGCAGAAAAATTCAAATTAAACTTTAGTGGAATATCTGGCAGTACGCACATCACAGACAAACTTAATTTGAATTTTAATGTTGGCTTAGATCCATATGCATTAGACTCAAATGGCATAAGAATAAATGAATATTACTGGAAAAACCACAAAAGATTTTTACGATTTACTGGCATGAATATCAGCATTAATGGTTCTTATACTTCAAAAAAATACAATAACAAAAATACACAACAAGTAGAACAACAACAAGGCTTGGACTTATCTCCTACTTTTAGAAATGTGTATCAATTAGGCTATTATAATTTTGACATTCCTTGGAGTATTAATTACAACTATTCATTGAATTGGCAAAAAGCATTTGTAAATAAAAAAGATACAAACATCATCACACAGACATTAAATTTAGGTGTAGATTTTAATATTACATCTAAATGGAAAATAAATGTAAATACAGGTTTTGATGCTACTAATAAGAAAATCACAAGAACAGACATAAGTGTTGTGCGAGATTTACATTGTTGGCAATTAGAAATGAGATGGTCGCCTATTGCTACACAACAATCATTTTTCATTACTATTTATGTAAAATCTCAACAATTTAATTTCTTAAGATTACAGAAACAAAAATCATTCTTTGATTCTGGATTCTTTGGCTCTAGTGGTTCTAGTGCCTTAGGTGGTTTTAGCAATATTAGTTCTGGTTTCTAGTATCAAATTAACTTGCAACTATATCTCAATAAATTTTTATCTTTATTTTTAGTGAATTTGATACGATATATACTTCTTTTGTTGGCAGTTATTGTTTCTACCAAATCATTATTTTCTCAAACAAATATTTTTGATAATAAATTATCTAACCTAAGAACAAAATACATTACCACAGAACAAGATACAATTACATTAGATAGTATCTATGTATTCTCAAACTCAATAGAATTAATCAACCTAAAAACATCTACTAAACTAGATTCTACATTTTATGAATATCATTTCTCTGAAAGGAAAATCATCTTCAAACAAAAAGCATCAGACACTCTACAAATAAAATATAGAGTTTTTCCAATTACAACAACAAATTTATTTGCACATAAAAAATATATAGATAAGTCTACAGCATTAGATACGCTTTTAATGTATGCAAATCCAAGTTATTACTACCAACCATCAACAACAAAAAGTGTAGAATTTTTAGATTTTGGAGGATTGCAATACAGTGGAAACTTTGCACGTGGCGTACAGTTTGGCTCCAATCAAGATTTGAGTTTAAATTCAAATTTAGATTTAAGGTTGAGTGGGAAAATTGGAAATGACATTGAAATTATTGCTGCATTATCTGATCAAAATATTCCATTGCAACCAGATGGTTCTACGCAACAAATACAAGACTTTGATAAAATATTTATTCAGATAAATAAATCGCCTCATCATATTATTGCTGGCGATTACAATCAGAAATCTACAAAAAATCCTTACTTTCTAAAATTTGGAAAACAACTACAAGGTATCAACTATTACAATGAACTTGAATTTAAAAACAAAATAAAACTCAATACCAATACAGCTTTTGCAGTTGCAAGAGGCAAATTTGCACGAAATTCATTTCTTGGGCAAGAAGGCAACCAAGGTCCATATAGACTTATTGGGAATAACAATGAAACATTTATTATTGTATTGGCTGGAAGCGAAAAAGTATATGTAGATGGCAAAGCATTAACGCGTGGCGAAACGAATGATTATGTAATTGATTATAATATTGGAGAAATCATTTTTATGCCTAAATTTTTAATTACTAAAGACTCCAGAATTGTAATTGAATTTGAATATGCTGACAGAAATTATTTTAGAAGCACTATACACAATGCATTAGAAATGAACTATAAAAACTTGACTGTTTATACAGAAGTTTATGGTGAACAAGATGCAAAAAGCAAACCAATACTAAATGAATTAAATGATAGTGCAAAAATATTTTTAGCATCAATAGGTAATAAAATTGAAAATGCATTTTTTGAAGGTTACAAACCAACTGAATACAACGAAAACAACATTCAATACAAACTTATAGACACAACAGTTAATAGCACAACCTACGATTCTGTTTTTGTGTATAGCAATAATCCAAATGACATTTTATATCAAGTGAGCTACACATTTGTTGGCGCGAATAAAGGAAATTACAAAGCATCTAAAAATGCAAATAACATTAGAATATATGAATGGGTAGCACCAATCAACAATACACCACAAGGTACTTTTGAGCCAATCATATTATTGGTAACACCAAAATCGCAACAAATGGCAGTTGTTGGTGTAAAATACAATTTGAAAAACATGAAGATTAATTCTGAATTTGCATTCTCAAATTACGACAGAAATACTTTTTCAAAAATTGACAATAAAGACAACAAAGGCTATGCTGCCTATCTTGATCTTCAAAGAATTGATTCTGTAAAAAACAGTCAACATCAACTACAAACTGATATCAACTATGAGTACAAACAATCTAATTTTAGACAAATAGAGCAATATAGAAATGTAGAATTTATAAGAGATTGGAATATTAGCAGCATATTTTCTTCTATTGATGAACATTTAATCAAACTCAAAGAAACTTATTACAACAAAACATACAATGTAAGAACAGCAATTAAATTCTCAAACTTCATCAGGCAAAGAAGCTTTAAAGGTTTTGAAATTTCAGTACCATTTTCCATGAGTTACAAAAATATTAGTATTAATGCAGAACTCAGACAGCTAAACACCAAAGACACATTACTTAAAACATCTTTTTTAAGACCAACTATTGATGTGAAATATAGTTTCCCAAATGCAAAAGGTTTGACTATTGGCTCAAACTACTTACAAGAAAATAATAAAATAAGCAATCATCTTGCAGATAGTATTATGCCAAGTAGCTTTAGGTTTAATATTGCTGGCATAAACATCATGTTGCCTGACACAAACAAATGGAGTTTTATTCTAGATTATAAATTTAGAAATGATTTTAATGGCAAAAATAATATCATGCAACAACAATCTCATGCAAATACTATTGATTTTAGAGGAAGTGCCAATGCCATAAAAAATCAAAATTTAAGTTGGAATTTCACTTTCAGAGATTTAAAGGTTATTGATTCTGCGCTTGCAAATACACCTTCGGAAAGAACATATTTAGGTAGAATAGAATATGGAAATAGATTTTTTAAATCAGCAATAAGAAGTAATTTTATTTATGAGCTTGGTGGCGGACAAGAACGTGTGCGACAATTTACCTATCTACAAGTACAATCAGGACAAGGCTACTACAAATGGATTGATGAGAACAATAATAATATAAGAGAATTGAATGAGTTTGTGGTTGCACAATTTAACGACAGTGCGCAATATGTAAAAGTGTATACAGATATCAATGAATACATCAGAGCCTATACAACAAGCTACACACAAAGCTTATATTTTGTGCCGAAAGCTGTGTGGTACAACCAAACTGGATTTAAAAAATTATTGAGTAAATTTCAATTACAATCATATTTAAATATAAAACGCAAAACTATAAAATCAGATCATGTAAAACCATTCAATCCATTTATACTAAATAGCAATGATGCTAATATTGTAAATCTTAGCTCAAACATTAGAAATACATTAGCATTCAATACTGGCGATGCAACCTATTATATTGCATACACCAATCAAATTGTGAATGAAAAAACACTTTTGGTGAATGGCTATGATACCAGAAAAAAAATTGAGCACATCATCGAAGGCTATTATAATATAAAATCGTCATATACTATTAATTACAAATTAATTCAACAAAAACAATTGTATATTTCTGATTTCTTTAGTAATAATAATTTTGATTTGAATGTCTATGGTTTTGAGCCAAAGTTTACCTACAACTACAAAACTATGATTAGAACTTCTATCAATTATGGCATTTTATCTAAAAAAAATATTCCTGAATATGGTGCAGAAAAAATGTTTTCAAACAAATTAGAATTTGAATTTAGATACAGCAAAGCAAGCAAAAATACATTAAACACAAAATTCTCATTTATTCTTGTAAATTATAACAGCGAAACTGCAAGCACTAAAAGCTATACCATTTTGGAAGGTTTACAAAAAGGCAAAAACTATATTTGGAATGCTGAATACTCAAGATTTATTGGAAATAATTTAGAACTATCTTTGGTATACGAAGGCAGAAAAACAGGTAATGCAAAAGTAGTAAACACAGGAAGAGCACAACTTAGAGCAATTTTTTAATTCAACTAATTCAATAAATTTTTTGCATTTTCTAAGGCAGCAGCACTTGGATTTTCGCCACTTAGCATAATGGCAATTTCTTGCAAACGCTCATCTTTATTCAAAGCTCTAATTTCAGTATAAGTAACTTCTTTATCATGCTTTTTATATACAAAATAATGATGCATACCTTTTGCAGCAACTTGTGGCAAATGCGTAATTGCAATGACTTGATTTTTTTGTCCAATTTTGTATAATAATTCTGCCACTTTATTGGCAACTTCACCAGAAATTCCTGTATCTATTTCATCAAAAATAAAAGTTGCTGAATTTTTATGTAGTGCAGCCAATGATTTTATTGCCAACATCAATCTTGATTTCTCGCCACCAGAACCAACTTGCGATAATATTTTTGGTTCTATTCCTTTATTTGGCGAAAAGTACAAAATAATCTCATCATTTCCTTTCTCATTCAACTGTGTAATTTCTTGTTGTAGAATGATTTTGGCAAATGGCATACCAACTGTTTTCAACACTTCTTCCAAGGTAGTTTCAAACGAATTGATTTTACTTTTTCTTACTTCAGATATTCTTTTTGCTTTCTGATTTAATACACTTTCCTGTTGTGCTATGGCATTTTCTAGTTCATTTATTTCATCATTATTTTGATTAAAAGAACTAATCTTATTTTCAAATTCACTTTTTATATTAGCCAATTCTTCAATAGAATTTACTTGATGCTTTTGCATTAATTTGTTATATACATTAAAAGTATCTTGTAAGTTTTGCAATTGCTCAGGCTGATATTCTACAACATCTATATTTTGTTTAATTTGCCTTTGAAAAGAATTCAACTCATCTATTGATGATGAAATTTTTTCTTGCATATTTGAAAACACATCATTAATAGCAGAAATTGGCTGTAGTAATTTATTTATCTGAATCAACTGTGGCAACACAGAAAACTCATGTGCATCTAATATTTTTTGTACTTCACCTAAATTTCCAATAATAGTTTCAGCATTTTCTTGCAATGCAATATCTTGTTCTATTTGCAAATAATATTCACCATCAATATTCAAACCATCAAATTCATTGTACAAAAACAAATTATAATCATATTCTTTTTGCAATTTACTTTGCTCAGCCTTTAAATGATTTAATCTATTTTTTGATATTTTATATTGTACATACAAACTTTCATACTGTTGAACATCAGCGGTTTGATTGCCCAATTCGTCTAAAACTGTACAGAAATAATATACATCAAGTAGTTTTTGTACTTCGCCTTGCGCATGAATATCAATTAAAAAAGCACTAAGTTCTTGCAACACGTCCAAAGTTACTGGCGTATCATTTACAAAAGCTCTACTTTTCCCATTAGTATTTATTTCTCTTCTTATAATACATTCAGCATTATAATCTAATTCTTGTTCATTAAAAAAATCTTCTAATGCATAATTAACAATATCAAATGTGGCTTCAACAACACATTTTTTAGCTTTATCACGTGCCACAGATGCATCTGCACGCTTTCCCAAAATCAAACCTAATGCACCAAGTAATATTGATTTCCCAGCACCAGTTTCGCCAGTAATAACATTAAAATTTGGAAAAAACTGTAAGTTTATCTCTTCAATTATCGCATAATTATATACATAAATAGATTGTAGCATTTCTTGTAAAAACTGTCGACAAATATACAAATTTGTTTGTCATGCTTGATAAAATATTTACATTTACAAGCGCAAATAAAAAACTGAATAACAAATGAATAACAACCAGATTACATGCCCAAACTGTGGCACAGCTATTGACATAGACGAAATCCTAAATCATCAGGCTGATGAGAAGTATAAAAGAAATATTTAGAAGATGCTAACCGATTAGCAATAGAAAAAAAGAGTTTGAAGACAAGAAAAGAAATGAAAATGAAATATTTCAGCAAAAATTAAATCAACAGCTACAGCAAAAACTACAAGAAGAGAAAATAAGAATTGAACAAGAGCAAACAAAGAAAGCAACTGAAAAGTTTGAAATTGAGCTAAAAAGATTAGCACAAGAAAAACAAGAACAAAAAGAACAAATTGATGTATTAAAAAACCAACAACTTGATTTACTAAAAAAAGAAGAGTTATTAGAAGAAGAAAAGAAAAATTTTGAACTAAAACTATTGCAAGAAAGAAAAGAAATAAAAACTGCATTAGAACAACAAATAAAAAAAGAAGCATCAGATGAAATAGAACTTAGGCTAAAACAAAAAGACGAACAAATAGACCAAATAAGAAAGCAGCTTGAAGAAGCCAACAGAAAAGCCACACAAGGTTCTATGCAAGTACAAGGCGAAACACTAGAGCATATTATTGAAGAATATTTAGCAGAAAACTTTCCATTAGATGAAATAAATGAAGTAGCAAAAGGCAGAAAAGGCGCAGATTGCATACAAATCATCAATACAAGAAGCAAAACAAACTGCGGAACTATAATCTACGAAAGCAAGTCTACAAAAGCATGGAGCAATGATTGGATAGAAAAACTAAAACAAGATAAAATACAAGCTAGCGCAGATATTGCAGTATTGGTTACAGCTACATTTCCAAGAAATGTAGAAAGACTAACCTTAATTGATGGAATTTGGGTTTGTAGTTTAGAAGAATTTAGAGGTTTGTGCCACGTACTAAGAGACAGCTTAATAAAACTAGATACAGCAATTGCTTCGCAGCAAAACAAAGGTGACAAAATGGTGATGCTTTATGATTATTTTACTGGCTCAGAATTCAAATCAAAATGGACTGCTATTCGGGAAGGATTTTTGGCAGAAAAAAATATGATAAACAAAGAAAGAGAAACCATGGAAAAACTTTGGAGTGCTAGAGAAAAAAACTTAGAGAAAATAATTAAAAACGCTGCACAAATTCAAGGCGATATAGAAGGAATTTCTGATTTAAATAGTTTTAATTTAAATTTGCTAAATGAATAATAAAATAAATTACATGAAACATACAACTTACCTATTTTTTGTAGCAATGATGTTTGCTGCATGCCAACAAAACAAAAACAATGATATAGATGTTGCTGCCAACAATATAGACACAACAATTTCGCCAGATGAAGACTTTTTTATGTTTGCTGTGGGCAAATGGATAAAAAACAATCCAATTCCTGATGCATATTCAAATTGGGGCGTTGGAAATTTGGTTCAAGAGCAAATTTGGAATCAACTTAAATCTATCAACGAAGCTGAAGAAAAAAATGGTAGCATGATTGGCAATTTCTACAAAGCAGCAATGGACACAAATGGCATTGAAAAAAATGGCATTTCTGGTCTTCAGAGTGATTTAAAAAAGATAGATGCTATTCAAAAACTAGATGAAATTCCTGCGTTAATAGCTTACTTACATCAAATTGGCGTAGATGTATTATTTGATTTTGGCATATACCAAGACTTAGTAAATAGCGAAAAAAATATTATTTATTTGTATCAAGGTGGAATTGGCTTACCAAACAGAGATTACTATTTCAACACTGACGAAAGAACAACAAAAATTAGAAATGAATATAAAAACAATTTCATTCATACATTATTGCAAGAATCATATCCAGAAAGTGAAGCAATTGCAACAACTGATGCATTAAACATCTATACATTAGAAGAAAACTTAGCAAAAAACTCAAAAAAATTGGAAGAACTTAGAGATACTTATGCAAACTACAACAAACAATCTATAAATACCTTACAACAATACACACCAAATTTTAATTGGAGTAAATATTTCTCAGCATTAAATATAAAAAATGTAGATTCTATGATTGTTGGGCAACCTGAGTTTTTCAAGGCATTAGACCAAATTTTAAAAACTCAAGACATCAATACGATAAAACAATACTTACGTTTTCAACTTATAAATAGCTACGCTAGTTATTTAACCAAATCAATCAACCAAACAAATTTTGATTTCTATGCAAAATTAATCAAAGGGAAAAAAGAACAATTACCAAGATGGAAACGTGCATTGATTTGGGAAGAAGATGCAATGGGCGAAGAATTGGGAAAAGTTTATGTAAAAGAAAATTTCTCTGAAAAAGCAAAAGAAAGATACATCAACATTGTAAAAAATGTAATGAAGGCATACGAAGCTAGAATACTAAAATTAGATTGGATGAGTGATGCAACTAAACAAAAAGCAATTCAAAAACTACATAGTATAAAATACAAAGTTGGCTATCCAGACAAATGGAAAAATTTTAGTGCTTTAAAAATTACGCCAAATAGCTTAGTAGAAAATCAAAAAAATGCATCTATGTTTTGGTTCAATGATAATGTAGCAAAACTAGGCAAACCAGTTGATAGAACTGAATGGGACATGACACCACAAACGTACAATGCATATTACAATCCAAGTAATAATGAAATTGTATTGCCTGCTGCAATTTTTACTATTCCAGGTTTTAAAGATGAAGAAATTGATGATGCAATAGTTTATGGTTACGCTGGTGCATCTACTATTGGACACGAAATTACACATGGATTTGATGATGAAGGCAAAGAATTTGATGGACAAGGAAATTTGAATAAATGGTGGACTGAAGAAGATGACAAAAAATTTGAAGAAAGAACAAAAGCATACATTAATGTGTTTGGGCAACTTATTGTTTTAGATAGCTTAAAAGTAAATGGCGAAGCTACACTTGGTGAAAACATTGCAGACTTAGGTGGAATTGCAATTGGTCTTGATGCATTTAAACAAACACAACAATACAAAGAGAACAAAAAAATTGCTGGCTACACACCATTACAAAGATTCTTCTTAGGCTACACCATTGGCTGGATGATGCACATGCGCAACGAAGAAATTGCCAATAGAATACTAACTGATGTACATGCTTTGTATTTCCATAGAGTAAATATTCCATTCTCGCACACACCAGAATTTTACGAAGCATTTGACATAAAACCAAATAGCAAAATGTATGTTGCACCAGAAAACAGAGTAAAAATTTGGTAGAAACAAACGATACAACACAAGGCATAGTATGTCCAAACTGTGGAAGCCAAAATATAAAACAAGAATTTGGCGAAGTATATATTTGTCAGCAATGCCAACATAAATTTAATGTACATATACAACAAAAATCTTCACTTAAATTTGCATTATTAGGTGTACTATTTTTGCTTGGCTTTGGTGTATTTATTAAATATAGCATTCAACCATTTGATAGAGAAGATGCCATGCAAGCATGGTACGATTTGATGCAAAATAACAGCAAAGAATCTACCATTGATGCTACAAAGAATAACAACTACCAAACAAATGCAGCAATTGTAACAGCAACTGATAATGAAGTTTGGAATTATCAAATCAAAAATAATCAAGCTATTATTCTAAATTGCATTAACCTAAAAAATAAAGAAACAGTAAAAAATATTACTATAAATTCTGATGAAGCAATAGACATCAACCACACAAAACTTGCTGCAACAGGCAATAAAATTTTGGCAATTTACAACAATCAATTTAGCATCATAGACATCAACAAAAAAGAAATCACAACAAACTCATCTCAAGTTTATACTACACAAGCACAGCTAAAACAAGGTGTTTCAAGAATAGAGTTTATTGATTATTTGCCAGCTATAAAAATTCAAAATTTTGATGGCAATCAATTTTATTATTTGATAGAAAAAGACAAATTAATTAGCAATCAAGAATTAGAAGCAATACAAAAAAACACAAAAATCAATCAAAGTTGGTTGTTTGAAAAAGTATATATCATTGCCAACAACAAACTATTTCAAGTGCTAAAAAAAGTACAAGAATATATGCTTCCAATTGCTGCAAATGATATAACAGAAATTTTATCAGGCAATACTTGGATAAAAAATGTGTATCAAATAACCAATATTCAAGCAATAGAAATTGCGTCAGACTTAAGCAACACAACAATTATAGCTCAGAATGAGTCTGAAATTTTATTATACAATAGTAATCTGCACAAAATAACATATTACAATATAAATAATAAAAATATTTGGGATAGAGAAATTACAGTCAATATAGATTCAGATGTAAAAGGAAAAATTGCGCAAGAAATCATCATCTATCATCAAAAAAATACATTTACTTTTAATAAATCAAATGGTGCATTAATCTCAAAATACTAATTTGGTTTTTGTTCATCATCTACATTATTGTCTAATAATGTATCTTCTTCAATTTTATCAATCAATTCATCATTTAGTTCAATAGTCAAATGTTCAGTATCATCATGAATAATTGTTGTGTGCATTTGCTCTTCTTCAACTTCATCAATTAGTATTTGTTCATATTCTTTTTTCAGTTCTTTTTTTCTTTCCAAGTACAATGCTTTTTCCAATCTACTTTGTTCTCTTAGATTTTTGCCAATACCTTTTAGTTCTCTTTTCACTTCTTCTTTGAGTGCATTTTTCTTCTTCAGATATGCAATTTTTTCTTTTAGCAATTGTGCCTTAGCATCTTTTTCAATAGTTTTCAATTCTTTTTTTTCTTCCTTAATTTCTTTTTTCTTTTCCAGATAAGCTAATTTTTCCAATCGTTCTTGTTCACGTTTTTCTTCTCTAATTTCGTTTCTTATTCTCTTTTCTTCTGCAATTCTGGCTTTCTCTTCTTCAGTAAGTTCTTCAACTACTTTCAACTGACTTGGCATTATTTCAAATGTATCATCAACAGGTACATCTACCACAAACCACAATACTTTTATTTTTGCATAGCCTACACTTCTTATCGTTATTGTAAGTGTAAGTAATTTTGATAGTAAATTAAAAAACGCAGTGATGTTACTCATCTTACTGTGTGTTGTAAAAACTTCTTCGCTATTTGCTTTTATCTTTTGTACATTATCATAAGTCATCATGCCTACCTTCAGTTCATTCACATTTACAATATCAGTTTTAATTTCTAAAATCTTAATTGGAAGAAAAAATCTATTTGTAATTTTAATATCCGTCTCTAAGTTCACATAAGTCAAACCCAATGTTTTTGTTCGTACTTCTACTATATCAACCAACTTTGCTTCTGTAGCTCTTTTCACTATATATTGGTGAATTTTTTTTCTTAAATACTTAAATAGTCTCATAATCATTGAATTATTTGTTAAAATACAATTTTATAGAGTATAATTTATAATCTTATGGTAATTTTATTACAAATACTATAAAAATGGACATACATAATATTAAAATAATCATTGCAATTCCAGTTTTTCTAATACTAATTTTGCTAGAATACTTGGCCATGCGAAAAAAGAATCCAAATTATTATAGATTAAATGATGCAATTACAAACCTAAATATTGGTGCAGGACATGTATTGTCAAAAATATTTATTGGTGCATTGTTGCTTGGCGTGTACAATTTGGTGTACAGTATTAGAATCATCAATATTCCTGATGGTATTTTCTCATATATATTCTGCATTTTTGCATACGATTTCTTTTTCTATTGGGCACATAGACTCGGACATGAAGTAAATTTCTTTTGGGGCGCACATGGCGTACATCATCAAAGCGAAGACTATAATTTGAGTGTTGCATTACGTCAATCATGGCTACATGCAGCTGTTGCATTTTTCATTTTCTTACCAATTCATTACAAAACCACTCAACAGTTGGAATCCATTTTGGGCAAATATCGAATACTATATAGGCATGTTCCAATTATCTAAAAAGTTTTCTAATTGGAAAGACAAACTGAGATTAATTATTGCAAAACCAGGTTGGCAACCAAATGAATTAGGCGGGCAATTACCAATTCCTGAAATTGATAACAACTACAAAAAATACGACAAGCATCCATTAAATATTGGACTAAACATTTATGTTTTCACACAATTCATGCTTATCATGGTTGGCATCATGTTTTTTATGTATCATGTAGAAGCATTAACTACATTCTACAAATATTTTTGTTTTGGTTTATTAATGCTATCAATTCTAAGTTGTGGTGCCATATTAGAACAAAAAATTTGGGCAAAATATGTAGAAATTGGAAGACTATTTTTAGTAGTATTTGGTTTAAATATATTGTACTTCCAACATTACAGCAGTTGGTTTTACCTTATACTAATCATATCAAGCGTATTAACTATCTACTTTACAATTTGGTTTATCTTAAACACAAACAACATAAACATTATAAAATACAAAAGCGCATAGGAAATTCTGTACTTATTTTGTTGCTTCTTAATTATATAAGAAGTTTCATTCCTATTCAATTATCCAATTTATCAAAATTATTAGATTGATATTCACATCATTCATTATAAGATAACATAGTCTATTTATCAATTATTCAACACATTTTATATTTTTGTACATTAATCATCAAAAAAATATCATGTTACAAACATCAGATACTTTAAATAGAATGTCAGAGTCAGCAACAATAAAAATGGCTCAATTAAGTAGAGAATTAGCTGCAAAAGGTGTAAAAGTAATCTCTTTATCACTTGGCGAACCAGACTTCAACACACCACAACATATAAAAGAAGCTGCAAAAAAAGCAATAGACAGTGGAAAATATGATTCATATTCGCCAATTGCTGGATACGCAGAACTAAGACAAGCAATTTGCGACAAATTAAAAAGAGACAATAATTTAGATTACAAACCTGAGAATATTGTAGTTTCTACAGGCGCAAAACAATCTTTGGCAAATGTTTTTGTTTCGTTTTTAAACGAAGGCGACGAAGTAATTATTCCAGCACCATATTGGGTATCGTATCCAGAGCAAGTAAAAATGTGCAATGCTACGCCAGTGTACATTAGTACTAATGTAGATGCAGATTTTAAAATTACAGCAGCGCAATTAGAAGCAGCTATCACACCAAAAACAAAATTCTTAGTATACTCTTCGCCATCAAATCCAACTGGCTCTGTGTATACAAAAGAAGAATTAGCAAGTTTTGTTGAAGTATTAGAAAAACATCCACAAGTTTATGTAATTTCTGATGAAATATATGAGCATATAAATTATGATGGAAAACATGTATCTATTGCAGAATTTCCATCGATGAAAGATAGAACTATTGTAGTGAACGGACAAGCAAAAGGCTACGCTATGACTGGCGCAAGAATTGGTTATATTGCTGCTCCAGCTTATATTGCAAAAGCATGCGACAAACTACAAGGACAAATTACATCTGGTACTAACTCGATAGCACAACAAGCAACAATAGAAGCATTATTGGGTACACAAGAACCAACACATGTAATGAAAGCTGCGTTCCAAAAACGTAGAGATTTAGTTTTAGATATGCTAAAAGATATTCCAAATCTAAAATGCAATACACCAACTGGTGCATTCTATGTTTTTCCTGATATGAGTGCTTATTTTGGCAAATCTTACGAAGGCGAAGTTATTAAAAATGCTGATGATTTGTGTTTGTATATCTTAAATGTAGGTCATGTTGCAACTGTTTCTGGCTCAGGATTTGGCGCACCAGAATGTGTGCGTTTCTCTTATCTTGCTTCAGAAGAAAACTTAAAAGAAGCATTTACTAGACTAAAAAATGCATTAGCAAAGTTAGTTTAATAATTATTTCATTAGCAAATTATATTCAGTTGGAATTTCATAACCATGCAATTGATTGGTTAATGCAGCTATTAAAAATATTGCAAGCATCAATCCTATTGCAATAATAGCATATGCTTGATTTTTTGAGTTTGTTTTTTTGTAATGAATACATGCAATGTGAGAAAAAAATGCATTTATAGCTAAAAAATAGTATGGCACAAAAAACAGTACTAATGGAAATTGATTTAGTCCAGCTGCACCAAAATATGTATTAGAATCTATATGAAAAATAAATCTTGCAGATAATACAGCACTTGTATGTATTAAAAGAAAAACAGCCAAATACAATCCTGAATAAATATGTAGTTTTTCTAGCATGCTAACTGCAGTCTTTCTTGAATGCAATACTAATTTTATTCCAGAATAAATCTGAACAGCAACTGCTATCAACAACAAACTTTCAACTATAATATTTCGATATACTACACGAAATATTTTCATTATCTCTAAATGTTTTTCTAGGCTCACAAATGCAAATGCATGATTCAACAAATGAAATGCAATAAAAACCGTAATAAACAATCCAGAAAAATAATGTACTCTTTTCATCTGTATATTTTTATCAAACAAATATACACACTCATTATCTTAAACAAATCATGTTAGTTTAATTTCCTGGTGGTGGCATCATTGGTGCATTTCCACTTGGTGGTGGTGGCATCATTAAAAAGTCTTTGGGTTTATCTTCAGTTCCATTTGTTTCTATCTTTTTAAAAGTATAGGTTATGGTGCCCATAAAATATCTACGAAGTGCTGTAGTACTTACGTCTTCAGTATATGTTTCTGCAATGTTTCTTGTAATATTTCTATTTTGATTTAAGATATCATTTGCACTAAATTTCACTTCTAAGCTTTCATTCTTCAAGAATTTATATGCTAATGATGCATTAAGCAACCAATAGTTTGTATTGTAAGCACTAGAACCACCAGCATTTAAAGTATTACTCACTTGTGAGCTAAATACAAATCCTTTCCAGAATTGATAATTTACACGCGCCATTGCTGTATGATTAAAATAGTTGCTATTATTTTGTTGTTGCAACGAGTTTCTTACTAAGTTATAACTTGCGTTGTAAGAAACTGTAAAATCTATTTTTGTGCTAATATTACTACTCAAAACTACACCAGCATTGAAAGCGTATGAGTTAGCATTATTGCTTGCTTGGTTAATTAATGTTGGAGTTTTAGTATACACAAATCCACCATTAATATTCATATTACTTTTTAATTTACTTACAGGAAAACCATAAGTAACAAACGTACGCGCATTCCAATAACCATTCAAGTTAGTTGGTTGTATATATTGTGTTCCTGCACTTGCGCTAATACCATTAATTACAGTATCTCTTGCAAATACTGTTGTAGAATTTGCTATATAGTTCATCGTGTTTTGTGCATTTGCAAATACAAATAAACTTGTTGCTTTAGTTGTATTTGTTCTGCCATATCGCAATCCAATTGATTGTGAAAAATTTTGTTTTAAATCAGGATTTCCTGAAGTTAATATCAATGAATTGCTATTGTCTATTACATTTTGTAGTTGTGTAATGCTTGGTGGATTATTACTTGTTCTATAGAAAAATCTTAAATTCTCTGTTTTAGAAAATTTATAATTCATCTCTGCATTAGGCAATAAAGAAAGAAAATTCTTATTGACAGAAATTTCGTTTGGCGCCAACTGCTCGCTGTGCAACAAGGCATCTTGACCAACCAAACCAACACTCCAACTTAATTTTTGATTGTTGTACCGATAGGCAATTCCTACTTTATTTGTCAAATATGTATTATTGAATTGATTGCTCAATGCTGTGTCTCTTATTGTGTATTCATCTGTTAAAGCATCATAGTTATCTGTATTTTTGAGTGATGTTGTTTTGGTAAAACTTGGAGCATAATTAACTGAAATTTGTCCATATTTTTTTA
This sequence comes from Sphingobacteriales bacterium, assembly GCA_016699615.1. Taxonomy (NCBI): domain Bacteria; kingdom Pseudomonadati; phylum Bacteroidota; class Sphingobacteriia; order Sphingobacteriales; species Sphingobacteriales bacterium. The sequence goes on along the minus strand of CP064984.1, from coordinate 2,347,788 downwards.
TTGGTTCTGTATAGACAACATTACCACCTACAGTATAACTCTTTGTTTTTAAATTAGATTTTTGATTGATAGAATCAATAGTAACTATTGTATCTGACAGATAATTGTTTAAAGTAAATAAACTTCCATCCACATTTTTTGTACTTGCTGATGTATTCAAATTCGCAGAAATTGTTCTTCCTTTTTTTGCAAATTTATGTTGATACAATATATCGTTCGAGAAATTAATTCCAAATTGCTTTGATGATAAATTATTTTGTGTTGCACTTTCTACACTTTCATTATTTCTTGTATTTGTTGCATCTAGTATTGAATTAGAACTATAATTTTGCGTACTAAAACTTGGTGTAAAAGTCAACGTATTTAAAGAATCAATCACATATTCTATTCTTAGGTTTACTCTATTATTAAAGTTTTTGCTTGTTACATCTTTGGTTTCATCATATACCAAACTACTATCTTCGCTACTTAAAATATAATTTCTTAAGGTAGAACTTGTGTTCACATTTTTTGTACCATTAAAAAAATAAGAACCAGAAAATGATACTTTGTTCTGTTTTCCAATTTTATCAGAATAATTTATGCCTAATGCAGTTGTGGTTGCAATTCCATTTTGCTGACCTACCAAGAAATTACCCAAACTATTATTTCTACCTGGACTGCCACCTCGCATGCTACTTCCACTACTATTGCTTCCAGAACTTGTAGCACCAACTAAATCTTGTATATTAAAATTTTGTTGGTTAATATTATTGCTCATTGCCAAAATAGAAAAACGTCTATCGCCTTTAAATGTACTGAAATTTGCACCAGCATTAAATCTATTATCTGGTCCACCATAGCCAGCATATACTTTTCCAAATTTAGAATTACCCAATCCATTTTTTGTAATAATATTGATGGTCTTTTGTCCATTTCCATCATCAAAGCCAGTAAATGCTGATTGATCGCTCAGCTTATCAAAAACCTGAACTTTATCTACAATATCTGCTGGCAAATTTTGAATGGCAGTTCTTGGGTCGTTGCCAAAAAACTCTTTACCATCAATCAATACTTTTTTTACTTCTTCGCCATTTACCTTTACTGTTCCATTTTCTGAGGTAACACCAGGCATCTTTGTCAATAAATCTTCTGTAGTAGCATCTGTATTTACTTTAAAAGCGCCTGCATTAAATTGTGTAGTATCGCCTAATTGTTGAACTCTAATTTGTTTTTCTTGAATTACCACTTCTTTCAGCACCTTACTATCTTCATTCAGTTTTATGGTATTTAAATTCATATTATCCTTTAGCTCTACAATCTTGTCTACTGTTGCGTAACCTATATAGCTAATATTGAGTCTATATGTACCTTGCTCCATATTTTCTATAATAAAATTCCCATCTACATCAGTTGTACTACCATTTATTTCTATGGTATCTTTGGCACGAAACACAGCAATATTGGCTCCAATAAGTGATGAGTTATCTTTGGCATCAACAATTTTTCCAGAAATGCTGAAATTTTCAGCAAAAATTATAGAAACAGAAACTAAAAAAAGAAAAACTGAAAGTACATTTTTTATCATGGTGCAATTATAATCTTAATAATTATATTTGACTTAAAATTATAGTTATCGTTTAATTGCAAAATTAATTTTAACCTTTATTAGCAAAATTTGCACGACATGAAATTAACTCTATTGATTGTTTTACTCTAAGCTAATAGCAATTCCCTAATGTATAAAATGATGTGAGCTTAGTGACTTAAAAAATATAAGTTATGTAACTGCCTATATTAATGTTGTGTAACCTTTTTTAAGCAGTTATTGGATTTACTTTGATTTGCCCGCCAACAGCTTTTAAAACTTTCATAATTGTTGAAAATTGAGGTTTTGCACCTTCAGACAAGGCTTTATATAAGCTTGGTCTACTCAAACCTGTATCTTCAGCAATTTTCGTCATTCCGATTGCTTTAGCAATATGTCCAATTGCAGTTACAATTTCAGCATCATTTCCATCCTCTAAAACTGCATTTAGATATTCGGCAATCATTTCGTTGCTATCCAAATAGTCTGCTATATCAAATTTTGATGTTTCCATTTTTTATTTTTTTATATTATCCCAAATCTCTTTTGCATTTTCAATGTCTTTTTGCTGGGTTGATTTATCTCCGCCAATTAGCAAAATAATAATTTTTCCATCTGTTTCTTTGAAATAGATTCTATAACCCTTTGCATAATTTATTTTCAATTCACTTATTCCATTTCCAACAGGTTTGCAATCTCCAAAATATTCTTCATTCTCTAATTTTTGAAGTCTAAATAATATTTTTGCTTTAGCTCTCAAATCTTTCAATTTCCTAAACCATTTGTCAAATTCTATTGTCTTTTCAATAAAGTACATTTCTTAAATCTGTATTCATTTGGATACAAATTTAGCAAATTTATTTAAAAATCTAAAATTAATATTTGGAGTTGGTTTTGGTAAAATGACTACTTCGTGTGAGGGATTTGTGAAGTTACAAACTCCAAGCGAAGTTTGCAAATGCAATTTATACATATTTTAATACATCATTATAAATATCAAAAAACATGGCTATCTGTCATAATATATGGTTTGTTTTAGATATATTTGGGTAATCAATCAACTATGTCAACTAGAGATTATACTTACTACAACGAAATTTTTAAAGAAAATACCTTGCCGCTTGCCTATCTTGATGTAGATATGCTTAACGAAAATATTGATGCCATTGCTCAACGTGCTGGCAAAAAAAGTATACGCATAGCTTCTAAGTCTATCAGATGCAGGTGGGTGCTACAACATATTTTAGAAAGGAATAGTTGCTACAAAGGCATTATGTGCTTTACTGGTGCTGCAGCGCTTTTTTTTATCTAAGCAAGGTTTTGATGATTTGCTGTTGGGTTACCCTATTGTAGACAAAAAACAAATTCAACAGATTTGTGCTTCAACTAAAGTAGGCAAAAAAATTATCTTGATGGTAGATTTAGAAGCTCATCTACAATTGATAAACGATATTGCTGAAAAAGAAGATACTGTACAGCCTATTTGTATAGATATGGATATGTCGTCTAATATTATGGGTTTGCATTTTGGTGTCAATCGTTCTGCTATCAAAAATGAGAATGATGCTATTGCCTTAATTGATTCTTTAGAAAAATACAAGCATCTACAATTGGTGGCATTGATGGGCTACGAAGCTCAGATTGCTGGTGTGGGCGATACCAATCCTGCAATGGGTATCAAAAATTTTGCTATTAAATTTTTAAAAAAGAAATCTATTCCTGCATATACTGCACGTAGAGCTGCCATTGTACAATATGCCAAATCGAAATATAATACTATAGAGATTGTAAATGCTGGTGGCACAGGCAGTATGGAATGGAACAAAATAGAAGATGGCATTACTGAAATAACTGTTGGTTCTGGCTTTTATAGTCCTGCTTTATTTGATTATTATAATAATTTTAAACACTTGCCTGCTGCTGGTTTTGCTGTGCCAATTGTAAGACATCCGAGTGCAAATATGTTTACTTGCCTTGGTGGTGGCTATGTAGCTAGTGGTAGCATAGGCATAGACAAGCAACCTAAACCGTACCTACCTAAAGATGTGGTGCTTACAGAAAATGAAGGTACTGGAGAAGTGCAGACGCCTTTTACCTACAACGGAAAAGAGAAGCTAAAAATTGGTGATAGTATATTATTTAGGCATAGCAAAGCAGGAGAACTTTGCGAGCGTTTTAATGAATTGCATTTAATTAGTCAAGGAAAAATAATAGACAAAGTAAAAACCTATCGTGGCGAAGGCGAATGTTTCTTATAATATTTCTTTAGCTTAAAAATATTTATCTTTGTGCATGCATAGCATAGAACCATACTGGAAATGGCGAGATATATACAATGCTACAGCAGATGAGCTGTCGCCATTTTATGGAAAGACACATAGCGAATTTGAGTTTACAGATAAGATATACAACTATTTAATTCATCCACAATGGGATTCTTTTGGCTCTGAAACTTTGTACATTAAACAAATCTACACTAACTATAAAAGAGGTGTGGTAATATTAGAATTTATAGGCGAATGGAATGATTGTTTGAACAATGACATTATGTTCTTAAAAAGAGATATTATTGATACAATGATTGAAAATAATATTTATAAATTTATTTTGATTGGTGAAAATATACTTGAGTTCTTTGCAGATATTGAAGATTATTATGAAGAATGGTATGATGACATTCAACAACAGCATGGTTATATTGCTGCCATCAACTTTAAGTCGCATATTGTAAATGAAATGCAAGACGCAAACTTACACCACTATATAGAATTTATTGGGATAGATGATGATGAGCCAATTAATTGGAGACAATTTAAGCCTATACATTTAATAGAATATATTGAATCTCTACAAACAAAAATGCTAAATCCTTAAAATGACTGCAAACAAACTATACATTGTACCAACACCTATTGGCAACCTAGAAGACATTACACACCGAGCTCTAAAAGTACTACAAAGTGTAGATTTGATTTTGGCCGAAGACACCAGAAATACTCAATTTTTGTGTAAGCATTTTAGCATTAGTACGCCTTTGCAATCTTACCACAAAGACAATGAGCATAAAGTTGCAGAATACTTTATTCAGCAATTGCAAATGGGCAAAAATATTGCCTTAGTATCTGATGCTGGTACACCTGGAATTTCTGATCCTGGTTTCTTGTTGGTAAGAGCTTGTATTCTCCACCATATTGAAGTGGAAACATTGCCTGGTGCAACTGCTTTTGTACCTGCTTTGGTCAACTCTGGATTTCCTACTGATAGACTTGTGTTTGAAGGATTTTTGCCACACCAAAAAGGCAGGCAAAAAAGATTATTGGCATTAATTGAAGAACCGAGAACTATTATTTTGTATGAATCGCCATATAGAGTTGTAAAACTACTTAAGGAAATTATAGAACATATGGGCGCAGATAGGCAAGTTTCGATTTCTAGAGAACTTAGCAAAAAATTTGAAGAAACTTACAGAGGTAGCGCACAAGAAGCATTAGAATATTTTACACAAAAAGAACCAAAAGGTGAGTTTGTCGTTGTTATAAAAGGAAAAGAGAAAAGATTAATCGAATGATAATAAGCAGAATGTATTTTTTCTAAACTAGTATCTTACCTTTGCGCAAAAAAAATATGGCAACAAACAGAACATTTACCATGATAAAACCAGATGCTGTTGAAGCAAACAACATTGGTTCTATTTTAGCAATGATGACCGAAAACGGATTTAAAATTGTAGCAATGAAGTACACAAAATTATCTTCAGAGCAAGCAGGACAATTTTATGAAGTACACAAAGAGCGTCCTTTCTATGGCGAATTAGTAGAGTTTATGAGTAGAGGACCAATTGTAGCTGCAATTTTAGAAAAAGAAAATGCAGTAGAAAGTTTTAGAAAACTAATTGGTGCTACAAATCCTGAGCAAGCAGAAGAAGGTACTATTAGAAAAAGATTTGCAAAATCTATTGGTGAGAATGCTGTTCATGGTTCTGACTCTGATGAGAATGCAGCGATTGAAGGTAACTTCTTTTTCTCTTCGTTAGAAAGATTCTAAGCATTATTAAATATTCATTTATTTGTAAAGGCTAATATTTATTATTAGCCTTTTTCTTTTTTGGTATTTGTATGTAGATGTTGTTAGTTTTGCCATTATGAAATATTCATTTACTTTTTTTCTTGATAAAATATGTGTATTTACTTTCTTTCCCTTGATGGAAAGAAAGTAACAAAGAAAGATCAAGGCTTACGAAAAATGACGCTAAAAATATTCGTCTTCGCTAAAAGTTTTTAAACTTGTTCTGCTTCTACAAAGCAGAACTTCAAACAGCAAAACTTTCTTTACGCTCGACGCTTATTTTCTTAACGATATTTTTCTGATGCCGTGATAGTCAGCAGTCGACAGTCGACAGTTTGGATTGCTTCATTTCCTTCACAAGGACGAAACATTTTTATGTTATTTTTATTTTATATATGCATTGGCGTGTTGGTTAGGAAACCAACATGGGCGAAGCTCGATACAAGAGTATTATGGTTACTTTTTTTCTTAATAGAAAAAGTAACAAAGAAGATTTTAGTTTTGATTTTGTTGTAAGAAATGTTGTATTACTTTTTATTAGTCTTTTTCTTTTTTGTAGTCTTTTCTAGTTTTGGCTTATTCTTTATTTCATAAGCGATACCTACATGTGGCGAAAATCCAATATTTGTATTGTAAGATGTGGCGAAATCTATCATCAAACCTTGCTTTAGTTTTACACCTACGCCAACTGATGCAATTGTTGGATCTGTTGATATTCCTGCTCTAAAACTTACTATTTCTTTGTATGTATAATCTAATCCAGCTCGCACGCGTGTTTTTCTGCCAAACTCTTGTTCTAATTCTAATGTAATGAAAAACTTTTTTATTGCCTCATAAGTTGCGCCAAACTTGAGTACTGTAGGGATTTTCTCAACTTTAGTATCATCTATATATAGTTTTAATGGATTGTACACATGTGCTGCAATACTCAATTCTTCTATTGGCTTCGCCATTATACCCAATTCAAATGTTGCAAAGTTTTTTTGTCCGTAGCCTTCTATCCTTGTGTTTATCCAATCTAATTGCATGCCTACCGAAATAAATTTTGCTAATTTTATAGCATAGGAAAGTCCTATCTTTTTATCGTTATAAGCATTGTAGCCATAATATCCAAAAGACAAACCAAATGTGCCTGCTTTGGATACTGGAATAGCCATAACACCTGAAATATTATTAACACCTTCACCAATAAAAACTGGAGAATAATATAAGCCAAAAGATTTTTTTTCTAAGAATGCACTTGCTGCTTGGTTGTTGTATACTGAATAAACACTAGGTAAGGAAATAGAATTAAAACCCATTCCAGCTTGGCGAGCACCAGAAGTTCTGAACTCTCCAAGTGCCATTGCTTGGTTAATGGATAAAATAAATAATATGTACAATAATCTTAATTGCAAAAAATACCCCTCAAATTATTTGTAATATAGTTAATATTTCTAAAAATACTAATACAACATAAGACATCTTATAACAATTTGTGGAAAATTAGCGTTTCTAGCATAGTAATTGTATATCTAAATTTACATGTAAAATTAAACTACTACCTATTTAAAAACATCTTTATGAACAAATTTTTATTATTTATAACCCGTTGTGCGGTTTAAATACTTAATATAAAAGTGATGTTGTGCATCATGTTTTAGCATGATTTTTGTATATAATTATTTGAATACCAATTATTTACAATGCACAACATCAAATCAAATTTCGACAAAATTTTTAATCTTTCCAAACTTTATCTGAAAGATTTTATTGTAGATTCCTCTTTTAACTTCCAATTATATAGAAATAAGCCTAAAATGAATGATTGTGAAATCATCGCATTATCACTTTGTGCTGAAGCATTGAGTATTGATTCTGAAAACTTATTTTGGAAGAAATTAAAGGTAGAATATTCATTAGATTTTCCACATTTAATTGACCGTTCTAATTATAATAAACGAAGGCGAAGATTACAGAATTATATTCATCTCTTGAATGAAAAAATGGCACAACCTTTTAATGAATTTGAAGATGTTTTTATTGTAGATTCTATACCTATTCCAATTGTACAATTAGCAAGAGAAAAGCATTCTAAAATATGCAAACATGATTTTGAAACAGCTCCAGATAAAGGTTATTCTGCTGTAAGTAAATCGTATTATTATGGATATAAACTTCACTTGTCTACAACCCTTAATGGAACATTTATGTCAATGGATATTACCAAAGCCAGCGTACATGATGTACATTTTTTAAATAATCTAAAGCATAGTGGAATGAATAATGCTATACTACTTGGTGACAAAGGCTATCTATCTACTCAATACCAATTAGACTTGTTTGAGTCCTGTAATATTCAACTTAAAACTCCTTTGCGTAACAATCAAAAAGACTATCAGAAATATCCATTCATACTTAGAAAATGTAGAAAGAGAATTGAAACATTATTCTCACAACTTTGTGACCAGTTTATGATTAAAAGAAACTATGCTAAATCATTCATTGGATTGATTACAAGAATCAAATCTAAAACCTGTGCATTAACTGCCTTACAACTTTTAAATAAAATGAATAATAAACCAATCAATCATCTTAAATTCGCACTATGTTAAACCGCACAACAGGTTCTTTATATTATTATTGTGCATTAATAGTTTCTCTGTTTTCTCAGCATATAAGTTAGAAAATGACTATGGATACTTACAAGACATTACCTTTGAATTGTATGATGCAAATGTGAATACAAATAAAGTACCTGAACATATACAAAGCATAGAAGAAACGCTAATGTATGACGTATTGCACGCAGTATGGATAGATAATAAATGGGTAGCTTATACACTTAATAAAAATCTATTAGGAACTTATAAAGTTGGCAGTCCAACGATTATTGAAAATGATGAGACTAAAAAAATGTTTTTTATTGCAAATTTTCCTGGCACAAAAGGTGGTACAGATTTGTATATGTCAGAATACAAAGATGAATTGTGGAGCAAACCAAAAAATATGGGAAATGGCATAAACACACCAAACAACGAATCGAATACTGGAATGCTTGATGAAAATAATTTGACATTTTCTTCTAATGGTGTTATTAAAAAGTTGAACATAAATAATTATGCAATTGAAGATGCACCAGCTGAAATTAAAAAAACAACTGAACCTACAAGTTATATTTTAACAACAACTTCTGTAACAACTGAAGAAATAAAAGCACCTACAAAACCTACTATTAACACAAAGAAAGAAGAACCTAAAACAACAAACAGCATCAACAATATTACATCTAAAGATCATCTTAGTCTTGGTAAGATGAGTACACAAGATGTAAAAAGTAAATATCCGTTGGCGATACAACTTGGCTCTTATATGAATCCAAATTGGAATATTTTAAATCAGTTTTCGAATATTGGACAATTGATTACTTATAAGAATGAAAGAGATTTAAATACTGTTTGGATTACTGGCTTTAGCTCAATAGAACAAATGAATTCTGCATTAGAAAAAGTACGACAATACTCAAGTTTTGAAAAGTCTTTTATCGTAAAATAAGCACACTTTAGTTTAGGTTTGGGTTTTCTGGATACTCAGCTATAAGTTTATATTTTCCACCCATTTTTTGTAGAATATCTTTCCACATGTATTCGCTTGTTTTAAATATTGGATAATCTATATTGCATATTATCCAACTTTGTTCTTCTACTTCGGCTTTGAGTTGCTCAAAATCCCAAGCTGCATAACCTGAAAAGAACATAATATTTTGTGGCATGATGTGCTTTAGTTTTATTTGTTCTTTCAACACATCAAAATCTCCATTCCAATATATATTATCTTCAATTTGAAATGCATTAGGTATAATATCGTGGTATACATGAATATAATTTAGTCTGTCATTTTCGACTGGACCACCACTATGAATAAATGCATTGATATGCGGAAAGTTGCCAACCATCTGATTCACTTTAAAGATTGTTGGTTTATTGAGAATCAGTCCAATTGTTCCTTCTGTATTGTGCTCACAAATTAAGACTACTGAACGTTTAAAATGTTCGTCTTGCATAAATGGTTCGGCAAGCAATAGAGTTCCTTTCTTGATATTATTAAAATCAGCATCCATTATTAAACATTTGTGTTTAACAAAATTATGGATTCTAGCTTTTTTATAATATTAATTATTTACTTTGAATGTAGATGCTATTCTTCCTGCTTTGCAAAATCTTTTTGCCCAATATGGATCGCTTAGATTCGCAATTGACACACCTTTTGATGATGATGAATGTGTAAATTTACCATCTTGCAGATAAATGCCAACATGTGAAATGCCACCACCATTTACATTAAAGAAAACCAAATCTCCTTCTTGTAATTCTGAAGGATCTACATATGTTGTAATTTGTGCTAATTGATATGATGTAGAATAATCACTTTGGCACTCTGAATTTAATTTAAAAACATAATTTGAACAATCTATGCCTTTTTCTGTTTTGCCACCATATTTGTATGGTGTGAACATCCATTTAAAAATATTTACATATAATTGTGGATCTACTGCTTTGTTTAGATTTATACCAGATTCTGTAAAAAAGATGCTTAATCCATCAAAATCAACTTTGTTTTCTGAACAAACTTTTTTAAAAATATCAAAAAAATTATTTTCTGCTTTTACTGTTTGAAAATTAGACACTAATAAAACTACTAATGCTAATTTGCTCATGTATTTTCTCATATTGACAAATATAGATTAAATTTATTATATATCCAAAAAATAGGTAACCAAAAATAACTAATTAAGTGTTAAAAAATGACTGTTTTCGTTGTAAAATGGTTCATTTTTTTGTCTACGATATTAATAATATACATTCCAGAAGGAAATTTACTTACATCTATTTTATTATTATTTTCGTTGCTAGTAGTTGAAATTACTACATTTCCGTTCATATCTGCAATTTCAATTTGATAAATATTGTCTTTAATTTTGCTATGAATATTGATATTGATATAATCTTTATTTGGAATTGGAAAAACGTCGGCACTTAGTTCGTTTTTTTTTTGAGTGTTTGTGATATTCGTTGTTTGATCTTCTTTTAGATGCAAGCAAAATGAACCAATTGAATATGCTGGCATCAATAATGTATCATTGAAATTTTTTGTAGTATCTACAATTTTGTAACTTGAATTTGGAATTTGATTTCTCAAAGCATTACATTCTACATAGTTTGATGCTATGTATGTTTTGGCTACTAATTGATGTGTTGAAACTTTATCTACAACATATTTTTTTTGGTTTGATATAAATTGAATATTTTTTAAGCTATAGAAATCATCATTGGTACTTAAATTTGTAAAATGTATATACACTTTATCTTTTTGTTGATTGATAAAAATTTGATTATTCGTTTTCTGAGATGTATTTGCTGTCAAAGTTGTGTTTAATTTTTTACAACTGTCACTCAATGTTTTGTTCCAAATATAGTATGCTTCGTAAGGCAACATTTTATCAATACTATAATTTGCATTTCTGTCATAGCCAGATTTTATTAGTGCAAAGGCAAAATATGGTGAAGATAAATAATGCAACAACCATGTTTTGACATTATATTGATTATTGTTTTCATAAAATTCTACTTGTTTTGCTATTGCCTTAATAAGAAAATAACTATGCAAGAATGTATTGGGTACAAAAGAATGAAAATTAAAATTCCATTCTGTAATCCAAAGTGGCTTTCCTCCTACTGTTTTACTTACTGCATTTAAAAAATATGGCAATGATGTTTCAATATAAAAATCTATAAATTTTATTCCAGAATTATTTATTTCATTTACAGACATGGTATTTAACAACTCTGTGTATTTGTCACAATCTATAAATCTTGGTGTGTATATATGTGGAATGAGTGCATCTATTTTAGATTCTCTAGAGAAAAACTTAGACCAAAAAAATGCACTCTTTTCTAAATTTCCAAATGGTGCAAGCAAGTATGGTTCATTGTTTGTATTGAAACCTACATTCGCTCTGACACCACCAACTGTAACGCCAATTGGAATATTAAAATTTTGATGAATAGAATCTGCATATAAAGTAATAAGAATCCAATTTTTGACTAATCCTTCTAAATAATCACGAAATAATAACTCACTAAATGGATTTTCTAGGCTTGTATCTGATGCATTACATTGATATGGGAAATGCGAAAAATCATCATCGAATAACATATATTCTGCTTCTGTTTCGTTGCCTATTTCTATACCTTTTATTTTTAAATTTTTTGATTTAAAAAATCTGATAGAATTCATATTTTCTTGAAAACTATATTGAAATCCTGCACTTCTAACTAAAGAATCTTTAATAATTTTTATTATTGAATCATTTTTCAATTTATCTAATGCATCTATAGCAATTTTTATTTGATTGGTATCTACTGTAGGTAAAAGTGCATCATATTTTGTATTGAGTAATGCATTATTTTGATTAAAATATTTTTGAATAAGGTATTGAATAGCTTGAGATGCATTTTTTAAGTGCCCTTTGTAAATATGTGTATGTGAATTTAAGTGGTAATAAAATCCTACATCAGGAATATCTGTTGCCATTTTTTGCATAAAATCTGCGAAATAATGTGCATAGTTTTTTTCTAATTTTTGTTCAAAATTATATGCATTTCTATACTGTGAGATTTTTGCACCACCAATTCCATAATATGTTTCATTGCAATATATTTCTGTTGTGTCTAAGCCAGAACCTTTACCATAAAAATGAAAATAATTTCCTCCTGTTCCTTCTGGAAATCTATAATCTGAAATTTTGAGTGCTTTACATGTTGCTAAATATTCTGCATTAAAGTATGTATTTGTAATTACTTCTTGATTATCTGGATCTACTTCAAAATTCAATCCACTAAGCACATCTGCCATTCCTGCACCTGTAAAAAGCTTAGGAAGAATATTATTTGTTTTAGTATCATCAATATTAATATCTTCAGCATGCAAGTTGCAAAAAACTAAAATCAACAGTAATAAAATTATATTTTTCATGTTTAGATTTTTACAAAGTTCCAAGTTTCTTTATTCTTTATTCTTCTTAATTGCGAAATACTAATCTTATATTTTTTAAGCAAATCATTTGTGTTAAATGCCATCGAATCTTTTAATTCATTTTTAATTTCAATAACTTTTTCTATAGTTAGTTTATAACTTAGTTTTGGTTTATCAATACTCTTTCGTTGATATTTGTATAAGTTTGCTTCATCTAATGTTGCCCATTTTAGATTTGTACTTTTGTTGTTTTCTTTATTTCCATCAAGGTGAATAATATATGTATGATTTTTACTTTTAGGTTTGCAAAAATATGTTGCCACTAGTTTATGCAACAACCATGACCTTGTTATTGCTCTGCTTTTTCTATCTTCTAATAAGAATTTTTGGTATGCTCTTTTTTGTTTATTATATTCTTTTTCAAGCGCTACAATTCCTTCTCTTTTCTTAAATCTTGTATCAGATTTATATTTAAGCTCTTTTATTTCTTTCTTCTCTTTTGCAATCTCAGCTTTAGCTTCAGATAGCTCATACTTATATTTTACAAATAATTTCTCTTCTTTCTTTGTTCTTGGTCTATAAAATGTTCTATTTACAGTTCTAAATCCTCTTAAGTGTGATGCTTTTGTAGTTTTAAATTCATCGTGTTTATTTACTGTTCTTAGATTACCAAAATTTGATACTTGTAATCTAAAATCAACCTCAAATGTTAGATTTAGATCAACATCTTTCCAATTTTCTTGCACATCTTTACTTTTGCTTTTCACTCTACTATTATAATATATTGCAATATAGTAAAATCTATTTAAAGTTTAATTAACCTAAAATCCAATGCATGCATTGCAATTTTAACCTAACTTTATACTGTCTATAAAAAATATAACAACTAAAAATAAATAAATTATGGCAACAAAAAAACAATCATCATTAATTGGTGGCTCATTCTTACTAAAAAACACATCTACTGAAGACGTATTTATTCCTGAACAATTTTCTGAAGAGCAAATTGGTATCAGAGAAATGGTAAAAGATTTCTGCCTTAAAGAAATCCATGGAATGGGTATTGAAAAATTAGCATTAATGGATGCTAACAAAGATATGGAAACTGTAAAAGAAACATTTCATAAAGCAGCAGAATTAGGCTTATGTGGTGGTTCCATTGCTGAGCAATATGGTGGAATGGGTTTAGACTTCAATACTGGTTTAGTAGTAAGTGAGGCTATTGCATTAGGATTTTCATTTGCTACAACAATTGGCGCTCAAACATCTATTGGTTCATTACCAATTGTGTGGTATGGCAATGAAGCACAAAAAGAAAAATATTTACCAAAAATTGCAAGTGGAGAATATGTTTGTTCATACTGCTTAACTGAGCCAACATCTGGTTCTGATGCAAATAGTGGAAAAACAAATGCGGTATTAGATTCAGAAGGCACACACTATTTATTGAATGGTCAAAAAATGTGGATTACAAATGGTGGATTTGCTGATATCTTTATCGTATTTGCAAAAATCGACAAGGATGAAAAATTATCTGCATTTATAGTAGAAAAAGAATTTGGTGGTATTGAATTAGGCAAAGAAGAAAAGAAAATGGGTATCAAAGCATCTTCTACTGTTCAATTATTTTTTAATAATGTTCCAATTCCAAAAGAAAACTTATTAGGTGAAAGAGGCAAAGGTTTTAATATGGCATTGAACATATTAAATAGTGGTAGAATAAAAATTGCTGCTGGTGCAACAGGTGGAATGAAATATGGCGTAGAAAAAGGAATTGAATATGCTAATCAAAGAATACAGTTCAACAAACCAATTGCAGACTTTGGTGCAATTAAACAAAAAATTGGACAAATCGTAGCAAATGCATTTGTTATTGAATCAGCAGTATATAGAGTTGGTGCAGATGTAGATAAAAAATATGCAGAATTAAAAGCAGCAGGAAAATCAGAGAATGATAGCAAAATAGATGCGATGAGAGAGTATGCTATTGAGTGTGCTATTCTTAAAGTACAAGGTTCTGATGCAATGTGTAATGCAGCTGACGAAGTAATACAAATTTTTGGTGGAATGGGTTATTCTATGGAAACTGGCGTAGAAATGGCATACAGAGATGCTCGTATTACAAAAATATATGAAGGCACAAATGAAATCAACAAAATGCTTTCTTTAGCTGAGTTTTACAAAAGAGCATTCCAAACAAAAGAAATCAATATAAAAGACGCTTCTAAAACTATTCCGTTAGGAATTGCTAAAAATTTAAATCCATTTGCAAATGGCAATTTAGCTAAAGAAGAAGAGATCGTAGATAATTTAAAAAATCTATTTATGATAATTACTGGTGTTGCTGGAAGAAAACTTAAAACTAAATTAGTTGATGAGCAAGAAATAGTAATGAATTTAGCTGATATTTTAGCAATGGCATTCATGACAGAGTCTGCAGTATTGAGAATTAAAAAACTTGCTACAATGCCAGGTGTTGATAAAAAAGATTTAGAATTAAAAACTAAAGCTACACAATTATACATCTATGATGCATTAGACACTGTAAGAAAAGCAGCTAAAAATGCAATTGATAGTTACTCTGATGGTGTAGAAAAATTTGCAATGCACAGATTAGTAGATGGACTTATTAGAACTTATGATATAAATCCTAAAGACACTAGAAGAGCAGTTGCTGATTATGCTTTAGATAAAAATACGTATCCTTTCTAAGCTTATTTAGAAATACATTTTCAAAACGCTATGTAGGTTTCCTATGTAGCGTTTTTTTATTAACTTAGGTAAAAATATTATACATGGAATACATACATATCATAAAAAAAGAAAACTACGCCATAATAGAAATGAAAAGAGGAAAATCAAATCCTATCAATCAACAATTTGTTACAGAATTTAATCAATCATTACAAGAAATACTAGAAAATGAAGACATTGATGGTGCTGTTATTGTTGGGCAAGAACGTTTCTTTTCTGCTGGCTTAGATATTCCAGAACTATTTCAATATAATGGCGCAGAATTCAATAAATTTTGGAGAAGTTTTATGCATATGATATTAAGTTTATCAAAATTCAACAAACCATTGGTTGCTGCAATTACAGGACATGCACCAGCTGGTGGTTGTATTATTGCAAATGGATGCGACTATAGAGTAATGGCTGAAGGTGAATATAAAATTGGATTAAATGAAATTCCTGTAGGAATTATTGTACCACGTGGTGTGTATGCACAATACAGTGTATGGTTGGGCAGCAAAAATGCCTATCAATATTTGATGGAAGGAAAATTGTATTCTCCAGCACATGCCAAAGAAATTGGATTAGTTGATGAAGTGGTACCTATGGAAATGGTATTAGAAAAAGCTGAGCAAAAGCTTAAGCAATATTTACAATACGAACAAAATGGCTGGAGAACAACAAAATCTCAATTAAGAAAACATGTGATTATTACAATGGAAAGTTTATCAGAAGATGAGATGAATTTATTTCAACAGCAATGGTGGAGCGAACCTGTACGAAAAATGATGCATCAATTCATAGAAAAACTAAAGAAGTAAAACAACATACTATATAATATAATATAATATAATATAATATAATATAATATTAATCTATTTGTCTTTAGGAATTTCTAAGTAGAAAATGGTATAAGTATTTTCTTCAGATACAAACCAAATTTTACCATTTATACTTTCCATAATATTTTTGCAAATAGCAAGACCTAAGCCAGTTCCAGAAGATTTGGTTGTAAAATTAGGTTCAAATATTCTTGATGCTTTATCTTTTGGAATTCCATTGCCATTGTCTTTTATACTTATTTGATACAAATCTCCTGCATCTTGAATATCTACATTGATGATACCTTCTCTGTCTGATGGAATTGCTTGAATGGCGTTTTTAAATAAATTAGTAAACACTCTATTCATTTGGTTTTTGTCTGCCATGATGAATGCATCATCTAAATTTTTTTCAAAATAAATTTTCACATGATTTGTTTCTCTAAACAATTCTATAATTGAAGTGAGAATTGGAATAAAATCTATTCGTTCAACTACTGAACTTGGTAGTTTTGCAAAGTCTGAAAATGCTGACGCAATATCTGAAAGAATATCAATTTGCTCAATTAACCTGTTTGAAATTTTGAGTGTGAGTTCTTGTAAATTTTCATCATTATTGTACAATGCACGCTGCAAATGCTGAATGCTCAACTTCATTGGTGTTAATGGATTTTTTATTTCGTGTGCTACTTGTTTTGCCATTTCGCTCCACGCACCTTCTCTTTCTGACTTTGCTAATGCTATTGCACTTTTTTCAAGTTCGAATAACATTCTATTGTACTGTTTAACCAGCAAACCAATTTCGTCATTTTTGTTCCACTCTAATTGAATATTCTTTTTATCTAGTTGTACTTTTTGTATATGATTGGCAATAATAGCAAGTGAATTGGTGATGCTCTTTGATAAGAAAACTGCTGCAAATGCAATTAAAATTAAAAACAAAACATATATATTAATTAAATAAATTAAGAACAGTACAATTTCTGATTGTAAGTATTTATCTAAATTATAATGCGGAAATTGCAAATACAATTTTGTATTGCCATCAATTACAATTGCAATGTATAAACTTAAAAAACTAAGTTTCCCAATTTTTTCTTCGCCAATAAATTTTGACTTTCGTAAATGATACAATGCGTAATATGCTTCGGAATTCATTTTTTTTGAGACAAGATGATTCTTATATATTTCTGGGTTTGATGTTGCCAACATATCGCCATTTGTGTTGTATGCTGTAATATCAATTTCAAAAACATCTGAACGTTGTTGTAGTTTATTTGCAATTACCCAATTGTACGTTTCTTCGCCATAAGTTGGATAATATTCTAAGAAAAGTTGTTTAAAGTTTTTAACGACTACGTTTGTATTCTGTTTCAATTTATCGTAATAAATATTTTTATATTGGAAATTAAAATATACAAATGTAATAAATGCCAATATACTCAACGACAAAAACAGCAATAGTATAATATAGTTTTGAATTTGTTTTTGCAACGTGTCATTTATAAAGAAATCTTTGATTTTGGTATCTAACCACATGTTGTATGAAAAACCCATGTAATCTAATATTACAAACAAAATAAGGTAAGTGAACAACATGAGTGAAAAGACTGATATAGCAACCCACAATGATTTATTTGGCTCAGATACTACAATTGCTTTATCGTTTGAAAAATAAATTAAGTGCTTATAATTGTACTTATCTACAATATTATAATCATCGTTTTTTAATTTACGAAAATCTAGATAAGTTGCATATTGGTAAAAACCATTATTTTTTATTAGATGTTTGTTTTGGTAAATTGCGTAAGAATAATTTTTAAAAATATCATCATAGTAGGTTTTATTCTTCGTCAATAATTCTGGATATGCGCTATTGATTTTGAATATACGTGGAATTAATTCAATATAGATATAACCATAATTGAGTGTATCATCGTTATATAAAAAACGTGCTACATATTTTTCGCCACTTTCTTTTAATGGAATGTGATAAAAGTAATCTGTAATATGTACTGATTTCTTTAGATTTATCATTCTATCAAAATAATAAGCTGTTTTATTTTCTACGCCTTTGAGTGTATTTTTTTCAGCATCGAATGTGTATGAGTTTATTATATAATTTTTATTAAACTTAGATAGATATTTTAAAACTCTTTCATTCAAATCAATATTTGTCAAGTATGGATTTGCTATGTATTGTTTTATAAAATTATCCTTGGCAATTTTTTGTTCGATGGTTGCCATATCAAATTCTTCTAACAAATCTCTTTCTGCATATAATTCATGGATTTTTTTCTTTTTAATTTCTAATTCTTTATCACTCGAAAATATCCAAAGCAAAGTTGTGGTGAGCATTGCCAACATTGCAATAATCAGAATAGAAGTAATAAAATAATACTTGGATTGGATTTCTTTTTTGATGTAAAAAATCAAAATAAAGCTACTTAGCCAAAATGCTAGATATAGTGTAAAATATACATTTCCATTAACAACATACCTTACAACTGATACAATAGCAATAAGCATTAGAATTAGATAAAAATCTTGTTTTTCAATTTTACTATAAAAAATATAATTGAGTAATTGGAACAATGTAAAGAACAACAAACCAAATAATATCAATGCCAAATACAAATAGATATTAACTGATGTGTACTAAAAAAAATTAAAATTAATAGTTGAGTTTAATATTATATTTTCTATTACATATATAATAAAATAAAAATGAAATACAGGCAACGCTAATGACATTTTACGTAAGAAAACATTTTCAGTATATTCTATAAACTTGATAAAATACAACAACCATATCAACAACAATAATCTAACTATAAATACGCCTAAATTGCTTCCTAAATATTTTGATGCATATAATGATGATGAGAATAATTTGAAATTATAAAAATCTGAAAATATATTTGTATGATTAAATAATACTTCGCAACCTACAACAAACAAAGCAATTAATAAATATGCATTTCGTTTATTGTAAGACAAATAATACCTAACAATTTTTGTATAATAATATACGCATGCAAGAATTAAAAAGCCACACATAAAAATTATAAAATATGGTGGATGTTTTGTGCTGTCTAATGCTTTAATAGAAAATAGTTTTTCGCCACTTACACTATAAACTGAATTTTCTTGTTCTGTAGATTTTGTAGTAATAATTACTTTATCTAAAATGCTATGGTCAAATGCAAAGCCATTAACCAAATATTGATTATTGATAGCATATTGATAATAAACTGGAATTAAAATGATTAACTGATGTTCTAAATCTGGCAAAAATTTATGTATTGTAACATAAAATCCATTGCCTTGTTTTACAAATCTATTTTCGCTATCATAAATTATCTTCGGATTTTTTAATATCGTTTCATTATCTGACCAAAAAAACAAATTATCTTTTGAGTAAATAAATAATTGCAAATCATTTTTGCTCAATTCTGCTCTTAGAGTATTTAGATAATTTAAGTCTGTATAATTTGTTAGAAATTTATTACTATTAATTAATTCAGTTGCAACATTTTCTTTGTTGTTCACTAATTTCTGCACAACTTTCTTGGCTGTCTGTATATCTACATTATCTAAAAAATAATAGTTAATTCCAAGTAAGATAGACAGCAAGGACAACAGAATAACTAATCTATATGTATTTTTTACATTCAATTATCTATATTTTATTTTCTTTTGCCATTTCCCACAATGCATCTAACTCAGTCAATGTCATTTTATTTAATTGCAATTGGTTTTCTTGAGCATAATTTTCCATCTTCTTAAATCTAGTTATAAATTTCTGATTTGTTTTTTCTAATGCAACTTCTGTATCTATTTTCAAAAATCTGGCATAATTTACCAATGAAAATATGACATCACCAAACTCTTCTTCAATTTTATTAGTATCTTCAGTTGCTTCTGCTTGCTTTAGTTCTTCCAATTCTTCCAATACTTTTTCCCAAACTTGCGATTTAGTTTCCCATTCAAAGCCTACATTTTTTGCTTTGTCTTGAATGCGTAATGCCTTATTCAATGGTGGAAGTGAATTGGGTACGCCTTGCAATACAGATTTTTTTCCTTCTTGTAGTTTTAATAATTCCCAATTTCTTTTTACTTCATCATCATCTACAACTTCTACATTTCCATACACATGTGGATGTCTGTGAATTAATTTTTCGCACACATTATTCAAAACTTCTGCAATGCTAAACTTTTCTTGTTCTGCAGCTATTTTACTATAAAAAACTAAGTGCAAATACAAATCACCCAGTTCTTCTTTGATATTTGTCCAATCTTCTTGCAAAATGGCATCAGCCAATTCATAAGTTTCCTCGATGGTCAAAGTTCTAAGAGTTTGAATAGTTTGCTTTTTGTCCCACGGACATTTTGCTCTCAAATCATTCATAATATTTATCAACCTATCGAAAGCAATTAAATGTTCATTGTTCATGCTATAAATATAAGCACAAAAAGAAATAGTATAGAATAATAAAAATGTAAAATTATTTAAATAATTTATACATTTACCTCATCAAAAAGCTATTACAAAATGATAGTTACCTATTTTGGCTATAGAAAATTCAACTTATTAATACAATGTGCTACTATCATCACATTGTCGATTCTATTATTTATTGCTTCGCTGATATTTTCTTTAGACAAAGTAACAACAAGTACCTTATTGCAAACACCTATTTTATTTTTTATTGTAAGCAATACAGTTGTGGGCGTTTTTACGAAAGAGAAATACATTTCATATCTAATCATATCATTTATAATATTTTGCACCATTCTTCTATCCTACTATTTAATTGTAAATTATGTTTACCAAACTTTTAATATAGCACCAGAATTAAAAGTTATGCTACTAAGTATCTGTGTGTTTTATTTATGCACTCAATTTTTGGCTAATGTATACAAAGCTGTCTTATTTTTAATCAATCGTATTGATGAATGAAAAATAGTGTCATTAGAAATATCATCATTTTGGCTTTTATTTCATTAGGTGGAATTATTATTACTCAAATATTTTGGGTAAAAAAGAATTTTGATTATAAAAACGAAAAATTTAGCAATAATACAATCATCTCAACAAGAAATGTAATTAATAAGATTGCCGTTCAAAGTAAAATCGAAGATGTTTTCTTTAAAATTGACCAACCTACTGAAAATAATTTCACTATTATTTTCAGCAAACCTATTCCACTCAGCAATTTTGAGAGAGCAATATACAAAGAGTATAAAATAAATAATATTAGAACAAATATTGATTATACAATTAAAGACTTCAATAATTTACAAATTAAGCGAGGACAGATTGATATGACTCAGAAAGAATTCAAGCCAATCAATTATCAATTTGGTAGTATTGTACAATATATCAACATTACACTAGACAAAAACACCAGCATTTTATTAGATGATGACATTAAACTACTAATTTTCTTTTCATTTGTATTAATTGTAGTTCTTGGATTTTTTAGTTATACTATCTTAATAATATTAAGACAAAAACAACTCACGCAAATCAAAACAGATTTTGTAAATAACATGACACACGAATTTAAAACACCTATTGCAACAATTGGATTATCTAGTAGCGTATTAATGAAAGATGACATCATCAACCATCCAAGAAAACTAAAACACTACGCATCAATTATAAATGAAGAAAACGAAAGATTAAAAAGCCAAGTTGAAAGAGTACTTCAAGTTTCGCAAATAGAATCCAACAAGATCAGCTTAAGTATAAGTATCATAAATTTACATGAACTAATCATTGAAATATGTAAAAACTTTGAACCAAGAATTATTGACCTAAATGGAAAGCTAGAAGTAGTTTTAAATGCAAATAATTATTTCATAAAAGGCGATGAAATACACATTAAAAATATTGTATTCAATCTATTAGACAATGCAGTGAAATACAGCAAACAAGAGCCAATTATTAGTGTAAAAACAAGCAATCAGAAAGAATTTGTAATTATTGATGTAGAAGACAATGGAAAAGGCATTAGCAAAGAAAATCAAAAGAAAATATTTGAGAAATTTCATCGTTTAAGTAGTGGAAACCTACATGATGTAAAAGGCTTTGGATTAGGGTTATTTTATGTTAAAAACATGATGAAACAACATAAAGGTTTTGTAACTTTAAGAAGTGAAGCGAATATAGGTTCTACATTTAGACTTTGGTTTCCATTCTATAAAAACAACTAAATATGACACAACAACAATATAAAATATTATTAGTAGAAGATGACAACAATCTAGGATTTGTAATCAAAGACAACTTAGAAGAAAAAAACTACAATGTAGTACATTGTGTGAATGGCGTAGATGCAGAGCGTGAAATATACAAGCAAGATTTTGATATGTATATCTTAGATGTCATGTTGCCAAAAAAAGATGGATTCACGCTCGCATCAGAAATCAGAGAGAAAGGCAACAACACACCTATTATTTTTCTTACTGCAAAAGAAATGCAAGAAGACAAACTAAAAGGCTTGAGCATAGGTGCTGATGACTATATGACAAAACCATTCAATTTCGAAGAATTGATACTTAGAATGGAAGCTATTTTTAGAAGAATAAAACAACCAGAAGAAACAAGTAGAGTCTATAAATTTGGAAAATGCACACTTGATGCAAATGATTTGAAACTTACAATTGCAACAAAAGAAAAATCACTCACCAAGAAAGAAACAGCACTTTTAGAACAATTGGCAATAAACATCAACCAACCAATTAGAAGAGAAATTTTACTCAATAAAATTTGGAAAGATGACAGTTATTTTGCCGGAAGAAGTATGGATGTTTATATAACCAAACTAAGAAAATATTTAAGTGATGACAATACAGTTGAAATACAAAATACGCATGGAGTTGGTTTTAAATTAATTACAACAGCCTAAAAATTAATTAAGAATATACACCGAATTCCTTATTTTTACAGCTTAGGCAAGCGTGTATGTTTCAAGAAGCAAATATCTTATTAAATAATAAAAACTGGTTCAAACTCAGAACTGAATTAGTTGCTACGCACCCAAGCCAGATTGCTGAATTTATTGAAACACTTGAACCTGAACAACAAGTAATTGTATTTAGAATTTTGCCAGTAAAAATTGCGGCACGTACATTTGAGCATATTGAATTAGAAACACAACAAAGTTTACTCAAATCTTTAGGACAAGTAAAAATGGCAGACATCTTAAATAATATGTCGCCAGATGACAGAACACAACTATTAGAAGAACTACCATCACACATACTTAAAAAAACGCTCAATCTATTATCAGATGAAGAAAGAAAGGTAGCATCAAGCTTGTTAGGCTATCCAGAAAATTCAGTTGGTAGAATGATGACACCATATTATGTTGCAATCAAATTAGATTGGACAGTAGAACGTGTGTTAGAACACATCAGAAGATATGGCAAAAGGAGCGAAACCGTAAATATGCTATATGTTGTTGATGACAAAGGAAAATTAATTGATGACATTAGAATTGGGCATGTTTTATTTGCTGATCCACAAACATTAATTGCAGATTTAATAGACCAAAGATTTGTCTATGTAACAGTAACTGATGATATAGAATCAGTGATTACACTTTTTAAACAATATGACAGACAAGCACTTCCTGTGCTCACACATGATAAAACATTAGTAGGCATCATTACATTTGATGACGTGATGGATGTGGAAGAAGAAGAAAACACAGAAGACATGCAAAAATTTGGTGGTATGGATTCATTAGAATTACCATACATAGAAACACCACTTTTGGAAATGGTAAAAAAGAGAGCTGGATGGCTTACCTTATTATTCTTGGGCGAATTACTAACAGCATCTGCCATGTCGCATTTTGAAGAAGATATTGCAAAAGCAGTTGTGTTGGCATTATTTGTTCCATTAATTATCTCAAGTGGTGGCAATTCAGGCTCACAAGCAGCCACACTGATTATACGTTCATTAGCAATTGCAGAAATTACACTCAAAGATTGGTGGTATGTAATGCGCCGTGAATTTTTATCAGGATTAATTCTTGGATTAATTTTGGGTGTATTTGGATTTCTCAGAGTATTTATTTGGAATGAAGCAACACATATTTATGGCGAACATGCAATATATATTGCCATTACTGTTGGCTTAACACTTGTTGGAATTGTAATGTGGGGAACTTTGTGTGGCTCCATGTTACCATTTGCACTTAAAAAATTAGGGTTTGACCCAGCAACTTCATCAGCACCATTTGTAGCTACACTAGTTGATGTAACTGGACTTTTACTATATTTTTACATTGCTACTTTAATTTTACACGACAAAATATTATAATATTTTTTTTAGAAAGTTTTATGGCTCAAAATAATAAAGCACAGCACGCATTTTGTCTACACCCAGAAAACATAAGCAACCAAGATGATATTTTTAGCGTTTTAGAAATTATAAAAAACAAAAACAATCTTAGTCGTTTTGAAAACTACACTCTGGATGAAAACATTCTAAAATATCTACGATTTACTAAAACGGAACAAGCAACTTTTGATTTATTTACAAAAGAGCATCATCATTTTAGAAAAAATGAAATTATAAAATTCTTTAAGAAACAAAAATCTGGTGGTAATCTTGAAAACTATTTACCAAAAGCATACAACAGAGAATTGTATGACAACTTAAAATTAGTAATTGAATATGGTAAAGAGAATAAATTATACCAAAGAATACTAAACCCAAAAACAGGAAATTATTTAATTTCATCGTGTAGTATTTCAGACATCAAACCTACACTTGAAATTAACTTATACAAAAGGACAAAAGACAAGTTTACATTTAGTATTAATATAAATATTGACAACAATACTTTTCCAATAGATGATGTTGAATGCTATGAATTTTTAATAAAAAAAGAAAACACTTATTACCTTTTAAAGATTGATGACTACTACAATCTTATTTGGCTGTACAAAGAGCTCAATCAAAACAACACTTTTGACGAACAATACTTGCTAAAGAATATTGTAAAAAAAATAGAACATCTATACAAAATTAATGGCAAAGAAATATTTAGCAAGAATTTAATTGATGTGGCTCCAAAAAACTGTATCTATTTTAGTGAAGTAAATAGTGGCGCTTTTTTGATGCTTACACCACAATTTAGATACGATAATATTTTAATTGATGGCACATATGCACCTGAACACGAAACAAGTATTGATGGAAAAATTTATACTATAAAACGCAACGAAACTTTAGAAAATGATTTTATTAGTTATATAAAAAGCAAACATCCAAATTTCTCTAAACAACTCAATAATTACTATTATTTATCTTTTGATGAAGCAAAAAAGAAAAATTGGTTTTTAAAATTATACCATGAATTATTAGAAGAGAATGTAGAATTAATAGGCATGGATATGTTAGGAAATTTTAGATATTCTAAACATTCCATACAAACAAAATTTGAAGAATTAAAAACGATAGAAAATATTATAGAAGCCAAAATGCAAGTATCATTTGGCGATGAAATTATTTCTTTATCAGAACTACAAAAACATTATTCAATCATCAAAGAAATATTTTATTAAAAGACAATTCTATTGGCATCATTACAGAAGAGTGGATTACCAACTATGAACTAATTATAAAACATAGTAAGATTGAAAAAAATAAAATCATTATTCCAAAATGGCTTTTATTACAACACGAAGAAATTAAACAGCTTGCAGAATTAAAATTCATAATCAAAGATGATTGGCGTGAAAAATGGAACTTGTGGCAACAAATAGAAACAACAGTTTATCCAGTTCCAAATAGTATAAAAGCAACACTAAGACCATACCAACAAAAAGGATATGAATGGCTTTGTTTATTAGCTGAAATCAATGCTGGTGCATGCTTGGCAGACGACATGGGACTTGGTAAAACCATTCAAACAATTTGTTTTATTGCCAATCAATTAGAAAAAAATACATTAGAAAAATTTATTATCGTTTGTCCTAGTTCATTGATGTATAATTGGAAAAATGAATTAGAAAAATTCTTACCAAGTGCCAATGCTTTTCTGTACTATCAACAAAATAGAGATTTTACAAGCTTTTTAGAATCTGGAGCCAACATTATGATTGTACCATATTCTACATTGCGTGCTGATATTGAAAAAATAAAAAACACACTTTGGAATACAATTATATTAGATGAAAGTCATAATATAAAGACATATTATGCACAAACTACAAAGGCAGTTTATCAAATTATTGCAAAACACAAAATTGCATTGAGTGGAACACCAATCATGAATAATACATTTGATTTATATGCACAGTTAAATTATCTATTGCCAGAATACTTAGGTTCTCAAGAATTTTTTAGACAAGAATATGTATTGCCAATAGACAGAGATAAAAATGAAGAAAAAACAATTGCATTACAAAAAATAACAGCACCATTTATTTTAAGAAGAACCAAACAACAAGTAGCCACTGATTTGCCAGAAAAAACTGAGCTAGTTTTGTGGTGTGATATGCATGATGAACAGCAAGAAGTGTACAATACCATAAAAGCACAGATACGAAAGAGTATATTTTTAAACATACAGAACGATGGTTTAGCAAAAAGTAAATTAAATATTCTACAAGGAATTATAAAATTAAGACAAGTATGCTGCTCTCCTACGCTACTCAAACAAGATGATATTGGCACGACATCATCTATAAAAATTGATATGCTATTAGATGAAATCATCAACAATTTATCTAAAAATAAAGTTTTGGTGTTTTCTCAATTCAAAGGTATGTTGCATTTAATTGCTGAAAAATTAATAGAAAACAATATTCCTTATTTTCATTTTGATGGCGACACAGCTGTGGAAGATAGACAAAAAATGGTTGCTGCTTTTCAGGAAGATGACAGCACAGAAAGAGTATTTTTAATGAGCTTAAAAACAGGAAATGCTGGAATAAATTTAACTGCAGCTGATTATGTATTTTTAGTAGATCCATGGTGGAACACAGCTATACAACAACAAGCAATAGACAGAACACATAGAATTGGACAAACAAAAAATGTATTTGCTTACAAAATGATTTGCAAAAACAGTATAGAAGAAAAAATAATATCTATACAAGAAAGAAAACAAGTAACATCAGATGCATTAATAGTTGCTGAAGAAAATTTTGTAAAAAATCTTACTCAAGAAGACATTGCTTATTTGTTTGAATAATTATTTCTCATAAGTTGAAATATTATTTTTCTTATCTATAACAACTAATTTTAGTTTAGTACCTTTTATGCTTGTATATGATTGAATGCTATTATTTTTTGCATCGTAATAAATTGGCGTCCACTTATCATCTACATATAAATTATAAGTTAGAATGCCAGATTGTTTATCTTCAATAAAAGCAGAAAATTGATTGTTTTTAAAAACAACAGTAGAAATTGTTAGTGCAATAGTATCGTAATCTAAATAAAATTTGCCCAATTCTTTATTTTGTGCAATAAAATTATCATTATGCACAGTAGTACTTAGATAATTTTTTTTATTATCATTTTCTAACACAACACATAATTTATATTTATTTTTTAATGTAGAATTATTGATTACAATTTCAGCTGAATTATGCAAAGGTGTTTCGTCTTTATACAATTGTACAATAAATTTTTGTTTAGTAGTATCTACATCATAATGCAAATATTGTTTATCATAAAAAGTATTCTTATTCCAAATTATTTTAAAATTACCAACAACTACACTATCTTTTTGAGATGCTGAAACTAATCTTTTATTTATAATTTTTGCAATTTCATTTTTGACATAATTATTTTTCCTATGACAAACATTTATATAATGCACCGTTTTATTTTGATTATAATCATACGCATATATTGTTAGAAACATTGTATCATTTGGCAATATTGTATATATTTTTTTATTTTGATTCGTGTAAATTGGTAAAGTATTATTGGTTAATTGAAAACAATTATAGGCATACACATTCTTATTATGCAAGTAATAATTATAGTCAAAAAACACATTACACGCTCTTGTCGAATTAAAATCTATTTTTTGAATATCATATTCAAATAGCAAGCTATTTCTTTCAAACACTTCTATTTTTTGTATACCATTTTTATTCTGCGACAATTCATTTTGTTTATCATAACCTTGCACAGCAAATGTAAAATATGGTTGCTGCACATACACAACTGATGAATTCTGTGTTACAAAATCAGATGCCTTGTACACGTTCATGGTATCTAACACGAAATTTTCATTGAAAAATTCCTTTATTATTATTTTTTGAATACTTGGCTTTGTGCTATCAACAAACATATCTGAACTATAAAAATCCAAAGGATTTCTTGCCATTTCAGAAACAGTTTCTCTAATTTCAAAATGCAAATGTGGCGCAGTACTACCACCAGAATTGCCAGAAAATGCTATTGTATCAGCTTGTTTTACTTTAAATTTATTTTTCTCTAATACGATATCTATTTCATTAGTTTGATTTGCATACATGTATGAAAGCGCCAAACTATCCAATAATTTATTAAACTTTTGTAGATGTGCGTACACACTAGTGTATCCATTTTGATGTTCAACATACACAACTTTTCCATAGCCAAAAGGCGATATCTTTATTCTTGAAATAAAGCCATCAGCAACAGCAAATATTGGATAACCTTCAACTTTATTAGTTTTAATATCAATACCTGAGTGAAAATGATTGGTGCGTGGTTCTGCAAAACTTCCTGCCAAATCAAAAGGTAAATTTATTGGCGAAATAAAATGACAAGCTAATGGTTCTATTAATAACTTATCATTTGACTCACTTCTTTCATCAGCAATAGGCACTTGCGATTTTTGCGTGCATGAAACTACTGTTAATAAGAACAAGAATAAACTCGAATACCTAAACAACATGTACAAATATAAGAAACAACTACAAGATTATAATTTTGATTTCAAGTGTGCGCACAATTTTTCTGTATGCTCGTGCTGTTCCTTTTCTCTAAGATGATAAGGAGAATCGAAGAAATACTCCTTGTCTGCAACAGCATCAGATGGAAAATTCAAATACATCACATTTTTAAAATTACTTTTAAAAGATTGTAGAAACAAACTATCATCTAATTGAATAGTTAATGCTTGTTTTGCTACTGCTGGAAAATTTACAAAGAAATTTATCTTGTTTTCAGTGCAAAATTTTTGGTAATTACTTAAAAACTCAATGGCATATTGATTAAAATTAGTGTCAATTTGTATTGGGAAACTCACATAGTTTATTTTTCCTTTAGCGTGAATAATGTCTCCATATTCATTGTGATGTTTTTTAATAAACAATTCTTTTTGTTGCTTATTTCCAATTACAATCCTGATAACTAAAATTTCCAACAATGCTTTATAATGCATAAAAGATTGTGATAAAAATGATTGTAAATAGTTTAGATCTTTAAAGTTTTGATTAAAAACACCATTATAAACTGACATCAAATGTGTACTTTGGTAATTACCATACAAACCACTTTCTGTTTGCAACATGGCATATTCTGGCGAAAGAATAACAATATCATCTTTATTCAAATATGGTTTAATATAATTTAGCGAATGCATTAACCCAACATTGCCTTGCAAACTAGCATTTATCACTTCATATTCAGAGAAATGTTTTTTTATGATTGGAGAATAATAGCAAAACTTACCATTTGAGCCACCAATAATAATTATCTTTTTTTGATGTTGATGTTGTTGCAGCAATGGTTGTTTAAATTCATACAAAGCAGCTAAATAACTTCCATTTGTTATTTTTTTTGACAACAACAAATACAACAATACACTTGCAAAAAGTGGTATCGATAAAAATTTTATTGTTTTTAAAATAAATTTATTCATAGCTAAAATGCAAAGTATATAAAATCTGTTTTTTGATGCTTAGATATAAAAAACCAAATACATATTAGAATAATATAATAAATAAGATATCTCCAAAAATTACGCTTAATATTTAGTTTTAATACTATATCTTGTTGTCTTTGCTTCCATTCTATTAACACAAATACTATAATTATAAAAATTACTTTTATATATCTTCCTTCAAAATCTAACCATGATGTTGAGAACATTAGATATATATATTCAAATGCATTTTGTGTACTTTCTGCTCTAAAAAATATCCAAGCAAAACAAACTAAAATGAATGTAACAATTACCTGCACAAATTCTTTCATTGATGGAAAAAATCTTCCTTGTGCAACTATATCTAAATTATTTCTGTTTGTCTTGAGCAGAACAGAAGGCACAATATATAATGCATGAAGAAAACCCCAAACAATAAATGTAAAATTAGCACCATGCCAAAATCCACTTACTAAAAAAATAATAAATGTATTTCTAATCGTATTAATCATACCATTTTTACTACCACCTAACGGAATATACAAATAATCTTTGAACCATGAAGACAAAGAAATATGCCATCTTCGCCAGAACTCAGCTATACTTCTTGAGAAATATGGATAAGAGAAATTTTTGAGTAATTCAAAGCCTAACAATTTTGCTGTACCTAAGGCAATATCTGTGTAGCCAGAAAAATCACCATAAATTTGAAATGCAAACAACACAGCACCAATTGCTAATGTAATTCCAGAGCTATCTGCTGGCTGATTGAATATTTCATTTACATATTCTGCACATGTATCTGCTATTACAATTTTCTTAAAGAAACCCCATAAAATTTGTTTTAATCCATCTGTTGCCTGTGTATAACTAAACACCCTTTGTTTTTTTACTTGTGGCAGAAGATGTGTGGCTCGCTCTATTGGACCAGCTACCAACAATGGGAAAAAACTAACAAATACAGCATAATCTATAAGATTCTTTTCTGCACTAATCTTATCTTTGTATATATCTATTACATACGATAAGCCATGAAAAGTATAGAAAGAAATTCCAACTGGCAAAACTATATTTAATAAATAAAAATTTGAATGTAAGCCAAAATATGCTAATAGCTCTTCAAATGATGAAATAAAAAAATTATAATATTTAAATACACCTAAGAAACCTAAATTAATAACAATACTTAGCCACAGCCATCTTTTTTTGATGTTGTGATTTTTAGCTTTACTCATTTTTATTCCTGTGAAGAAATCTAATAAAATAGAAAAAGACAAAAGAAATAAAAACTTCCAATTCCACCAACCATAAAAAAGAGCAGAACCTACTAGAATAAGTAGGTTCTGATTTTTTAGATTATTTCTACAAACCTTCCAATACAGTAGAAAAAATACTACAAAAAACAATATAAACTCTAAAGAATTAAAAAGCATTATAAAAATTATTTTTCAATTCAATAATTACATAAAAACAAACCTGAATAAATATAAACATGCAAGACATATTGTATTAAAATATTAAAATATCAATAAAATTAGTACAAAAAATTTAATAAACAAATATTTAATATCAGAATAATTTTTACAATCCAGTTGTAATATTATTCAATTGATATTTTCCATTTAAGCAATGTGTTTCAATTATATTTATGGAAGTCTCGCCATAATATGGATGAATCCTATTAGCTTTATACATTTTACCTTTTACTTTTAACCAAAAATATAAATATTGGTTATTAGGTTTTAATTTTCTAAACACAATATATTTTTCAAAATTCATAGGCAATGGAAATAAATAATGTTTAGAAACTGTAGAAATTACTTTCCATTTATCTTGCGTATAAGTATTATTGTTAATTGTTTTTAAACCATCTTGCGAGCTTGATCTAAATAAAGAATCTTCAATATACAATAACTGATAGTTATTAGCTTGATTATTTAGCACATTTATTTGTATTGAAGCATATGACCTAGTCAAAATACCTGATTCAGTATATTCTGCAGATGTTGCATTAAATCGAATAGAATCTCCATCAATTAAAATAATTTTAGAAGTGTCTTTGCTAATTCCAAATGGAAAATCCCACCAATCATAAAAATAATCAAATGTAGCACTTATACCAATATTAAAAGTACCAGATGGTGTGGTTCCACTACCTCCAGGTGTTGGCACACAGCTTGTAAAAAATGCTGATACGACAATAATAATTGATATAATGATTAGCATTCTTGTTTTATTGTTTTTTTTCATATTATTTGGCTTTATTTATTATTCATATTCAAAATTATAATACAAAGTATCTGATGGTCCAGTCATTTTTCTATATATAATTTCATTCTCAGAATTGAATGTATAAGTATATTGGTTTGTTCTTGTTGTGGTATCTCCTGTCAAATTTGGCATATACTCTATTCTTTCTTTCAATGCATTTTTGGTTGTTTCGCCATAGTTCAAACCTAACATGTATATCAAATTCAATCCACCTAAATAGTACAATCTGGTTTCTTCTCTATAAAATCTACTATCAAACTCATTTCTGATTTTGTAATCTGGATAATAGCTCAACGCCACTCTTGAAACTAGATTGCCATTATTTCTGTCTATGGTTTTATATGCCAACAAATTATTATTTTCATCGTATATAAAATCAAAATGGTGTTTGCTTTGTCCAAATATATCTATAATCTTTATTTCAGAAATTTGGTTAGAGTCACCATAATAGAATTTTATACTATCCAGTCCATTTATTATTGATTTTACTACTAAAACACGTTTTTGGTTATCATGTATAAATTGCAAGCCTACGCTACTATTAGTTACCGAACTTAATGTGGCAATATTATTATAATACTCTACGTCCCAAGCTGCTTGCAATGGTGTACCAGCAGCAGTATCAGCATAAAAATTAAGCTGTATTAATAAGTCATCATCATTATAGAAATACGTAATAGATTCAATGATTCTATCTGCATTTTCTCTATCTACTCTATTTGCATTATCAATTATTATCTTATTAGATTTTTTAATTCTACGCAAGTTGTTTTGATCATCTTTTGGACTAGATGCTGATTTGCTGCAACTGGAAAAAATAAGCATTGTGCATACAAATGTGGCTAAGATGAATTTTATATATTTTTTCATTAAAATTAATTTCTATACAAAGTTTATAAAAAAAAACTTATTTTTGAATTATAAAAAAATCCGTTTGTCAATAAAAAATGGAAATAAAATAGAATAAAAATGTATGAAACAAAATTAATACAAACCTATTTAGCTTTAAATAAAGAAGAAAAAAGACTGTTAAAAAAATACGTTATTATTCATTATGTCAAATTGCACAAAGATTTGTATGATTTTTTTTTATTTTTTCTTCAAAGAAAAGCATAAATGAGCATATTGTTACAAAAGAAAAGGCATTTTTACATCTTTATGGCGAGCAAACAGCATACAAAGACTTAGTCATTAGACATTTAATTTGGCTTTGCACACAATTATTGGAAGAATTTATCGTAGAATATCATTATGATAAAAATAAAATTAGCCAACATCATATTTTAGCAGAATTTTATCTTGGAAAACAACTACACAAATATGCTGAAATAAAATTGCAAGATGGTGTTGAAATTATACAGAAACAAAAATAAAAGACAATAAATATTATTTAGATGCTTTTCATTTTTTCAGCAATCAATATGAAATAAGCTCAATTCAAAACAGAAATACATTGCAATATGTAAATGAAATCAACCATCATCTAAACATTTATTATGTAATTGAATTGCTAAAAAATGCCACACAAACAAGTTCTATAAAAGCACTAAACTCCGAAG
Organism: Sphingobacteriales bacterium; assembly: GCA_016699615.1. NCBI lineage: Bacteria > Pseudomonadati > Bacteroidota > Sphingobacteriia > Sphingobacteriales > Sphingobacteriales bacterium. The sequence goes on along the minus strand of CP064984.1, from coordinate 2,313,860 downwards.
TAACTGAAAATATTTTATTAGAACCTATCTTAAATTATTTACCAAAATCCGAATTACTTAGCAATCCATTAATCAATATTTATTATCAAACTTATATTTTAATCAACAATGATGATGAAGTAAACTTTGACAACTTAGTAAAAAACTTAAAAAAATATGAAAATCTATTTTCTTTTATAGATATAAATAATTTATATAAAATAATCATAAATTACTGTGTAAAAAAACACAATCAGAATATTATAAAATATCGTATTGCTGGATTTGAGCTATACATATATGCCTTAAATAAAAAATTTCTTTATGACTACGAACATATCACTAGATTTATTTTTTCTAATGTTGTAACACTTGGCATTAGACTAAATAGACTAAAAGATGTAGAAAAATTTATAAAGAAATACAATATTTATATAGAATCTGAATTCCGAGCAATTACACTAGCTTTCAATCAGGCAAAATTATTTTATGCCAAACAAGAATACAACAAAGCAATTAAAATATTGATGACACATCAATTTAAAGACATACTTTGGAATTTGAACATGAAACATCTTTTGCTAAAAATATATTATGAAATCAACGAGCTTGATTTGCTTAAATCAAATTTAAAAGCATTTAAAAGCTATGTAAAAAGAAAAAACAATATTGGCTATCATCAAACGTATTTTAAGAATATTGCACGTGCTTTTGATACATTAATCAAATTTAAAGAACATCCTCAAAAATTCAATAAATACACATTAGACAGCAATACGCCAGACTACGAATGGTTTAGTAAAATGTATGCTATTAAGTAAAGTTTGGTTTTAAATCATGCTGTTCTGTATCGTAGAAATTATTGATATATTCAATAGCTTCTTCTACATCATCAGTAATTAAAAACAAATCCAAATCTACTTCATTAATATTCTGCTGATTGGCTAACACTTCTGTTTTTATCCAATCTAACAAGCCAGCCCAAAAACTTTTGCCCATTAATACTATTGGCACACGTTCAATTTTTTTAGTTTGCACCAATGTCATCACCTCAAACAATTCATCAAAAGTACCAAAGCCACCAGGCAAATACACAAAGCCTTGTGCATATTTTACAAACACAACTTTTCTTACAAAGAAATAATGGTGTGTAATTACTTTGTCATGATCTATGTATGGATTATGACCTTGCTCAAATGGCAATTCAATATTTAAACCTACAGATTTTCCTTCTTTGTTGGCAGCACCTTTATTGCCTGCTTCCATAATTCCAGGACCACCACCAGTTATTACACCATAACCTTCTTCCACCAATCTTTCTGCCAATGCTTCTGCCAATTGATAATATGGATTATCTGGTTTTGTACGAGCAGAACCAAATATTGAAACACATGGACCAATTCTATCCATTTTATCGTATGCATCAACAAACTCACTCATTATTCTAAACATACTCCATGAGTTTGATGCATTAACTTGTGTCCAATTTCTTTGTCTATATGCTCGCTTCTTTTTAAACTCTTCTAATGACATAATTCAAATTTTATTTAATAATCAATAATTATTTTTTTTAAAACAAGACAACGAATATACAAAAAACACAAACAATAAGTACAATTAATCTTATTTTTGTACATGCATACCTTGGAACAACTAAGAGAATATTTTTTAGACTATCTAAATCAGAATAAATTCACACAATCACCTCAAGAATTATATGAACCCAATAATTATTTTTTGCAAATTGGTGGTAAACGATTGAGACCAGCACTTTTATTACTTTGCACTGAGTTATACAACAAATCGTACACACATGCACTTGATGCTGCACTAGCTACAGAGTACTTTCACAATTTTACATTAATACATGATGATATTATGGACGACGCACCACTCAGACGTGGACACCAAACCTTGCATGAAAAATACAATATAACAACAGCGATACTAAGTGGTGATGTATTATTGATTTATGCATATCAATGTTTATCGAAAATTGAAAGCAAATATTTTAATAAGATATTTAATATTTTCACGCAGACAGCAATTGAAGTTTGTGAAGGTCAGCAATATGATATAAATTTTGAACAACAACAAAGTGTAACAGAACTTGAGTACATCAACATGATAAAGCTAAAAACAGCTGTGCTTTTGGCTGCAAGTATGCAAATTGGTGCTATTATTGGTGGCGCATCAGCAGAAGATGCAATTGCAATGTATCAATATGGTTTAAATCTTGGCATTGCATTTCAAATTCAAGATGATATTTTAGATTGCTATGGTGAGACAAAAGATGTAGGCAAACAATTAGGCGGCGATATTTTACAGAATAAAAAAACAATTCTATTCATTAAAGCATTAGAACAATCAAAAAACAATAACGATACGACATTAGAAGAAATAATAAACAGTAAAAATACTGACAAAAAGGTAGAAAAGGTTTTATCTATTTATAATAAATACAATATCTACAATTATTCTATTGAGCGTAGAAATAACTTTATACAAATAGCAAAAGAAAATTTAGAGAAGCTAAGCATATCAAACGAGAAAAAAGAGATTCTAGAAAGTTTAATACAACATTTGGTCATTAGAAATAGTTAGACATTAAAAACAAATTACAATTTTAACATATTTTATAATTCAAATAAAAATGGAATCTAAAATTTGGTATAAATTTGGATAATATTTTACAATGAAAAACTTAGTACTTTTATTTTTAATATCATCAATCATACAATCGTCATTTGCACAAAGCAATGATGAGAAAATTGTACTACCATCTGTAGTTGTTGATGGAGATACTTTGATTGAAGAAGTAATTCTTGAGCCAGTGCTTATACAAGCCACAAAATTAAAGCCAGTTACCATTTCGTATCGCGACCAAAATTACCTAAAAAAAGTATATCCTTATGCGCTTAGAATTGCACGTCTTTCACAAGTGATAGACGAACATATAAAAACATTGAACAAAAAGGAACAAAAAGCGTTTTTAAATAAAGCAGAAGATTTACTAAAAGATGCCTATCAAGAAGAATTAAAAAACATGACACGCACACAAGGCAAATTTTTAATTAAATTAGTGCACAGAGAAACTGGAGTTAGTGTATTTGATTTATTAAAAGATTACAGAGGTGGCTTTAAAACTTTTTGGTGGAATTTTGGCGCAAAATTCTTCGATTTAGATTTAAAATCAACTTATGATGCTGAAGGCGAAGATGCAGAAATAGAAAACTATGTCATTAGATTAGACGAAACATATCAACGAAACGGAACAAAATATATTATACAAAATGAAAAATTCAATCTCAACACTGCAAGCGAAAACAGCAAGCGGAAAAGAAATAAATCTAAGTGATTATAACGGAAAAGTAGTTATGATTGTGAATACTGCATCGAAATGTGGTTTCACACCTCAGTTTGAAAAACTAGAGAAACTGTACCAAGAATTTAAGAACGAAGGTTTTGAAATCTTAGGTTTTCCTTCTAATGATTTTGCTGGACAAGAGCCAAATTCTGCTGAAGATGCAGCACAATTTTGTCAAATTAATTATGGTGTAACTTTTCCAATAATGGAGAAAATACATGTAAAAAAAGGCGACAATCAAAATGCGATTTTTAAATTTTTGGGCGACAATGCTCCTGGTCCAAATATGCTAACACATCCAAAATGGAATTTTCAAAAGTATTTATTAGACAAAGAAGGCAATGTTGTAGATTATTTTCTATCAACAACTGACCCAACTTCAGACAAAGTTAGAGATGAGATAAAAGAACTATTGAAAAAATAGTTATCTACTTAAAATAATAACATTTTCAAATCCTATTTTTCTGGCAACTTTTGCAGCTGTTTTGCTTCTTACATTTGTATTGCAATAGAATATAATTTGTTTGTTTTTATCTAATTCTTGTAATTTATCTTCTAGTATTCCTAAAGGAAAATTTAAGCCACCAATATTTTCTTGTTGATGTTCATAAGCACTTCTCACATCAATTAAATAATATTCCAATGGATTAAGTTGCGCTAAATCATCTACATCAATTTCGCTTATATCTTTGTTATGATGTTCTAAATCTTTAAAACTAAACAGATATTGTTTTTTAATTCTTAATAGTTGTTGTGTGTTATTCAATACATCATAAATCAATAGTTTATTACATAAAATATTATCTAATTCTAAAATAACTTTCAAGACTTCGTTGGCTTGTAATGTGCCAATAACATTTACTGCAGTATTCAACACACCAATTGTATTGCAATTATTTAGCTGCATAGGAATTTCAGGAAAAACATCACGATAATTACAACTTCCATTAAAATTAAAAACTGCAACTTGACCAACATGTTGCTGCACAGCAGCAAAGACTAATATTTTATTATATAACACACAAGCATCATTTATTAAATATTTAGCATTAAAATTATCAGTAGCATCAACTACAATATCATAATTTGATATTAGCTCAACAATATTTGTATTCGATATTTTTAACTGATAAGGTTCAATATGAATGAATGGATTTATATGCTTTAAATTTTCTACAGCTACATCAACTTTATATTTTCCAACATCAGCATAAGTATATAATATTTGCCTATGAATATTAGTAATATCTATGGTGTCAAAATCTACAACACCAATTTTTCCAACACCAGCTCTTGCTAAAATTTGCAATACTGTAGCACCTAAACCACCAGCACCAACAACTAATACACTTGATTGTTTTAATTGCCATTGCTTCTCTATTGAAACTTCAGGCAATAAATTTTGTCTTGAGTAATATTGCTTTTCTTCGTCTGAAAAAATCATATTGATTTTAATAATATTTTCATTTCTGCTTGCATTTTCAATGCTTCTGCTCTCGCCTTTTCAGCAAAATCTTTTCCATTAGATGCATAAATTATTCCACGTGTATTATTGATTAACAAACCAACATCTTTATTCAATCCATTTTTTGCAATAGCTTCTAAACTTCCACCTTGCGCACCAACACCAGGCACCAAAAAAAAGTGATTAGGACAGAATGTACGTATATGTTGTATATATTTATCTTGCGTAGCACCTACTACAAACATTGTATTTTCATCATCACCATATTGCATACAAGTTTCTATTACATGCTGATAGATTGGTTTTTTATTAGATTTTATAAATTGAAAATCGAGGCTACCAATATTTGATGTTAAACCTAAAATAATTGTCCATTTTTTCTTATATTCTAAAAATGGTTGAATAGAATCTTTTCCCATGTATGGTGCAACAGTAATTGCGTCAAAATTCATCTCATCAAAAAAAGCTCTTGCATACATTTTAGATGTATTGCCTATATCTCCACGTTTTGCATCTGCTATTTTAAAAACATTATCTGGAATATATTTTGCTGTCTGTTCCAACTGTGCCCAACCTTTTGTGCCATATTGCTCATAAAATGCAATATTGGGTTTGTAGGCTACGCATATATCTTTTGTAGCATCTATAATTTCTTTATTGAAAACAGACAATGGTTCTTTATATTTCAATAAATGTTTTGGTATTAAATTCAAATCTGTATCTAATCCAATACACAAAAATGATTTCTTTTTATGAATTTCTTTTATTAATTGTTTTCGATTCATAGTCTACAAAAATAAGTGATTCTTAGGTATTATCTCATTTTATCTTTAATATTGTGAACAATTTGTAACAATGGAAATATTTGAAATTCATACAGAATACATTCAACTCAACCAATTATTAAAAGCATCTGGATGGTGCGAAACTGGCGCACAAGCTAATGAAGCAATAGAGAATGGCGCCGTAAAAGTTAATGACAAAGTAGAGTTGAGAAAACGAAATAAATTATACAAAGACAGTATTATTCAATTCAATAAACAGAAAATTAAAATAGTTTAATTAACACACTAACAATCATTTATTTTTTATATTTTTTTAATTTTGTAAAAAAAGAGAAATGCAAAAATACATTTTAGTATTACTAATACTAAACATACTAACAAGCAATATGTATGCTAAAAAAGACAAAAAGAAAGCAAGCACAACGCTAAGTATCAATTATCCTGTTACAAAAAAGATTGACTACAAAGACAATTATTTTGGAACAGAGATAGTAGATGAATATCAATGGCTGGAGAACGACACATCAGCAGAAACTGAGCATTGGGTAGATGAGCAAAATAAAATAACAGATGCATACTTAGATAAAATTCCATACAGGAATCAATTAAAAGAAAGATACCAGCAATTGTATAACTACGAAAAAATCTCTAATACATTTTTTGCTGGCGATTACATTTTATATAAAAAAAATGGTGGCTTACAAAATCAAGCGATTATTTATATACAAAAAGGTACAAACGAAAACCCAGAAATATTTATTGACCCAAATAGTATAGACAAAGCTGGACTAACAAGTTATGATATTGCTGGCATTTCAAATAACAATCAATACATAGCTATGAGTATTAATAAGGCAGGAAGTGATTGGAGTAGCATAGAGATTTACGATATTAATACAAAACAAAAACTAAATGATGAAATTGATTGGGTAAAATTTACTGGTGCTAGTTGGTACAAAAATGGTTTCTTCTATTCAAGATATCCTGAGCCAGAAAAAGGCAAAGAATTATCAAATATCAATCAATATCATTGTATTTACTATCATACTATTGGCACAGCACAAAGCGAAGACAAATTAATCTTTAAAGACGAGAAAGAACCACTTTCATTCAATAGCATTAGTGTATCAGAAGATGAAAAATATTTATTTAGATATAGATCAATAGGAACATATGGTAATGAAGTATATTGGAAGAAAGCTGATGACCTTACTTCAGATTTTAAACCATTATTCACAGGATTTAAAAATGAGTATGCTGTGATAACAGTAAAAGATGGTTTATTTTATGTTTACACAGATGAAGGTGCATCAAACAAACAATTAATAGCTGTCAATCCAGAACAAAATGAGCCCAGCAAATGGAAAAAAATTATACCAGAACAAAAAGATGCATTGCTTGAAAACATAGAAGTTTCTTCAGGAAAATTATTTGCAGTGTACTTACAAAATGCATGCAACAAACTTTTTGTATACAACATAGATGGAACAAACAAAAAAGAAATTGCACTACCTGGATCAGGAAATATAGAATTTTTTGGTTCTTCAGAAACAAACCAACTTGTAGCATATAGTTATAATTCTTTCAATTATCCAAATTCAATATTTATTTATAATTCAACAACTGGATATTCAAACTTATTTCTAAAACCAACATTACAATTCAATCCAGAAGATTATGAATCAAAACAAGTATGGTACAAAAGCAAAGACAATACAAAAGTATCCATGTTTATTGTACACAAAAAAGGAATTGAATTAAATGGAAAAAATCCAACATACTTATATGCTTATGGTGGATTTAACATCAACATGACACCTTTCTTTTCTGCATCAACAATATTATTATTAGAAAATGGTGCCGTATTTGCAATGCCAAATTTGCGTGGTGGTGGTGAGTATGGCGACAAATGGCACAAAGCTGGCATGCTATTCAACAAACAAAATGTGTTTGATGATTTTATTGCAGCAGCAGAATATCTAATAAAAGAAAAATACACATCGAAAAATAAATTGGCAATTTCTGGCGGAAGTAATGGTGGTTTATTGGTTGGTGCAACAATAACACAAAGACCAGACATTTGTAAAGTTGCATTTCCAGCAGTTGGCGTTTTAGATATGCTAAAGTATCACAAATTTACAATTGGTTGGGGCTGGATTCCAGAATATGGAAGTAGTGAACAAAGCAAAGAAATGTTTGAATACCTCAAAGGATACTCACCATTACACAACTTAAAAATAGGCACAAACTATCCAGCAACATTGATTACAACTGGCGATCATGACGATAGAGTTGTACCAGCACATAGCTTTAAATTTGCAGCAAAATTACAAGAATACAGTAGTAAAATAAATCCAGCATTAATAAGAATTGAAAAAAATGCAGGACATGGCAAAGGCAAACCAACATCAAAAATAGTTGAAGAAATTGCTGACAAATGGAGCTTCTTCTTTTGGAATGTTGGCATAAAATCTTTACAGAAAAAGTAAAGTTTACAAACAATGAAATGAAAGAAAGCAAAAAATCATATTTAGATGTTTATAATAAACACAATGCTACAATTCATTTCTTTGCAAATCCTGAATGGCTAAATCTTATTGCCGAAAATTGGGACGTTCTGCTTTATCAAAAAGATGACAAAACAATTGCATTATTACCATTTTGCACAAAAGGAAATTTTGTAACTAATAGAATTTACTTACCAGACATAAATTTTTATCAATCAATTATATTTTTAGATAAAGACATTAATCAATCAGATAGAAATAGAATATGCATTGAATTGTTTAAACAGAATTCAAATTACATTAAATCTTATTTTAAATTTCTACCAGAATATTCAGATATAGATTTATCAAATTTAAAGTATAAAAAAGAAACTTACACAACATATATTATTGAACAAGCTTATAGCATTAATCAACTTTCAAAAAATCATCTTAGAAATATAAACAAAGCAATACAAAACAAATACACTATTGAAAAAAGCACACAACTTGAAGATGCCTACAAAATCATACAATCAACATTTACAAAACAAAATATAAAATCAAAAATTGATTATAATACATTTGAAAAAATAAATAAATTTTGCTCAGACAAAAATTGTGGCAACACACTTGTATGTAAAAATACTGAAGGAAAATTATTAGCAACTTTATTTTATGTAGAAGATAATCATACTGTGTATTATCTTTTAAGTGGTTTTAATGTTTCGTATAAAAATTCTGGTGCTATGCATTATATGTTGCATCAATTAATAAATCAAACTATTCAGGGTGGCAAGACATTCAATTTTTGTGGAAGTAGTAAGAAAACAATTGCAAATTTTTTCAAAGGATTTGGTGCAAAAAATGAAAATCTAAATATCTGGACCAAGTCTATATTTAAAATTTAATATTCAAATAATCCAAGCAACATAGGTATATATTAGAATACTTATAAATTTAGAGATTATGAAGAAACACAATTTTGGTGCTGGACCATCAATTTTACCACAAGAAGTATTTGAACAATCAGCAGCAGCATGTATTGAACTAAATAATATTGGATTATCCTTGCTTGAAATATCACATAGAAGCAAAGAATTTGATGCCATAATGGAAGAGAGCATCAGCTTAATAAAAGAATTACTGAATGTTCCTGACGATTATTCCATCTTATTTATTCAAGGTGGTGCAAACATGCAATTTTCTATGGTGCCTTACAATTTGCTTGCAGAAAATGAAACTGCTGCATTTTTAGATACTGGCGTTTGGGCATCTAAAGCAGAAAAAGAATGTCAGCTATTTGGAAAAACGCATATTGTTGCTTCTTCTAAAAATGAAAATTACAATTATATTCCAAAAAATTATACGATTCCAGAAGATGCGAAGTATTTTCACATCACAACAAATAACACCATCTATGGCACAGAATTACTAGAAGATTTAGTTTCTCCAATTCCATTGATTGCTGATATGAGTTCTGATATTTTTAGTCGACCAATTGATGTTAGCAAATATGCACTAATCTATGCTGGAGCTCAAAAAACTTAGGTTCTGCTGGCATTACATTAGTTATTATAAAAAATGATTTACTAAAATTACAACCAAGAAAAAAAGCATCAATTTGGAATTTTGATGTATATGCAAAAAATAATTCATTATACAACACACCACCAGTTTTTGCTATTTATACTTGCCTACTTACACTAAGATGGCTAAAGAAATTAGGTGGGCTATCAGCAATTGAACAAAGAAACATTGATAAATCAAATCTATTATACACTGAAATTGATAGAAATAGTTTATTCAAAGGACATGCAGTTGTAGAAGATAGAAGTAGAATGAATATCAATTTTGTGGCAAATAATACAACTGACGAAGAAGCATTCTTAGAATTTGTAAAACCATACAACATTCATGGCATAAAAGGCTACAGAACAGTTGGTGGTTTTAGAGCATCTTGCTATAATGCATTAAACATAGAAAGCGTACAAGTATTGGTGCAAGCTATGCAAGATTTTGAGAAATCTAAATAGTTACTTAAAATCTTGTTCTACTATTTTTGCAATATTTCTTTCTGCTAACGCAGCTATAGAATACGCAGGATTTGCACACAATGCACCAGGAATTAATGTACTATCATTCACATATAAATTTGGGTATTCTACTACCCTACCATAAAAATCTGTTGCTTGCCCAATAACACAACCACCTAATGGATGATAAGAAACATTATTTGCATAATAGTTTCTAATTAATAGATTATCTATATACGAATTTGGATTTGCTGCATTTACTATATTTGCCCAATCTTTCGCAGCATTGATTGATTCATCTAAACCATTTACATTCCAATCTAACATCAACTTATCAGTCGCATCATCATACTCAAAATTTGCTCTATAAGTTGTTGCAGCCAAACCAACATGAAAATGGCTTTTCAAATCTGGAATTGGCAAAATTAAGCCAAGTGGTTGTGGAATATTTTCAATAATAATTGGCACATATGGATTATCAAAATGAAAGGACGCTTCTGCTGGTGTCCAGCCTGTTAGTGCTCCAGTATTTGCATCAACAGTTCTTCTAAAGAAAGTTTTTCCGTTTGTACCAAAACCTTTACCAATATTAGAATTTAATTCTTTTAAGTTTGATGTATATTTTGATTTTAATAATAGTTTTATTGTATTTGGTGCGCCAGCACATAAAAAAAGTTTATCGCAAATAAATGTTTTTAAACCAACGATTGTGCCCCAAACATTTAATTGCTGCGTACTAACTTCATATTTTTTATCAGAATTAATTTTTATTTGAACAACGTTTGTTTGCGTGTACACTTTAGTTTTATTTGTGGCAATAGCTCTTGCAATATAATTTTTATCCAAACTATATTTTGAATTATTTCTTGTACCATAATTTCCATCACCTTTCAAAAACTCTAACGGAATTTCGCCACGCATTTCTTTTCTAATTATTTCCCAATCATATGATGCTGGCAACCTAACAGAAGTTTTTCCAGCATTTTCTACTTGTTGTTTAAATGTGCGTGCATATAAATAATATTCAGATTGATAAATATCTTCTGGAATATGAGAAAAATTTATTTCTTGTTGAACTTTTGGGTAATAAATTTCATCCATTTCGCTATAAGATACTTCAGATGGAAATAATCGTTCAAATGGTAATTGTTGTGGCTTTACATAAGTTGCACCAAACACTAAGCTGCCTCCACCCAAACCAGCAGCATTAAAAATATTCATGTTTCTATATTCATGGTATTCTATAACACCTAAATATTCTTTTATCGGTAGCTTTAGATTTACTATAGGCACCATAGCTTTCCTGTTTAACCATGTAGATTTCTCATTTACATTTGTAAAGGAGCAAAACTCTGCTGCATTCCAAGTTTTTCCACGTTCAATCAGTATAGAATTGTGTCCTGCTTGTGCTAAACGTAGTGCAGTAACAGAACCACCAAATCCTGAACCAATAATTAGATTTGGTGTATATATTCGTTCTTCCTTTATTTCTTTAGTGCATGCATTTAAGGCAACACCAATACCTGTTAAAGCAGTTGATTTTATAAAATTTCTTCTCTTCATTATTCAAATATATACTATTATAAAAAAGACTATATAGAATAAAAATACAAAATCAGTTTATATGTTCAATATATTATGTAATAAAATTTGTAGTTACTGAATTCAGTTTAATCAAATAAAAAATGGCTACTAATACTAGTAGCCATTTCGATATATTCTATTAATAAGTATCTAATTAATGGAATTGCTCAGTTTCAGTACTTCCGCCCATTGCAGTAGTAGAAGATTGTCCTTGTTGAGCTATATTTTGGATAGCATCAAAATATCCTGTTCCTACGAATGATTGGTGTTTGATTGCTTTGAAACCATCAGCTTCCATAGCAAACTCTTTTTGTTGCATAGCAGAGAAACCAGCCATACCACGAGCCATATAATCTTTAGATAAGCTAAACATTGATGAATTTAATGCATGGAAACCAGCTAATGTAATGAACTGGAATTTGTAACCCATAGCAGCTAAATCTTCACGGAATGTTTCCATTGCTTTCTCATCCATGTATTTTGCCCAGTTGAATGATGGAGAACAGTTGTACGCCAACATTTTACCTGGATATCTTGCGTGTACACCTTGTGCAAATTCTTTAGCTAAGCCTAAATCTGGATTTCCTGTTTCCATCCAAATTAAATCAGCATATTCTGCATAAGAACAAGCTCTATCTATACCTGCTTCAATACCATTTTTTACATTGAAGAAACCTTCAGAAGTTCTTTCTTTACTTAAGATGAATTTTTGGTCTCTTGGATCAATATCAGAAGTAATTAATGTTGCAGCTTCAGCATCAGTACGTGCAATTAAAACTGTAGGTACGCCCATGCTATCTGCAGCTAAACGAGCAGCTACTAATTTATTGATTGCTTCTTGAGTTGGCACTAATACTTTTCCACCTAAGTGACCACATTTTTTAGCAGATGCTAATTGATCTTCATAGTGTACACCAGCAGCACCAGCTTCAATCATACCTTTCATTAATTCGAAAGCATTTAAGTTTCCACCAAAGCCAGCTTCAGCGTCAGCAACAATTGGAGCAAACCAATCGATGTCTCCATCTTGGTTTAACCATTGAATTTGATCTCTACGAGCAAAAGCATTATTAATTCTTCTTACAACAGCAGGAACTGAATTTGCAGGATACAATGATTGGTCTGGATACATTTCCATTCCTAAGTTTGCATCTGCAGCTACTTGCCATCCTGATAAGTAGATTGCAGGCATACCAGCTTGTACTTCTTGTACTGCTTGATTTCCTGTTAAAGCACCTAAACCTGAAGTCCAAGCACGTGTTTGTACTTTGTCCCAAAGTTTGTTTGCACCATTTTTTGCTAATGTGTACTCAACTTCTACAGAACCAGAAATACTAACTACATCTTCTGCTGTGTAAGGTCTTGTAATACCTTTCCATCTTGGGTTTTCAGCCCAATCTTTTTTAAGAGCATCAATTCTCTCTTGTCTTGTTGCCATTTTATTTGATTTTAAATTTAATATGATAAGAAAAATTTCCTTACAAAAATAAAAAATAGATTGTGTTTTTTATGTTAAAAAAAGGATAAGCTATTGATGTAAAAATCAATAAGATAGTCTAATTTTTAATTATTATTTTTTGAATGCTTTAACTAAAATACCTAATAATCCTCTAGTAATTTCTCGAGTTGCTGTAGTTGCTAGGCTTTTTGTTGTTTTATTATTGAGTACTTTTTCAAATGTAGATGGTGAAGACTTTGGCACACTTACTTTTTGTTGTTTTGGTGCTGGTGCTTCTTGCGATTCTTTTTCTACGGCAATTGCATTTATTCTATTATTCAGCAATTCATATGCACTTTCTGAATCTACTGCATCTTTATACTTTTTGTATAATGCAGATTGCTCTATGTGTGCTTTTGTTTCTTCTGGCGACAAAACATCCATTCTACTTTGTGGTGGTGACATTAAAGTGTGAACCAATGGTGTTGGAATTCCTTTTTCGTTTAATGCTGTTACAAATACTTCTCCAATACCTAATTGGGTAATATCGTCTTCTACTTTATAATATTCTGTGATTGGATAGTTTTGGGCTACCAATTTTATTGCTTGTCTATCTTTTGCTGTAAATGCTCTTAGTGCGTGTTGTACTTTTAGACCTAATTGCGCTAATACATCTGATGGAATATCTGTTGGATTTTGTGTGCAAAAGAAAATTCCAACGCCTTTTGATCTTATTAATTTTATGATAGTTTCGATTTGCTCTAATAATGTTTTGGATGCTTCATTAAACACCAAATGCGCTTCATCAATAAAAATCACTAATTCTGGTCTATCTAAATCTCCACGCTCTGGAAATGTGCTATATACTTCTGCTAACAAACTCAACATAAAAGTTGAAAATAGCTTTGGTTTATCTTGTATATCTGTTAATCTTATGATATTTACAAATCCTCTTCCATTTTCATCTTTTCTCAATAAATCTTTAACATCAAATGATGGTTCTCCAAAAAATAATTCAGCACCTTGTTGTTCTAATTCAACAATTTTTCTTGTTATTGTGCCTAATGTAGCTGGAGAAATGCTTCCATAGTCTTTTTCTATGGCTTCTTTTCCTTCATTTGACAAATATTGTAATACTTTCTTTAAATCTTTTAAATCTACCAAAGGTAATGCTTCATCATCTGCATATTTGAATACGATTGACATTACGCTTTGTTGTGTGTCATTCAAATCTAATATTTTTGAAATTAGAATTGGTCCAAACTCTAATGTTGTTGATCTAAGTCTAACGCCATCTTGATTAGAAATAGTCATTAACTCAACTGGATAAGCTGTTGGTTGCCATTTGTTTCCAATAAGTGCTGTTCTATCTTCTACAATTTTGTTGCTTGTACCTGCTTGTGCAATTCCTGAAAAGTCGCCTTTTATATCCATCATTAATACAGAAACACCACTATCTGACAACTGCTCTGAGAGTAATTGTATAGATTTAGTTTTTCCTGTACCTGTTGCTCCTGCAATTAATCCATGTCTGTTTAATGTTTTTAACGGCAGTTTTATTGGTGCATTTTGGATTGGACTCTTATCTAATATAGCTGTGCCGACTATAATTGAATCTCCATTAAACGTATATCCTTCTTGTATTGTGCTCTTGAAAGCATCTAAATTGTTACTCATAATTTTCTATTTATTCATCGTCGTCGTCGTCGTCATAATCACCTTCATTATCATCATCGTCGTCGTCATAATCATCATCTTCATCATCCTCATCAAAACCGTATTCCAAATCATCTGCACTGCCTACTTTACCTTTTGCTTTTGTTTTTTTAGGTTTTTCATCATCATCATCGCTCTTATCAAATTCTTCTAAATCAGACGCGACGCCAACAGACACTTCTTTTTCTAATGCTGGTGCTGCGAATACATCATCATCATCGTCAAGGTCAATATCGTCAACTAATTTTTGTAATTGTGTACTTACTTTTATCAAATAAGATGTATTTCCCAACTCTATTGGAACAGCAGATACAACTTCATTTTTTGCATTTGTAAACCTTATTATTCCTCTATTGTATCCATGTGGATATTTTTCATGAAGCAACATCAATACTTCTTCTGGAATATTTTTATAATCTACAATTACTTTGCGTTTCACATTTGGGTCATGAACAACAGCTTTTGCTGGTTGTTGTTGCACAGGCTTTGTTTCTTCCTTTTTTGCTGTAGATTTAGTAGTTTTTTGTTCTTTTGGTGTTTCTTTTTTTGCCATATTATTGTTACTAGTCAGTTTTTTAGTTTGCTTATCAATTGGTTTTTCAACTTTTTCAGTTTTTGTTTTTTCTATGGCTTTCGTTTTTGTTGGTTCTATTTTCTTTGCAACTGGTTTTGCTTTTGCTTTAGTTGGCTCTACTTTTTTTGCAACTGGTTTTGCTTTTGCTTTAGTTGGCTCTACTTTCTTTGCAACTGGTTTTGCTTTTGCTTTAGCTGGCTCTACTTTCTTTGCAACTGGTTTTGCTTTTGCTTTAGTTGGCTCTACTTTCTTTGCAACTGGCTTTGCTTTTGCTTTAGCTGGCTCTACTTTCTTTGCAACTGGCTTTGCTTTTGCTTTAGTTGGCTCTACTTTCTTTGTAGCTGGTTTCACTTTTGTTGTATTTTTCACAACCTTAACATCTTTATTAGCTTTAGTAGCCATATTTTTATCTTTTTGATCTGATGAAAATAATGATTTAATTAATTTTGAAATCATGGCTTAAATGTAAAATGAAAAAATTTAATTGTACAACTTTTTAGTATCTTTTTTTTCAAAAACATGAATATTTTTTATCTTAAGTGTTCAAAGTTATCGAATTATTATTTAACAATAACATAAAGGCTTATCCTACATATATCATTACAATATAACTTCCAACTAATTCCTACTCATTTCTTCCAAAAAAATATTTTAAGATAAGAAACGGTGCAATTACTGCCATTGACAGTAATTCATTATTGATTTTAGCATCTCGTAGAATAAGCATTTGAATAATTGCTCCAAAAATTATTGATATATGCAAAACAATGTGCCTTTTGTTAAAAATATGGTTTTGATTCTGAACATAAGCAAACATCTTTATATAAAATACATATTCTATTGTAAAAACTATTACATTCAAGTCAAAGTAAATATTCTTCAGCATCAATGTTCTCATATTCAAAATCATTAGATCTGTGTTATTAAAATTCAGCAATACACCAAATAAAACAACTATAAACACTAAATATATAAACAGTAGAATAAAATTAGGTATAGGTATTTCCACAACTGCTCCTTTTTCTTCTAGTCTTTTTTTATTAAATAGAACATACACAACATCAATTATAGTTCTTACAAACTCTTGAAACCAAAACAGGTAAATAATATAAAACACCGTAACTTGACTATTGTATATACCCAGAATTGTAAAAATCAGTGTTGCAAAGAAGTCTATATTCTTTTTAGGATTCATATTTTTTGTTTTTCATAATAATTATTAGCATAAAATACTAATATAATATTTATACAATCAGGTACTTACTAGTCAAAATTACAGTCAAATATAGTTTATCAATAATATTTATCTGAATATAGATATTATTTATTTTGAATTTATTGTCAAATCTCATTATTTTGTGAAAAATTTAAACCAATGGCAGAATTAAATAAATATTCCAAAACGATAACACAAGATGAAACACAACCAGCAGCACAAGCAATGTTGCATGCAATTGGTTTAACTAATGAAGATTTTAAGAAAGCACAAGTTGGGATTTGTTCTACAGGTTGGGATGGGAATCCATGTAATATGCATTTGAATGCATTTTCACATCAACTAAAAGGTCTTGTTAATCAACAAAACCTTATTGGCTTAAATTTTTACACAATTGGTGTTTCCGATGGAATATCAATGGGTACTTCTGGCATGAGATATTCATTAGTATCTCGTGAGGTAATTGCAGATTCGATTGAAACAAATGCTGGTGCACAATACTACGATGGAATTATTTCGATAGCTGGATGTGATAAAAATATGCCTGGTGTAATAATGGGCATGGCAAGATTGAATAGACCATCATTAATGATATATGGTGGAACTATTGCACCTGGAAAATACAAAAACGAAACATTAGATGTAGTTTCTGCATTTGAAGCATTAGGCAAAAAGTTTGCTGGCTCTATTTCTGATGAAGATTTTAAAGGTGTTGTAGAAAATGCTTGTCCTGGTGCTGGTGCATGTGGTGGCATGTACACAGCAAATACAATGGCTTCTGCAATTGAAGCATTAGGCATGAGTTTGCCATATTCTGCAAGTAATCCAGCTGTATCAGAAGACAAGAAAAATGAATTGAAAGACGCAGCTGTTGCAATCAAAAATTTATTAGAAAAAGATATAAAACCAACAGACATTATGACTTTTAAAGCATTTGAAAATGCGATAAGAGTAGTAACTGTATTAGGTGGAAGCACCAATGCTGTAATGCATTTAATAGCAATGGCAAAAACTGTTGGTGTAAAAATTACTTTAGATGATTTTGTTAGACTAGCAGAAATAACACCTGTGTTGGCAGATTTTCGCCCTAGTGGAAAATATGTAATGGAAGATTTGCATAAAATTGGTGGTGTGCCAGCAGTAATGAAATTATTATTAGAAAATGGCCTATTGCATGGCGATTGTTTAACTGTAACTGGAAAAACAATTGCAGAGAATTTAGCAACATTACCACATTTAAAAGATGGACAAGATTTAGTTTATCCATTATCAAATCCGATAAAAAAGACTGGACATATAAGAATATTATATGGAAATATTGCAACCGAAGGTGCCGTAGCAAAAATAACTGGAAAAGAAGGCGAAAAATTTGAAGGCGAAGCTATTTGTTTTGATAGTGAACAAGAAGCAATCAATGCAATGCAAGCAAAAAAAGTAAAAGCTGGAAACATAGTAATCATAAGATTTGTTGGACCAAAAGGTGCGCCGGGTATGCCAGAAATGCTTAAACCTACTTCTGTATTAATGGGCGAAGGCTTAGGCAAAGATGTTGCACTAATTACTGATGGAAGATTTAGTGGTGGCTCTCATGGATTTGTGGTTGGGCACGTAACACCTGAAGCTCAAAGTGGTGGCAATATTGCATTAATTCAAAATGGCGATAAAATCATTATTGATGCAATAAAAAACACAATAGATGTATTAGTAAGTGATGAAGTATTAAGCGAAAGAAGAAAATCTTTAGTGATTCCTGAGCTAAAAGCGAAGAGTGGTATTTTATATAAATATGCTAAAACAGTATCGTCTGCATCTGAAGGATGTGTGACTGATGAATTTTAAATAAAAAAAGAAACAACATGAGAAAATTAATAATTTTTACACTCATTTTGAGTGTGGTGGCATTGTCATGCAAACCTGAATTAAAAACAAAAAAGCAAACTCCACAATTTGAAGACTTAAGGCTTTTTAGTGCTGCTATCAAACAATTTAAGTCTATCAACAACTATGTAGATTCAACAAGCAACAAACTAAGTCCAGCAAAAATTGAGCTTGGAAAAACCTTGTATTATGATACAAAATTATCTCCAAAAGGAAATAATAGTTGTAACTCTTGTCATAATTTAAATACATATGGTGTAGATAATTTACCATTTTCGCC
The DNA here is from genome assembly GCA_016699615.1 of Sphingobacteriales bacterium. Taxonomy (NCBI): domain Bacteria; kingdom Pseudomonadati; phylum Bacteroidota; class Sphingobacteriia; order Sphingobacteriales; species Sphingobacteriales bacterium. The sequence goes on along the minus strand of CP064984.1, from coordinate 2,295,056 downwards.
TGGCGATGAAGGTGGACTTGGTGGCAGAAACTCGCCAACTACGCTGAATGCTTCTTTGCATTTTTTACAATTTTGGGATGGAAGAGCAAAAGATGTTGAAGAACAAGCAGGAAAACCAATTTTGAATCCTGTGGAAATGAATATACCAAATGAACAATTTTTGATTGATAGAATTAGTGGTATAGATTATTACAAAGATTTATTTAAACAAGCATTTCCAAATGATCCGAATCCGATTAATTACACAAATATTAGACTTGCTATTGCTGCATTTGAAAGAACATTATTAACACCATCTGCATTTGATAATTTTTTGAATGAAGATGAGCATGCATTAACTGCACAACAAAAAAGAGGTTTGGATATATTCATCAATACTGGATGTACTACGTGCCACAATGGAATTGCAATTGGTGGTAATTCATTTCAAAAATTTGGTGCTATTCAAGATTATAAAAAATATACAAAAAGCAAAGGCACAGACAATGGTTTATTTGATCTTACAAAAGATGAATTAGACAAAGATATGTTTAAAACACCATCATTAAGAAATGTAGAACATACCTATCCATACTTTCATGATGGTAGTGTAAAAAGCTTAAAAGATGCTATTAACATTATGGCAAAAGTGCAACTCAACAAAGACTTATCTAATACTGAAATTGAAGATATAGAATCATTTTTAAAATCTCTTTCTGGCAATGTGAGTGAATATGCTAAAACGCCGCCTGCAATTTTAGGAAATGATGTAACACCAAAGAATAAGCGAAAATAATTATTCTTTATTTTTCTTTTTCTCTTTTATGCTCAAGTCTTGTTTATTGATTTTAAACAATTCTTTGAAACTATCAAAATCTTTTTGGAATGCAATTGCACCACCTGTTCGTACTCTATCTTGATTGATGATATCGAAATTACCTGTTTTTGCAAATGTTTTTAATCTAATTCTTCCATCTGCTGTTATTAGATATTCTAACTGGAAATCGCTTGTAAATGTTGAATTGTTATTTGAATTTATACTATTGATAGATGTATTGGTAGCTGTACCAAAATTGACATTACCACCAACTGTAAAAATAAGTCTACTATTAAACAATTCTTGTTTGTAAGTAAATCCAAACTGCCTTGATTCGCTAGATTCTATATCTTTCAATAACAAATCTAGACTTGCACCTTTTAAGCCAGCTTGTTGTAAACCTTTGGTGAGTAAGGATGATAATTGTTGTGTAAAAAACTGCGTAAATGAATTGGTAATTCCTGTAAATTGCTGTCCACCTTGTGTTGTTTGTGATGGCATAAAACTATTAAATAATAATAAACCAAATGCTTGATTGTACACTTCGTTTTTATTGTTATTTATTCTATCCATTGCTTGTCTTAATTCGTCAGATTGTGCTTCTAAAGATGAATTTGATGAACTTATTAGGAAGTTTATATCTGGACTTTTTAATGTATTTGATATTAATAAATTTAAGTCTATTGGTAGTGAACGATTGTACAATGGCGACAAACTATCTACAATATTTTTCAATGATGCATTAACACTATAATATGCATTTATATCTAAGATTGCAGACATTGGGTCGCCTGAGAAAATAATATTGCTACCTGGTTTTACAATGAAATTTTTGGATATTACATTCTGAAATTTGAAATTATAATTTCCTTTTGTGAGTGTATATTTTCCATTAAGTTCGAGCTTTCCTTTTTTATCTAGATTCAATGTCAAATCGCCAAAACCTTTTCCAGAAATTTTATCATTTGATGATTGGTCTAATACGATATTCACTTCTGCATCTGGCGTAGCTTCTATATTCATATTTATAGAAATACCTTTTAGCTTTACTTTTTCTTGTACAACTTTTGTTGTGTCTTTTGGATCGAAGAAAATGATGTATGTATAATTTTGATTGCCACCAGAATTTGAAACTGGAAGATTAAATACTGTATTGTTTAATGTTTTTGCATTCACATCTATGTTTAAATCTTCAAATGGACCATTGATAGTTGCATCGCCACGTGCATAAACTTGCCCATAAAAATCTTGATTGTCTGCGTAAGTTGTATTTAAAAAATGATAGCCATTTGGTGCATCAAAGTGTGCTTTTTCTACCACAAAATCCTTAAAACTATTGTGTAATAATCTACCTGTAATTTGTGCGTTTCTGCCATTATCATCATGTACTGATAGTGTTTTGAAATCAAAACCATCTTTATTCATGAATATCTTCTCTCCTGTTGGAATATTAAATGCGCAACCTAAATATTTCATTACAATATTAGCTGTGTCTAAGAATGTGGCATCACCATTTAATATAATTTTTTTAAGGTTACCTGATGCATTCAAATTACCTTTTACAAATGCATTTTTAACTTTGATTTCGTCTTTTAATATTGATTGTAAAAATGATAAATTTAATTTATCTATGATGGCATCAACTGCTAATTTTTCTTTGCCTTTTACTTGCATGTCATAGCTTCCATTAAAATTAATTAGATAATCTTTATCATCAATAATTCCGCCAAATTCTGCTATATTTTTTTGGTTTCTGCCATACACTGCATCTAATGCTATGTACTTTATTGGGTAATCTAATACTTTAAAATCATTAATAACTAAATCTGTATTGATATGTGGCTTACGCATTACATCTTTTAGGTTTACATTTCCTGTTAAAGTACCAGATTTTATTGCTCCTGTTGTATCAATAATTTGTGCAAAGTCTGTTAGTTCTAAATTTTTTATTGACAATGTCAAATCAGATAAAGTATTTCTGCCATTCTTTAAAAATATTTCTTGATTACCTTGTACTAATTTAAAATTCTGTGTTTCAAAAATAGAATCATACACAGTGATTGAATTGCCTTTTTGTATTTCCCAACTTTTGTTATTCAACTTAAATTTGGAGTCGATGATTTTAGCTGCAAGTGTATCTCCAAAGAAATCTAGTGTACTTACCATCTGCAAACCGTTTTTTGATGTTGAAGGTTCTACAGAAATACTTGTTAATAACTGCTCGAGTGAACTATTAATATCTAAATACACATCATCAACTGTTGTTTTTCCAAATCCTATTCTCTTAACTATTAGTTCTGACAATAGTTCTGATTCTTTGTTAATTGTTTCTAATCTTATATTAGAAAAAGCTACTTTTGAATAATTTACAGAATCTGCATTTACAATAAAGTTTAGATAATCTGCGTCGTTGTTAAAATCTGCGTTTATCTTAAAATCACTAACGTATGAAAGTTGTGGCAAGAATACTTTAAACAAAATTCCAAAATCTGAGCGTAGATTTATTTTTGCTGTCAAATCTTGTGATTCATTTTTTAAATAATCTTTAGGTGTTGGGTTTATTAGTTTCGTATAGTTTTTTAGATATACTTTTAATGATTGTGCAATCGTTAATGGATTGAAATTTCCTTTCACATCAACATCTACTTCGTTGGAATGAATGGTGTAATTTTTGAATTTTTTTTCGCTAATAATATTTGCACTTAAGTCAGAAAGTGTCAACATATTTTTATTGTTCTGTACAATAATATTATTTAAAAATGCCTTCCCATTGATATTATCAATTTTGTTTCCACTTGCTTTTATCTTACCATCAAAAGATAAAATAATTGAATCTTTTGATAGATTGAGTTCTTGTAGATTTACGTTTTTTGCATCTAAAGCAAAATCATAGCTTGGTATAGTTTGATTAAAATCTGCTATACCGTTGAACTTAAACAAGAAGCAACCGTCATCATAAAATGCCTTACCTGAAAATTTCTTTTTATCTAAAATACCATTAATATCAATTTCTTTAAACACAAATCCATTGAAATAAAAATTTCTAATTTTTCCAACAAGCTTAGTATTGATATTTTTCACATCAAAGCCTGCGCCATTTGCATCTATGTCCAAATCTACAGTACCTAATAGTTTACTATTGCCTGTTAACTCAGCTAAATTCAAACTCTTTGCAACAATATTTCCATTATAGATTGGTTGCTGACCTTTTGGAAACTTCAAGTGTACATCTGCATCTAATGTACCTAAATTGTCTGTTGTTAAAATTCCATTTGCATAAAAATCTTGTATATATCCTTTGTAAGTTCCTTTGAATTTTACATTTCCAGCATTTTCAATTTGCTTTGGTAGTTTTACAAAAGGTAATAAAGTTTTTAAATCACTTGTGTTTGTTTGCAAATTATTGACATATAAATCGAATAATGTTTGGTTTATTTTTGGCAAGCCTTTTATATTTCCTGTAATATCAATTTTTGTTGACTTTCCAGCTTGTACATATAATTTATTAGCTTTCAGGTTGCTCAGTGTTCCTCGCAAATCCGCTACTAAATTTGTTTTTTCTGGTAGATATTTATTAAGTGCTGGTACAAGTTGTACTAAATCTTTTTTATATACTTCTGCCTTTGGTATATCTGCAACTAGTACAACACTGTTCTCAAAATCTGAAAAAGAAGTCCAATCTTGCATAAAACGCAACGCAAAATCTCCATTTATTTTTGATGAATTTAATTCAATATTTGCGTTACTTAAACTAATCTGCCCATTGTCCAACAATACTTTTCCTGCAATATTTTTTACTTTAATATTGTCATCCAAATTTGTTTTTAGATAACGCATATCTACATGCATTCCAGTTGTATCTCAATAATAATCTTTTATATTTAAGTCAATTTGTTTTACACGCATATTGCTGATTTGCAAATCGCCAACTTTTATTTTCTTTTTATTAAGCATATCCATAGAATAGCTTCCATCAGCAATTTTTATATCATCAACTTTTAGGAAAATACCCATATTTTGTGGTGCAAATGGTTTGCTTACTTTTTTAGGTTCTTTTTTTTCTTTACCATATAAAGTTAGCTTAAAATCTGGCGTATCTAAATCTACTTTATTGGCATAGATAATCATTTTATTCAAATCTAGCTTATCTACATCTATATCTATTTTTTTTGCGCTTACTTCATAACCTGTTCCACCAAATTGATCATCTAACTTTAGATGAATATTTGTAAGTAATAATTTATCTATATCAAACTCTAGGCTTTGATTTGATTTAGGTTTTTCTTCTTTCTTTTTATCAGATTTTAATGCATCAAGTATATTTGAGAAATTATACAATGAATCATTTGCTGTTCTATAGCCATAAAAAACCACACCATCAAGAAATAAATCACCTACATAAATCTTTTTTTGTCGGATAGATTTAACTTGTTCAAATAATGTTTTTCCCAACAATAATTCTGCTTGAATTTTATTTACATATAGCAATGTATCTTTATGTTTATCTTCAAGGTAAATTTTATTTAGTTCAATATCTTTTATCCATTTAATATCTACACTTTCTATACTTACTTTTGAGCCAAACTCTTCGCTAAGCATTACTGAAGCTTTTTTTACTGCCCAAGTCTGGAATTTAGGTTGTTGAATTAATATACTTAATACAAAAAAAGAAATTAGCAACAATAATATAATGATGCCTAGACCAATTGATATGTATTTTAGTGCTTTTTTCAACTTATTTTTGTTGGTGCAAAATTAAGCTATTTATCTCAAAAAATATGCCTTATATTATACTTGCCATAGAATCTTCTTGTGATGATACATCTTGTGCCATATGTATAGATGGAAAAATTATGTCAAACGAAGTTGCTACACAAGATATTCATAAAGAATATGGCGGTGTAGTTCCTGAATTGGCAAGTCGCTCGCATCTACAAAATATTGTTCCTGTGGTAGATGTTGCTATAAAAAAAGCTGGCATTCAAAAGAAAGACATTAATGCAGTAGCATTTACACAAGGTCCTGGTTTGCTTGGCTCATTATTAGTTGGCGGTATGTTTGCAAAAGCATTTGCACAAAGCATGAATATTCCAATAATAACTGTTCATCACATGCATGCACATATTTTGGCTCATTTCATTGAAGAACCAAAGCCAAAATTTCCATTTATTTGTCTTACTGTGTCTGGTGGACATACACAATTAGTTATTGTAAAAGACTATTTAGATATGGAAATTATTGGGCAAACCATTGATGATGCTGTTGGAGAAGCATTTGACAAAACAGCAAAAATGCTTGGATTGCCTTATCCTGGTGGTCCATTAATTGACAAATACGCTCAAAAAGGAAATCCACATAAATTTATATTTTCTGAACCTCAGATTCCAAATTATGATTTTAGTTTCAGTGGTATAAAAACTCAAATCTTATATTTTCTACAAAAAAATACCAAAGACAATGAAAACTTTGTTCAAGAAAATATTGAAGATATCTGCGCATCTATACAACATATTTTAATACAAATACTAATAAATAAACTTAAGAAAGCAAGTAAAGCATATCAGATTGACAATATAGCAATTGCTGGTGGTGTTGCAGCCAATTCTGAGCTCAGAAAACAATTGCAAATACTTGCAGACAAAAATAAATGGAATGTTTTTATTCCAGACTTCCAATATTGTACAGATAATGCCGCAATGATTGCTATTGCAGCATACTACAAGCACAAGGCAAACAAATATGCTTCATTGGACATTCCTATTCAAGCACGATTAAATTTTTAAAAAATGACTAGAATTGACATCGAAATACCTAAGAAAATATTATATACTTCAAAATTTACAATAGAACAAGAAGACATAAACCATGCAAAACACATGGGCAATGAACGAATTTTAATAAAAGCTAATCAAATAAGAACAAATTTTTATGCCCATTTGCAACTTGCTGATGTAGATTGGGAAAAAGGTGAAGGAACGATATTAGCAAATCACGCAATAAAGTATGTATCTGAAGGATTTTTGGGTGATACAGTTGAATGCCAAGTTGGCGTGCAAGCATTAACAGAATGTAGCTTTGATTTAGTTTTTCATTTTATAAAAAACAATACAAAAACATTAGCTATTGTACGTTCTGGTTGCGTTTATTTTAATTATCATGAAAAAAGAATAAAAGAATTGCCAAATAGTTTTATAGAAGCATTTCAATTATGATTGGTATATTTTTTGTACATTTAAAATAAACAAACTTAATATCCGTATGAATAATAATTTTATTACTAGAATACATTGTAATTCTATAAAATTTAGCGCATATATTGTTGCTATCATTAGTGCATTAGTTGTTCTTTCTTGTGCATCAACAAAATCTAACAATAAAATACTTTGGGTAAGTGGCTACAAAACAGAAGCAAGTGGTGTTGGTAAAATGCAAGTATTAAATATTCATAAAGGAGAAAATTTAGACAATCAAAAATGGGAAAATTTTTATTCGCCTATTGAAGGTTTTAATTTTGAAGAAGGATACTTGAAGAAAATAGAAGTAAAAGAAGAGAAAGTAGAAAACGTTCCAGCTGATGCATCTTCAATTAAATATGTGCTTGTAAAAGAATTAGAAAAAACAATAGACAATAGAAGTTTATTAAATGGAGATTGGATTTTGGCAAAACTAAACGACGCGCCAATTAATAAAAGCATAGTACTTCCAACATTAAAAATAAATTTAGAACAAAAGAAAGTAAGTGGACACAGTGGTTGTAACAATTTTAGTGGAAGTTTAGAAAATCTAAATACCAATAAACTAATATTTGGAAATATCATTAGTACTAAAATGGCATGCATTTCAAATAACATTGAGCAAGAATTGTATAATGCATTAAGCAAAACAGATTCTTTTCAAGTTATCAATAACAATCTTATATTTTTTAGTGCTGATGGCAAAAAACTACTGATGTTTATTAAAAATTCTGAAAAAGAAGTCAATAAAAATTTACATGATATTTGGAATGCTGTTAGCATAAATGGAAATCCAATCAATAGAATGTCGCCAATACCAAGACTAGAAATAAACCTAACAGAAATGAAAGTTTATGGCAATGATGGTTGCAATAATTATTCAGGTATTATTAAAACAGCAACAGATTCAAAACTAATTTTTGGCGCACTTGCTTCAACAAAAAAAATGTGTGCCAATATGGATATTGCAGATAATTTTAACCAAGCAATGGCAAAAGTTGCATCTTATAAAATTGATGGGCTAAAACTAATATTACTTGACAACAACAACAAAGAAGTTTTGTCATTTTTGAAAGGTGATTAATTTTAGTATAGATAAAATAATAACAAGATATTCTCTTCAAAGACTAGAATAGTTAAATAGTCTTATATACACATTACTACAATTGATAATTTGATTATTATTATGTAACTTTAAGTAACTAATCATTTTAGAATACTGAAAAATCTATTTACACTCATTATTTGCTTTTTAATAAAAGCAGCTTTAGCCAATATGGCATCGCCTATTACATTTGGCACAAATACAGGTTCTGCGATATCAAGCAAGGACATAAATATTATTAGTGAAAAAATTTATATAAAAATTGATAAAGATTTTAAGGTTGCTAGCTATATCATAGACTATTCTATTTATGCTGAGAAAGCTGGCACACAAATCCCATTATTATTTCACGCATCAGACTATGAAGGAAATTTTAATATTTCAATTGACAATAACACTATAGAATTAATACAGATTCCAAATATATATCAACATGCAAGCAATTCACCTTTTGATAAGTTTTCAGATTTATTTAAACCAGCTGAATACGATAGTAGTTTGGATGTAATAGAAATAAAATGGAATGAAGAATCAACATATAAATATAGGCTCAATGATTTAAAATATTTTGAAACCGAACTTACAAAAGGCGAGCACCACATACATATTGAATACAATGCAAGTGCATGGATAGATGAATCAGATTGGGTAAAAGAATATAGTTTTAGATACTCACTTTCACCTGCAAAATTTTGGAAATCATTTAATAAATTAGAAATTACAATTGATGCTACAGCACCATCAATGCCAATATCTACAAATTTAGGCACGCCAGATACTGGTAAGTTGGATAGTATTGCTATTTGGAATTTCTCTACACTTCCAGCAGATTATATAAAAATTGAGTATATCCCTAAACTATCAAAATTATCGCAAACGCTTATATCAATTGATCCATTTGGACTAATGCTTTTATTTGGAATTTCATTAGCTATAATACATATTCTTATTATTATAAAATATAGAAAAAGAAATATTCATAAGAGATTTTCTCCAGCTGTGATTATTGGAAGTATTATTATTCCATTTATTGTGCTATTAAGTTTAATGTTTTTTTATGAATTAATAGATAATATTATTGGAAAAGAAGCTAGCCGATATCATGGATATACTTTTTTGTCTGTTTTATTTTATCCACTTGCAATGCCTATTTATTGGATATTTATGTGGCTTATCGATAGAATTTCAAAAACAATTTATAAGAAGAAACAAAATAGGTTATAAAATACTTATATCATTTAATATATTTTGTGCACATAGCGAAAATTTCACATCAATAACTAATATTTATTTTTCGTATTTCTAAAGTATTTTTTTTCACACATATATAACATATAAACTGTTATGATTGATATGATAAACACTTACCAAATGCATGAGAAAAATAATTACATTTTTGCTTAGCTTTAATTTATATGAAAGACAATTTTTCTGCACATGCCAATGCGTACGCAAAGTATAGACCAACATATCCTGATGCACTATTTGATTTTATCAATTCTATTTGCAAAAACAAAAATAATGCTTGGGATTGTGGCACTGGAAATGGACAGATTGCGATTGAAATATCTAAACAATTTGAGCATGTGTATGCAACAGACATTAGCGTTGAACAAATTAAAAATGCACAACAAGCAAATAATATCACCTATTCTATACAAGCATCAGAATCAACAAATTTCAATCATAACTTTTTTGATTTAATTATAGTTGCACAAGCTGTACATTGGTTTGATTTTGATAAATTTTATGCTGAAGTTAGACGTACATCAAAAGACAATGCCATTATATGTTTGGTTGGATATAATAGAGTAAAAGTCTCAACTGAGATAGACGCCATCATTTCAGAGTTCTATCATCATATTATTGGAAAATATTGGGACGAAGAACGCAAATATATTGACGAAAATTATACAAATATTCCTTTTCCATTTAAAGAAATTGAAGTGCCTGAGTTAAAAAATATTTTAGATTGGAATTTTGAACATTTTATTGGCTATTTGAATACATGGTCTTCTGTAAAACATTTTATTCGAGCAAACAAATTTAATCCTGTTGATATGCTAAAAGAAGAATTGAATCAGTACTGGAAGGAAAATGAAATAAAACAAGTTCAGTTTCCAATATTTATGCGCGTTGGATATGTTGTTTAGATAAGGATTAAGAACATATTCTATTATACTACTAAAAAATCATGAAGTCCTACAAAAAATGTAGGACTTCATGAAAAAACAACTATTTTGTTTGTATACAAAACAGTATATTGTTTTATGGTTTTAGTGTTAATGGATTAATATAATTAATACTTGGAGTCCAATCATTATTACTTAGTCTAAAAGTATTAGAGGTTTCAGAAACACCATCACCATCAAAAAAAACTCTCGCATATCCTACATCTAAAAAGCATTAGTTGTATTTTTAATTACTTTAGTAGACAGTAGAGCATTATATATATTTTTTATAGCAGCATTATTCGTAGTTTTTTCACCAGAGTACACAAATAAAAACTGTTGAATGTCTGTAGTATCACCAATTGTATTTGTTCTAGTGATATTTGTTATAGAAAAAACGGTAAAGTAATTATTATTCCCAGAAATATATGATAATGTATTGTCAGAAATATCATAATTATTATTATAATTGTATTTTTGTTGGTAATAAATTGTTCTATTTGTACTGTTTTGATTTTTGAATTTTATTTTTCCAGACAAAAAATCAGTTCCAATTGGATTGTCATTTGGTATATTGGTGTTTTTTAAAGTATATGGTGATATTATATAAATACCATTTACTATTGGAGGATTATTGCCTTCGTAAATTGGCATACCTAAATCTTTTAATACTTGAATTAAAGAATCTGGAATTTCATTCTTAACTTGTTCTGGAATTCCACTTACAGTGGTAGTGTCATCCTTTTTACATTGGGTTGTAAATAACAAAACTAATGTTACTACAACAAAATAAATACTAACTTTTTTCATGATGTCTAATTTTAAATTGTGAATAAATTATAACATCAAACTTATAATAAAAACGTGCTGATAAAAAAGACAAAAAAACAATTAAAATATAGCTTTAGAAAAAGAAATTCATATCACAACAACTTCATTATCAAAAATTTAATAACATATGTTTTATACATTTAGATTAAAAAATACTATTCATTTTTATTAAAATATTGATATATAGTTTTGTTGTTTAGCTTGGCAGTCATCCACCAATCAATTTGAAAATATTTTAAAAAGTTTTTTTGCAATGGATTTTCTAGCATTATTAATATTTCTGATTGATAGTGTGCAATAACATTTGCTTTGTCTTTTGTATTTGTAACTAAAACATATTGATCTAACATATCTAGAATTTTATTTTCTAGTTTATGCAATTTATCGTCTCTATATAGTTTTTTCTTTATGTTGTAAAACTCATTTTCATTGTTTACAGAAACATTTAATTCTATTAGAATGATTTGTCTAATGATGTAAGCATAGCTTTCTAAATCTTTGGAGTGTTTTAAATATTTATCATTCAATAATAAATTAATGTAAGTAAGTGCATTATTAAAATCATCTAAATAAAAATATGTTAGTGCTATGTCATTGCAAATGGTAAGCAACGTATCTCTTCTGTCTTTAAAATAGTTATTATATACAAAAATAAACTCTGGTATAATATTTTTAATTTTATCAAAATGGAATGAATCTATATTTATATTTCTATCAACATACATTAGCTCAAATCGTTTTACACGCACAAAAGTTTCGTCGTTAATTTGAGTAAGTGCATGTTGTATGTTTGTTTTTACTTCATCAAATTTTTTAAAATTATTTGTGTTTTGCATTCTACGAATAAAGTTTGCCATTACTTTCACGTAATCTTTCAAATTACATTCTGTATAAGCTTTGTTTTTCTTTAATAATTCGTATTGGATTTCTGTATCTTTATATGCTTTTTCAACATCTGAAGACATTAGCCACACTTGATTTCTAATAAAATAGAATAGCAATTTTGAACGAATAGTCGTTGCAGATTGTTCAACTGACAACCACGCTTTTTCTTTCACAAATTTTTTAATTTCTTTATTTTCTTCTTTTCGTATATACAATATTTCTTTGTTTCTTTTTAAATCGAAAGATAAATTTTTCAGATGCTCATAAACTCTAATATTTTCTAGTTTTTCTAAAACTTGTTTGTATTCTTCATTCAGATTTTCTCTATTCTGTTCATCATCTTTATTGTATGTAAGAATGCTGTTTTGCAATTGAAAATATTGTGCATAAAATTCTAATGCTTCATATTTAAAAATATTTTCTCTAAGTTTAGAAAGTTTTTTATTGGCAGCATTACTTATTTGTCTATCAATTAGAAATCTGATTTGATTTATTTCCACATCAAATGTAGCAGCAATTGTTCCAATATTTTGACTAGCTGTAAACGTACTTACAATTAAATCAAACAAATATTGTTTTACTTGAGGAAGTCGTTTTAGAATTGATGGATTTTTAAGTTTCTTCCTTAAATCAGCTTCGTTATATTCATCTTGTTTAGATAATATATCAAAGACTAGGAAATAATCGTTGTCTTTTTCATTTTTTCTTTTATAGGCAAATTTTTTAAAATACGCTTTTTCTGTAGAAGATAAACTTTGTATTAATACATGTAATTCATTTTTTGCTTTTTCCATGTCGTTAGATTAATGCTAAAAAATATTAAAATAAATAAACTTTCCCTCACATTCTACATTCCATTTTTCTGCTTCATCATCCACATTCCAATACCAATAATTTAATTCTTTCTTAAATCCGTGTCCAACGGTTGTCATATTCAGTATAATAATGATTGATGAATAAACAACTAATACACCAACAAGACTTATGTAATAGAATTTTAATTGAGTTTTATTATATAATTTATTTATCACTTTTCTTATATAATAATCAACAATAACTAAAACTATGCTCCAAATAAAAACATTAAATATTAATCCTAAAATACTGAAATAATATTCCATTGAGCTTCCTAATGATTCTTGCTTAAAGACAAATGGACTACCAAAATATGTTGGAAAAATCTCCTGACCATCACAATTATATTCAATACCAAATATTAAAGACAATATTAGCCCAAGAGCAATACATACTATAACTATATATTTCATAATAAATATTATTCTAAACTGGAACTGAAAGATTATTCAATCTGTAGTAATGTTTTACATCTTGAATAGAATTTCCATTGCGTACATATTCTTCAAACTCGTGTCGGAAATGACGAATTGCACTTGCTACTGGCCAAGCTGCTGCTTCGCCAAGTGGACAAATTGTTTTACCATCAATCTTACTTTGTATATCCCAAAGTAAATCTATATCATTCATTGTGGCTTCGCCATTTATAAATTTCTTAAGAATTTTTTCCATCCATCCTGTTCCTTCTCTACATGGCGAACATTGTCCGCAACTTTCGTGATGATAGAATCTTGCAAAAGTGAATAGATTTTTTACAATCGATGTGTCTTCGTCCATGGCTATAAAACCACCAGAACCCAACATGGTGCCAGTTAAAAATCCACCATCATTCAAAGATTCATAAGACATCAATCTTGGTTCGCCTTTTGCTGTTTTTAATATTAATTCTGTTGGTAGCACTGGAACTGAAGAACCACCAGCAATTACTGCTTTTAATTTTTTTCCGTTTCTTATTCCTCCACAATATTCATCTGAGTATATAAATTCCTCCACAGGAAGCCCAAGTTCTATTTCATAAACACCTGGTTTATTCAAATGCCCTGATGCCGAAATTAATTTTGTTCCTGTTGATTTTCCTACGCCAATTTGTGCGTATTTTTCTCCACTCATTTTTATGATTGGCACAACTGCTGCTAATGTTTCTACATTGTTTACTACTGTAGGGCTGCCATACAAACCTGCAACTGCAGGGAATGGTGGCTTAATTCTTGGATTGCCTCTTTTGCCTTCTAATGATTCTAACAATGCTGTTTCTTCGCCACAAATATATGCACCACCACCTGGCTGAACATATAAATCTAAATCATATTGTAAGCCTAAGATATTTTTTCCAAGCAAGCCAGCTGCGTATGCTTCTTTTATTGCTTTTTCTAATATTTTAATAATGTAAAAATACTCACCACGCACATAGATGTATGCTGTATTTGCACCTAATGCATAGCTTGACAGTATCATTCCTTCAATTAGTAAATGTGGAATACGCTCCATCAAATATCTATCTTTGAATGTACCTGGCTCTGATTCGTCTGCATTGCAAACTAAATACCTTGGAACGCCTTCTGGTTTAGCCAAAAAACTCCATTTCATTCCTGTTGGAAAGCCTGCTCCACCTCTACCTCTCAAACCTGATTTTTGTACTTCTAACAACACATCATTGGGTGAAAGACATTTTAATGTATTTTCTAGTGTAGCATATCCACCATTTTTTTTATATACATCTAATGTGTTGATGCCTTCAATATGGTCGTGTTCTAAAAGTAATTTAATGCTCATAATACTTGATTAACAATATCTACTTCGCTTGTTTTCTTTTCTTAATTCTTCTAAAATGGTATCAATTTTTTCAAATGTAAGATTTTCATAGTATTTGTCTCCTATTTGAAACATTGGTGCTGTGCCACAAGAACCTAAGCATTCAACCAATTTTATTTGAAACATGCTATCTGTCGTAATTTGTCCTACTTCCACATGTAATTTATTTTTGAGATAGACTACAATATCTTCTGCGCCACACATCCAGCATGAACTTGTTTGGCATATTTCTATAAGGTATTTTGCAACTGGTTCTAAATTAAACATTGTATAAAATGATGCCACTTCATACACTTCTATTGGAAGAATATTTAGTATAGATGCTACGTAATCCATAGTTTCTACACTTAGCCATCCATCAAACTCTGCCTGCGCAATATGCAATATTGGCAATAACGCAGATTTCTCTCTACCTTCTGGATATCGTTTGATAATTTCTTGTACTTTTTGTAGTACTTCTGGTGAAAAACTGATTGCTGTGGTTAAATTTGACATAATTAGAAAGCTATGCAAATATAATTAAATGCATAGATATTAAGTATTATCTTTACTAAAAGTTTAGCATTAATTATACATGAAAGGTTATGTTTTTATTTTTGGGGCTGGAAGAACAGGCACTACATTAGCTACTAGAATTATTGAAAAAAGTCCTAAGGTATATATTTACAAACAAGAATCGCATGCCTATTTGGTATTTTGGAAGTTTGGAAATAAACTACAAATCCCAACAAATGTAAAAAACTACGAAGATTTTGCTGATTATGTATTACAGAAATTTCCTGAAATAAATTTTGGTTGGAAGCAAGAAAATGAATATATAAAATTAGAAGATTTGGTTGCAGAAATCAGAAAACAAGCGTTTTTTCCAAAAAATACAGCAGATTTCTTAAACTTTTTAATCAGGCAAGAACAATCTCCAGAAATTGAATATTTTGGCGAAAAAACACCTGCACATATTTATTACTACAATGAAATCTTAAATCATTTTAATCCAGCGAAAATAATAATTACAATAAGAGATCCAAGAGCAACTGCTTATTCAGAATTAATAAAAAAGAATATTAAAGCTTTGGGCTTGGCACCTTTTAATTTGTTAACTTTTATTGCAAGATATAACACAGCATATTACTTGGTAGATAAAATAAAAAAGAAAATTGGTAGCGATAATGTTTTAGTTGTAAAATACGAGGACATGGTTGTACAACCTGAAATTACAATACAAAACATGTGTAATTTTTTAGGAATAGAATTCCAAGCTGATATGTTGCAAATGGGCGTTTTTAATAGTTCTTTTGGTGATAAATTTCAAAAAGACAAAAATTTTAATACAGAAAATATTGATAGATGGAAAGATGAGATGGACAAGAGTATGATTTCTACAATTGAAATAAATTGTAATGAAATTATGCAACAATATAATTATGAGAAAAGTAATTTAGGTGATGGTAGTGATTTGAATTTCACATCTAAACTAAAACTTTTTGTTGCTAAATATTTTGTACGCACTGCTCCTTCTTTGTTCCATTACATCAACAAAAACAAGAAATATAGAATTTAATCCATCAATTGTTGAATATCCAATCCGCCTAAATTTCCAGAACTCATTAGCAACAACACACTATTATTTTCCAACTCGTTTTTTATTAATTCAAGAATATCATTTTTGTCTTCTACAACAATAATTGTTTCATCATTAAATTGTTTTTTGAGCCACTGTGCATCAAATTTTTCTTTGTTTTTTATTTTCAATGCTTCTTCGTCTATATAAAGAAACTTAACATCTGCTTTAGCTAATGAATTTGCATATTGTTCAATAAAGTTTTCTTGTAGACTACTATATGTATGCAATTCTAAAAATGCAATAATTTTTCTATTCTGATATTTTTCTCTAACTGCATTTACAGTAGCTATTACTTTTGATGGTGCATGTGCAAAATCTCTATATATTGAAATTCTTCTTTCTTTATCATCAAAAACATTTTCTAATCTTTTTGCTGCACCACTAAATGTTTCAAAACTTTTTAGAATACTTTCTTCAGAAAACCCAACAATTTTTCCAACTTCAAAGGCAGCATTTAGATTAGATAAATTATGTGTGCCAAAAACATTTATTTTGTAGCTTTTATCGTTGTATTTAATGTACACATTTTCATCAATTACTTCAGATGCTAAGGAACAATATGGTATAAGTTGAACATGCGTTGTATCTATAGATTTTATAAGATTTACCAACTCATCATCATTATTATTGTATATTAAATAGCCATCTTTTTTTATACTTTGAATGAATTTCCTAAATGTTTCTAAATAGCTATCATAAGCTGGAAACACATTTATATGATCCCAAGCAATGCCAGAAATAATTGCAATATTTGGATAATAATGCAAAAACTTACTACGCAAATCTAATGGCGACGTTAGATATTCATCTGCTTCAATAATTGCATATTCATTGTTTGATGCTGAATTTACCATATATTGAAAACCATCTAGTTTTGCACCTACCAAATAGTCAAACTTAGCATCATGATTTTTAAATAGATGCATAAGCATTGATGTTATTGATGTTTTTCCATGACTACCAGCCACTGCAATTCTAACTTTAGCTTTACATTGTTCATAAAAAAACTCAGGAAATGAATAAATTTTAAGATTTAAATCTTGAGCTTTTAGTAATTCTGGATTATCTGGTTTTGCATGCATACCTAAAATAATTGCATCTATATCTGGAGTAATTACTGTATCATTCCAACCAAGATTTTCAGGCAAAATTCCCGCTTTTTCCAAATTAGATTTTGCTGGTTCAAATATTGCATCATCTGAGCCAGATATTTCGTGACCTTCTTGTTTTAGATGTAATGCTAATTGGTGCATCACAGCACCACCTATTGCGATAAAATGATATTTAGACATTTTTAGAACTATGTTAAGTAATTTGTAAAAATAATACAATAAATATTTCTTAATCATTTAAACACAATATATTTTATAGTTTTGACGTTAAATAATAAAAAACATCAATATGAACAATAGAAAGTTAATTTTCTCAGCAGTTGTAGCATTAGTACTATTAGCATCAGCATGTCAAAGCAAAAAATCAGGATGCCCAGGTTCATTCCACCAAAAGCATCTAAAACATTGAAACTAAACACAACGTATAATTACATATAGATGAATTGGGAAATCTTAACTGACAAGCAACAATTTGATAGCTTGATGCAGAACGAAACTTTGTTTGCTGTTTTCAAACACTCAACAAGATGTTCTATAAGCTCAATGGCAAAAAATAGAATAGAAAAAGAATGGAATCATCAATTTCCAATATATTACTTAGATTTATTACAACATAGAGACGTATCTAACCATATAGCTGATGTTACAAATATTGAGCATCAAAGTCCGCAATTAATTGTAATCAAAAATGGAAAGCCTATCTATGATGCAAGTCATAATTTTATTTATGTAAATGATATAACAACAGAATAAAATATAAATTCTGTCATTTCTATAAATTATTTATTATTTTTAAACTTTATTCTGTAAAATTGTTATTATATACAAGCGAATGAAGTATTTCTATCTATTCTTATCATTTTTCATCTTCTTTTTTGCAAAAGCACAAGACAGTGAAGTTGATGCTCAAAAATCAAAAAAATTTGACAAAGCAAAACGTTCTTGGGCTGTAGGTGGAAAACTAAGAAGTGATGGCTTTGGATTCAATTTTGACTATACACATGGCAAAAGGATTAGAGCTTCTATGTTGTACCAACTAGAATTTGGATACTATGCACATTTATCTCAAGTAAAACAACAATCTCCTTACAATAATGAAGATGCACAGTTTAAAAGGTTTGTTTATGGCAAACAAAACAATCTATTTGCAGCACACTTTAATGTAGGACAAAAAATATTATTAGCAGAACGTGCAAAGAAAAATGGTGTAAGAATATATGCTCATTATGCAGTTGGTTTTTCATTGGCTATGTTAAAACCATATATGCTAAAAGTAGTAGATACATTATCACTAGAAGAAGTTGGGCATGGAGAATACACATTTTCAAATATAATTGATGTGGCATATGAAAATGGAAAAAACGAAGCTTATTTCACCAACTATCTTCCATTTTCTGGTGGTTATTTACAACCAATTGTTGGTGGCTCTGGATTTGGAAAAGGTTGGAATCTTAAATTTCAACCAGGCATTCATCTAAAAACTGGATTTTCTTTTGATTGGTCAAAAGATGAAGGCGTAGTAAAAGGTTTAGACTTAGGATTTGCATGTGATATATATTTTAAGCAAACACAAGTTATGCTTGTAAATAATAAGAAAATATATCCTAGTGTATATGTTGGATTTCAAATAGGAAAAAGAAAATAACATTTGGACAGCACAGTAGAACATAAAAGAGTACCCAAACCAAGTTGGTTGAAAGTAAAAATACCAATTGGAGAAAACTATAAAAAAGTAAGAAACTTAGTTGATACTTACAAATTGCATACAATTTGCGAAAGTGGTAATTGTCCGAATATGGGCGAATGTTGGGGCGAAGGCACTGCAACATTTATGATATTAGGCAATGTATGTACACGTTCATGTGCATTTTGTGCTGTAGCAACTGGTCGTCCTTTTTTTGTAGATGAAGAAGAACCTTTGCGTGTAGCAAAAGCCATTCAGTTAATGCAAGTAAAGCATGCTGTAGTTACATCAGTAAATAGAGATGAGTTGCCTGATAAAGGTGCCAAAATATGGCACGAAACAGTAAAACAAATAAAATTAATTTCTCCAAATACAACAATTGAAACATTAATTCCTGATGTAAAAGCAGATTGGAATGCTTTGGAAGTAATGATTAGTGCTGGGCAAGAAGTTGTATCGCACAACATGGAAACCGTAAAAGAATTATATAGAAAAATAAGATCACAAGCAAAATACGAACGTAGCTTAGAACAAATACAAAGAACTAAAGATTTTGGTAAGCGTACAAAAAGTGGCGTAATGCTTGGCTTAGGCGAAACGCCTGAACAAGTATATCAAATAATGGATGATTTAGTAAATCATGGCTGTGATGTATTGACGCTTGGACAATATTTACAACCGACAAAAATGCATGCAAAAGTAGAAGCATACATAACACCTGAAATGTTTGAGCATTACAAACAAGTTGGCTTACAAAAAGGATTTAATTATGTGGAAAGCGGTGCAATGGTGCGCTCATCCTACCATGCCGAAAGACATATCTAAAAATTATCTTCTATTAATATTATTAAAATAAGAATTAATACCTAACATGAAAACTGCTGTAATAAGAAGAGCTACATTTAATGCTGCACATAAACTTTGGAATAAACAATGGACTGATGAAAAAAACGAATCCGTATTTGGGTTATGTGCCAATCAGAATTTTCATGGTCACAACTATGTTTTAGAAGTAAAAGTAATTGGAGAAATTGAAGAAGATACTGGCTATGTAATTGACCTAAAAATTTTGAATGATATGATACAAGAAAATATCATTGAGAAATTTGACCATAAAAACTTGAATCTAGATGTAGTCGAATTTTACGATTTGAATCCAACTGCTGAAAATATTGCCGTAGTTACTTACAATCTATTGCGTAGTTGTCTAGATTATAAATTAGATTTAAAAATCAAATTATACGAAACACAAAATAATTTTGTAGAATATCCTGCTTAGTTTTTTAGTAACTTTTTATATGTTTCTGCTTGCGTTGGATCTAATACAGATAATATTGGAACAACCATATTTTTCTCTGTAGTTTCAGCTTTTGAATATATATTATTCAATTCTTCTCTTTTTGTTTCAAAGAATAATCGCAATGACATCAACAGTGGATTATCTTTATTTAATTTTTGAAATGTAGTAAGTGTGTTTGTAATTACACTTCTTGCACTTGCAATATCATCGTACATTCTATCCAATCCATTAAAATGAAACATTAAAAATGCTTTTCTAAAATCCTTATATCTTGGATTTAGCCAACCATCAATCAATGCATATCTATTTCTTGTACCATCTAGCTTGCTCCAACCTTTGTATCTACTTCGCTCATTAACAGGAACATTATTACTTATATTTAATGCTTTTTGAAAAAAGGTTTCGCCACCATCTTCAGCAAATGACTCAGCATCGTATGCTAAAAATAAATTTGCATAGAATGCCAATAATGATGTTAGCTGAGTGCTATAGTTATTGTCATTATAATCTAAAATTTGCAAATCTTCATAAACAAAATCAAAATCTTGATCTTGGTATGTAAGCATCATAGATTGGTACATTGCTATTGTACACTGGTCTTTGAGATTGCACAATGGCAGTTGCTCTATAAACACCTTCTGATGGAATTTCAGTAATATTGATTGTAATATTGCATCTTATACGTTCAAATTCTTTGTAAGTAGAATTGCTCCATTTTCTGCCATTCATAAATTCTCTGATGGCATTCTCCATATTTTTAAAAATAGTTGGAGAAATATTTTGATTCTTTGGTGCAATAACGGATACATTACAATTGAGTTCTTGAGAGAAACCAAGTATTGAATTCAGTAATATAAAACATATAATAATCTTCTTTATCATATTAATTTTTCTATCTCATTTAGAATATCAATTGCAGTTTCAGTTTTAGTTTTTAAATCAAATTTTTTACTTTCTAATTCTTTATTAATTATCGTAATCTTATTTGTATCGTGCTTAAAACCTGCGCCTTTATCTTTGGTAGAATTTAGAACAATTAAATCAAAGTTTTTCTTCTTTATCTTTTGTTTTGCGTGCTCTAGTTCATTTTCTGTTTCTAATGCAAATCCAATTGAAAGCTGATTCTCTTGTTTTATTTTTCCAAATTCATATGCAATATCTACATTTTTTTTCAATGTAAGTGTTAAAATATCTTCTGATTTCTTAATTTTTTCATCTGCTACTTGCATTGGTGTATAGTCTGCAACTGCTGCTGCAAAAAACACAGATATCTTGTTGAGCAAAATATTGTAGACATGCATTATACATTTCACTTGCAGAAAGCACAATAATTATTTTTACTTGCTTGGAAATTGATAATGTGTTATGACCAATAATTAGCGTAACATCTGCACCACATCTTGCTGCTTGCTCTGCAATTGCCACACCCATTTTACCACTCGAATGATTTCCAATAAATCTTACTGGATCTAATGGTTCGTAAGTTGGTCCTGCTGTTATTAATATTTTTTTATTTGCTAACTTAGATGTTTTAATAGTAAAATATTCTATTATGGATTGAATAATTTCTTCAGGTTCTGCCATTCTTCCTTTTCCTATCAATCCACTTGCCAACTCACCATCATTTACTTCAATAATTTGGTTTCCAAATAATTTTAAGGTTTGAATATTTTTTTGATTTGATGGGTGGTGCCACATATCTTCGTCCATTGCTGGAGCTACCATTACTTTGCATCTAGCTGAGAAATAGACACCTAACAATAAATTATCACAAATACCATTTGCCATTTTTGCAATTGTATTCATTGATGCTGGTGCAACTATTATTATATCTGCCCAAAGTGCTAAATCTACATGATTTACCCAATCGGTATTGTTTGCATTGGTGTACTGTGTGTAGCACTCGTGCTTTGAAAGTGTGGCTAAAGTGAGTGGTGATATAAATTGTGTGGCTGCATTTGTAGTTATACATTTTACTGTTGCTCCTTGCTTTACAAGCAAACGTACAATATATGCAGACTTATATGCAGCAATACTACCACATACGGCAACTATTATTTTTTTGCCGTTTAAATTCATTGACGGATTATTTTATATCTTCAATATGAGTTTCATCATTCAAAAACTCAGCTAATGCCATAGTAGAAGTTTTTGGAAGCTTTTCATAATATCTTGATATTTCAATCTGCTCTCTATTTTCAAATACTTCTTCTAAATTATCAGATACTGAAGCAAATTCTTCTAATTTTCTATGTAATTCTTCTTTCAATTTTGAATTTAACTGCTCAGAACGTTTAGAAATTGCATTGATAGATTTATATAAATTACCTGTTTTTTCAGTAATTATATCTAAGTCTCTAGTCTCAATATACGCAGACTGTGATTTTACTTCTTCAATTTTTTTCATATCCTTTTACTTCTTTATTTATTTTCTCAATATATTGTTTTGCTAAATTATACTCTTTTTGTAATTCTTGCAAATATTTACTATTTGAATATTTTGCAGCAAATGCCTCATAGGCTTTTATTTCCTCTGTGTATCTTTCAATTTTTTTATGTTTATAACTTTCTTCTGCATATCTGTTCAATGATTTTACAATAAGATAGTCAATTTTTTCTACATCTTCATATTCTGGATATTCGTACAAAAAGTTTTTGAACGCAACAACTGCTGCGTTGTAATGTTGAATTTTATAATACAAATAAGCTGCTTCGTACGCTTTTTTTCTGAGTTTTCCTCTTAGTTCATCCATTCTATCATTTGCTTCTTGTACATACTGACTTTTGGGATATTTATCTATAAACTGTTGGAAAATAGCAATTGCTTTTTGTGTATTTACTTGCTCTAAATTATATCTAGGCGATTGCTTAAAATAACTCATTGCTTCTAAAAAAGCTGTTTCTTCTGCATATGAACTATTGTAGTAGGTTGTATAAAAACTTTTTAGGTAAAAAGCCGCTAATTCATAACTTCCATTCAGATATTGTGATTTAGCGTATTTATAATAAATTTCTTCTACACTTTTTTGTCCTTTCAATACAGTTAGCAATGTTTCATAAATTGGAATTGCCTTATCATATTTCTTTTTTTCAAAATACTCGTTGGCTTTTTGTGTTTGTGCTTCTACACTATTGCTTTGTAGTGCCTCTTTGTATTTTTTATTACAAGAAGCTAAAACAAGTAGCGCAATCAATATTATATAATATCTCCTAAAAATCATAAAAACGCAAAGATACGTGATAAAAATGATAAAAACACATTAAAATTCAATATCAGTTTGGTATAATATGAATTCTTAGTTAAATTATCTAAAATAATTATTGAAATAAATTGATAAAACAACCAAAACTAGTCATCATTGGAGAAATAAATACAAAAGACTAAAAACATAAACCTAATTTTTTATATTTTTACGCACTATGAAAACTTTTATTGTAGGCGCTTCTGGTTTGGTTGGTGGCAATTGTATGCAATATTTCAACCAAAAAGGTTGGCAAAATATTGGAACATATTTCTCTTATGCAACTGAACAAACAGTGTATTTTGATACTTTGAATATAGAAAACACAGAAAACTTTGATGTTTCTAATTTTCAACCAGACGTTATTATACATTGTGGTGCACTTACACATGTAGATTATTGTGAGCAAAACGAACAAGAAAGCTATGAAAAAACCGTACAGTCTACCAAAAGCTTAGTAGAAATTGCAAAAAAACTAAATTCTAAGTTTGTATTCATTTCTACTGATTATATTTTTGATGGAGAAGATGGTCCGTATTTAGAAACAGCACAAGCAAATCCAATTTCTATCTATGGAAAACATAAATTAGAAGCAGAACAATATGTACTCAATCAAATTCCTGATGCTATAATCTTACGTATTACAAATGTTTATGGCGATGAAATAAGAGGGAAAAACTTTGTTTCTAGAATTATAGAACAAGCAATAAACAAACAAAAGCTTACATTAAAACTACCAATAGACCAATTTGCTACACCAATCAACGCATATGACATTGCAAGATGTTTGTATTTACTATTAAAAGATGAGCACAAAGGAATATTTAATATTGCCTCTACTGATTATATGAACAGAGTTCAATTAGCTTTAAAAATTCTACAATATTTTCCAGATGCTACATATGATTTGATACCAATGCTTACAACAGACCTACAACAACCAGCAGCAAGACCATTACAAGGTGGCTTAAAAAACTTGAAATTTGCTCAACTTTATCCCGATTTTGTTTTTTCTACTATTGATGATTACGTATCTAAGAAAAGTAATTAATTCCATTGATAGGATTGAACACATTGGATAAAGAACTTAGCTTTTTCAGCATCAACATCTGGATACACACCATGACCTAAATTGCAAATATATTGTTGTTTACCAAATGCCTTTAGCATTTTATCCACTTCTTGTAAAATAGTTTTTTCATCAGCATACAAAACACATGGATCTAAGTTGCCTTGCAAAGTTTTACTTGCTGCACTTTTTCTTGCTGTAGCAATATCAATAGTCCAATCCAATCCAATTACATTACAATCAGATTGTCCAAAATCTTCTATAATATAATGTGCATCTTTAGCAAATAATATGGTAGGCACCTCAGTAATTGCAGTTGCAATTTTTTTCATATAAGGCAATGCGAATGTTTGGTATTGTTCTTTTCCTAGAACACCAGCCCAACTATCAAATACCTGAACAATATCAGCACCACATGCAATTTGTTGTTTTAAATAGGCAATTGTAGCATTTGTAATTTTATTTAATAATTCATGTGCTAAAACTGGTTGTGTGTACAAAAACTTTTTAGCATTAGAAAAAGTTTTACTTCCTTTTCCTTCTATCATATAACAAAATATAGTAAAAGGTGCGCCAGCAAATCCAATTAAAGGAACTCTATTATCCAATTCTTTTTTAGTTAATGTAATAGAATCAAACACATACTGCAAATTATCAAGCACATTATCAGTTAAGTTATTGATATCATTGGCTGATTGTATTGTTTTTGGAAAAAATGGTCCTTTACTTTCTATCATCTCATAATCCAAACCCATGGCTTCTGGAATTACCAAAATATCAGAAAAAATAATTGCAGCATCAACTTTCAATATATCAACTGGCTGAATGGTTACTTCACAAATCAATTCAGGATTTTTAACCAATGCTTTAAAGCCATCAACGCTACTGCGTACTTCACGATATTCTTTCAGAATTCTTCCAGCTTGGCGCATCAACCAAATAGGCACACGCTCTACATCTTTGCCATTTGCTGCTCTTAATAACAAATCATTTTTCAACATATGGGCAAAAATACTGAATTAGTTGATTAAAAAATAATTTTACTTTTAAAGTAAAAAATATGAGCGAAATTCCATTAGCCGAACCTAGCGTTTCTACCATTTTCCAAAGAATTGTAAATATTAAAAATGCTGATATCTATATTGGCAAAAATATTGTTTTAGAAAACATCAACTTTGAAGTTAGAAAAGGAGATTTTGTATATCTAATAGGCAGAACAGGACAAGGCAAAAGTAGCTTACTGCGTACATTGTATGGCGATTTGAAAATAAAAAAAGGTGAAGGCGAAGTTTGTGGCTATGACATTAAGAGCATAAAAACAAAAGACTTACCATTTTTAAGAAGAAAGATTGGTATTGTGTTTCAAGATTTTCAACTATTACAAGACAAGACAATATTTGACAATCTAAGATTTGTTTTAGAAGCAGTTGGAGAAAGAAATATAAAAACAATACAACAAAAGATTGATATTGCACTAGACAAAGTAAATCTACCTTATAAATTAAATAAATACCCACATCAACTTTCTGGTGGAGAGCAACAAAGAGTTGCAATTGCCAGAGCATTAATCAATAATCCAGATATTATTTTGGCTGATGAACCAACTGGCAACCTAGATCCAGAAACTGCCCATGAAACATTAAGTTTATTTTACAATATATTTAAAGAAACAAATACACCTGTTGTTATGGCAACGCATAATTATGGATTAATTGAACAATTTCCAGGCGTTATTTATATGTGTGCCTATAACCAAATCACAAAAGATGAAAGTTATGTACAAAATAAATAATTTTTTTCTTTTTTATTTTGGTAAATAAAAAAAAGAATTTATCTTTGCATTCCGTTCTGTAAAATATATGCGAAAGTAGCTCAGTTGGTAGAGCATCACCTTGCCAAGGTGAGGGTCGCGGGTTCGAGTCTCGTCTTTCGCTCCAAATTTTTAGAAGTATTTTTCCAAAGAATTTTCTAAAAATATAAGTTCATTCTTTAATGTTGCCCAGGTGGTGGAATGGTAGACACGCAGGACTTAAAATCCTGTGGCTTCACGGCTGTGCGGGTTCGAGTCCCGCCCTGGGTACTTTAAGAATTCGGCACTTCGCTATATTCTAAAGCAACAAAGCAATCCTTACAAACTATTTTTATTTCTTCTTCATATACATTGTATATTAGTCTTATTCTTTTAGAAAAATCAATTAAAGTCAAAAAAAATATTATTGAATATGCGTAACAACAAAATCACACCTTTTATTTGGCTGACTACAGAAAAAGGACTACTAACAGAGGTTATAGAATATTACAAAACTATATTCGATAAAGATTTTAAAGCAGGCGATATTACTTCTCTTGGACAAACACCAAGTGGCAATACTGAAATGTGTGAGATTATTGTTTTTGGTCAAAATTATTCACTAATGAGTACAGAGAAAGAGCACCATCCACTAAATGATGCAATCTCATTTATTATCAGTTGTGATGGTCAAAATGAAATAGACCATTATTGGAACTATTTTACAGAAGATGGAAAAGAATCTCAATGCGGTTGGTGCATAGACAAATATGGTGTTAGATGGCAAATTATACCGAAAAATTTAAAAGAATTAATGGCTAAGCCAAATGCATACGACATAATGATGACGCAGCAAAAAATCATTATTGAAGCATATTTAGGATAAACCACATCAATTAGATAGTTTAAGACAATTCCACTTGCACAAATAATTCTTTTGTTGCAGCCCAAAACATTTTTGGACTGTTCATAAAACATTTTTGAGTAGTATTTTACATATTTTGAGTACTCATTAAAACTTTTGGTATAGCCCAAAACATTTTTAGGCTGTACATAACACATTTTTGAGTAGTATTTTACATATTTTGAGTACTCATTTAAACTTTTAGTATAGCCCAAAACATTTTTGGGCTTGCTCATAAATCATTTTTGAGTAGTAATTGGCATATCCTAAAACACATACTAAAGAAGATACCAATGATAATAATAATTGAAATAAAAGTATAAATTTATGGTGCTAATTGAATAGTCAACAAAAATCTGAATAATGCAATCTAATACAAATCATGAAGTTTTTAGCTCAAGAGTTTTAAATTTTCCAGTAGAAAAAGTCTACGAAGCATTTGCAAATCCAATACATTTAAAAAACTGGTGGGGACCAAAAGGGTTTTCAAATACCTTTCACGAGTTTGAATTAAAACCAGAAGGCAAATGGATACTTACAATGCATGGTCCTGAAAATGGTAATTATGAAAACTCATCAATATTCAAAATCGTTGAGCCACTAAAATTAATTTCTTGGAAACGAAATTCACAACCAATATTTGACATGGAAGTAAGGTTTAAAAAACTTGATGACAAACAAACTGAAATATCATTTAGAATGATTTTTGATAGCCAAGAAGCATGTGAAAAAATTAAAAATTTTGTACTGCCCAAAAATGAAGAGAATTTTGATAGATTAGAACACGAAATGCTAAATGTTTTACAATTAAATAAGGCGTAACAGAATGAAATCCTTCTGGTTTGTACGTTTTATATATGCTGTCCATGCTTGAAAAAAATTATGCTTCTATATATTAATTATACAATTGTCAAGTCTTTGAACATAATATATGTATCTACAAATCCTAATTCTTTATGTTTAAATCCTTTTGGTGTTGTTCCAATTATCTCAAAGCCATATTTCTGCCACAACTTTACTGCACTTATATTTGTACTTACCACAATATTAAACTGAATACCTAAATATCCCTTGCTTCTTGCATATTGAATTGAGTGCTCACATAATAATTTTCCTGTACCATGACCATGATACATTGGATTTACCATGTAACTACAATTAGCAATATGACTTCCTAAATCAATTTGATTTGGTTTTATAATATATGTACCTAAGATCTTATCATCATCTACAGCTACAAATGTATCCATATAGTCAGCAAACCAATGCTTGTACAAACTTTCCTTAGATGTGTTTGGGTCAAACACATACGTATCTCCAGTTGAAATTACGTTTCTAAAAATATTCCAAATTTCTTCAAAGTCTGTCTGAATATTTGCCTTTCTAATTTTCATATTATAATAAATAAAATATCTTATCTACTATTCAAAAATACAAATCAAAATTTTATTTTTCAAATAATAATCCATTCAAAAAAAGTACATAAGCAATATTTAGTAAAAATTAATTTCATTCATTTTATAGATTAATTCTATTTTAGTAGAAAATTAAGTAAACAAAAAAATTAGATACATTCTATGATAATCAATAAATTTATACCATTACGAGGATTAATTTCATTTGCTGGTTTTCATATCTTTTGGCCAACAGTGTATGCCATTCTCATAGTATTTTTATATAGTAAATTAGGTTGGCATTGGATAGCAATTCCTTGGGTTTCTGTTGCATCAATAGGAACAGCAGTTGCATTTTATCTTGGCTTCAAAAATAGTCAATCTTATGATAGAATGTGGGAAGCAAGAAAAATTTGGGGCGCAATAGTGAATAGTAGTAGAAGTTGGGGCGCAATGATAAATTCATTTATTAACAACACTAGCTACACAGACTATGAAATTATGGATATTAAGAAAAAACTGATTTATAGACATATTGCATGGCTGTATACCTTGCGTGAACAATTATTGATACCTACACAATGGGAACATATAAGTCTTAGTTGGCAATTTGGTTCTATAAATGTAAAAAGAAGAGAAAATCATGGCATTGGAAGATTTACAGATTATCTAAGTAAAGAACAAGAAAGTAATTATTTTTTTGACAAATTTGAATGGGAACACAGTTCAAATAATGCCACACAGATTATTAGTATACAATCAAAAGAAATTATGGGTTTGAAGCTAGATGGTACACTCGAAATATTTCATCATATTGAATTGCAAAATATTTTAAATGATTTTTATACGCATCAAGGACAAGCTGAACGTATAAAGAAGTTTCCATTTCCTCGTCAGTTTGCAAATTCTAGTTTTTTGCTAAACACAATTTTTATTATTTTAATGCCATTAGGATTAGTAGCAGAATTTGCAAAACTAGGCTCGTCAGAAGTTTGGATAATGATTCCGTTTACTGCATTAATCAGTTGGATATATATTGTAATGGAATTAGTTGGAGACTATTCTGAAAATCCATTTGAAGGTTTAATATTTGATGTACCAATGCTATCCATTTGTAGAAATATTGAAATTGATTTATTAGAAATGATCGGTGAAGACAAGTTACCTAAACCTATACAACCTATCAATAATGTTTTAATGTAAAACAATTACAACGCACCAGTTAAAATTTCATCTACTACATTTGGATCAAGTAGTGTTGTTGTATCGCCTAGATTGCTAGTTTCTCCTTCTGCAATTTTTCTTAATATTCTACGCATTATTTTACCACTTCTTGTTTTTGGCAAACCAGAAACAATTTGAATTTTATCTGGCTTTGCAATAGCTCCAATTATTTTACTTACAGTATCAATAATTTCTTTTTTTACCTGTTGTTCATCATTGCTTTTTTGTTGTAAAATAACATAAGCATATATACCTTGTCCTTTAATATCATGAGGATAGCCTACCACAGCACTTTCAATTACATCTATATGTTCATCAATAGCATTTTCTACTTCTGCTGTACCTATTCTATGTCCACTTACGTTTAGTACATCATCTACTCTACCTGTTATTCTATAATTTCCTTCTGTATCTCTAAAACAACCATCGCCAGTAAAATATAAATTTTGATAAGTTGAGAAATAATTTAATTTACAACGCTCATGGTCGCCGTACGTTGTACGCAATATACTTGGCCATGGATATTTAATACACAGATTTCCACTTACAATTTCTTTTGGTAGTATTCCTAAAGCGGCGTCACTACCTTCAATTGTTTTTCCATTTTCATCAACTAAAATTGGTTGTACACCAGGCAATGGCAAAGTTGCATAGCATGGTTTATGTGGTGTAATGCCAGCAAGATTAGAAATCATTATTCCTGCTGTTTCTGTTTGCCACCAGGTATCTACAATAGGACATTTACCTTTTCCAATATGCTCATGATACCAATGCCATGCTTCTTCGTTAATTGGCTCGCCAACTGTACCTAATAATTTTATACTTGAAAGATTTTTATTTTCGATTGGTGCTGTACCAAATGCCATTAAACTTCTAATAGCTGTTGGTGCTGTGTATAGAATATTTACTTGATGTTTATCTACTATTTCCCACATCCTTCCTGCATCAGGAAAAGTAGGAATACCTTCAAACATTAAAGATGTTGCACCAGCACTTAGTGGTCCATAGATGATGTAGCTATGTCCTGTAATCCAACCAATGTCTGCTGTACAAAAGTATATGTCTTTCTTTTGATATTGAAATACATTAACAAAAGTATAATTAGTATAAATCATATAACCTGCGCAAGTATGTACAACACCTTTGGGTTTTCCAGTACTTCCACTTGTGTATAATATAAACAATGGATCTTCTGCTTGCATTTCTACTGCTGGAAAATCTGGATTGCCTTGTGCTTCAACTTTTTTAATTTCGTCTTGCCAAATCACATCTCTTTCTTCCTTAATTATTATATTGCTATTTATATGTTTTAACACAATTACTTTTTCTACAAAGTCGCAATTTATTAAAGCTTCATCCATAATATTTTTTAAGGCAATTTCTTTGTTGCCTCGCATTGTGCCATCTTGTGTTATTACAAAAGTTGCGTGTGCATCAATTATTCTGTCAGTAATACTTTGCGCACTAAAGCCACCAAAAACTACACTATGTATTGCTCCAATTCTGGCACATGCTAATACTGCGATTGCAAGTTCTGGCACCATTGCCATATATATGCAAACCCTATCTCCTTTTTGTACGCCATTATTTCTTAATACATGTGCAAACTGACAAACCTTTTGGTGTAATTCTTTATATGTTAACTTGATTACTTTGTCTGTTGGACTATTTGGTTCCCAAATTAATGCAATAGTGTCTGCATCATGCTCTAAATGCCTATCTAAACAATTTTCTGTAATATTTAATGTGGCACCATCAAACCAACGTACTTTAGGTTCTGTAAAATTCCATTCTACTACGTTATTGCTTGTTGGTTGTTGTTTCCAAGTAAAATACTGAGCAATATCTAACCAAAATTCACTTGGATTTTCTATGCTTCTTTTATACGTTTTATTATATTCTTCTAAAGATTTAATTTGATATGGATACATTGTATACTTATTTAATACTGCTGAATGTATAAATATAAAAAATTAAAAAAGAATTATACAATGTATTTGATAAATAATACAATGAAAAAGTACAAAATCATAGAACCATCATAGACAAGCATAACTTCTGTTTTTGTTAGCTTATCAATGTAAAAAATTGAAATTAGTAATAAAACAAAACATAGTAATGTAATGCCAATTATATAGTAGCTATTAATATTTAGGAAGAATACTATTGACACATATGCAATAAAAAAAATGGTCAAAAATACTTTAGATGTTTTCATTCCAAATAAAAGTGGAATTGTTTTTAAGTTCTGTACTTTATCATTCTTCATATCAGACATATCAAATGGTAGTGTAATAAAAAGAATAAATAGAAATTGTGCTGCGAAAAATTTCCACGAATAATTATCAAATAAAACAAATAAATTTTTTGCTTCTAATGCTGGAATAAATGTGGCTGTTGCAGACCATGAGAATGCTATGAGAAAAATCTTTAAGAATGGTACATCTCTGAGACGAAATGAAATGCCTATTTTTTGTAATGGCAGTGCATATAAAATTGAAATAGCACCAACAAAAATTATTGCTAATTTAGTTTGATTGTGTAAGAAGAGAAATGTAATCAATGATATTATAAATGAAAAATATATTATATAGTCAGTAGTTTTTTTATGATGCAGTTGAAAAAAATAGATTTCATCAACTACTTCGTTTTCTTGCATTTGCTCGTGATACATTTTTCTGCTCCATTGATAAACAAGCCAAGTTGAAAAAAATATATGTATACTTAGAATGATTAATTTATTAAGCTCTATTTGCATTAACACAGCATTTGCCAACATAAAAACAACAGCGGCAATGGATATAAAAATATTAGAATGAATCAGATTTTTAATAAACTTCAAGTGTGTGTTTTTATAAAAATAAACAATTATTTTATCACTTGAACAATTGTACTCATTTTAATTTTATGGTTTGATATATGTAAATAGTAGATACCAGCATTTAAACTAGAAACATCCAAACTTGTTTGATTGATATTGATTTGTTTACTCAAAACTTCTGCGCCAATACTATTAAATATTTTTATATCATAATTACTTATGCTTGGTGGTAATTTTTCTATAAACAATGTACTACGTACTGGATTCGGAAAAATATTTATATCATGATTAATAGAAATATTATTATTTAAAGTAACATCACAATATACGCTATTGTCTGATGTAGGTGTATGTGTATTACAACCAACTGTGTTATTTAAAAATGAAGTTCTATTACTTGCTGTACTTAATACATTTCTCATTCTTGTAACTTGATCTTTAGTAAACAAACTCATACATGCGTCATCTGTATAGTCCATAAAGTTTTGATACATGATACTTGGTGAGCAATTATCAACCTTTGGATGCTCGCAAGGACAACCATATGAATCTTCATATTGCTTAGGTGTATCTTCAATACCATCATCAGCAGTACAATTATAATCATCACCCCAAATATGATACAATCCTAACCAATGTCCAATCTCATGTGTTGATGTTCTACCTTTATCATAGTCTGGCGTAAGCACGCCAACAGTACCAAATGCATCATATGCAATTACTACACCATCTTTATTGCCACTATTATCTTCAGGGAAAGTTGCGTATCCAAGTGTTCCATCTGTAAAATTCACAATCCAGATATTCAAATATTTAGACGTATTCCAAGCACTCAATCCACCATTTGATGTAGATTTTATGATACTTTCATCTGCATCACTATATTCAAATCCATCATAGGTTACTTGTTTTCGTTCAATTCCTGTTGTACTACTACCACCTGGTTTTACACTTGCCAAACAAAACTCTATACTTGCATTGCCTATTAAGTTATAAAATTCGTGATTTATAGGTAAAGAGTCTGCATTCCGAGCATTAAAGTCTCTATTTAATACATCAATTTGTGACCGAATTTGAGCATCATTAATATTTTGTTGTGCTGTTTTGTACAATACATGCACAACAACAGGTATTGTTATTATTGGATAAGTACTCTCTGTTCTTTGTCCAGAATAGATTGCACTAGTAGTCTGTTTTGATTGCTCAATTTTTAACCTTAAAGATTCATCTTGTGCCATTGCTTCCAGCAATTTAGTATGCGATGCACATCTATTTATTTTTTGTGCTACCAATGAGCCACAAAACAATAAAAATGAAAATAATATTATGTTTGATTTAGAAATCACACAACAAAGGTATAAAAAATGTATAACATTCAAGATTAATAATAAAATAACACAGAATCATAATTTATGTGGAGAACTTAAACTGATGTTAATTACAAAATATGTATTTTTGCGTAAAATTTTTAAATTCAATTAATTTTTATACAATGGCTAACGCAGGAAAAATTGCACAAATTATCGGACCAGTAATTGACGTGAGTTTCGATGGAGAAAACTCAAAACTACCTGAAATCTTAAATGCATTGGTAGTAAAAAAAGATGATGGTTCTGAAATTATTCTTGAAGTACAACAACATCTTGGACAAGACACCGTACGTTGTGTATCAATGGATAGTACAGAAGGTCTAAGAAGAGGCACTAAAGTTATAGACACTGGAGATCAAATTAAAATGCCTGCTGGCGAAGCAATCAAAGGAAGATTATTCAACGTAATTGGAGATGCAATAGATGGAATTGGAGCAGTAAGTAAAGAAGGTGGATACTCAATACACAGAAAACCACCTAAATATGAAGACTTAGCAACATCAAAAGAAGTATTATATACAGGAATCAAAGTAATTGACTTAATTGAACCATATGCAAAAGGTGGTAAAATTGGTTTGTTTGGTGGTGCTGGAGTAGGCAAAACAGTACTTATCATGGAATTGGTAAATAATATTGCTAAAGGACATGGTGGTTTATCAGTATTTGCTGGTGTAGGAGAAAGAACAAGAGAAGGAAATGACTTATTGAGAGAGTTCTTAGAGTCTGATGTAATAAAATACGGTGAGAAATTCAAACATTCTATGGAAGAAGGTGATTGGGATTTAGCATCTGTAGATAAAGAACAATTAAAAGAATCTAAAGCAACATTAGTATTCGGACAGATGAATGAGCCACCAG
This sequence comes from Sphingobacteriales bacterium, assembly GCA_016699615.1. Lineage (NCBI taxonomy): Bacteria > Pseudomonadati > Bacteroidota > Sphingobacteriia > Sphingobacteriales > Sphingobacteriales bacterium. The sequence goes on along the minus strand of CP064984.1, from coordinate 2,259,980 downwards.
GAGCGAGAGCAAGAGTTGCATTATCTGGTCTTACAATAGCAGAACAATTTAGAGACGAAGTTAGTGATGGTAAAGGAAAAGATATCTTATTCTTCGTGGATAATATCTTTAGATTTACACAAGCTGGTTCTGAGGTATCTGCATTATTAGGTCGTATGCCATCTGCGGTAGGTTACCAACCAACATTAGCTACAGAAATGGGTCTAATGCAAGAGCGTATTACATCTACAAAATCTGGCTCTATTACATCAGTACAAGCAGTATATGTACCTGCGGATGACTTAACTGACCCAGCTCCAGCAACTACATTTGCGCACTTAGATGCTACAACAGTATTAAGCCGTAAAATTGCTGAATTAGGTATTTATCCTGCTGTGGATCCATTAGATTCTACATCAAGAATATTAGACCCACAAGTAATTGGAGATAGACACTATGGTGTTGCTCAAAGAGTAAAAATGATTTTACAACGTTATAAAGAACTTCAAGATATTATTGCAATCTTAGGTATGGATGAGTTATCTGAAGAAGATAAATTAGTTGTACATAGAGCAAGAAGAGTTCAACGTTTCTTATCTCAACCATTCCACGTAGCTGAGCAGTTCACAGGTTTAAAAGGTGTGTTCGTTTCTATAGAAGATACATTGAAAGGTTTTGAAATGATTATGGATGGTGAAGTTGATCAATATCCTGAAGCAGCATTCAACTTAGTTGGTTCTATTGAAGATGCTATTGAAAAAGGAAAGAAAATATTGGCTGAAGCTAAATAATTAACCTATGCAATTAATCATATTAACTCCAGAACAAGAAGTGTACAATGGCGAAGCTGATTCAGTTCAACTTCCAGGCACAGATGGACAATTTGAAATACTAAACAAACATGCTGCAATGGTAGCTTCTCTATCTAAAGGAAAATTGAATATTAGAAATTCAAAAGAGAAAGTAAGCTACAATATTTCAGGCGGAATTGTTGAAGTATTAAACAATAAAGTTTCTGTACTTACTGAAGGTATTATAGAATAACTTCTAGTACAATACTATTACACAAAAGCCAACGAGAATTCGTTGGCTTTTTATTTTGATACACACAGCTATTAATTATTGTCACTAAAACTTTCTGGTGTATAAGTTACTCTAGCAAAATTCTTTACCATCATTTCTGTTTTTATTGTGTTGCCTGTTCTTTTACTAATTACATCTCTCCAAATTTCATTTCTACGATAAAAGATATTTTCATTTTTTAGGAATTGATGATTTTTCTCAAAAACATGGTATGTAAATTCTGGCATTTTATCACATCTAAATTCTCCTTCTATTGTTGTTTCTGTAAACCAAAGTAAAATTTGATAGGTAGTATCTGTGTTATTCACAAACTGATAATCGATATAGTTATAAAAAATTGCTGCGCCACTACCAAATGGCAACACTCTACCTTCATCAGGAAATGGGTCATAAGAATGTTGCGATTTTTTTGTAATCGTTAATTGACTGTGTAATACAATCCAATTTAGCAAATTAGCTATTTGACAAATGCCACCACCTATGCCTGGCACAGCTTCACCAAACGATAATTCCATTCCCATCAAATATCCTTTTTTCTTTGTTGGTCTTCCTACTAGTTTACAGAATGAAAATGTTTCGCCAGGTCGAATTAAAATACCATTGATTTTTTGAGCTGCAATTTTCAGATTACAAACTTTATTTATTTGCAATTGCATATCACTATTGCCTAATTTTCTTAGCAAAACTGATTGATGTTTTTTTAATCTATAGGGTAGCTTTTCCTCAGACTTAGATTTTGCGAAAGTTTTATTACCAAAATACCATTCAATATATTGTTTGCATCTTCTTAGCCAAACTGCAAGAAAATATAATGCAGGATGTCTTTGACTTAGTAATTTCCTTTGTTTCACATGTATCAAACAGATAAATAAAATTGAAAATTTAATATATACAAAGATATTGAATGATATTTGCACCCATTTGCAATGCTTTAGTATGTTGCTCTACAGTATCGTTATGTACTTCAATATCTTCCCAACCATCGCCTAAATCTGTTTCATAATCATAAAAACAAACTAACTTACCTTGCCAAAACAAACCAAAGCCTTGAGCTGGTTTATTATCATGCTCGTGTATTTTTGGTAGTCCGTTTGGAAACTTATATTTTTGATGATAAATTGGATGGTTGAAAGGAACTAACACAAAATCAAGTTCTGGAAAAACTAATTTCATTGCTTTTCTGATATATTTATCTATTCCATAATTATCTGAAATATGTAGAAAACCACCAGCAGCTAAATAATTTCTAAGATTATTGGCTTCATTTGGTGTAAAAATAACATTCCCATGTCCTGTGATATGCAAATATGTATAATTGAATATTTCTGAACTTGAAGGTTCAACTTCATCTATTTTAGTATTGATACTTGTACCTAAATTTTGATTGCAAAACTTAGCTAAATTTGGTAATGAAGTTGGATTAGCATACCAATCGCCACCACCTTTGTATTTAAGCAATCCAATTTTTACTGTAGATTTTTGCTGCGCAAATAAAGTTGCACTTAATATTATTAAAACTAAAAAATATATTATTTTTTTCATATTAATTAGATTTTATCTCTTTGAATCTTGACATAACGACATATGCCAAAACTGATGCTATTATACAAACAACTGCTGTCATTCTTACGCCAAATGAATTTTCTGGTGTTTTGCCAAGTAACAACAATGATGGGAAAATAAGACTTGTTATAGCTACACCCAATTTCATCATAAATGTTTTAAAACCATAGTAAGATGCATTTTTAGCTACTCCTGTTTCCTTACAATCTTGCTCAGCAATGTCGCCAGTAAGTGCCATAGGTAAAATGCCTAAAACTGCTGTAGGATATATATTGAGTATAATATATAATGCTACAAAAACAATAGTTGGTAATTGATAAAGTCCAATACTCGCTGTAAATGCATAGCTAATTATTAGAAAAGCAAATGCTGATAGCATGATATTCTTTTTTCCATACTTGTCTACCAATTTGTCTATAATTGGATACAAAAGAAATGAGCCAATACCACATGCATATAAGATAATTGATGTGTAGTAATTATCTAACTTTAGTAATGCTGTAACAAAATATGGTATTCCAATCACAAATATTTTTGATGGAAACCAATAAATTAATTCGGTAATGGCAAATATCCTAAAGTTCTTATTATTCCATACTTCTTTCATTGTAGTGAATAATCCATTATTTTCTGTTTGATTGATTTCTTTATTCTTTTTTCCTGAATTGTCTTCTACAAATAGAATTGGTATTAGCATAAAAATAAATGACGCTACAGAATATGCAAATATGGTAAATTGGAATGCTGTTTCGTGCGACATTGAGTTTTCTGTTGCTTTTATGATTACATGAATTAAATTTCCAATTCCTACACCTAATGCGTAAGCAACTGACAATATCATAATTAGATGCAATCTATCTTTTTCTGTTTTGCCTACTTCATTTATCATAGCATTATATGGTGTTGTATAAAAACATTTTACAACGAATGCTATTAGTGTAACTATGACTAACCATACAATATTTCTACTTGACTCAAAATCATCTAAAGGAAAAAAAACTAATGCCGAAAATAATGCATATGGAAAAATGCCAATTGCCATAAATGTTTTTCGTTTCCCAAACTTAAAATTACTTCTATCACTCAGTGCTGCAACAATTGGCTCCATAAATGCTGAAATAATATATCCAACTGCTGTAAGTAAACCAATTACTGTAAATATTTGCAAAATTGGCTTTGATATATAAATGCTTTGAACAATGGTACGCCATTATCTGGTGGTAGATAAAACATACACATTAGATCTGAGAAGCCAAACATTGCTAAGCACCAACCTATTTGTCCTGTAGAAAAAAGCAGTTTGGTTTTTAGTGATGATTGAGTAGTATCTTGTGCTTGCTGCATTGCTCTAAGATAGAAATTTTATTTCAAATCTAATTCGATAATACTTTTGACTGGAAGCTGGCAACTTTTATTTTCACAAAGGAAAAACAATGTTTCATTTTCTGAAAATCTATGCTGTGTAAGTGGCAAACTACTTTCTGTAACACTGCCTGCTATTAAAATATTTGGTAAGTATTTTTGGTTGATTTCCTTTATTATATTTTTTGCATCAATTCCTGAAATTACTAATTCTTTATTTTGGTGCAATATCATATCTAAAACTATTGCCCAATTACTAAAAAACGAAGCATTTTTTATTACATCATGCAAAACATTATTGAGCATTGCTCTTGCTATTTCATAATATTTCTCTTCTTCAAAATACTTACTCATCAATAATAAACATTTTGCCATTTGTGAGTTTGCTGCAGGAATTACATTATCACTACTATCCATACTACGTACAATTAGTTTTTCATCTAAATCAGAAGTGATATAAAACATTTTATTATCATCATCATAAAAATGTTGCATACAATATTGTAGCAATTGATTTGCTGTTTGCAAATAATTTTCATTAAACGTAACTTGATATAAACTAATTAATGCTTCTATATAAAATACATAATCTTGTAAAAATCCATTGATAGACACTTTGCCATTTTTAAAACTTCTATACAATCTACCATCTGCTTGCAAACTATTTTTAGCAATAAATCGATGTATACTTTCTGCTTTTTCTAGATATCTATCATCATCAAATGCTTTGTACGCATCTACCAAACCTTTTATCAGCAAAGCATTCCATTCTGTTAGAATTTTATCATCAAGATTTGGTCTTATTTTATGTTGTCTTTTTGCAAACAATAATGCGTTTATTTGATTTACATTCTGTTGGAAAACTTCATTTGTACATTGGTATTTTTCGCAGAAATATTCATGTTCTTGTGTTCTGAATAAGACATTCATGCCATGTTCAAAATTTCCAAGTTCTGTTACATTGTATAATTCTTTTGCTAATTCCAACAACGCTGTATCATCAATAAATGCATCTACAAACTCATCATAAGTAAAGCAATAAAATTTGCCTTCAACACCTTCGCTGTCTGCATCTAAAGAAGCATAAATTCCACCACTTTCATCCGTCATTTCTCTATTTATCCAACTCAATATATTGTTGCAAACTGACTTATACATTGGTCTTTTGGTTTGCTGAAACGCCATTGCATATATACTCAATAATTGTGCATTATCATACAACATCTTTTCAAAATGTGGTACTTTCCAAATAGCATCTACGCTGTATCTTGCAAAGCCACCACCCAATACGTCATGCACGCCACCAAATGCCATTTTTTAAGTGTCGTTTTGATGTATGCGTTGCATTCTTTATCATTTGTTTGATATGCATATCTCAACAAAAACTCAAGATTGTTTGGCATCATAAATTTTGGTGCGCCACTTCTTCCACCAAATTCCATATCTAATTTTGGTTGCCAATTGTTCCAAATTTCGTACAAATGTGCTTTTGTAAAACTTACTTTTTCAGGGTTTAATTCAATTATATCTATACTTTGTAAACCTTTAGAAATTCTGTCTGCTTGGTTGAATACTTTATCATATTCGTTTACAAACAAGTTTTGAAAATGCAATAAAAATTGCATCCAATTTTCTTTTGGGAAATATGTTGCACCATAAATTGGTTTACCATCTGGCAAACAAACTACATTGAGTGGCCAACCACCTTGCCCACTCGTAATTTGCGCAGCATTCATATAAATTTGATCTATATCTGGTCTTTCTTCTCTATCTACTTTTATAGCTACAAAATATTGATTCATAATTGCTGCTACTTCATTGTCTTCAAAACTTTCGTGTTCCATTACATGACACCAATGACAAGCTGCGTATCCTACAGAAACCAATATTAGTTTGTTTTCATTTTTTGCTATGCTTAAAGCTTCATTATTCCAAGCATACCAATTTACTGGATTATTTTTATGTTGTAATAAATATGGTGAAGTTTCATGCTTTAATTGATTCATGTTATTGTTTTAATATTCTCCAATGATTTGGCAAATAGTTATTCACCCTATTTTGTAAAATTTTTATCCAGCCTATATTTAGTTGTACATGTTGTATTATACACCACGTTGATTTTTGTTTATTGTATTCAAGTTGAATTTCATTTTTCTTCAAGTAATTTACTGCTATTTTTTTATCTACTTCAACCTTATCTATACTTTTATTTATTACTGTAGACAATGCTAATGCATGTGCTGGAATAAAAATGTCTTTTTTTAAAATTCCAATTTCTACTCCAAAATATGTAATGTATAAATTGTTTTTAATTGCATATAGAATGGAATCGAATTTTTTGTTGATGATATATAAATTTTCTTTGAATGAATATGTATTGTATTGTTCTGAATTTTCAATCCATTCGCCTAAGTTTTTAAATTGTATGGTTTCAATTTTATTATAAAATATTTTATTTGTTTGATTGATGCTGTAATTATTAGATGATTTTATTTTCCTTAAACATGCGATAAAAAATCCTGAGCCTTTTACTTTCTCAAGTTCAAATCTAAATGTATTTTTTATGCTTCCTGAAGATATTTCTTCAAATGTTGATGCATCAATATCTACAAGTTCAAAACCATTTTGCAACAAGAATGATATTTGGTCTTCGTTTTCGCATTGTTGGAAAGTACATGTAGAATATATTAAATATCCATCTTCTCTAATTGCTGGAATAATATGTTGTAATATTTCTCTTTGTCTTGTAGCGCACATAGCAACATTCTCTTCGCTCCACTCCTTCATTGCATCTGGATTTCTCTTAAACAATCCTTCGCCACTGCATGGTGCATCTACAACTACTACATCAAAAAACTGATTAAAACTATTGAAATACTTAGTTTCATTTTGTGTAACAATTACATTCGAATTTCCCCATCTTATTAAATTTTCTTTTAAAATGGCATTTCTTTTTGGCACTAACTCATTTGAAATTAGTATTGAATTTTTATTTAGTTTATCTAGAATATGTGTAGATTTTCCTCCTGGTGCTGCACACAAATCTAAAGCAATAACATCTTGTTTTTCTACTGAAATTTGCTCTAGAATATAGCCTAAAAACATAGAGCTACTTTCTTGCACATAATAGCTTCCTGCATGCCATTCTGGTTCAAGAATAAAATCCAATTTATTAATATAAGTTGCAGCGTTTTCCCAAGCAACTTGATTTGAAATTTTAGGCGCAACTTTAGCCTTGTTGTATCTTATACTGTAAATAAATTCCGACAAATTTCTTAATGAGTTTTTATTTTTTTGCGCTTACTTACTTTCTGATATTTATTTCCTTTCTTTGAACTACCTCCTGGAATATATACTTTCTTGGGACAACTTTTCTTTTTTACAGTATCAGCATATGCGTCAACACGGAATGCAGAAACCAATACAACTAGAATTAGTAAGAGGAACTTAATTTTCATCAGATTTTTGTTTTTCTTCTTTTGTTTTTTCGTCTTTCGCTTTTTTAGACTTATTGCCTTTGTCTATTTTTCCAAATCCAATATTCAAATAAACATCCATACCTGTAAATGGTTTTTTGATGAATGCTGTAATGATATTACTAGAACCCAAAGTAAATTGCCCAAGTCTGATAGCTGCACCAGCATTAAATCCTGAGTATTTATTCCAATTTACTGGAAGATATGCTGAGAAAATTCTAGTTTCAAACCTTGGTGTAATTGTAATATTATCTGGTAAATTTGCTTTAGGATCGCCTTTTTTGAAAGAATATGGATTGATTTGAAAATTTGCATTTGCATAAAACATTTTTACTATTCTTACATCTGCGAAAACATTGATAGCCATTGGCAATTTCATTTTATGTTTTCCTGTTGGCGTTACATTGGTTCCTAATTTATCTAATACTTCATCAATATTTATAGTACTTCCATCTCCATTTACTAATTCACTTGCATGTACATTTGTATTATTCCCAACAAATGTTCTACTATTTTTTCCTAGTGTGTAGCTATTTCTTCCTATATCATTAACTGACAAACCTAATAATAAGAAATGTTCATTTGTGCCTTGTTTTTTTAGTTCATAGATTGCGCCAACATCAAATCCAAATCCATTAATTCCAAATTTGTACTTAAATCCATCATCAATTCTATCTGAAACTAAAAAATTAAAGTTTGTATTGCCTACGTTTATAAAACTATCAGTTGCGCTTGTAACAAATTTATTAAAATTCAAATCATTAACATCAAACTGTGCGTTAAAAACATTTGTAATTAATTTAGCATTTACACCTAAGTGAATTGCATGTCTATCTCCTATATTGATTGATTTTCCAAACCCTGCATATATTTCATGATATACATTTACTGCACCTGCGCCTCTTTCATCTTTAAAAGTTGGCGCCCAATCTAAGATATTGCTAAAATCATTGTACAATGAATACACCAAATCTTGGTTCATATCATTTATAGTTGCGACTGCTCTTCCTCTTACACCAAAAGTTATTGCATTTGTTTTTTTAATTCTTATAAATGCACCTGGACCGTTGAATCCAAGATTAACATGTAAGTTTTTTCGTTTGCCATCTAAAATCTGAATCAATGATGTTTCTTTATCAAAGTCTTTGGCAATGCCTTTCAAACCATTTAATCCAAAATAGTTATTTCCTGCATTCACATTTACACCCAATAAATTTACTTGCCACTTTACATCGCCTGCTACTGGCAATGCTGGATTCAATGAATTTGTAATCATGGCATCTTTGGTAGAATAATGTGCGCCAATAAAATTCTGTGCTTGTGTCTGATGTATAGTTAGTAGTATACCTAAAACTAAGAATATTTTTTTCATAAAATGTGTAGTTTTAACAAAGATATTAAATTCTTATAATATTTGGTAATTTTAATAGATATTTGCTTTATGTCTTCATTGAGATACAACCCATTATTAAATACATACACTATTGTTGCTGCTAATAGACAGCATAGGCCAAATATGCCAAAAGATTGGTGTGCATTTTGTACTGGAGAAGGCAAGAAAGTACCCAATGATTTTGATGTTTTTTTATACCCAAATGATTTCCCTGCACTAAGCTATGCAAATGAAAATATAGAACAGAATGACAATCCATTGTATGAAACACATGGTGCAAAAGGTGCCTGTGAAGTTGTGTTATATTCACCCAAGCATGATGCCCAAATTTATGAATTATCTGATGAACATGTACAAAAATTAGTTCAACTCTGGATTGAAAGATTTAATTTCCATAAAGAATATAAAAAAGTAAAGTATATCTTTCCATTTGAAAACAGAGGCGAAGATGTTGGTGTAACTATGCCACATCCACATGGACAAATTTATGCTTATCCTTTCATTCCACTAAAATTAAAAACAGAGCTTGACAATTGTAAAACATATTTTGAAACACATCAAAAAAATATGTTTGATGAGATTTTATTGGAAGAAACAAAAGACAGACAAAGGATAATATTTGAAAGCGAAACATTTTCAATCTTCTTGCCGTATTTTACCGACTATCCTTATGGCATATTTATTGTGAGTAAGAAAGAAAAATTATATATCAACGATTTTAATGATGCTGAACAATTAGAATTAGCGATAGTATTAAAGAAAGCAGTAAAGATGTTTGACAATTTATATGATTGTATTTTCCCATTTATGATGTGTGTACACCAAGGTGTAGTAAATAGCAATGAATATTTGGAAGCTGATCAAAGAAAATTCTATAGATTTCATATAGAATTCTACCCGCCTTGGCGTGCAAAAAATGTTATAAAATACTACGCAAGTTCAGAAACTGGTGCATGGGCAGCAACAAACACTAAAAGTGTAGAAGAAACAGCTATTGAATTAAGAACAGCACTAAACAAATAAATTATGAAACTATATACAATAGATACTGGATACTTTAAATTAGATGGTGGTGCCATGTTTGGTGTAGTACCTAAAACATTGTGGCAAAAACTACATCCTGCTGATGAAAACAATATGTGCATTTGGGCATTAAGATGCTTGTTAATTGAAGATGATAATAGATTAATATTAATTGATGCTGGCATTGGCGATTTTATGAATGAAACTTATAGAAGTAGATACTTTCCTCATGGAGATGACACACTAGAAAGTTCATTAGCGAAACATGGTTTCAAACCAGAAGACATAACAGATATTATCCTGACACACCTACACTTTGATCATTGTTGTGGTGTACTTACAAGAGATGAAAATCAAAATGCTATACTAAGATTTCCTAATGCAAATATTTGGACAAGCTATGCGCAATGGCAATGGGCAAACAATCCAAACCCGCGTGAAAAAGCATCTTTTCTACAAGAAATATTAGTACCAATACAACAATCTGGAAAACTTAAATTTGTAGACAGTGAAGATTTTAACAGTGATAAAATTGAATTAGAACAAGTATTTGGACATACAGAAGCCATGCTCATTTGTCATATTTATTACAATGAAAAAATAATTACCTATTGTGCTGATTTAATTCCATCACATCACCATATTAGGCTACCATTTGTAATGGCTTATGACATTCGTCCATTAGAAACCATGAAAGAAAAAATCATACTACTAGAAAGAGCATATGAAAACAGACATATATTATTCTTTGAGCATGATAAAGATATTGAAGCATGTACATTAAAAAAATCAGAAAAAGGAATAGAAATTGACAATTTTATAAAAATAGTAGATATTTGAATCACATAAAAAATCCAGTTTATGCATTTATTTTTTAGAAGTATTTTTATTATATTTTTAACAGCACAATACTTTTCTTTATCAGCTCAGTCTACCAAAAAAGCAGATGAATTGATGCTAGACTATAAATATTCTGAAGCTATTGTAGAATTAAAGCCATTAGCAGAAAAAGGAAACATACAAGCTATTAGAAAAATTGCTGAATGCTATAGAAAGACAAATGACTTTGTAAATGCCGAAAAATATTATGCTATAGTTGTAGCTGATAAAAATTCAAATAAAAAGAATTGGCTGTACTATGGTCAAATACTAATGAATAACAACAAATATCTTGATGCTGACAAGTGGCTACAAGGATATTTGGATACCAAACCCAATGATTCTATTTTAGTAAAAACATTATTAGAATCATGTGCTAAAGCCAATCAATCATTGACACCAAAACGCAAAATAAAATTTAAAAATTTAGATTGGATAAATTCTAATGCATCTGATTTTTGTGCTGTTGATTTTGGTAATCAAATTATTTTCACATCATCTAGAGAAGGAAAAACAAATGCATATGATGGCATGAGTTATTCGAAAGTATATGTAGCTGAAAAAAAAGCTGACACATCATGGACTATTGAACCAATGAAAGGAATTATTAATTCTAAAAATTTTAATAGTGGACCAGCAAGCGTACATCTTGCATCTAACAAAATATATTACACCAAAAATAATGTACAATATGGTGATGCTATAAAAAATAAAAAAGGTGATGTTACACTAAAAATATTTGAAGCAAAATTAAATAATAGCGAAACAAAAGATTTTAAAGAACTTTCGTTTAATGATGTTGAATATTCGTGTGCTTATCCAAGTATTAATCATGATGGCGATAAAATATTTTTTACTTCTGATAGAGCTGGTGGTTTTGGTGGAAAAGACATTTACTACAGTATGTATACAAATGGTGTGTGGAGCAAACCTAAAAATGCTGGAAAAAACATCAATACAGCTGGCGACGAACGCTATCCATTTATTCATAATGATGGTACCTTGTATTTTTCTTCAACAGGACATCAAGGTTTTGGTGGAATGGATATTTTTAAAACAATACTCAGCAGAAGTGGCGAATACTTAGAAGCCGAAAATCTTGGAATGCCTATTAATTCTTCAGCTGATGATTTTGGTTTCTTCTTAGATTCAAATTATACTAAAGGTTATATTTCATCGAATAGACCAGAAGGAAAAGGCGCTGATGATATTTATATTTTTAATTATGATGATTTACTAATACATTATACCATATATGATGGAAATATTGCTTTAGATAGTGTGCGTATTAAAATTACCAACCAACAGACTAATCAAGAGCAAATATTTTACACCAATAAAAAAGGTATTTTTGAAACCTATTTATTACCCAATCAAAATTATGCAATTGAAGTATCAAAAGAAAATTACACTTCAAATACCTATTCAGTAAAAACAAGTTCGGTGTTAATTCCTATCAAGAAAAATATTAATTTAGAAATGATAAAAAAAGAAAATTAGAACTTAATTATCTTTTGTGATATTATTTCATCTTGATGTATGACATAAATAATATAAGAACCACTTGCAAGGTTTTCTAAGCCATCAACTTCAATTGTTTGATTTCCTTTTAATGCTTTGCCTTCCCAAACTTTTTGTCTTTGAATTTGTCCATTCAAGTTTTGTAAATATATACTTGCATCAATGTTTTTCTTTGCACTAAGTTCTATATTAATTTTACTAGAAAATGGATTTGGGTAAACATTAAAATCATCAAAATAGGTATTACTTTTTATGGAAGAAACAATTGTGGTATCTTGTTTTATAATTCTAAATTTATCATACAATTCTCCACTAGATTTATAATAATTACCTGTCAATTGATTTCCTTTTGCTTCCAATATCATACTTCCTGAACCACCATCACCATCGTTATCATCTTTTACACACATCACAGGATGCATTTTCCCAGTTGGTGATTCTGTTTTTCCACTATTGCCAACAACAGCATACACTGTGCCTTTGTTTTTCTCTTCGCCATAGTTGAGTTTGATGTACACTCTATTGCTATCTGGGTTACCATCAGTAGAATCAATCAACATTGTATTTCTATCAAATGTATTTGATCTTCCATAATGATTATTGATTAAATAAGAACGCTCATACACATGTGAGTGTCCACTTAATATTAAATCTACGCCCCATTTTTCTAAAATAGGCGTGACTTTTTCTCTCATAATTTGCATAAATATTTCCCAAAAATCGTCTGTATCATGCGAACCTTTTGAGTATGGTGCTTGATGCCAATAGGCAACCTTAAATAGCTTATCAGAACTTTTAATATCATTTTCTATCCAAGTTCTGTATGGATTTCCTAAATCCCAAAACAACATATATGTATATAGTTCTGAATTTAATGCCATAAAATGTACATTGCCATAATCGTAAGAATAATATGCTTCTGTTTTTGAAGGCACACCACCCATTTCTGCGTTCTTAAATACTTCAACCATGCTATAATATGGTCCAGTATGTTTTTCAGCTGCTTTACTTTGGTTGACACTTGCATAATCGTGATTGCCTGGTATTGGATAAAATGGTAAAAATCTAAAGATAGAATCATAACCATAATTACTACTAAATACTTTTGTTTGATATTCTTGGTCTTTGCCATCATTGTATGTATTATCGCCCAACCAAAGCCAAGAATCAACTTTATTGTTTATTAGATAATTTTGAAACCAATTTTTTACTTTTATTTGTTCATTATTGCCTGCGCCAAAATCGCCTGTTACCCAAAATTTAAAACCATTAGTATCATTAGGATTTGGTGCTGTATAGAAATGATGTTGCTCGTTTCTGCTTGCTAAAACTGCATCATCATAACCAACTTGATAGAAATATTCTGTTTTAGCTTGTAAACCACTTATTAGTACAATATGGTCTTTTACTTTTGTTGTATCTATAATTGTTTGATTCAAGCTATCCCAATGACTGCCATATCTTAGCACAGAAGCAGTTGCCTCAGATGTACGCCACATTACTTTAATAGATTTATTGGTTAAGCTTTGTAAATACGGCCCACGTAACAAAGTTTGTGCTTGCGCATTGCACAGAATTGATATACATACCAATAGTGCACATATTCTAGAATTATACATATAAATAGTTTAGCTAATCTAATTTACAATATTTTCTCTAAACTTTATGGATAAATGCTTTTAATTCGCTGAAAATTCACTTTAGTATCATATTGTTTTTTTCAATTTTATAAATAAACATGCAAAAAACACTTAATAATCGTTAATAAACTTTGAATTGTGACACGAAATAAAATGATACACGTTAATATAGAAAAATATTTCATAAAATATATGCTGGCATCTATAGTAACATTTGTAGAAATAATATTATTTTCAAGCATTATGCAATCAGATTTTTTAGATGCTCAAAAAAAATATCAACGTGTAAAAGATGCAATTGAAGAAAAAGAAGCATTGATTGAAAAGAAATTAAACAAAAATCAAATCAAACTCAACAATATAAACCTACTTTTAGTTGCCTACAAAGACAATGATTTATTAGATATTTATGCTAAGACAAAGCAAGATGATAATTACAAAAAGATTCAATCTTATAAGATTTGTGCACGTTCTGGACAACTTGGCCCAAAAAGAAAAGAAGGTGATGGACAAGTACCCGAAGGATTTTATTACATAGATAGATTTAATCCGATGAGTAATTTTTATTTATCACTTGGCATCAACTATCCCAATCAATCTGATATAAAAAAGAGTAAGTTTGATAATTTGGGTGGCGATATTTTTATTCATGGTTCGTGCGCAACTGTTGGTTGTTTGCCTATGACTGACAATATTATTAAAGAAATATATTTATTAGCAATGCATGCTAAAAACAATGGTCAGCAAAAAATTCCTGTTTATATTTTTCCATTCAAAATGACTGACAAAAACATGACTTATTATACAACAAAATATAAGAATGATAATGAACTCATCTCATTTTGGGAAAATCTAAAAACTGGACATGATAAATTTATAGAAGAACAAAAAGAACTATCTATAAATATAAATAATAATGGAGACTATAGTTTTTAAATAGCTTTATATTTATTTTATAACTTTAATAATTTTATAATTTATACCTTTTGCGTCAGAAATTTTTATAAAATAAACATTCTGCTCTAATGCATGTGTGTTGATTACAATTTCATTTGTATCGAATGTTTGCTCTAGTCTTTTTCTTCCTAATATATCAAACATTGAAACCTTAATTGGATATTTCAGCTCTTTATTGTCAATTTTAAGGTGTATTTTATCTTTGAATGGCATTGGATATATTGTAATTCCTATAAGCTCATTTTTATTTATTCTAGTAATTAATGTATCTACATCAACAGCTTCCCAGTTTTCACCTAATGCATTATCTAAGTTTAGTTCTTTTAATTGCAACATCTTTCCTGTTCCATTGGCATCTATTGGCCATGGTGCTGTTGGTTTATAAGTTAAGCTATCATCTATGTTATTCAAAGTATCTTTTAGCACTAATAATTCTCCTGAATTATTTAAGCTACCACTTGTCCATTGTTGTCTTTGTGTAATTTGTGGTAATAAATTTTGTACTAAATCTAAATTCTTAGCAATTAATATTTTTTCATTAGGCAATAATATTGTATTTGACAAAAATGTATGTACAATACCATCTGTAATTTTATAATATGAAATATCAATGCTATTGTTTGATATGTTTGTTACAACCAAAAACTCCGCATCTGAATTGCTCAATGGTTTGTATTGGATATTTGTGATTACTACATCTATGGTATTAATTACATCTGTAACATTGATTGAAGTTTGTGTCATTGGTCCCCAATTTTTTGGAATGAATGTGCGTGTAGTAATAACATAATTACCTATTGGTAGAACAAATTCATTTGAATATAGAAATGCATTTGGCGCAACAACACCATCATTTCCCATTGGATCAGAACCATCTAAAGTATAATAAATTTGACTTGCAATGCTATCATTATTTTGTATTCTGATAGAATCTGTAGAAGTTATTATTTGATTTGCTATGATGTTTGTTGGCTTAAGTCTATGTGTTAGATCTCTTTTTCTCCACTCATTCAGTACATAATTTAGTCTTGTTGGCATATGATTTTGATACTTATCTAATTCTGTTATCCATAATTGATAGAAATCTTCAGAATATCCAAATAGTGCTTCTTCCACTTTCTGTGTATGCTCTATAATTTTAAACGCTTCAACAATTTTACTGTTTAAACTATTAACTGTAAGTGCACCATCAATGCTTTCCATTTCTATACTAATAATGTCTTTAATCCATGTTTTAAATTCTAAATTTCCGACATTTGTGTATGCTGTTCCCCAATTTACATTCGCTGTTCCTATAAATTTTCCTGCTAACCCAGCTGGACCATTAAGCACAAGTGGCGTATTCCATTTTACATTATATTTATTTATTACAAATGGCAATGTATTGAGATTATGAAATGCTCCATCAGTATCGGCAAGTAGTGTTCTAAATTTTGTAAAATTTGGTGCATCATTATGTCCTATCATTTCTACTTCTGTTTCCATATCTGACAACATTAGTAATACCAAATTTTTTATATATTCTTTAACTTCTACATTTTGTTTTATACCTTGAAAATCATTGGTATTAATTAGATTTTTAATCTCATTCCACTTATCCATACTTCCATCACCAGTTTCTACGACACCTGTTAAATAATTTGCATCTTTCAAATCGACTTTAGTATAGTTATCATTATCATCTCCAAAATATTCTTCTAAATTATGTGCGTTATAATCTTCACGAATTATTCTTGTTCCCATATATCTTCCATTTCCAATAAAATGTACAAACTTTGTATTTAGTGCAAAAGCACCCATTTGTTTTAATGTTCGATAACAGACATAATCCATTATCTTATCACCATAATTACTAAGCTTCAACTCTAATCTACTAATCGTATTTGTTGGTTTGAAATTATCATAACTTAATGTATCAAAAAATGAATATTGAATTTTCTTTACACCATAGTCATCATTAAATTTGAATTTGTAGTTTCCATTAATAAATCGTGTCAATGTTGCTTGTCCGAATTTTGTTACGCCACAGTTGCTTTGTATGTTTTTATGATTTGCAGTTATATGATCATCTATATACTCAAAACTTGCTGGAAAATAATCTACATTATTAGGTAATGGTAGTGTCTGAGTATTAAATGAAACAATTGGCAAATCATCCAGTACATTCTTGTATTCTTCTTTTGTAATATTGTTTTTATACTTAAAGAATACTGAATCGTAAGTAAAGTTTGATTTTAGAATATAACTATGTGTTTCTAAAAATGATTGTGCTGTTTGTGATGAATTATATGCAATTGCTTTAACTGTTGTAGTTTTATCTACAATTATACCATTGTTATAAACCAAACCATTTGTAAATGTTGGCATCGAATTATCTGTGGTATATTTTATTATTGCATTTGGTTCGCTTGTAAGTGTAAGTAAAAATGTGCTATCATACAAACCTCTTTGATGACTAAATGTTAACTCTAATTTTTGTAATGCATTATTATTACTCGCATTATAAGTTGGCTGTATAAATATTGCATTTATGTCTATTGCATCAATGACACGACCAAAAGATGTATTGTATTGTAAGGCTGGGAAAGTTATTGAATCTTGTAATACTAATGTATTTCCTTGATATCGTGATAAGAACAAACTTTCGCCATTGCTACTCAATGAAAACAGCAGATGCTTATTGCCTTTGTTTGTATCTCCTGTTGCTTTGAGTATTACATAGCCATTGCTCGGAATAATAATGCCTTTTAGCTCATGCATTTTTCTATTATTATTTTTGTCTGATATAAATACGCTGTCTTTAATAAAAACTGGAGAACTATGTGCATTAAATATTTCTATCCAGTCATCATCATCATTAGCTGTTCCTCTTGATGATAATTCATTAATATAAATATTATTCATCAAACTTGCTGAGTATATTGTATCATTACTATGTACTTTAAATAATAAAACCGTTGTACAAAAAATTGAGAGTAAAAATCTTATTACCATAATACTTGCATTTATTACTTGCAAATATTTATAATAAAAAACAATTATATTGATACAAATATATTTAAATGACAATAAAAAATCACAAAATATACAATATCTTTAACAGCAATTACTCATCATAAATATCTATTTTATTATAAAATATTAATTACAAAAAAAGTAGTTTGTCAATAACAAATGGAAAACTATGTATAATATTTATGCAATAATTTTTGAATTACGAATACCAGGTAAATAACAACAAAATTGGATTTCTATCTAACATTACTTACAAATACGTATCTTTACATACTCATTCATACAATTTATTTATGCTTATACCTTACAATCGATTACCAGAAAACTCAAAAGTTTGGATATATCAAGCTGATAGAACTTTTAACTTAGATGAAGTTTCTACTATTGAATTGGCAATTGAAGATTTTGTAGAAAACTGGAAATCGCACCAAGTTGAAGTGCCTGCTTATGGTGCATTATACTACAGAAGATTTGTTGTTTTAATTGCAGACAATGCACAGGTAAATGTAAGTGGTTGTTCTATTGACTCTTCGGTAAAACTCATTAAAGAATTGGAACAAGCGTATCAAGTTAATTTCTTTGACAGAATGAAAGTTTGTTATAAAATTCAAGAGCAAATGGTTGGAAGTTTTTCAATCAACCAAATTGAAGAATTATTAAATAATGGAAAAATCAACAAGGATACTATCATTTTTAACAACTTAGTTGCTAATAAGCTTGATTTTGAGCAAAAATGGGAAACACCTCTTTCCGACTCATTATTATCAAGATATTTGTTAGTAAAATAGATTAAAATGTATTAACTTTGAGATACTAACTACTTAAAAAATGATGAAAAGAAGTTCGAGATTATTCTTAGTAATTTTAATTGCAATATTTGTTAGCAGCTGTGCTGGCACTTACAAACCATTTTATGCAGAACAGTTTCCATACAAAGAAATGAAAACAGAAAATGAGAAATTTGAATACACAACTAGACAAGGTGTAATGTTTAATACTGGAAATACAAAAATTGCAAAAAAAGAATTAAAAAAGGGTGGATATACATTGGTAGCAATAAAAATTGTAAACAAATCTGATGTTCCACTACCAATTAAAGATTTTAATTTTTCATGTGGTGGTGCTAATAAAATAACACCAATAAGTACTGAAGAATATATAAAAAAATCAAAACAAAATGCTTGTTTATATTGGCTGTATGCTGGCTTAGTTGCACCAAATCCTTTTGGAAAAGGCAATCTAAAAAAAGTACTTCCAGTTGGTATCGTGCCTGCTATTACAAATTTTGGAATTGCCGTAAAAGCAAACAAAAAAATGAAGAAAAACATTGCACTTTATGACTTAACGAATAAAGTTGTACAACCAAATGATACATTAATTGGTGTTTTACCATTTAAAGGTATTGGCAATTGCGGTGAAATATTTTTAACTACTCCATATTAATTTTTTACTTGAAAAGGTTTTATTCTAACACATTACCATTATTGTTAGATTCAGATTCTAGACATGCTATAAAAGCACTAAGATGCAAAGAAAGTGACTGCATTGAAGTAATTGATGGTAATGGAAAATTATATCAAGCAACTATTTTATCAATTTCAAGAAATGAAATCCAACTATCAGATTTAAAAATAATAAAGGCTGAAGAAAACAACACACAGCTATTATCTATTGCGATTGCTCCTACAAAAAATCCTGCACGTATAGAATGGTTTGTAGAAAAAGCTACAGAAATTGGCGTTAGGAATATTTATCCAATAATTACAGAACGAACCGAAAAGCATACAATAAAACTTGAGCGATTGCAACAAATCATTATTTCTGCAACCAAACAAAGCAAGCATTTATATTTGCCTACCATTCATGAGATAAGTAATTTTAAAAACTTCATCCAACAACAATTACCCGAACAAAAATTTATTGCACATTGTACACAAAATAGCAATCCACCACAAATACAAGAATTATACAAAAAGAATACAGAATTGATTATATGCATTGGTCCAGAAGGTGATTTTACTAATAGTGAAGTTCAACTTGCTCACCAAAATCAATTTCTAGAGATTTCATTAGGCAATAGCATATTAAGAACTGAAACTGCTGGTGTTTTTGTTTGTAGTGCTATACGAATGCTAAACAATCTATAACAAAGACATAAAGTCTATTTTCCAAATACTTTAGTACGATATTCGGCTTTAAAATCTCCACGCATAATTTTATTGAGCTTTGGCTGAATCAGCTTTTTAGTCAGTGGTTTTATCTTGTCAGTAAATAAGATGCCTTCAATATGGTCGTATTCATGTTGAATTACTCTTGCGTTAATACCATCATATTCTTCCACAACAGTATTAAACTGCTCATCTTGGTATTGAATTTTTACTTTTGCTTGTCGCTCTACATTTTCTCTTATTCCAGGTATACTCAAACAACCTTCTTCATACTTCCATGCTTCACCACTTTCTTCAAGTATTTGTGGATTGATGAATGCTTTTTTAATTCCTACAAAAGTTGGTTCATCTTCTTTTCTATCTTTTAGCTGCAAAGTATCTACAACAAACAATCTTATAGATAAATTAATTTGTGGCGCTGCCAAACCAACACCTTGTGCATGATACATTGTTTGCCACATATTTTTGATTAACTCATCGAGATTGGGGTATTCTGATGCTATTTCATTTGCTTTTTGCTTTAGTATAGGAAAACCATACACAACTACAGGTAAAATCATGGTGCAAAAATAAGACTAAAAATTTATTTTTTAAGCTCTAAAAAATGTTGTAGAATAATTGTTGCTGAAATTTCGTCTATTAATGATTTATTTTTCCTATCCTTTTTCTTCATGCCACTATCTATCATAGATTGAAATGCCAATTTAGATGTATAGCGCTCATCTACATCTACAATTTCAATATTTGGAAACTCTATAAGTATTTTTTGTTTGAATATTTCAATATCATCCACAATATCTGCCAATTCATTATTTAACTTCTTTGGTAACCCAATCACAATCGTGTCAACTTTTTCTTTTACTACTATTTCCTTTAAATATTGAATATTCTGCGCTGAATTTTGTGTAGAAAGCCCAAATGCAAAAGTCTTTGAATCATCAGAAATAGCATATCCTGTGCGCTTTTTTCCATAGTCTATTGCCAATATTTTTGCCATTTCAGTAAAGATATATGGAATAATTGTAATATTTATCTAAACACGAAAAAATATACTTAAGTTAATAAAACATTTATTTTTAAATATTTCTTTTAAAATATTTGACATTAATAAAATAAATTAATAGATTTACTTCGGGTTTTTATGTTTCTAGACTTTATGTCTGCGGGCGTGTGCAAGCATGCCCGTTTTTTTTTGCACCAATCTCAATTTTATTAGATAACTCAGTTTTCATGCTTATCTTTATTGCATGATACAAAACATCATTCAAAATAAAAGCACTAGATTATTTATTATACTTGGCAGTATATTTATTACAAATGCATTTATTGCAGAAATTATTGGTGTTAAAATTTTCTCATTAGAAAAAACGCTGGGCATTCAACCGATTCAATTAAACCTATTTAACAATCCATTTTCTTTCAATCTTACAGCTGGAGTGCTACTATGGCCAATTGTTTTTATTCTTACAGACATCATCAATGAATACTATGGAAAAAAAGGCGTGCAATTTCTCACTAATATTACTGTGGGTTTGCTTGCCTATGCATTTTTGATGTATACACTTGCTATAAGATTAGTACCAGCAGATTGGTGGATAGAAAGTAAAGAAAGTGCTGGTATTGCAAATATGCAAGTTGCTTTTACACAAATATTTGGACAAGGAATTGCCATTATTATTGGCTCATTGGTTGCATTTTTATTAGGACAAATAATTGATGTAGTTGTTTTTCATAGAATAAAAAAAATAACTGGAGAAAAATACATTTGGCTAAGATCAACTGGTTCCACTTTAATATCTCAATTTATAGATAGCTTTGTAGTATTGTTTTTGGCTTTTTATTTAATACCAAAATATTCGAATGCACAAGCGTTGTCATTAAGTTTTGTATTATCTATTTGCATAGGAAATTAAATCTATAAACTGCCCGTTGCCGCTTTGCTTACACCATTAATACAGGTTGTACATTACATCGTAGAGCAATATTTAGGAAGTACTATAGCCGAAGAAATGAAAACCTCAGCGCAACAAGAATCTTAATTATTATTAAATTAGCATAAGCATGCAATCTTTTATTACCAAACAACGTCTGTTAATTACATTACTATTGTGAATATAGATTACAAGAACATAGATTATAAAAGACTAGCACCATTTATTGTAGTTGGCATTATTGTCGTACTATTTTACTATTTCTCATTCAAAAAATCAAATTCAACGCCTTCTATACTTGAAAAACCTATTGACTTAACTCAAATAAGAGAAAGAGGTACTTTAAGAGTCATTACTGAATACAATTCTATTAGCTACTTTATCTATAAAAATCAGACTTTAGGTTTCGACTATGAAATCATTAAACAGTTTGCAAAAGAGAATAACTTAAAAGTAGAATTTGTAATTGCAAAAAACACAAACGAATTGTACACTTTATTAGAACAAGGCAAAGGTGATATTATTGCGAATGGACTACACAAAATAAAGAACAATAATATTAGCTATTCAATTCCATATAGAAATATAGAACAAGTGTTGGTACAACGCAAATCTGGGAAATACCAACGACAACAAGATAGTACTGTTGTGTACACACAAGCTATACAACATTTACAACAATTAGATCAGAAATCTATCTTTTTAACTGTAAATTCTCCATACTATCACAACATCAAAAAAGCAGCAGATACTTTAGGAATTGCTGTTGCAATCAATTTACTTGGTGATGATAGAAGTACTGAAGATTTAATCAATGCAGTATCTGATGCTGCAATTGATTATACTATTGCAGATAAAGATTTAGCACAGATCAATCAATCATTTTTACACAATCTAGATGTAAGTTTGGTAATAGGCAGCCATCAAGATTTGCATTATGCTGTAAGAAAAAAATCGCCAGAATTGCATATTGCACTTAATCAGTGGTTGAGTAAATTTATTTCTGGCAAAGCATACAAATTATTGAATGATAAATATTTTAAGCAAAACAAAAATAGCATAGAACTTTTTAGTGAAGCACAACTTTTATTAGATGGTCAAATTTCTATTTATGATAATATTATTCAACATTATGCAAAAACAATAGAATGGGATTGGCGATTAATTGCTGCGTTGATGTATCAAGAATCAAAGTTTAATACACAAGCAACATCTTGGGCTGGTGCCAAAGGTTTGATGCAGCTTATGCCAGGAACAGCAAGGCAAATGGGCTTAGAAGGCAACCCTTATCAACCTGATATAAATATAAAAGCTGGCAGCAAATACTTAAAATATTTAGAGCAATTTTGGAAACATATTCCTGACATTACACAGCGTACAAAATTTATCCTGGCATCGTACAATGCTGAATGGGACACGTGCAAGACGCGCAAGACTTGCAAAAAATATGGCTATTCAGATACTGAATGGGATGGCAACACAGAATACTTTATATTATACAAATCAAATCCGAAATTTTATACTGATAAAGTGGTAAAGTATGGCTATTGTAGAGGAACGGAAACTTTTAATTATGTAAGGAAAATTATAGATAAATATTTTTACTACACAGAAAACATAAACGATAGCACAAACAACTATCTTGACATCCAACAAAAAGATGTGATACCATTTAATTGAATTGATGGTGTGTACAATCCTACTGTAGAGTTGCAAGCAAAAGATGCTAGACAAGAATTATTTGTATCTAGAAAATTGTTTGAGCAACAACAAAATTTAGTTCCTAAAAATGTAAAAGAAAATCCTTTTGACGAAGGCAACAATGATTTATTTAAACACACAGAAAAAGAGGATAGAAAATTATTTCAAAAAAGCAATACTTTATTTTCTAGAGATAGTGTTTCTTCTTCTACATTAATAGAAAACAATCAAAATCAAATCAACCAACTTAAACCTAGATAGATTTATCTACAATTAAGTTCAAGAAACTAAAAATCAATAAAATTCCTGTGGATGTATTAAAAATATAAAAGCACAAAATATTATCTTTAATTCAATATAAAAAACATATCTTTGCATATATAAATTACATATAAATAGCAATCATGTAAAAGAATATGTCAGAAAGAATATTATCTATTATATTTATTTTAGTGCCATTTATCAGTTTTTCGCAACTTACCGAAAATGACACAAAAGTTCTACGTCAAGAACTTTCAAACAGAATTAATAATCTTAGAATAAGCAAAGGACTCAAACCATTAATATTTAATGGTACATTAAGAATAGCAGCCGAATTTCACAGTAACTATATGGTAAATAATGACACACTTACGCATGATGAAAAGGATGCAAAATATAGTTCTCCTAGTGATCGTGTTATGGCTTTTAGTGGAAGTGATTTTGAATTAGTAGGCGAAAATATTCTTTATTCTAAAACTCAAAATTTTCCACTCAAAAACAAAGATATTATTGTACTTGCAGAAGAAATGTTTTTGGATTGGAAAAATTCGCCTGGGCATTATGCAAATATGATTTACCCACAATATATGTTTGGTGATTTAGGCTTTAAAACAGATTTGAAAAAAAATATCATTTATGCTACACAAGTTTTTGGAACTAAAGGTCATATAGTTGGAAATCAAATTTCAACTAACTCATTTGGACTTACTAAATCATCAATAGACTGTGAAGATGAATTTAGAAATCATCTTAATCTAGTAATTGGCATGAGCAATAATTTGAAAATTGTAGATAATGAAGTAATTCTGTACTATAACGACATTTCACATTTTAAGGAAATATTTTCAGAATCAAATGATGGAATAGCTATTGACCTTATCTCCAAAGATCAGTTTGAATGTGAAAAGACAAATCAATTGGACTTTTCTCCAGTATATGATGGTATTTTACTTAAACCATTTTATTTAAATGAAATACTCTCAAACAATAAAGCAGAAAGTGATTATCGAATTATAACTAAAGTAGGAAGTATCCCAAATAATCTTCAAGGAAATGATTATTCACCTGCATTAGTTTTAATAAAAAATGGGAAAGCTTGTAAATATATTTATCCTACTAATATATCTTCAAAAGATTATGAGCTAAGACTTATTAAACCATTTATTAAAGATGAACCTAAAATTCAATTAATAAAAGAAGGAATAGTTTATTCTCAAATAATAAACTATGACTTTAAAACAAATATTACTCAGTCAATTAATTTGCCAAAGATTTCTAAATATGATGGAAAAATCCACTCTATTCATGTGAAATCATTTAGTTCTGTAGAAGGTGATTCTATACATAATGAGTATCTACACAACTCACGTGCAAATTTCATTCAAAACCATATAAGTTCTGTTCTTAATATTCCAATAGATTTATTTTCTATTGATGCAAAAGAAAATTGGGAGCAAATGAATTTTCAATTACATTATTTCAACAATGAAAATCTTACAAAAATCACGCATGATTCTTTAAAAACAATTCTAACAAATAGGAATAATTCTCTTCCATGGGATTCGTTATTATTTAGTCAGCGAAAATCAATTGCAATTATTAATTATGCTGGAAATTTTATCGAAAATAAAAGCATAGAAACATTTGCTGAATTTAATTTAAGAACAGCTGTTGCTAATAAAAATGCTCCTCTAGTAAATAAAGCATTATATGAAATGTATTTATCTAATGACTATAATCCAGAAATATTATTTGAACCTCAGATAATTGAATTTATAAAAAATAATCCTGCAACTATAACAAACTATACAGCATTATTGTCACACAACTACTATTATGACCCATATTTAGTTACTGATTTTATTCATTCATTAATAGATAGTGCCGAAAAGTTAGATAAAGAATCAAGATTTAACCTATTACATCTATATACCTTAGTAGGAAAAGATTTATTAGAACATTGGGATATTTCTGCAGAAAGACTTTCAAATATTATACACCCATTAAAGATTAATAGGTACAGTATGGATGCTATGAAGCCAGAACTAATCTTAAATCTTCACTTAACATACATACAGTATTTTGGACATATTAATGATGGTTTAAATATTTCAAAATCTTTTTACTATATCGTAAATTATTTTAAAAACAAATCTCTAAAAAAAGATGATGATGTAGATTTAGTATTGTTTTTTAATTTATGGAGTATGTATCATTTGTCGTTAGAACATCTATTACCTCTTTTTGAAAAGAATAATTTAAATGAAGATGGATTATTTCTATTAGCTGAAGCTATGAATTACTCCAATTTTGATGAAAAATCATTAAAATATTTTGAAATTAATAAAAAAGCTATTCAAGTAAATAGAGTTAGATGGTGTGAATGGATAAATGATGATTTTCAAATTAAAAGAAATTACCAAATCAAACAACTTTATTGTGAGTCATGTAAATAATAATAGACAAGCTCAATCAGTGTTAGTAATATATCAAATGTAATTCCAAAACTATATTTGTATTTAAAATATATTTGGAATGTTTTATTGCAATAAAAAAAGATGCGCCAAAAATTGGCACACCTTTTTATTATCTTCAAAACCTAAATTTTATGAACCGCAGTTTTCGCAACCACCTTCTGTTAGGTTTTTATATTCTTCTACACTAACTCCAAACTCTGCTGCTTTTTCTTCAATTGTTTTATATTGAAAAGTAAAATCTGCAATTTTATTATTTTCTTCAAATATCGTTTGTTGTGCTTTCGCTACTTTCTCATAGATTGGCGCAGTAGCTTGCTCTATCACAAGTTCTGGTATTTGCTCAGTTTTTAGCTTGTTTGCTTTTTGGTAATCTACTGTAAATTTAATTGGATCTACAGCTGGTCTTGAACGCAGGTAATACATACCAGTTTTTAACCCTCTTTCCCAAGCATAAAAATGTGCTGCTGTCATTTTTTATAACTTGGATCTTCCATAAACAAATTCAAACTCTGACTTTGGTCTATAAATGCGCCTCTGTCCGCAGACATTTCAATAATTGATTTTTGTTTGATTTCCCAAGCTGTTTTATATAATTCTTTTACATCTTGTGGTATTCCATCAATTGCTTGAATTGAACCATTATTGGCAATGATAGCGTTTTTCATATCTTCGCTCCACATGCCTAATTGTATTAAATCTTTGAGTAAATGTTTGTTTACAACAATAAACTCACCACTCAATACTCTTCTTGTATAAATATTTGTAGTATATGGCTCAAAACATTCGTTATTGCCTAATATTTGAGAGGTAGATGCTGTTGGCATTGGTGCTACTAATAAACTATTGCGCACACCATATTGCATAATTTCTTGTCTTAGAGTTTCCCAATCATGGCGTGTAGATGGTTGTACATTCCACATATCAAATTGGAAAATACCTTGCGATATTGGTGAGCCTTTGAATGTTTCGTAGTGTCCATCTCTTTTAGCTAAATCTTTAGATGCACAAAGTGCAGCAAAATATATAGTTTCAAAAATGTTCTTGTTTAGTAATTTTGCTTCATCACTATCAAAAGAATGTTTAAGCATCAAAAATGCATCTGCTAATCCTTGAACGCCTAACCCAATTGGTCGATGACGCATATTTGATTTTTCAGCTTCTGGCACTGGATAATAATTAACATCTATAACTTTATTCAAGTTTTTGGTAACTGTGTAAGTTATGTCGTATAATTTATTAAAGTCAAAAGTTTTATTTTGTTCATCTACAAATTTACTTAAATTGATAGATGCTAAATTGCATACTGCAACTTCGTCTGGTGCTGTATATTCAACAATCTCAGTACATAAATTACTAGAACGGATAACACCTAAATTCTTTTGATTAGATTTTCTATTTACATGGTCTTTGTACAACGTGTATGGTGTACCTGTTTCTATTTGGCTATCTAAGATATGATACCATAAATCTGTTGCTTTAATTCTTTTTCTGAATTTGCCTGCTGCTTCATATTTTAAATATAATTCTTCAAATTCTTCTCCATAAGTATCACATAATCCTGGACATTCGTTTGGACACATTAAACTCCAATCTCCATTTTCTTTTACTCTTTTCATGAATAAATCTGGAATCCACAATGCAAAGAATAAATCTCTTGCCTTCATTTCTTCTTTTCCATGTGGTCTTCTCATTTCTAAAAAGTCGTAAATATCAGCATGCCATGGTTCTAAGTACATAGCAAAAGCACCTTTTCTTTTTCCTCCACCTTGGTCTACATATCTAGCTGTTGAGTTAAATACTTGTAGCATTGGTATCAATCCATTTGATTCTCCACCTGTGCCTTTGATATAGCTACCTTTTGCTCTTACATTATGTATACTCAAGCCAATGCCACCTGCTGCCTGTGAAATTTCTGCGCATTGTTTAAGTGTATCGTAAATTCCTCTGATACTGTCTTCTTGAACTGTAAGTAAGAAGCAAGATGATAATTGTGGTCTTGGAGTGCCTGCATTGTATAAAGTTGGTGTAGCATGTGTAAACCATTTCTCAGACATTAAATTGTATGTTTCTATTGCTGCTTCAATATCTTGTTTATGAATTCCAATGGCAACACGCATCAACATATGCTGTGGACGCTCAACTACTTTTCCATTTATTTTTAACAAATAAGATCTTTCTAATGTTTTGAATCCAAAATAATCGTAATTAAAGTCTCTGTTATGAATTACAGCTGCATCTAATACATCTTTATTGTTCATCACAATCTCATAGACATCATCAGCAATTAAAGGTGCTTTCTGGTTTGTTTTTGGATCTATATATTGATATAAATCTTTTATAACCAAAGAAAAAGGTTTGCGTGTATTCTTATGTAAGTTAGATACAGCAACTCTTGCTGCTAATATTGCATAATCTGGATGAATAACTGTCATTGCAGCTGCTGTACGTGCTGCAAGTTCATCTAGTTCTGTAGTAGATACACCATCATATAATCCATTAATAACAGCTTGAGCTACTTTGTGTGGTTCTATGTAAGTATCATTTAGCTCAAACGATAAATGTTTGATTCTTGAGGTAATCTTATCAAAGTGTACTGGCTCTTTTCTACCATCTCTTTTTATAACGTGCATAGTAATATTGTTTTTATGTTTTAAAAATCTACATCTTCAGTATTTACTACTAAAGTTTCGGCCTTAATTTCAGTTGCTTTTTTATACTCTGTTGGTCTTTCTTCAAAGAAGTTAGTTTTCCCTTGCATGGAAATTCCTTCCATAAATTGGAATGGGTTTGTTGCATTGTATACTTTAGGATAGCCTAAAGATAAAAGCAATCTATCAGCAACGAATTCTATATATAAACACATTAAATCGGCATTCATTCCAATTAACGACACTGCCAATGACTCTTTAACGAATACTTTTTCACTTTCTACAGCATCACATTTAATAGAATAAATTTCTTCTTTTTGTAGCTTATTATCTAACATTGAATAGATTAGACATGCAAAATCACAATGCATACCTTCATCTCTACTGATAAATTCATTAGATTTTCCTAAGCCTTTCATTAAGCCTCTATTTTTTAGCCAAAAGATAGAGCAAAAACTACCACTGAAGAAAATACCTTCTACTGCTGCAAAAGCTACTAAACGATGTGCAAATGATGGTGCTGTGTCAATCCATTTTAAAGCCCAGTTTGCTTTTAATTTCACACAATCTAATGTTTCTATGGCATGAAACATTTTGTTTTTTTCTTCCTTATTCTTAATATATGTATCTATTAAGAGTGAATACATTTCTGAATGCACATTTTCTATAGCAACTTGTAACCCATAAAAACATCTAGCTTCAGGAATGGTAACATCTTGCATGAAATTTACAACTAAATTTTCGTTCACAATACCATCACTAGCAGCAAAGAATGCTAATACATGTGATATAAAATGTTTTTCATTGTCTGTAAGCTTATGATCCCAGTCAGAAAGATCTTGACTCAAATCAACTTCTTCTGTTACCCAAAAAGCTTTAAGGGCAGTTTTGTACATTTGCCAAATGGCATCATATTGTATTGGGAAAAGCACGAACCTATTATCGCCTTCTTGCAAAATTTTTTCCGTTACATTGCTTATATTCATGTTTTGTTGATTTTGACTATCTATAATTGAAAAAAAAGTAAAAAAACACCTTTTTTACAACTTAAAACTAAGACTTACATTTTGTTATTCCTATTTTGATTTTTCAACATATGTTGGGATTAGCTGTTAATTATGCTGTTTTTCAAATGATTACGGACGTTACAGAAACACAAAAAAATTATTCACTTTAATTTGTTTTTAATGTGAATAATTTTGGTAATTTTTATTTTGTTTTTAACAAATTGGCTATGATATCAGAAAACAAAGAACTATTTGTGTACTACCTATAAAAAAACAAAATAATATTTAATATATAAAATTAGTCAATTAATTTTTAGAAAAAATCATCAAATATTAAAATAGAGAAAAGAAGATATCTGCGTTAATATGTTATTTTTGTACTATTCATAATCTTAATAAATTGGTATGTCTGTTAGAGTTCGTTTTGCTCCAAGTCCAACTGGACCTTTACATTTAGGTGGTGTTCGTACTGCATTGTATAATTATCTGTTTGCCAAAAAGCACAATGGTACTTTTATACTAAGAATTGAAGATACAGATCAAAATAGATTTGTAGCAGGTGCAGAAGAATATATTATGAACAGCTTAGCATGGTGTGGTATTTCAATTAATGAAGGAATTAAAGAAGGTGGCAACTTTGGACCATACAAACAAAGTGAACGAAAACACATTTACAAACAATATGCACAACAACTTATAGATAGTGGCAATGCTTATTATGCTTTTGATACAGCAGAAGAATTAGAGGCGCTTAGAAAAGAAAACCCAAATTTTGCATACAATGCATCTAACAGAATGCTGCTAAATAATAGTTTATCATTAAGTAATAATGACGTACAAAGATTATTAGATAGCAACACACCTTATGTTATTAGAATTAAAGTACCACAAGAAGAAGAAGTAAGTTTTAAAGATATTGTACGTGGATTTGTGAGTTTTAACACTTCTCAGATAGATGATAAAGTAATGTTTAAAAGCGATGGAATGCCTACCTATCATTTGGCAAATGTGGTAGATGACCATTTAATGGAAATTACACATGTGATTCGTGGTGAAGAATGGTTGCCATCTACGCCGATACATGTGTTATTGTATCAGTTTTTTGATTGGCAAGATACTATGCCACAATTTGCGCACTTACCATTAATTCTAAAACCAGATGGCAACGGAAAATTATCAAAAAGAGATGGAGATAGATTAGGATTTCCTGTGTTTCCATTAAATTGGACAAATCCCGAAACGAATGAAAAAAGTGAAGGATTTAAAGAACGTGGATTTTTGCCTGAAGCATTTGCAAACTTCTTAGCTATGTTAGGTTGGAATCCAGGTACAGAACAAGAAATTTTCAATATTGATGAATTAATAGAACTTTTTAATATTGAAAAACTACACAAAGCAGGCGCAAAGTTTGATTATGAGAAAGCAAAATGGTTTAACTCAGAACATATTAAACAAAAATCTAATGAAGCAATAGCAGCTCTTTATCTTCAAGAAAATAATTTAGATATTGACAAAGATTATCTCATAAAAGTTGTTGCACTAATTAAAGATAGATTAGTTTTTATTCAAGATATTGACCAATTCAACTATTTTTTCCAACAACCACAAGAATATAACAACGAGCAATTATCAAAAATTAAAGGAATAAAAGACACACTAAATATAACTGACCTAGTTAATTATTTTGATACAATTGATTACAATAACATAGAGATAATTGAATTAAGCTTAAGACAATTTGTAACAGAACATCAATTAAAAATGGGTGACTTTATGAAATTTTTGAGAATTAGTATAGTTGGCGAACTTTCTGGTCCAGCCATTCCAAATTTAATACAATTGCTCGGCAAAACAGAATCATTGAATCGAATTAAAATTTGTTATTATCAATTATAATATATATAAATGAAGAAGTATTTTTGTATAATCATATTTAATATTCTAAACTTACAAATATTTGCAGAAGTAGAAATAAAAAAAAATGGACTAACAATTAATGAATTTGTCCCTGAAGGTTGGTGTATTTATAGCAAAGTAGTACACGATTTTAATGAAGACTCACTATTGGATTGTGCATTAGTTATTCAGGATACTGCAAATACCAATATTCGAATTAAAAAAAATATTGAATCAAAAGATGATACATTCAATCTGAATTTCAGATATTTATTAATCTTAATTAAAGATAAGAAATCAAATTTATTTATACTATCTGATATAAATAAGAATATAATTCCTGTAGCAGATGATACTAATCTTATATTAGATCCTTTTAGAAAAGAAGATATTAAATTCTATGAGGGAATGTTATTAATAGAAGCAAAATATTATTATTCACCTTCAAAAGATAATAATATCTTTTTTTATCCTTCTTATCTTTTTGTTTTTAATAAAAATAGGTTTGTATTAAAAGCACATATAAGCCACACACTAAACTTAAATTATAAATCTAAAGTTAAAACTTCTTTATTTTTAAATAGAAATAATCCGATGAAAGTTGACAAATTCTTACAAAATTTAGATAATAGTTATAATTTGCAAATTTTTAACATAGAAAATTACATACAACTTAATCAGGTAATAAAAGGAACAACATTTCTTTAATAGAAAACAATATCAAAAAAAATGGATGTAAATAAATCAAATAATTTCATAGAAGAAATCATAGAGAAAGACTTAGAAGCTGGAAAATACAATTCTATACTAACACGTTTCCCACCAGAACCAAATGGCTATTTACACTTAGGTCATGCGGCATCTATATGCTTAAATTTTGGTGTTGCTGAAAAATTTGGTGGCAATACCAACCTAAGGTTTGATGACACAAATCCTGAAACAGAAGATACAGAATACGTAGAAAGTATACAAGAAGATGTAGCTTGGTTGGGTTTTAAATGGAAGAATATTTTTTATGCATCAGACTATTTTGAACAATTATACCAATATGCCATTCAATTAATACAACAAGGTGATGCTTATGTTTGTGATTTAAGTGCTGAGGAAATTGCACAACAAAAAGGAAGCCTAACAGAAGCTGGGCAAAACTCACCATTTAGAAACAGAAGTGCAGAAGAAAACTTGAATTTATTTGAACGAATGCGTGCTGGAGAATTTAAAGAAGGTGAAAAAACATTACGTGCAAAAATTAACATGGCTTCTCCAAATATGCTTTTAAGAGATCCATTATTATATAGAATAAAGTTTGCACATCACCACAGAACTGGCGATAAATGGTGTATTTATCCCATGTATGATTTTGCCCACGGACAATCTGATTCTATTGAAAAAATTACACACTCAATATGTACATTAGAGTTTGTACCTCATAGAGATTTGTATGATTGGCTAATTCAAAAATTAAATATTTTTCCATCAAAACAATACGAATTTGCAAGATTGAATGTAAATTATACTGTAATGAGTAAGCTAAAAATAAAACAATTAGTTGCAGAAAAAATAGTTACAGATTGGGATGATCCACGTATGCCTACAATTTCTGGAATGAGAAGAAGAGGCATTACTGCAAATGCTATTAGAGAATTTGTGAACAGAGCTGGCATTGCCAAAAGAGACAAAGTAAATGATATTTCGCTTTTAGAATTTTGTACAAGAGAGGAATTGAACAGAATAGCATTGCGAAGAATGGTTGTTTTTGATCCAATCAAAGTAATTATTGATAATTTGGATGAAGCTATAGAAGTAAGTATTGAAAACAATCCTGAAGATGAAAATGGTGGCTCAAGAAATTTATTATTCACAAAAGAGCTTTTTATAGAAAAGGAAGATTTTATGGAAAATCCACCTAAAAAATTCTTTAGAATGGCAATTGGGCAACATGTAAGACTAAAAGGTGCGTTTATTGTATTGTGTACTAACGTTGATAAAGACGAACATGGAAATATTACTCAAATACATTGTACATATTTGCCAAATAGCAAAAGTGGACAAGATACATCTGGAATAAAACCACAAGGCACACTACATTGGGTAAGTGCAACAGCAGCATTGCCTGTTACAATTAATGAGTATGATAGATTATTCAAAGTAGAAAGCCCAGATGCTGAAGAAGGTGACTTTAAGAACTATATCAATGAAAATAGCTTAAAGACAATAACAAATGCATTAGCAGAGCCAGCAATCGCAGATGCAACATTACAACACCATTTTCAATTTTTAAGAAAAGGCTATTTTTATTTAGACAAAACTAGTTCTGATAAAAATATTATATTTAATAAAACAGTTGGATTAAAAGATAGTTGGAAATAATTTTTCTACTAGACGCAAATAAAAATAGATTTACACAATAGCAATGACGGACACAATAACAATACAAAAACCAAGTACTAAAAAAATACAAGGAGAAATTACTCTAAATGGTTCTAAAAGTATTTCAAATAGATTGTTGATTATAAATGCAATTTGTGGCAATATCAATTTTTCAAATTTATCTAACGCTGATGATACTGTATTTTTACAAAATATATTAAAAAGCAATGATAGTATTTTAGATGCTGGTGCTGGTGGCACAACCTTCCGTTTTTTAACTGCATTTTTAGCAATACAAGATGGTAGAGAAGCAATATTAACTGGCTCTGAGCGTATGCAACAAAGACCAATAAAAGTTTTAGTAGATGCATTGCAACAATTAGGTGCTGATATTTCTTATGAAAAAAACAAAGACTATCCACCATTAAAAATAAAAGGAAAGAAACTACGTGGCGGCAAAATTACATTACCAGCAGATATTAGTAGCCAATACATCACTGCATTATTATTAATAGCACCAACACTTGAACAAGGTTTAGAAATTCAATTAAAAGGCACTATTGTATCCATTCCATACATAGAAATGACTTTGAAGATGATGGAATACTTTGGTATTAAAACAGATTTTTCTATTGAACAAAAATATATAAAAGTAGAACATGGAAATTATGTTCCTAAAGATTTTTTCGTTGAAAGTGATTGGAGTGCAGCATCATATTTTTATAGCATTGCTATTTTAGCAGAAGATGCAGACATCACTTTGCATGGACTTACAGCACAACAAATTCAAGGTGATGCTGTAATAGCAAAAATTGCAAACGATTTTGGAATCCAATCTACATTTGCAGATAATGCTGTACGATTACAAAAAACTGCAACACCAAAGAATGAATATTACAAGTATGATTTTTTGCGATGTCCAGATTTAGCACAAACTGTTGTTAGCTTTTGTGCTGGCTTATGTGTTGATGCAACATTTCATGGTTTGCAAACTTTAAGAATTAAAGAAACAGACAGAATACAAGCATTAGACAACGAATTATTCAACTTAGGATTGTCTAATTTAGAAGAAATAGATTCTAATACATGGGAATTGCAGAATTGCATGCCACAAGTGTACAATGATTATGATATAAAAACATATGAAGACCACAGAATGGCAATGTCTTTTGCACCATTATCAATTGTTACAAATCAGATAAAAATTGAAGAGCGAAATGTGGTAAGCAAATCATATCCAAACTTTTGGAATGACCTTGAAAAACTCGGATTCAAAATAATTAATATATAGTATGTGGCTAGGTAAGTTAAAAAATATTATCTTGTAATCTATTATAAATTAATACATTACCTATGGTTAACTGTATAAAAATTGGTATTCTTATTTTTATTTTCTTTGGATTTAATGTTGCATCTGCTCAAAATCAAAGTTTTGAACAAAGAAGAATACAATACAATAATACTGCGTTGAATAATATCAATAGCAATGCAATAATTATTCAAGCATATAAAGACATTCCAGTACAAACTGATATTCTTCAAGAAATTCTTGATAATATATCTAGTAAAAGTACAGCAGACTTTGATATTGTAAAGCTGATTAGAATATTATTTCTAACAAATGGTGAATATGATTCTATTATTTTAAAAACATTAGAACCAATACCATTTTGGCTAGAAAAAAATGAAGACAATAGAGAATATTGGTCTGAAAATCATATGATAATGTGGATGTCATCAGATTTGCTATTACATGAAAAATATGACAAGCAAGTAGACTCAAATTTAATTTACAGAATAAAACATTATTTGAATCTAAAAATAAACTATGGTTTCTATGAGTATTTTTCTTCTGTGTATCTTCCATATTGTTTATCAGGCTTGCTAAATCTTGCTGATTTTTCAGAGAATATAGAGATAAAAAATATGGCTACAATTGCTGCAAATAAATTACTTTCTGATATTCTATTACTAACAAATAGCAAAGGCACATACTTTCCTATTGCAGGAAGAAATTATCCAGACAAATACACTTCAGCATATGGACAAAATCATAATAATCTAATTTATCTTATTTCTGGCTTAGGAGAATTACCAAGCAATGCATCACATGCTGGTGCGTTTTTGTCTACATCTTCAATAAACTTAGATGTTGCATTAAATGCATGGAAACCTATTGAAAATAAAATTTTCACACTAGGACATACTTTATCAGATGGTATAAATATTATTAATAAAGATATAAATCCTAGAGATAAAACTATTTTCCAATGGAGTTCTGGTGCTTATTTTGATCCATTAGTCGCCAAACAAACTGCAACTTTACTCAAAGATTTGAATTTGTGGAATCATCATGAATTTGATGATTTTAAAGCTTTCTCAGGTATTCCTGTAGCACTTGCACCTGCAATTGCAGAAATTGGTAGTGTAATTTCAAAAAGCTCTGGCAACTACAATCCAACAATTGCAGTCTACAAAAACAATACAGTTACTTTATCATCTATACAAGATTTTTGGAAAGGTAAAAATGGATATCAACAATTTTCTATTGTTGCAAATGCTAGCACATCAGCAGTGTTTACATTATCTGGTAGACCAACAAGTGTTTGGAATGATAGACCTAGCATTCATGCAAACACACATTTGCCATACGCAAAACAAAAGGACAATATTGCATTAGTCATGTATAGACCAGAAAAAGGCTTAAGTTTATTTGGCTACGAAGGCGAAAAGCTATATGTTTCTTTATATTGGAAAGATGATACTTTTGATGAAGTAAAAGAATCTGGGAACTGGATTTTGGGCAGAGAAGATGATGGCTATGTTGCTGTACGCAGACATTGTGTAAATGAAATAAATGGTGTAAAAGCATGCGACAATATAGATGGACAAACATGGATATATATTGTAGGCAACCAGGGTACTTATGGTAGTTTTGAGAATTTTGAACAAATAATCAATCAATCTCATTATGAAGAAAAATGGTATTTTAATTTGCCAACTTTACAATGGGTATATTTTTCTAAAATAATAATTGATGGCAAAACACTTGAGTACGCATGGAATGGTGATATTTTTTCTGGACCAACTGAAACAACAACAGCTATTGCAAATAATAAAAAATCATCAAAAGATATCTTGGTGTATCCAAATCCAGCAAATGCCTATGTTAAAACACAACTTCCAAGTCAAATAAATGACAATAGTGTTGTAAGAATATATAATTCATTTGGGCAAGAAGTCTATCAACAAAAAATAGGCATACCATATTTAAAAGAATCATTAATAGAAACAAGCAATTGGAACAATGGAACTTATATTCTAACACTAGAAACTGATGATGCCATCTATAAAAATTCTTTTATCATTAATAGGTAATGGCAAGTAGCATATTTTTCATTATTATCTCAATCTTAAATTAACAATATAATTTTTGTTTTAAATATTGATTATAAGAGAATTGATTATTTTTAGAGACATTTAAAAATTAACATGGCAAAAGAAATTTCATTTCCTAAGGAAAAAATTAAGATTTTACTTTTAGAAGGATTGCATCAATCTGCAATTAATGAATTTAATAAAAAAGGCTATACCAATATTGATTACCACAAAGGTGCAATGAATGAAGAAGAGCTAATCAATTGTATAGAAAATTATCATATCATTGGTATTCGTTCAAAAACTAATATTACTGCTGCTGTTTTAGAAAAGGCAAAAAAACTACATACTATTGGTTGTTTTTGCATTGGCACCAATCAAGTAGATTTGCAAAAAGCTACTGAATTAGGTATTCCTGTTTTCAACTCACCATATTCAAATACACGTTCTGTTGCAGAACTTATTATTGCCAATTCAATTATGTTGTTGCGTCGCATTCCAGAAAAACAAAATTGATGCACGAAGGCAATTGGCAAAAAACAGCAAAAGCAAGCTACGAATTGCGTGGAAAAACGATAGGAATTATTGGGTATGGTCATATTGGTTCGCAAGTTTCTGTAATGGGCGAAAGTATGGGATTGCGTGTAATCTATTATGATGTAGATCCAAAATTACCATTAGGAAACGCACACGCAGTAGAAAGTTTAGAAGAATTATATGCAAAAGCTGATATTATTTCTTTACATGTTCCAGCTACGCCACAAACTAAAAACATGATTGGCAAAGCAGCTTTTGAGCAAATGAAAGATGGTGTTATTTTCCAAAATTTAGCAAGAGGAACTGTGGTCGATATCGAAGCACTAAGCGAAGCTATAAAAAGTGGAAAAGTAGGTGGCGCTGCAGTAGATGTTTTTCCAACAGAGCCAAAAGAAAATGGAATTGGATTTGAATCACCGTTGGTAGGTTTAAATAATGTGATATTAACACCACATGTTGGTGGCTCCACTCAAGAAGCACAAGAAAATATAGGCATAGAAGTTGGTGCTAAACTTACTTCTTATTTAGATAATGGTTCTACTTTAGGTTCTAAAACTGTACCAGAACTTAGTTTGGCACCACAAAACAATACACGTAGAGTATTGCATTTTCATAAAAATGTGCCTGGTGTTTTATCAGATATCAACTCAATCTTATCAAAACATAATGTAAATATTCTTGGGCAATATTTAAAAACCAACGAAACAATTGGTTATGTTGTGTTAGATGTAGACTTGAACGCAGATATGGAAATGATGGAAGATTTGAAAAAAGTAAACAACACCATCAAAACTAGAATACTATACTAAGCTATTTCGATAGACAAACCATCATATGCTAAATGCATATTGCTTGGTAATGTTGCTTGTACATCATCATACAAACCAAGATGGTGTGATATATGTGTAAAATAAGTTTGCTCAGCACCAATTTTATTGGCTATTGCTATTGCTTCTGATAAACTAAAATGCGAATAATGCTTTTCGTGTCTTAATGCATTTAATACCAAAATTTTTGTGCCTATACATTTTTTCAATTCATCTTCTGCAATAAAATTGGCATCAGTAATGTACGTAAAATCATGAATTCTAAAACCTAATACTTTCATGTTTTTATGTATGACTTCAATAGGCATAAATTCTATTTGATGAATATTGAAATTATTTTTTTCATTAATAGTATGTAGTCGAATTTGCGGAACACCAGGATATTTTTCATCAGCAAAAATATATGAAAATTCTCTTTTCAGTACATTTTGTACTTCAGTGCTTGCATACACTTGAATTTCTTTCTGTTTAATGTAATTGTATGGTCTGATATCATCCAAGCCAGCCACATGATCTTTGTGTCCATGCGTAAAAACTATAGCATCTAAATCTTGTACATTTTCTCGTAGCATTTGTTGTCTAAAATCTGGTCCACTATC
The DNA here is from genome assembly GCA_016699615.1 of Sphingobacteriales bacterium. Lineage (NCBI taxonomy): Bacteria > Pseudomonadati > Bacteroidota > Sphingobacteriia > Sphingobacteriales > Sphingobacteriales bacterium. The sequence continues at coordinate 2,220,289 of CP064984.1, read as the reverse complement.
AATAACAATGGTTGTATTATTATCTTGCACCATCAAAGAAGTTCTAGTGCGTTTGTCTTTTTCGTTTGTAGATGTGCAAACTTTGCATGTACAAGAAATTACTGGAATGCCTTGCGAAGTGCCTGTACCCAAAAACGTAAATTTCATGAATGCTAATACTAAATTTCTAATTTATGTTGAATCAATTCTTGGTATATTTTCAATTGCTTTTCGTCTAAATCTGCTTGACCCAACTCTATTTGTTGGAAAATTTCTACCAATGCATTTATTCTTGATTCTACATCATAAAACTTATTGACAACCACCACTCTTTTGTCTTGCAAAATACAATAGCCAGACTGAAACGAACCTTTTTCATACCTAATAATATATTTATTCTGTTTGAAAATAGATTCAATAAGTTGTAGTGTGCCTTGATTATATCTAAATGACATATGGTAAAGATATAAATTGTAGCGCAAAAACTACGAAAACATTTTAAACATTTCTATAAATATCAACAAAATAAAAGTTGTTGGAACTGATTGCTCAAGCTATGAATAGTTATTTTTTATATGTAATACTATGCTTGTAATTATGTAAAATACTTTGGTTTCTTCGTAAGTACATTGTATTTTGGTGCATTATTATTTAAAATTAAAAATGGGAAAGCTATTCCAATTCAATAAGACATACTTTAAACTTGTTATTGCATTGTTTTTAGTAGAAGTGTTTATAGCACTTTTTATTAAAGACAATTTTATCAGACCATATATTGGTGATTTATTGGTTGTAATATTGATTTATTGTTTTCTAAAATCATTTTTGCGAATTTCTATCAAAAAAGCAGCTACAATAACATTGCTTTTTTCATACGTTGTAGAAATACTTCAATATTTTAATTTAATAAAACACTTAGGATTAGAAAACTACAGATTAGCTAAAGTAATTTTAGGTAGTACATTTACTTGGGTAGATATGATTTGCTATACCATTGGCATTGCAATTGTTCTTTTTGTAGAAAATAAACAACACAAGAAATAATACAATTTATAATGACAACATATATTTCAATTTTAAGAGGCATAAATGTAAGTGGTAAAAATGTAATAAAAATGGATGCCTTGAAAGAAATGCTTGCAATATTAGATTTTAAAAACATTCGAACCTATATTCAAAGTGGCAATATAATATTTGCATCAACAGAAAAAGATACAAGGAAATTAGAAGCTAGAATCTCAACTCAAATTAAAATTAGTTTTGGATTTGATATTCCTGTAATTGTACTAACATTAGATACATTAAAAGAAATAATTGCAAACAATCCATTTGTTAGTACTAAAGATAATGCATACTTACATGTTACATTTTTAGCAGAAGAACCAAAACAATATGACCAACAAATACTTATAGATAAAGCACAAGCTGATGAAGAATTTTTCTATTCTAAAAGTGCTATCTATTTGTATTGCCCAAATGGATATGGACAAACGAAACTTACAAATACTTTTATAGAAAGTAAATTGAAAGTAGCAGCAACTACAAGAAATTGGAAAACAACAAATGAGCTTTTGAGAATTGCGATGCAATAAAACATAGCAAGTTGCGGATTTTATTTACCCAAAATATTTTAGACATTTGCATTACAATGGAAGCGCAACAGCATATCAACTATAATAGAATTGCAGCAGCAATACAATACATTCAAGAGAATTTTAAATCGCAACCAAATCTTGATGCTATTGCCAAAGAATTGCATCTTAGTCCATTGCACTTTCAACGTATTTTTGTAGAATGGGCAGGCACAAGTCCGAAGAAATTTTTACAGTACATTAGCATAGCACATGCAAAAAGAATACTTAGAACAGAACAAGCTAATTTGTTTGATACTGCATTTTCTACTGGGCTTTCAAGTACAAGTAGATTGCATGATTTATTTATTAATATTGAAGGCATGACGCCAGCTGAGTACAAAAACGGTGGCAAAAATTTAGAGATAAATTACAGTTTTGCAGCAACTACATTTGGATTGATTACTATTGCATCTACAACAAAAGGCATTTGCCATATAGCATTTGTAGAAGACGAAGAAAGTGGATTAATCAATCTAAAAAAAGAATTTCCAAATGCAATATTTTATCATAAGATTGATGTTTTGCAACAGAATGCTTTGCTTATATTTCAAAATGATTGGCACAAGTTAGACCAAATTAAATTACATTTAAAAGGCACAGATTTTCAAATAAAAGTTTGGGAAAGTTTATTAAAAATTCCGATGGGCAAACTTTCTACGTACGGTCGTATTGCTGAACAAATAGAAAATCCAAAAGCATCAAGAGCAGTAGGCACAGCAATAGGTAGTAATCCAGTAGCATTCATTATTCCATGTCATAGAGTAATACAATCAACAGGTGTTTTTGGTGGATACATGTGGGGAAATACACGCAAGACTGCAATAATAGGTTGGGAAGCTGCACAAACTGAAAACACAATAGAATAAATCAAAAATTAGCAACAAAAAAATGGATTTATTTAACCCAATTTTAGACACAAATAACAATTTATTGCCTTTTGATGGAACAGTAAATTACTATGGGAAAATTCTGACTAAAAACCAAGCTGATGATTATTATCAAATTTTATTGAATACGATTGAATGGCAAAATGATGAGCCAATTCTTTTTGGAAAGAAAATTATTACTAAACGAAAAGTTGCATGGTATGGCGAAAAAGCATTTGAGTATTCTTATTCTAATACCACAAAATATGCTTTATTTTGGACGAAACCATTATTAGAATTAAAGCAATATGTTGAAGAAAAATCTGGAGAAAGCTATAATTCATGTTTGCTCAATCTTTACCACAATGGCAGCGAAGGCATGGCATGGCACAGTGATGGCGAAACAGATTTGAAAAAAGATGGTGCAATTGCTTCCTTGAGTTTTGGTGCAGAAAGAAAATTTGCATTCAAACACAAACAATCAAAAATAAAAGTAGAGTTGATATTGGAAAGCGGCAGTCTATTGGTAATGAAAGATACAACACAAACATTTTGGCTACACAGACTACCACCAACTAAAAAAGTAAATTTTCCAAGAATAAACCTAACCTTCAGAACAATTGTTGAATGATATGATTTAAAATGCTTCTAAAAAATCAAGTTGTTCAAATTCAAAAGCGAAATCACAATCAAAGTCTTTTACTTTATTATTTTTGATTTTGAGTTTGTCTATTATTATTTACATAATTCACAATAAAGTTGTTTTGTTTGATAATTTCTTTTTATAAATAAATAATGGCAAATATAATAATATCAAAATTGCATCCAAGCAAAGTATAGAATAAATATATATCGATTCATATTGGCTTTCTGAGTCAATATACTTGATAGTAGTTGTTTTTAATATGTATGTTATAGCGTATGCAAAGAAGATAAATAATGGAATTGATTCTATTCTATATATTTTAATCTGATACTTTTTATTTAGGTTGTAATTTACAACCAATAAATAGATAGGATAAAGAATAAAGATTCCAAACTTTTCAGCTTGCCAAATAGCATTTTCACCATCAACTCCAATTGCTGTTTGCCAGAATTCACACCCAACTATATGATGTGAAATGATTAAAGGCATTAAGCTATATAATAATAAATCATTCCAATAATTAAAATTTCTACTTACCATGGTTGCTGTTTAAAATTTATTATTTCTTACTTTTAATTTTTTATATATAGATTATACTAAAAACATATTCTAATTATAATTAAATATAAAGAAATTAAGGCAATAGATATTCCAATTGTAATTAGCAAATACTTTCTATTGACTAAGAATACTTCCAAAATATCACTTTTAGTTATTGTCCAAAAAATTCCAGCATAGAATAATAAACTTATTACATCACTTGCAAACGAAGATTGAGCTAATATTCTGAGATTGAATGTGACATCACGAATTATTTGGTAATATATTAAAAAAACAATATAAAAAACATTAGAAATTATAGTAGAAGTAATATAAATCATTAAAATTGTCCAGCCAATTTTCTTTCTTTTATAAAATAGAACAATAGTTATTGGAATAATAAACAAATCAATGAAATAAAAGATTGAAAACAAATTCCATATACCTAAATTATTAGTAAAATAAAAAGAAAATAGTTTTAAGTTTTTGAATAATTGGAATAGGAAGATTAGACCTAAAGAAATACATACTAACTTAATAGTTTTGTCTACACTTGTAATGTTAGATTGAATTGGATTTACTACAGATAGTATCGAAGAAAAGAAATCTTTTACTTTAAATTCTAAGTCTTTGTATTTTTGATTTTTTTTCTCTATTTCTTGTCTAGTATTTTGTAGTTCTGTTTTTGCTGTTTCAATTTCTAATTCATCTAATTGTCTTGATTTAAGAATTTCATTTGCTGCTTCAACAGCGGATGCTTGATAATCACCAGGATTGTCAATTATCTTAAGCAAATTAGCCGTGCTGTATGAATTAAATTTTTCTTTAAATTCGTTCATTATTATATTGTATCTTCAAATTATAATATTTCATGTATACGTTGATTAGTTTTTTGACTTTTCAAATTTAAGAAAATATATCTCGTATTTATTTATCATTTTTTCTAGTTTAAATAGGTAAATAAGTACTAAAAATATTTTAAACAGTCTAATTAAATAAAATACCACTCAAAAATGTTTTTTAGTATTTGAATTATCTATTTTTACTTAAGTGCTTGAGCTATTCCGATTAAAATTCCTTCTGGTCCACGAAGATAGCATAGTTTATATACATCTTGGTATTGTACAACTTCATCTACAAGTTGTGCGCCATGTTTGTACAGTCTATTGAGTGTATCATCTATATCTGCAACTGCAAACATAACACGCAAATAGCCTAATGCATTTACTGGTGCTGTGCGATGGTCTGCTGTTACTTTTGGATGTATGAATCTTGAAAGTTCTATTCTACTATTGCCATCTGGTGTTTGCATCATTGCAATTTCTACAGATTGGTTTTTTAGTCCTGTAATTCTGCCTGCCCATTCTCCTTCAACCATTGTTCTTCCTACTAAACTTAGTCCAAGTTCGAGAAAAAATGCTATTGCGTCATCGAGTGATTCAACAACAATACCAACATTATCCATTCTTAGTAAGTTATTTTCTTTCATAGTTTGTGCGTTTTAATTAGAAATTTATTGCATCATTTTTCGATGTCTATTTCGTATTTGTCTAAAAGACCTGAAATACCTTGAATGGAAAATTTTGCTTTTTTGATTTTATTGTTTTCTGGATTGATGGAATAATTGTATGCTGTGCGAAAGTCTGCTTTTTCAATAATTGTGTGGTCAAAAACTGCTTGCGTAAGATAGCAATTGTCAAAAACTGCGTTTGATAGGTCTGCTTCTGCAAAATCTACTTCGTGAAGTTGTGTGTTTTTGAAAACTGTCTTTTTTATTTTCATTTTATAAAACGAAGAATGATTGAGTTGACAACCATCAAATGAAAAGGAAAGACCGAATGCATTGCAAGTATCGAAACGTAGTCCGAGCATTTTACAATCTTTAAATTTCACATCGCGAAATGCTGTATTGTTGAGTTTTAGTAGACTTAGATTGCAATCGTTAAATGTGCAATCTATAAATTTATAATCTGAGAAATTGGCATCAGAAAAATTGCAACTATTGAATGTGCAATTTTCGTATTCGCCTTTTGTGAGCATTTCGCTTCTATCAAAAATTTTATCTAAGATATAAGTTTCTTGCATATTTTATACTTCACTATAAATATCAACAAATTTACTAATTGAATAAATCGCCTTGTTCGCCTTCGTTTAGGTTGGTAATTTCTAGTGGAATATCTTTTGCAGTATTATCTTCAACTACGATTAACTCTACTGTGTGCAAATTGCCTGCTATAAATTTATTGCCTATGGCTTTCCATCCTTTTACTTCAATAAATTCTGCTATATTAACTTGCTCTTTCTCTGATACTTTTTTCTTGCCCAAATCTATTGTATAATCTACAATTGGGTTTTGGTTTGTGGTAGCAAATACAAGTTGTGCATTTGGCTCATCTGCAATGAATGAAAATTTCTGTTCTGTGCTTAATGTTTCTATTTGAAATCTTTTGATGTAATTGCATTTTTTGGATGGCAAATAATGGATAGCTGATACCACAGTTTTGCTACTCAATTTTTCTACTGTGATAATTTCAGCCATTGAATATCTATTCGTTAGTTCGAAATTAGTCAACATATAATCACCAGATTTGTACAATACCAAAATCTTATCATCTGACTGGAAAGTACCTAATAGTTTTCCTCTTTTTTCTGTGTTTAATTTTCCTATATCTTCATCGAGCCAAATTTCTAATCCACCTAAAGTTGATTGTCCTTTAGATTTTAAATCTATTTTTCTGATTGGATATTTGGTTGCAATATTACCTTGTGAGCTTCTGTTTTTGATACTTAATTCTGCAAAATCAAAATCGAAATTTTTTATTCTAGCAGAGCAACCTTGTGTTAGTTGTATGCCTACTGTTTCGGCTTCTGCATTGGCATTGGCTGTAAAATACAATAGTTTGGACTTTGGATTGCCTTGCGTAATTGGATATTCTTTATCTCTGGTAATTGATGTAACATTGAATCTTTTGGCATAGTTATTTCTAGACTTTCCATCTACATAAATTGCGTTGTATGTAGTACGTTCGTCATTTTTCTTCCAAACTGCAACATGTATAATATCTTTCCCAATAAATACTTTGTCTGCATTACGCACCACTTTCATAATACCATCTTTGGTAAACGCAATGATATCATCGATATCTGAACATTCTGTTACAAATTCTTCTTTTTTCATGTCTTTACCAAAACCAACGAATCCATCTTTTCTGTTTACATACAATTTTTCGTTGTTGGCTGCTACTAATTTTACTTCTACAGTATCGAAATTGGTGATAATCGTTTTTCGTTCTTTGCCTTTGCTGTATTTTTTCAATAAATTTTCAAAATACTTGATGGCAAATTTTGTTAGATTTTTTAAATTTTCTTGTGCTTCTGCCATCTCATCTTCTAATGACTTGATGTACTCATCTGCTTTTTTAGCATCAAATTTTGATATTCTTTTGATTTTAATTTCAGTAAGCTTTACAATATCTTCTTCTGTAACTGCACGATGTAATAATTTTTTGAATGGCTCTAAACCTTTGTCAATTGCTTTTATTACACCTTCCCAAGTTTCTTCTTCTTCGATATCTCTATAAATTCTATTCTCTATAAATATTTTTTCTAGTGATGAGAAATGCCACTTATTTTGTAAATCGTTGAGTAATATTTCGAGTTCTCTTTTTAATAATTGAACTGTATTATCTGTTGATGTTCTTAATGCTTCTGACACACCAATAAAGTGTGGTTTTTCGCCAATAATTAAACAAGTATTTGGAGAAACTGAGACTTCGCAATCTGTGAATGCGTACAATGCATCGATACTTACACTTGTTGAAACGTTTGGTTGTAATTCAATAACTATGTCTACATTTTTTGCTGTATTGTCTGTTACTTTTTTTACTTTAATTTTTCCTTTTTCTGTTGCTTTTAGTATAGAATCTATAAGGTTTGCTGTGTTTGTAGCAAAAGGAATTTCGGTAATGCGCAATGTTTTTTTATCTACGGTTTCTATTTTTGCTCTTACTCTAATTCTTCCGCCACGTTTTCCATCATTATATTCTCTTACATCTACCATTCCGCCTGTTTGGAAATCTGGATATAATGTAAATGATTGTTTTTTAAGATGTAATATTGACGCTTCTATCAATTCGCAGAAATTGTGTGGCATTACTTTAGTAGACAAACCTACTGCAATACCTTCTACGCCTTGTGCCAACAATAATGGAAATTTTACTGGAAGTAATACTGGTTCTTTTTTTCTTCCATCGTAAGACAATTGCCATTCTGTAGTATCTTCATTAAAAACAACATCTATCGCAAATTTTGATAAGCGTGCTTCTATATAACGTGGTGCTGCTGCATTGTCGCCTGTTCTTATATCGCCCCAGTTTCCTTGACAGTCTATCAATAAATCTTTTTGTCCAAGATTTACAATTGCTTCGTTTATTGATGCATCGCCGTGTGGATGGTATTGCATGGTGCTACCAATGATATTTGCCACTTTGTTGAAGCGACCATCATCCATTACTTTCATGGCATGCATTATTCTGCGTTGCACTGGTTTCAAACCATCGTACAAAGCTGGTACTGCGCGCTCTAAAATAACATAAGATGCATAGTCTAAAAACCAGTTTTCGTATAAGCCATCTAATGTTGTAATATGTTGTTCTTTATGTTCGCTCATGGTACTATTTTCATTGATTTGAATGTATGCAAATATAGTTTTTTAGCATTCATTAATGTGCTGAAGTTTTAAACGTTTGTAGAAAGAAAAATTAATCTAACTTATTTTCTGCTTGAATCAGTTTTATGATTTCTACATAATCTGAATTGTGTGCAAATATTTTTGCTTGTTCGTAGAATTGTTTTCTTTCTGCTAGTTTTGAATCATAGAAATTGGCTAATTCATCGTCTATCAATCCTTGTAACAATGGTCTTTTTTCAATTCCTTTTTTTAATCTACTTAATACAAGTTCTTTATCTCTATTTAAATAAATAGTAATTCCTTTTTGATTCATGATTTCCATGTTATTGTGAAAACATGGCACTCCACCACCTGTAGAAATTACAATATTGTCATCTTTATTTATTTCTAATAAAAAATTATGCTCTAATTTTCTGAAATACGCCTCTCCTTTTGTTTCAAAAATTTGCTTTACAGTTTGTTGTTCTTGTTCTTCAATTGCCTTATCCATATCTATATATGAAAATTCCATAGCTGGTGCAATCTTTCTGCCTATGTAAGATTTGCCACAACCCATGAAGCCTACTAAAAATACAAGCATAATTATTATTTTCCTATTCTAATTCTTGGATCTAAAATTGCGTAGAGTATGTCTACAATAAAATTGACAACAATAAATACAATAGCTGTGAACAATACGCATCCCATGGTAACTGGAAAATCAAAATTGAGTAATGAATTAACTGCGATATATCCTAATCCTTTGATATCAAAAATTACTTCTACGAAAAATGCGCCTGCAAGCAAACTTGCAAACCATGCCGAAATTGTGGTAACTACTGGATTGAGCGCATTGCGCAGTGCGTGTTTGAATCTTACTACTACATTTGACAATCCTTTTGCTTTTGCTGTTCTAATATAATCTTGAGAAAGCACATCTAACATAGAACTTCTAGTTAGCTGAAATATAATTCCGATTGGTCTTGAACCTAATGCCAAACATGGTAGTATTAGATTCTTGAGTGTAATAACTTCATCGCCCCAATCATCTATTGTTGTGATATCTCCTACTTGGTCTAATCCTGTAAAATCGTGTAATAATATACCAAAGATGTAGCCTAAAATAATTGCTGAAAAATATGATGGAACAGAAATACCTAAATTTGAAATAGACATCATCAAAGTATCTAACCATGAGTTTTGACGTACTGCTGCCAGAACGCCAAAAATCACACCTATTATACTTGCAAATATAATTGATATAATTGCTAATAATATTGTTTTAGGTAATGCTTTTTTCAGTTTCTCACTCACTAGTTCTTTTGTTTGGTACGATCGACGCAAATATGGTTTTTTGATAACTAATGCATTTTTTGAGAATGAGATGATTTTTTTATACTCATATTTTTCTTGATTTTCCTGTGTATTCTCGTACACTGAAATTGGCGAAATATCATTTAAGTATAAAAATAATTTTGTTGTAAATGGTTTATCTAAGCCTAATTCTTTATTGATTGCTTCTACTGATGAAACATCTGCTCTTTGTCCTAGTGTGAGCCTAGCTGGATCTACAGGAAGTAAATTAAACAATGCAAAAACGACGAAAACAACTCCAAATAAAACTAGAATTCCGTAAAAGAGTTTATTGAGAATAAATTTTGCCATTCTGTTTATTGTCTATTTATTTTAAAATTTCTTTTTTTATTTTTTGGTAGTCAGGTACTTCATTGTAGTGATATTTAGCTACAATTTTTCCTTTTTTCAAAATAAGCAATCCTGGATTTGAACGCATGATTGTTTTTAATGGTGTTTCGTCTGTTGTGTATACTTCGTATGGTATTTTATTTTTTTGTTTAAAACTTTCTACTTCTTCTAATAAACTTCCTGATAATATAAATACATATCTATTATCTTTTTCGGCTGCTTTGCAAACTGGCAATAATTTGTCAAATCCGCTTACACTTGTCTTTTTTATATTTGGGCAAATGATGAAAAATATATATTCTTCTTCTTCAAAGAAAGAAGCTGAGTTATCATTTCCATTGGCATCTTTGATTGCAAAGTCTTTACATTTTGGCTCATCTCCTTTTTGAATAACTTTATCTTCTCTATCTACGAATGTCCAATTATCTAAATCTTCTGGAAATGTATTATTGAATCTTTTTACTTCGCCTGTTTGTTTGTTTTTGTAGACAAATACCATTTCTGTAATTGTTTTCTTTGCATTTGGTGGCAACTCTAAGCATTTTGGAATTGATGTTCCTATTGTGTATGGTCTAAAATCTTTAATTGGCTCATAGTATATATTTCTGAATGTAAATAACAATGTAAGAATTGCTAGAACCGAAAAAATGACAATACCTATTCTTGCAGCAAAAAGTTGTTTGATGTGTTTAGCACCAATTACTAAGATTAATATTAATACACATAACACTAAATCTTTGTGGTATGATTGTGTTGGTGTAAGTTTTATAAAATCTCCGAAGCAACCACAGTCTGTAACTTTGCCTGTTTTTGCAGAAAACCATGTTAGAAATGTAAAGAATATTATAATTGCGACTAGACTACCTAGTGTAAACTTCTTCCAAATTCCAAGTATCAAAGTAATACCTAAAATAATTTCTAAGACAATCATTATTGTTGCAATTATCAATGCTTGTTGTGCAAAGAAATGCCATAAGAATTCTAACTTTGGCACATAAGTGGCAAATACTTCAAAATATTCTTCCATTTTGATGGCAGTACCAGCTGGGTCAATTGCTTTTACAACACCTGAGAAAATAAATAATGCGCCTACTAAATACCTAACAATTTGAGTAATATATTTCATAATAATAATTATTAATTTTTTGATTCATCAATTTGGATTAGTGCAAATATAGCATAATTTGCAATATCCATATAATTGGCATCTACGCCTTCTGAAATGGAAGATTGTCCATTATTGGCTTCCATTTGTTTTATTCTATGTAATCTGGTGAGTATCATATCTGTAAATGAATTGATACGCATATCTCTCCAAGCTTCTCCATAGTCGTGATTTTTTGCAATCATCAACTCTTTTATCTTATGATAATATGTATTGTATAATTTTTCTATTGTTTGATAGTCTAATTCTATCTGCGTTTCTCCTTTCTCTAATAGTTCTAGTTGAATTAATGCGATGATACTATAATTAATGCATCCAATAAACTCATCTTCAATAGAATCATTTATTTTCTGTGTTCCTCTTTCATCAATTGTTCTAATTCTTTTTGCTTTGATGTATAATTGGTCTGTAACAGATGGTAGTCTCAATAACCTCCACGATGTGCCATAGTCTTTTGTTTTTTGTAAAAATATATTTCTACATTTTTCAAAAGCCGCATCAAACTGTATCATTGTTTTATTTAGATTGGCAGTCATATTTAGATAGCTAAGATAATACTTTTCAGTGATTGAATTAAGTTAAACATTCATGAAGAATGTTAATCATTATATTAATTTCCTTCTTTTTTTCTATAAATATGTTCTACATACCAAAGTTCGTTTTTATATATAAATTCTACAATTTCTTGTTTGGTATTTTCATCGTATTTAGAAAATAAATCGTAGCCTTTTTCTAATAATGATTTACCTAATTTTATTCCATCAACTTCTTTTTTAGGAAATACTTTTGGTTTTTCTTCCATTGTATGTACTACATGGTTTAAAATATCTATAGTTTTTCTAAGTAATGCTGTATTTACCATTGCAGAAAATAGACTTTTAACATCTTTGATAAATTTTTCCACTTCTGCACGTTCTAGTTGATACATGGTATCTTCAAAATCTTCATCAGTCATTGGTGGTTTAACGCCATTTCTATTGGCTATTTCGCTCATAGACTTTTCAAAATTCTTTGCGCCAACAAATGAATCTAATGAATCCATTCCTGCTCTAAGTGCAGCAATAAAATGTCTGCCAAATTTGAATATTGCTCTTGCCATATCGCCAAACAAATTCCATATTTTCTTTGGTTGTTTTACATATGCAGCCAAATCTTTGAATGCTTCTTCTAATTCTTTTCTTTCTTTTGCTGGTGGATAAATTGTTGTTAAAAAATAGTTCTTTATTTCTTCAACAACTTCTTTTGTAATACTTTCTGGAAGCTGAAATCTTTGTTTCAATTCATCGAAATTGTAGCGTTTTTCTACCATTTCTCTAAATTTTTCTATTATATGATAATCCTGTGTTTCCATGTAATATTCATTTTTTCACTAATATACTTCAAATATCTTTATGAAAATATATCTATCAAATAAAAAAGCCGAACAAATGAGTTCGGCTTCTTACGTTATATTCTACAATATTATTTTGTTGTAGTTGTTGTTTTTTTAGTTGTAGTTGAAACTGGTTTTTTTGTAGTCGTTGTTTTTTTAGTTGTAGTAGTAGGTTTTTTTGTAGTAGTTGTTGTTTTTACTGTAGGTGTTGTTGGTTTTACTACTGTTGTAGTTTTAGTTTCTGGTGCAACAACTGGTGCTGGTACTGGTGCAACATATGGTTTTACTACATCATTTGTTGGTTCTGTAGCAGCTGCTTCAACTGTTCCACTAATTCTTAATGTATTAGAAGGTGTTTTTGCATTTGAGTTTACTGTTACAGTTTTACTAAATGGTCCAACTCTATGCGTGTCATATCTAACTTCGATTTTAGATTTTTGACCTGGCATGATTGGTTCTTTTGGATACGTAGGAACTGTACAACCACAAGATCCTGTTGCTGAAGAAATAATTAGTAGTGTTTTTCCTGTGTTTGTAAATTCAAAAACTCTAACTCCATTAGCATCTTGTTTGATAGTGCCATAGTCGATAGATTCTTTCTCAAATGTAATTTCAGGTGCATTTGCATCAACTGTTTGTGCAAATCCTAAAAACGATGTAGCTAATAAGCTTAAGATAAAGTATACTTTTTTCATGTGTAAAAATTTTAAAATAATCTATACAAATTTAATGCCTTTTTTTTATAATCTATGGTTTTTTAAATTTATCAGTATTATTTAACATATTTTAGCAATAGATACTACTTATACTTGCTTTAGTAGCGCTTCTATTTGCATTTTATGATGTACAGTATGTCCTTTTAAAAATCCTAATGCCTGGCTAATATTTACCCAACCTACAATTGGGTGTTTAAAAATCTCTTTTCCTTCTAAATTTTCAGGGAACGTTTGTAATAATAATCTAAAGTTTTGGAAAGTTTTTTCTGATAAAGTAGAAATTTGTTCATATGTACCATGTTTAATCACATTATTTTTGATATACTCTGGTGCTTTTAATTTTAAGGACGAATGTAAAACCGTATTTAATCCAAAACTTCTAATAGAATGTACAAATCCTGATGGTTTGTATTCTATATTTTGGCTCAATTTTTTATTAATATATAAATATGTACCATCCATTGCAAACCAAATATGGTATAACACTTGTGCTAAACTCCAAGAATTTTCACTTGGTTTAAAATTAAATTGTTCTTCTGATAGATTTTTTGTTTGCACTAAATATTCGTTATACATTTTTTCAATTTCATCTAATTTTTGCACTAAAATATCACTCATAAAATTATTTTACATAGTAAATATACGCCATAATAACACAATAGCATACTACCTACACAAAAACTAATTAAAATAAACTTATATTTACTACATGTTTTTAGATTTTTTTCTATTATTAAAAGAAGAAGGATTGCCTGTAAGCATTACTGAATACTTACATCTATTAGAAGCCTTACATAAAAAAGTTATCAATTATAGTGTTGATGATTTTTATTATTTATCTAAAACAACACTTGTAAAGAATGAACAGTTTTTAGATAGATATGATATTTTGTTTGCTCAATTTTTTAATGGTATACAAGCTGAAGATATACAAGTAAATAAGATTGATGAAGATTGGATAAAGAGCGAAATGAACAGACTCTTTTCTGAAGAAGAAAAAGCATTGATTGAAAAAATGGGTGGCTTGGATAAATTGATGGAAAGATTTAAAGAATTACTAGAAAAACAAAAAGAAAGACATCAAGGTGGCAATACATGGATAGGTACTGGTGGCACATCGCCTTTTGGCAATAGTGGATACAACCCAGAAGGCATGAGAATTGGTGGTTCTGGTGGTAATAGAAGTGCTATTAAAGTTTGGGAAAAAAGAGATTTTCAAAACTATGCTGCAGATGTTGAACTCAATACACGTAATATAAAAATGGCTTTGCGTAGGCTTAGAGTATTAACACGTGAAGGCATAGAAGATGAATTAAATTTATCTGCAACCATTGAGAATACTTGCAAGAATGCTGGCTATCTTGATATAGAAATGCAAGCATCTAAAAAGAATAGAGTAAAGGTATTATTGTTTTTTGATGTTGGTGGCTCGATGGATCCATATGTAGAAATTTGCGAACAGTTATTTTCTGCAGCACATTCTGAATTTAAACATCTTGAGTTTTTTTATTTTCACAATTGCATTTACGAAAGTGTATGGAAAAACAATGAATTAAGACATCAAGATAGAATACCTACTTTTGAAATTTTGCATAAATACAATTCTGATTATAGAATTATTTTTGTTGGAGATGCAACGATGTCGCCATATGAAATAACAGCACAAGGCGGAAGTGTAGAACACTATAATGATGAAAGTGGTGCGGCGTGGCTCAGTAGATTTGTAGAAAAATACAAAAACATAGTTTGGCTAAATCCATCAAATGAATATTATTGGGATGGCATTCCTTCTTTGCAAATTATTAAGCAAATATTTAAAGACAGAATGTATAGTTTGACTTTAGATGGCATTGGCTCTGCGATGAAAACACTCAAAAAAAACAAAAGAGCTGTTTAATAGTCAAATCAAATTACAATTTACATTAATATTTATACAAAAAATTAACGTTCATATTTGAATAAGTTTTCTTATATTTACTTCATCTAATTATTTAAAATACAGAAAATGAAGAAGAATTTTATCGTTGCGTTTTTATTAATAGCATTTGTAGCATTAGCTCAAGCAAAAAATTATTATGCAGCTGTTATTGTTGTAGATGATGCAACATCAAAAGCAACTTACACAAATATCAATACGTTTGACAGTGAAAATGCTAAAGAAGCTTACTCATTAGCATCTAATGCAGCACAAGATTTGAGCAACGAAAAAACTTCTACATATGTTTTTGTAAATGAAAATCAAAAGATAGTAGAATCTTTATTGAACAAAAAAGTAGCTGATTTAAAAACTAAACTTGGTGCTAACAATGTTCAAAAATCAGCAAACGTTAATGTAGAATAATCTACAAAGTTTTAAATTGAAACTTACTACAAGCTATTAAAATTTCTCCTTATGAAATTTGGCTTGGAATTTATATATTTGATATAAATTATAGCTCACTTACTTTTATATATCATGAATCAACAATTTACTGGAACAGATAATTATATTGCTACTGACGAATTACGTGTAGCCATTAATGCTGCTATTGCATTAGAAAAACCACTTTTGATAAAAGGTGAACCTGGAACTGGCAAAACGCTATTGGCTTTTGAAGTGGCAAAAGCACTCAACAAACCTATTTATACTTGGCATATAAAATCTACAACTATTGCACAACAAGGTTTGTATGAGTATGATGCTGTTTCTCGTTTGCGTGATGCACAGTTTGGCAATGAGAATGTGAAAGACATTGCAAATTACATTGTAAAAGGAAAAATGTGGCAAGCTTTTGAAAGTGATGAGCAAGCTGTTTTGTTGATTGATGAAATAGACAAAGCTGATATTGAATTTCCGAATGACTTGTTGTTGGAATTAGATAAAATGGAATTCTATGTGTATGAATTGCAAAAAACGATACAAGCTAAAACAAGACCAATTGTTATCATTACATCTAACAATGAAAAAGAATTGCCTGATGCATTTTTGAGAAGATGTTTCTTTCACTTTATTCGTTTTCCAGATAGAGCAACCATGATAGACATTATTAATGTGCACTTTAAAGATTTGGATGATGAATTGATACAAGCTGCATTGAAACTTTTTTACGAATTGCGCGACATTCAAGGTTTGAAAAAGAAGCCAACAACAAGTGAATTGATTGATTGGATTCGTTTATTAAAATTGGGCAAAACAGAAAAAACTGATTTGGAAAATATTGATTACATCAATAAACAGCCACCTTATTTTGGTTCTTTATTAAAGAATGAACAAGATTTTGAACATATTAATAGAGTAAAAAGAGCTAATACTTTCAGAAGATTTTAGGATAGTTGAATTATCTATCATTATATTGGAAGTCTTCGCCTTCTGCTTTGTATTTTTTCTCCATTTTCTTTTTTACAACATTCATAAACATTTGTTTGAATGCTGGCACACCTTTCATCTTTGGGTTCTTACCTTTTTTTACAAATCTATCAAAATAGTATTTTGTAGATAATACTGCGAATGCTGCACAAGAATTATGGTCTAAGTAATCGCTTAAATTATTTAATTTTAAATCTTCAACACCTAATTTTTCATATTCTCATAAGCTACTTCAGCGTTTTTGTAGTTCACTTCTCTGTCGCCTTTGCAATAGCAAAGTTGCGTTGGTGCTTGTGGCTTCCAATTGGTCAAGTTATTTTCTTTTAATTTTTGTTTGAATAAAAAATTTGGGTTATTTACATATTCATCAATATATTCTTGCTTTACGATATCTTTTGGAATTTTTGGCATCAGCTTATCTAAATCGTATAAACTTTTGCTTTGGTTTTCTTCGAAATAGCTTGGCAATAATGTATCTAATGGTGATCTGAAAATACTGTAAATATTATCTATATCTAATACTTTGTATGCTGCTTGGTATGAAATTAACAAATATGGTAAATAAAAAGGACGTGGGTATTCTTGAAACATATATTTTTCTTGTTCACCAGTCATATCATATGCGCCAGACATTGGCGAAGCTGCTGTTACTTTAAATCTTGGGTCGTTTAGTTCTTCGATATATTTTTGTGCTGCAAAAGATGCATGTCCACCTTGCGAATAACCTGTTAGAAATAACTGTCCATTTCTTTCAAAACCTAATTTTGTTTTTAGTTCTTCAACTGCATACAACATGTATATAAATGACTGAGCTTCGCTCCATGCATGTTGGTACAAATGCCTACCTGTACCTTTGCCAATGCCATAATAATCTGGATATAATGCCAAATAGCCATTGGTGGCAAAGCCTAAGCAAATGCCCATTTGTGCATCATTGTCTGATATGTCTCTGTGTTTGTGTATTTGAGTTCCATGACCATACATTACTATTGGCAATGATTTTCCTGTTTTTGGTATATAGCAAATGCCTGATGCTTCTATCCAAGTACCATCTACCCATGGTGCTTTGTAAATGATTTCATAGATATCTACAGCGTTTTTTACTGGAATGGCAATTTTTGGTATTTTATTCTTTTTCCATACTTCGTTGATGCTTTCTTTTGTATGTTGTTTTACTAAATTATAACTTAACAAATAGCTATCGGCTTTTAGCGCAACTGGCTCATTTGCATAAATTAGAAAAATACTACAAAAAATAAATAAAATTGACTGAAATATCTTTAGCATACCAAATTTTTGGTATAAATATATAACTATTTATTGGTATATCTATACAAAAGAAAAGAAAAAATTAATATTCAATTTCATATTCTTCAAAACGCATTCTTTTAGAATATTTTAAGAAAGATTTGCATGCTATAGTATTGAGTATTTGTTTTTTTGCATTTTGATTTTTGTATTTTTCTACATTATTATTATTAATTGTATACACATCATAGTACACTAAATCGCCATTACTTACGCCTAATAATAAAATTTCGTTGGTACCATTACCATCAATATCTTCAAAAATCAAATCTGAGAATAATAATACATCAGCAGCTTTTATTTCTGTTTCTTTCGCATCTTCCAAATCATATAAGAAATCTTGAAGATTATCTATTTTGGCATTTTCTGCATCAATTTTAGCATAATATTTATTTGCCATATCTACATTTCGCATACTATCTAGTTCATTGGCATATTGCAAAAATGCGACATAACTGTTGTATGATTTTTTGAGTAGTATGTCAGTATAATTATCTATAGTGTTATCATCATATTCCCAAGATAAAGAATCTAGTATTTCTACTTTTCTTTCTAATGCAAGAATATTTTTTTCTAATGCACTTTCTACTTTGGTTTTTTGACTTTCAGAGTTTTCTTTTATTAATTCTCCTCTTGTAAAATCGTAAGTTGCTTTATCGCCACATCCTGTTTGTTCATAAGCACAATGTCTATATACATTTTTATAATTATCTAAAAGTCTTTTAGGTAGCTCAACAGTTGCATGTTGATTATTTATTGCTCTATAGTTTAATATTTGAACTCTATCATATCCATCTTTTCTTGGTGGATATGCATATTCAATCATATTATTTTCATTCAAATCTGATTCTTCAATTTTTTCTACTTCACTTTCATATAACAATAGGTAGTTTTTATTTTCATCAACTTTCATTGCTTCAATATTATATTCTAACTTGTTTGTATTATTTGTTTTTAAGAATTTTTGATAGACATATAATGTTCTATTTTCGTTCAATCTAAAGCCAACGAGCAAGACACTATCTGATATTTTTTCATTTAAAATATCAGTATGGTAAAGGTATGCTACGTACCAATGCGTTTTTGGTTCTGATTTAGAAAAAATTTGTTCTTCTAAATCCATAGATTGATATCTGTTTGTATTTTTAATTTTTTCTAATGCGTATGTTTTTATTGGATCTTTCAATATTTTTTCATCAATATATTTACTTAATGTATTTATATCTTCTATTCTTGATTCTGATATAGTATGATTTTTTAAAAAGTAATTTGTAATTATATTATTTTTAATTAATGGCTTATCGATAAATTCAAAATAATCTTCGATAGTGGCATTTTGTTCTAATTCTTTAAATCCATTTAGATTTTTCTTTGCTGTAAATTGCACCGCATTGTCTTCTAAAGTTCCTGTAATTAGATATTCCAATTGTGTACCAATCTCGCCTGTTTGTAAGAATATATTTTTCCAATCTGCACTTTTTCCATATAATTCTTCGTATGTATATTTTCCTTTTTCAATACTTTTAAATTCATATATTAAATCATCTATATCTTCTTGTGGTTTTTGTTGTTTTATTGCATCATATATCTTATTGCATATGGTATAAAATTGACTTGTCGCTGCTGTATCATCATTATATTGCTTTATTGTTTCGTTTACTGCGCTGTCTACAATACTTGGCAAATATCCATTGATATATTTTTTTATTTCTACAAATGGTAGACTATCATATTTTAGATATCTTGCTTGTGTTGTAAATTCTGACAATCGACTATAGTCTTCTGCAGCGTATGCGTATGAGTCATATAAATACTCACTATTATTTGCAACAGAAATTCTAGCATACATATTCTCTAAACTATCTACATAAATTTGAGATTTTGCCGACTCTAAATCTGACTTTATTAGTTCTATTAAGTTCTCTATCTTTTCTTCTAAATTTTCATTGGTTTCATTTTGGCTATTGTCTGTGTTTTGATTTGTTCCATATGTATATTCTAATAGTTTTGCAAAGTTCCTTGCTTTTATTTGATTTGGGATAGGTGTATTATTTTTATTTATTTGTAAATAATCAGAAAGCAAGCTATGTAATTTATTTTTTGCTTCAGCTATAAGCACATCAACTTCTTTAATAGAAATTGGCATACCTGTTTTTTTGTCATATTTTTCTGGTGTCGTAAATTCTATATTATCTAGAATTTCATAAAAATCTACTTTTGCATCATTAGCATTTTTTGTAAACACACCATGTATTGCATATACAGTTTTACCTTCAAAATAATATGCTAAGTATGTATCATTTACATTCTCTTTCGTTGAATTTTTCTGTGTTACAATTGGATAATGAAAGACAGCAAATTGTTTATATTGTTTATTCTGAGCATCATCAATTCTATCTACAATTGTTGTACTATACATTTCTTTATTTATATAATAATAATTTATAGAAGTTGGATTATTATATTTGGTCGGCACATCTTCAATTTTTTTAATTTGCAATCTATTTTGCGCAAGTGAATCAGAAATTAAATAACCATCGTAGCATATATATTTGTTATTGCCAATAGAATAGTGTACTGGAAAATTCTTATTTAAAATATTACTCAATAATTCATTATTATCCGAAAGCATTGCATCATGATTAAGGTAATAATCACTGTATGTTGGCCACTTTTGCTCATCATATTTTAAGATTAAATTGGGTTGTATATAAACTTCTGTTTGCTTAGCATTTAATAATAAACTACATAAAACTAGTACGCATAAAAAGTATTTCTTCATAATTTTTAGATATTTTTTACTAAAGATATTAAATAATTATACAGTTTGATTGCATTTAACAATTATTAATACATATTTATTCAAATATTTTTTCCAGACAATAATGCATTGTATTTTATTCTAATATGTAACAAAAAAAATATCAATAAAAGGTACAAATACAAAAAATAAATATTAAAATAGATAAATGAAAGTTAGAAATATTTGTTGGATAAAAACCAACAAAGACGAATTTTTACTTTATTTGATTAGATTAAAAAGATTCTTTAAATTTACGCATGAGCATTACGCAGACAAGATTGATATCTATTTGTATTGTATTAATTATAGCCATAAGCAAACAATTTCAAATCTTATATTACTTACCAATAATGGCAATTTCATTAGAATATCTTAATAAAAATAAAATTTATCTAAACACATACAATTACAAACAACTCAATACAATTTTCATTGCTTATGTATTGTTTGTTGCTATTGAAAGAGGTAGACCATTTGCATTTAACCAAGCAATAGAAATAATACTAAATTCAATTGAGCATATATTATTTGGATTTGTTATTTGCTTAAAAACAAGTGTCTATTATTCTATTATCAAAAAAATAAAAAAACTTCGAAATATTGAATTGCTTAAGATTATTATCTTCTTTAATATTTTTGGTTTTTTAAATGAATTTTTTCAAAATTGGTATAAAGACAAATATATCTGGCAACTCAGTTTTGATTCCAAAAAGATATAATCATGAATATTATTGGCAGTATTCTATTTATTCTATTATATCAAAAACTACCAATAAAAAATACAAATACAAAAAATAAATATAAAATTAGATGAATGAAAGTTAGAAATATTTGTTGGATAAAAACCAACAAAGGCAAGCAAATATTTCTTTCGTCTACTATTGTATCTTTATTTTTAGGCAATTGCATAACAAAAAAATCCTACACAATGTGTAGGATTTAAAATATATTATACTATTTATTATATACTATTCAGCTAAGATGTTGTTCATTACTTTTGTTTGATGACGGATACTTTCTTGGTGTACTGCTTCAAATAATTCTTTTACAAAATCTTCTGTTAATTCTTTTTTCGCACCTTTGCTAATTCTATCATTTACGATTTCGTCCCAACGGTTTGATTGTAAAATTGTAATTCCATTATCTCTTTTGAACTCGCCTATTGCTTTAGCAATTTCCATACGCTCGCCCATAATTTCTAAAAGATAATTATCTATTCTATCAATTTTAGCACGCAATGCATCTAATTTATCTTCTTCGTAATCATCTAATTTACTATGACGAACAACTAAGTTAGTTAATATTTCGCCTAATCTTTCTGGCGTTACTTGTTGTGATGCATCACTCCAAGCATTATCTGGGTCACGGTGCGATTCTATCATCAAACCATCAAAATCTAAGTCTAATGCTTTTTGTGCTACTGATGGTATCAACTCTCTTCCTCCACAAATATGAGATGGATCTACGATGATTGGCATATCTGGATATAAACGACGCAACTCAACTGGTAGTTCCCACATTGGTTTATTTCTATATTTAGATTTTTCGTAAGATGAAAATCCTCTGTGTATAGCACCTAATCTTTTGATTCCTACTTTGTTTACACGCTCCATAGAACCTAACCACAATTGTAAATCTGGATTGATTGGATTTTTTACTAATACTGGAATATCAACACCTTTTAATGCATCTGCTACTTCTTGTACTGAAAATGGATTTACTGTAGTACGTGCACCTAACCATAAGATATCTACACCCAACTCTAAACAATCTTGTACATGTTGTGCTGTTGCTACTTCTACTGCAACTGGTTTGCCTATTTCTTTTCCTGCGTTTACTAACCAAGATAAACCTTCTTTGCCTATTCCTTCAAACATGCCTGGTCTTGTACGTGGCTTCCAAATTCCTGCACGTAGTACATCTACGCCTTTGTCTGCTAAACGTTTTGCCGTTTCCATCATTTGCTCTTCTGTTTCGCAAGAACATGGTCCTGATATTATCAAAGGTTTCTTAAAATTGAAACCCCAATCTTTTAATGGTACTATATTTAAATCGCTCATAATGCAAATATAAAATTTTGTTTGTTAATAAGATATTGGAAAATTGTTAATACTAAATCAATAAACTTGGTGATAATGAAAAACTTGAGGCTTAGGATCGTAGAAATCATGCAATAATCTACGCCATTCTACAAAATCTTCTGAATTTCTAAAATCTACCATATGATTGTCGTAAGTTTCCCATTTTATCAATAATATATATTGATTTTCGTTTTCTACGCACTTGTGCAACTCGTGTGTAATGTAACCTTTTGCTCTTTTTATAAGTTCAGATGCTTGTTTGAAATTTTCTTCGTAAGCATTATTTTCATTAGGTTTTATAGTTAATAGTATAGCTTCTAGTATCATATATTTATTTTAGAATTTTTTTAATTTGATTGGCATCTTTCATGAAAGCTTTCAATTCATCGTATTCGTCTTTTTTAATTAAATCTCTAAAATGTTGCATTTTATTGATATAAGTATCCATTACTTCGATGATGTTTTCCTTATTCTGCATAAAAATTGGCGCCCACATATCTGGCGAACTTTTGGCTAAACGCACGGTGCTTTCAAAACCACCACCAGCCATTTCTAAAATAGCCTTTTCATTTACTTCTTTTTCTAAAACTGCTGCTGCCAACACAAAAGAACTGATATGTGAAATATGTGATACATAAGCTGCGTGAATATCGTGCTGATAAGCATCCATGTATTTGATATTCATTTTTAGGCATTGGTACAATGCTTCTACTGTTTGCACAGCATCTGCATCAGAATTTTCTTTATCGCAGATAATGCATACTTTATTATCAAATAAATTATAGATAGCTGCTGTTGGTCCAGAATTTTCTGTTCCTGCCATTGGATGCGAAGAAACGTATCTCTTTCTCTTTGGATGATTTTTTATTGCATCTATAATGATTCCTTTGGTAGAACCCATATCTGTTACTACTTGATGTGCTTCAATATTATCTAACACATATTTTAGTTCATCCACCAATGCGTTTACTGGTACTGTAAGTATTATTAAATCTGCTTGCTTGATGGCTTCATCTTTTGGTAGAATTTTATCTACCAAACCTAAATCTAAAGCAACTTTGTTGGTTGCTTCGCTTCTGCCTACACCAATTAATTTTGATGCAAAGTTTCTTTGCCTTAAATCTTTGGCTACTGAACCACCTATTAATCCTAATCCAAAAATTACAACATTCATCTTATTGTTGTTTTACTTCGTAATTGCATGTAGCTGTTGTTTTCATTTTCATTTCCATCATCAAAAGACTCATAGACACGTTTAAGTTTAAAGTGTATGGTTGTGTTTGTGAAAAATTATCTTTTCTACTTAATGTAATTGTAGATTTTCCTTCACCTTCTGCATATCCAAGTTTATTATTCATCTTATCTGAATAAACAATAGACTCTGATTGAATTAATAAATAATCATCATGAATTTCTTTTAATGTGAATCTCGTTTTTACTTTAAAAGGCATCATTTCATCTTCCACAATTAATTCTCTTGTCCAATAATCGCCAATACCTATTGGCTTGCCTGGCAATACATCAAAAATATCTGCTAGGTTATTTTTAAATTCTTTTGGTTGAAGTTGATCTAGAAATAGATTACTTTCCATTTGCATGCTTCCTTTATCATCTTTTTTTATTATTCCTTGCAATGCTTTTTCATAACCACTTATACTTAAAACTTTACCATATTCGTTTGTTACAAGTGTGAATTTCTTACCTATTATTTTTTTTATTTTTTCAAGTTCTGCTACTTGATCTTCAGGAAGATTTACGTTTTTATCTTTGGTATTATAGTTTATTTCAACATCTTCACTTTTCAAATTATTCCCTAGATAATCGTAATACATTTCCAACTTGTACTTATCTTTTTCTTTTGATAAAACTTTGCAAACTAGACGCATTTCGAATGAGAAATCCATGAATGATTTTTGTTCGCCAACGCTGTCTTCTTGTAATTTTGCCATTGCAGAATCACTTCCATCTGAAAAACTAGATAGCATTTCTTTTAGTTTTTCTTGATCCATTTTCATTTCAATTTCAGTTGGCATATTCATAGGTATGTTTATTTTATAAACATCTCCAACTTTCAAATTTAGTTTTAAATCAATTTTTTCTTGTGCAAATACAAAGACAGAAAAGAAAAGCAATAGTACATTGATAATAGTTTTCATATTAATATAATTATTTATTGTTTTAAAATCTTATGCAATACTTTATGGTAAGTTAAATAGAATTTAATTCCTATCAAATATAAAAATATTTATATAACAATATTTACGATTCTACCTTTTACTAAAATAAATTTCTTTGGTGCTTTGCCTTCCACAAATTTTTGTACTTGCTCATCTGCTAGTACAATTTTTTCTACTTCTTCTTGTGTTGCTTCTAATGCAATTTCAATATTAGCACGATGTTTCCCATTTATTTGAATTGGATATGTAAATGTAGATTCTACTAAATATTGTTCATCATGAGTTGGATATGTTGCATCTATTACAAATCCTGCTGCACCACAATTGCTCCATAAAACTTCTGCTGTATGTGGTGCAAATGGCGAAATAAGTTTTAGCAATTCTAGCAAAGTAGATTTAGATACTGTTTTTAGTTTGCTTAAATCATTTACACAAATCATAAATGTAGAAATACAAGTATTTAGACTTAGATGTTCTATATCTTGGTTAATTTTCTTGATACATTTATGTAGTATTTTTAATTCATCTTGCGTTGCTGCTGTATCTACAAATTTCTGATTGCCCATATCATCATAAAATAAACGCCAAAACTTGCGTAAAAAATTTGCTACGCCAGAAATACCATTTGTATCCCAAGGTTTTGCCGTATCTATTGGTCCTAAAAACATCTCGTACATTCTAAATGTATCTGAGCCATATTGCGCTACCATATCATCAGGATTTACAACATTCAGATATCTTTTAGACATTTTCTCAAATTGCATATCTAATGTTATAAATTGATTTCCGTCTTTATCTGTTTCCCAAGCAATATCATCGATAGCAATATTTTCAAATCTGTTATCTTCTGATTTTAGTTTTACAAAATTATCTTTTGATAGCTTATCATTTGGAGCAATATTTACTGGAATATGTAATGCTAATTTCACATTTTTTATTTGACCAACTTTTGTCAATAAACTTCTACCACCAATCATTCCTTGGTTTACCATTTTTTTAAATGGTTCTTCAGTGCTTACTTTTCCTATATCTTTTAAGAATTTATGCCAAAATCTACTATACAATAAATGACCAACTGCATGCTCGCTACCACCAACATACAAATCTACATTTTGCCAATAATCTTGTACTTTAAAATCTACCACATCACTTTGATTATTTGGATCCATATAGCGTAAAAAATACCAAGAACTACCTGCATATCCTGGCATGGTATCGGTTTCCATTTTGGTATTGTCGCCAAATTGATGTACCCAGTTTGTAGCTGTAGCCAATGGACTTTCGCCAGTACCTGTTGGTTTATAACTCTCTACTTGTGGCAATGCAACAGGTAAATTCTCTACTGTATGTATTATTCCATTTTCATCATAATAAATTGGAAATGGCTCGCCCCAATAACGTTGTCTGCTGTAACCAGCATCGCGCATTCTATATTGTATTTTTCCGTAACCTATTTTTTGTGCTACTAATTTTTCAATCAATGTATTTGTAGCATCATTATAATTCATGCCATTTATAAAATCAGAATTGATGTATGCACCTTCTTTAGTTGCATCAGCTTCTTCTTCTATATTTTTTTGTGCATCTAAAATAGCAACAATAGGCAAATTGTATTTTTTTGCAAACAACCAATCGCGTTGGTCGCCTGATGGTACTGCCATTACTGCGCCTGTACCATAACCAGCCAACACATAATCTGCAATAAAAACTGGCACTTTTTCATTTGTAAATGGATGTAAAACATAAGCACCTGTAAATTGCCCGCTTGTTTCTTTTACTTCTGCTTGGCGTTCTAAATCAGATTTTGCTCCAGCAATTTTTATATATTCTTCAATCTGATTTTTGTATTCATCAGTTGTAATTTTTTTAACTAACTCATGCTCTGGTGCAATTACTAGAAACGTAACTCCAAAAATTGTATCTACACGTGTTGTAAATACATCAATTGTTTCATCATGATTTTCTAATTGGAAAGACACCATTGCTCCTTTAGATTTTCCAATCCAATTGCGTTGCATTTCTTTCATAGCATCTGTCCACTCTAAAGTATCTAAGCCCGCTAACAATCTTTCTGCATAAGCAGTAATTCTTAGAAACCATTGGCTCATTTTCTTCTTCTCTACTGGATGTCCTCCACGTTCTGATACGCCATTTACTATCTCATCATTTGCTAATACTGTACCTAATGCTGGACACCAATTGACCAAAGAATCTTTTTGATATGCCAAACGATAGTCCATTAGTATATTTTGCTTTTCTAAAGCTGTATAATTTTTCCATTCATCAGCAGTAAATGCTGGAACATCTACATTGGTATATGCTGTATTGTTATGATTTCCATGTTCCTCAAAATGCTTGATTAATACATCAATAGAATAGGCACATTGATTATTAACGCAATAAATAGAATTATACAATTGTAAGAAAATCCATTGTGTGTGCTTGTAGTAGCTTGGCTCGCAAGTAGAAATTTCTCTGCTCCAATCGTATGAGAAACCAATTTTGCGCAATTGTGCTCTATAAGTTTCTATATTTTTTTGTGTTGTAATTTCTGGATGTTGCCCTGTTTGGATGGCATATTGCTCTGCTGGCAAGCCAAATGCATCAAAACCCATAGGATGCAAAACATTGAAGCCTTGCATACGTTTGTAACGTGCTACTATATCTGAAAAAATATATCCTAGTGGATGACCAACGTGTAAGCCTGCGCCACTTGGATATGGAAACATATCTAACACATAGTATTTAGGTTTAGAGAAATTGTTTTCTACCATATAAGCAGATTTTTCTTTATCGTCATAGTTCCAAATCTGTCTAGCTTTATCTTCTATTTCGTTGAAATTGTATATCATAACACAAAAATAAAAAAACTATGCCTGACAACACAATTTAGCTAATTAGTTAATTGTTACATTTCTTGAATTATAAAAAAATACTATGTATCTTTAGGTAAAAATACATTTTATGAAAAAACTATCATTTATTTTATTGTCTGCTATTCTATTTACATTTACAGTAGCTTGCAAACAGAAAACTGAAAAAGCATCTGAAGAAAAGGCTGGTCCTGCACTTTCTTGTACTGGAGAAAAGCTTGAAGCTATTCGTGGAGAAGAAGTGTACAAAGGCAAATATAACTCTGATGGAGATGAATTGCTGACATATTTTTCTTTAGAACAAGATTCATGTTTTATATTTAGCGTTGTTCCTTCTGTAGAATTAAAAAATGAATATCTAAAATATGAAGTTACAGTAATTGCCTACAAAGACATCAACTCAGTAGCAGAAGAAGGCTTGCAGTTTAGATCTGAAGAAGTTGAAGGCGAAACAAAAACTTCTTTATTAATATTATCTAAGAATGATGAGCGTATTTTTAAACAAAAAATTTTTTCTTGCTTTGGTGACAACAATGCTGAACAAATTGACTTAAGTGGCATGACTATAGACTTTAGTTCTGCTGAAAAAGGCAAAGCAGTTTTAGAGCAACTTAAAGCAAAATTGCCTGCACAATAAAAGCAAGCTTTATAAAATTAATTTGGCACAGTACCTAAGCAATCGTAATTGCAAGTTTTTGTGTATTGTTTATTTTGCACGGATGAGCTGCTACTCACTACAAAATTAAGGTAATGTGGTCAAAAATGGAGCTTTTTTTAGATATAAATTAGTTTTAATTTTATATATCTATTTGAAGAGGAAGTAGGCTCTGCTGGAGAGCAACCTACCAGCAATAAGATAGATGTTTATACGATAGATGACAGTCAGCAATGGCTGTCATTTTTCTTATATCGGCAAACATTATGGCTAAGAAAACTCATTTCGGATTATTTTTAAGATGTAAATACCATTTTATAAAATTCTTCTTTGCTTCAAATCTCATACCTCTGTGCAACGTTAGTTTCTCTTTTAGATGTGTAAAATAATTTTCTAATCTATTGGTTGTATAAGGTATTTCTGCATCATCTAAATAAGAGAACATATCTGGTATAGCATTGATAATTAGACTACAAGCAGCATGTAACTTTGCATGTGTATACCAATATCTTTTTGTGTCTTCTTTATATGATTGTTCGTTAATAAAAAGCGTGTTTTATCATACCATATTTTAAACTCGACTAACCAATAAGCACTCTGTTCTATTGATTTAATAGATGTGATTTTGTTAGATAATTGAAGTAACTCTTGTGCTTGTATTGTTTTGGGTTGAGCGCTTAAATAATTACGTGTTTGACGTTTTATATGTACTAAGCAACGTTGTATAACAGCATTAGGAAAAACCTTTCTAATTGCTTTTAATATTGCTTTATGACCATCACATGTAATACTATAAACATCGACACCTAACTTCTTCAAATTTTCTAAATCCTCCTTAATTTCTTTATATTTTTCTTGATTGGTTTCTCTATATAATTGAACATATCTCATGTCATGATCGTAATACAATATCAAACATAACCCATTGCTAAAATAACTACCATCTATAAGTAAATGTACTTTAGATTTACTACGGATAGCTACTGTCGGTGCTGATTTTAGATACTTATTAAACAGTCGCTGAATACTACTTTGAGACATACCACTATCTCTAATCAGATACTTATAAACCTGTCTTTCTATTATCCATTTCTTAAACCATATAAACTGATTATTGAGTGTTACACCATTATTTTTAATTGTAAAATAGACACAACAATTGGAACATTGATAGCGCTGTTTTCCATTTCTTATTCCCTTTTTATGGAAGTGATTAGAGCCACAAACTTGGCATTTTTTTTTAGATTTTTCATTATCTAAGATAATATCATTGAAAACAGTTTCAATGATATTGCTCATAACAACCGTGGTTATTGACTTAAAAGACAATTTTCCGCTCCATTTCTGACCACATTGTCAAAATTAAAATCTGCTGTGTGTAGATAACTACAACTTGAATCAACAACACTTGGGCTAGATTCTAGGTTGTATTTTTCTTGACATACAACTGTATAATTGCCATCAGGTAATGATATTGAATAATTTCCATTTGCATCTGTTGTAAATTGCAAATACACACTTGTGAATGGTGCTGCAACTGTGCCTTGCCTAACATAAAAAGTTTGATTGGCAGATGGTTGATACGTTAACAATTCTTGTAATAATTCTTCAGGTGGTGCTGCGCCTCCACAATAATTGCTATTATTTTCAATAGTTCCTGAGGTGACAGTTAAAGGCAAAGTGTATGGTTGTTGTTTGCATGATTGCAGAACTACATAAGTCAATAGTAAGTAAAATAGATTTTTCATAAGTACTACATTTTATAATTAAACTCTTTCTAATATAAAACTAAAAAACAAAATCGACAACAACTATTCCTGTATATTAATATTATATCAAACTACAGAATATTACCATGTCTACTACAATTCCAAAATATAATTAAAATTGTAGATTTGTCCTATAAAATCTTCAATCTATATATTGAATTAAATGTACAATATGATAAAAAACATACAAATTCATATACTCTTTTTATTTGTTTTTGCATACTTATCTGCTTTTGCTCAAACAAATTGCTTTAGCTATTTTAATACTAATAATGCACAACAAAACGACACTATTGCTTATCTACTAATGGATTGCAATTATTATATTTTTCCAGACTTAATTGGTGTAAAAAAATACAAAGATGATTCGGCTTTTCAAGCAATGTTTAGCAATAAATATTCAGAATATGGCATGCAACAATTCTCATTTATAAATAACTACAGTACAAGTACTAATTTAATAGTAATGAGTAATCACAATACTATTATAATTATTTTTAGAGGATCAGAAACCAAAGGTGGATTCAAAAATACGAAGAGAGATTGGTTACGAACTGATGCTAAATGCAAAATGTATAAAGTAGATACTTTTAATAATAGTTATGTACACAAAGGCTTTTGGAATTCGTACACAAGTATAGAAGATACTTTGGTAAAGACGCTCTATCTGCATCAACATGAAAGTAAAAAAATATTCATTACAGGACACAGTCTTGGTGGTGCCTTATCTGTGTTAGCAGCAGCCAATTTATATCAACATAATATTAAACCTTTTGGTGTTTATTTATTTGCCAACCCAAGAGTAGGTACAACGTATTTTGCAGATTTTTATAACACATTAAATATTCCAACTTTTAGATATGTAAATGAGAATGATTTGGTTCCAATGCTTCCACCAACTAATGCTTTTCGAAGAATATATTGTCCAGAACCGAAAAATGATTGTGGTAAGTATCAGCATGTAGGAAATATCTACAATATTAGTAAAGATACTATTGTTGCAAATGATAATGAAATGAAGGTGCCAAACAAAACTTATAAAATGGGTAAAATAAGACGCCATATTGTAGGCGAATATTGCAGAAAAATTTATCAAATATATTTTCCAAATGATACGATAGGTTTGCTACCCAAACCACCAACAAAAAAGAAAAAGGATTGATTTTCATTATGACATATTAGACAGCAATGTATTATATGCAAGTGGTACTTTCCAAAGTAAATCATTAGTAAGATTACCTTTTACAAGACAATAACATTTTGAACATAGTTGATATTTTTATTTTTTGGGTAGAAATTATTTCTTTCTAACATACTACAAAAAAGACCGAACGTGATGTTTGGTCTTTTGATTTTATTTTGTTCTATAATTAATCTACAAACAACTCGCCTTTGTTGGCTTTGTCTTGTAATAATTTTTAAATTAATACAATTATATCTTTAAATAAATTTAGATATTTTATCAATAATCTTTGATAATTTTTCTTCTTTCATGTACAATCTTTCAGATTCAAAAAATTCTGCATTTTCATCATGAACTTTGTCATGACCTCTATGGTACTCAAAATCTTTAATATCAGCTTCTGTTTGTTTTAGTTCATCATTCAAAAGCGATAGAAATTTCTTATAAAACTCAGAAACTGTTACAAATTTTAAAACCTTATCATTAATATCAATGTAGTAATACTCTTCTCTGAGAACAATATCTTTCACAAACAAAAATTTATTAAATATTATTTCTGAATGATTAAGTTGTGATTTAATTCTCAACCTGAAAACTTTATCTACAGCTTCATAAACTTTATTTATCTCATCATTACCAAACATTGTATAATTTTAGTCTACAAACTGTTCACCTTTAGCTGCTTTATCTCTTAGCAATTGTGGCACTGCAAAGCGCTCACCATATTTTGCCTCAAATTGTTCTGCTTTAGCAATAAATTTGTCTAAACCATGTCCATTAATGTATTGTAGTGTACCACCATTAAATGGAGAAAAGCCCCAACCAAATATAGAACCAATATTGGCATCTGCCACAGAACGCAATACGCCTTCTTCTACACAACGTACTGTATCTAATGCTTGTACCATTAGCAATCTATCTACCATTTCTTCTTGTATCAGCTCAGCTTTTTGAGGAAATAATTCTGTTAATTTTTCCCATAGATGTTTTGCGCCACCTTGTGGGTATTCATAAAATCCTGCGCCTGCTGCTTTGCCAAATCTGCCTGCTGCTAACATCTTTTCTACAACTTCCAATCCTGGATGATTTGGTGCGGTTTTGCCTTCTGCTTCTAAATCTTTTACTGTTTGTTTGCGTATGTGATCCATTAGTTTTAAGCTTACTTCGTCAGTTAGTGCTAATGGTCCTACTGGCATACCTGCTTTCAGTCCTGCATTTTCTATAGCTTTTGGGTTTTGTCCTTCTGCAAGCATCGCAATACCTTCCATTACATAGGTAGAAAACACTCTTGATGTATAGAAACCTCTGCTATCATTTACAACAATAGGTGTTTTTTTAATTTGCAATACATAGTCAAATGCTTTTGCTAAAGTAGCATCATCTGTTTCTTTGCCACATATAATTTCTACCAAAGGCATTTTATCTACTGGCGAAAAGAAATGCAAGCCTATAAATTGTTTTGGTCTTGCTGATGCTTGTGCCAATCCTGTAATTGGTAGTGTAGATGTATTGGATGCAAAAGTACCTTCTGGCAACATTGCTGCTTCTGCTTCTTGTGTTACTTTTGCTTTTAATGCTCTATCTTCAAATACTGCTTCTATAATTAAATCGCAACCATCAAATTCTGGTTTGTCTGTTGCTTTTATTCTTGCTAAGATTTCTTCAGCTTTTTCTTTAGACATTTTGCCTTTAGAAATGCTTTTCTTTAATATTCCTTCTGAATAAGCTTTGCCTTTTTCTGCTGCTTCTATAGAAACATCTTTCAATACAACTTCCATACCTGCCATTGCAGAAACGTATGCAATACCTGCGCCCATCATACCTGCTCCTAAAACTCCAACTTTCTTTGTTGTATATTTCTCATATCCTTTTGGACGAGAACCACCTGCATTGATTGCATTTAGATTGTACCAAAATGCAGTAATCATATTTTTAGAAATTTGTCCAGTTGCTAAAGCTGTAAAATATCTTGACTCAATTCTTGATGCTGTTTCAAAATCTACTACTGAACCTTCTACTGCTGTATTTATAATATTTTCTACTGCAGGATAATTACCATGAGTTTTCTTTTTAGTCATTGCTGGCACAATTGGAATCATGCTTGCTACTTTTGGATTGCGTGCATCGCCACCTGGAAACTTAAATGCTTTATCATCCCATGGATTTATTGCTTTTGGATTTGCTTTAATCCAAGCTTTTGCTTGAGTTATCATATCTTCTGGTGTTTCTGCAATGGCATTTACAATACCATTAGATAATGCGTCTTTTACTTTTAATCTTTTTCCTTCTGTAAGTAAAGGTAATGCTGGTTGCAACCCTATCATACGTGTAAGGCGAACAATACCACCACCACCTGGCAACAATCCTAAGCCAACTTCTGGCAAACCAAATTGTGCTTTTGGATTATTTAGTGCAATTCTATAATGACAAGCCAAAGCTAATTCTAGTCCGCCACCAAGTGCTGCACCATTTAATGCTACAACAACTGGTTTACCAAGCGTTTCTAATCTTCTAAACTGAGCTTTTAAGCCTTCGCACATCTCAAAGATTGCTTTTGCATCTGTTTGTTTGTATAAATTATCAATATCTGCTCCTGCAAAGAATGTAGATTTTGCTGAAGTAAGAATAACGCCTGAAATATCAGCTTTTTCTGCTTCTAATTTGCTAAGTGTTTCTGTAAACAGCTTGCCAAATTCTTCATTGATGACATTTGCACTTCTGTTTTGCATATCCATTGTAATAGTTACAATATTGTCTGCGTCTTTTGTGTAGTGGAACATATTTTTGAGTATTAAATATTTGAATTTTTGTTTGTAATAAATAGAATTAGTTCTTCAATTTTTAAAAATGTGAATATAAGAAAAGATTTGTAGAATATTACACTCTAAAAAAATAGACTTTAAAATAGATATTAAGCATAATTGACAAGATAAAGCTTATTAGCATAGATTTTATTCCTATTAATAAATCAATTATTAATTTTCGTTAACAAAATAGGCATATAAATTGCTATATATTTGTATCATTATGGCAGAACAGGACAAAATACCTACATCGAAAGTGCAAAGAGCAAGTAGGTTTATTAAAACAAGTGTAAAAGTTGGTGGCAATTACGTATCTCACGCAGTAAAATCAGTAGCTGGAAACTCTACCAAAGAAGACTTGCACCAAAAAAATGCAGAAGAAGTATTTAAACTATTAAGTCAACTAAAAGGCAGTGCTCTAAAAATAGCACAGATGATGAGCATGGATACTGGCTTGCTACCTAAAGAATACGTAGAAAAATTTGCACAAGCTCAAAACAATGCCATGTCTTTATCTTATCCACTAATTGTCAATACTTTTCAAAAATACTTTAATCAAAAGCCAAGTGATATCTTTGACAAGTTTGATAATAAAGCAAAACATGCTGCATCTATTGGGCAAGTACATGAAGCCTATAAAAATGGACAAAAGCTGGCAGTAAAAATACAATATCCTGGTGTGGCTGATGCTATACACTCTGACATACAAATGGTAAAACCTTTGGCAGCAAGATTAATTGGCGTGCCTACCAAATTTTTGGATTACTATTCTGAAGAATTTGAGCAAAGATTGATTGAAGAATGCGACTACACTTTAGAATTAAAAAATGGATTATTGACTAGACAAGCATTTGAACAGTTTGATGATATTATTATTCCGAATTATTATCCTGAATTTTCTAACCATAGAGTTTTAACTATGGAATGGATTGATGATGCCGTACCTTTGCAACAATATTTAGATACAGAAACTGACCAAGAGAAGAAAAATGCTTTAGGACAAAGTTTGATTAATTTTGTTTTTCATCAGGTACATACTTTGAAGAAATTTCATGCAGATCCTCATCCTGGAAATTTTATGGTAACGAAAGACAATAAACTTGTTGTTTTAGATTTTGGGTGTATGAAAGCCATTCCTGAAAGTTTTTATAAAAACTATTTTTCTATTGCGAAAGCAGAAGCACAAAATGATCCAAAAAACTTGAGCAATTGCTACTCAATTTAGATTTCATTAGAAAAGAAGACACTCCTGAAGAACGAAAATTCTTTTATGATACAGCTAAAAAAATTATAGATATTATTGTTGAACCATTAAAACGAGATACTTTTTATTTTGGTGATAAAGAATTTACAGAGCAACTCAATATTCAAGGACAAGAATTGGCACAAGATAAAAAACTTAGACAGCCAAATGCCATCAGAGGCAATAGAGATGCTATATTTTTACATCGTACTTTTTTTGGTATGTATGCCATTTTATATAAACTTGATGCTACTGTAAGTGTAGATAAAAGCTTTTTAAATGACTTGTAAGCATAGAATGCTAAAAAATCTTAAATAAAAGAAAATACGTTAATCTAATTATCTAGATTTTATACATTTGTACACTTTGAAACAACATGCAGGTAAAAGTATCTTTAGATAATCGCATATATAAGACAGCAATATTATTACTATCTATACTTTTTATAACACAAAATGTATGGTCGCAGAAGTTTTATGTAAAAGCATCAGCTAAAGAAGTACCACAAAACTATACTTTCGACATTACCTATACTGTAGAAAATGGAGATGTTGATGATTTTAAAGCGCCAAAGTTTGATAATTTCGACACTTATGGTCCGTCACAATCTCAGAATATAAATGTAATCAATGGTAGAGTTTCAAAATCTATTTCATTTACTTATACTTTGCAACCAAAAAAACAAGGCACATTTGTATTTCCTCCTGCAAAAGCATCTATTAATGGGAAAGTAATGGCGACAGAAGAAATTACCATTAAAATAATAGAGCCACAAAAAAAACAACAGAAACAACAACAGCAATATTATGACCCATTTGAGGAATTTTTTGGTAGTGGAAATAGTAAAAAACAGAAACAAAAATCCGAAGAAGAAATAAAAAAAGAAATTAGCGAAAATATTTTCGTTAGAGTTTTTCCTAGCAAAAGTAGTTTGTACGAAGGTGACCAATTTACTGTATCCTTCAAACTCTATTTTAGAATTCAATATCAAAATTTAGTTTCATTAAAAGCACCTTCTTTCAATGGCTTTTTAATGGAAGAATTTGAGTTACCAGAAATAGATCCAAATAAAGAACCAGAAATAGAAACTTATAATGGCAAAAAATATTATGTTCAAGAATTTAGAAGAGTAGCCTTATTTCCACAGAAAACTGGAAAATTAGATATTGCTCCGATGGATTTTTCTTGTGTGGTTGGTATTGAAATGCCACATCCTTATAATCCATTTTTTACTACTGTAGAACCTTATGAATATAATTTTAAATCGAATAGTGTACAAGTAGACGTGCTTCCTTTGCCAGAACCAAAGCCAAAGAATTTTAGTGGTGCTGTTGGGCAATTCTCGTTTCAGGCTGGCTATGACAAAACCAAAGTAAAAGTAGGTGAACCTATAAAGCTGAAAGTAACGTATAATGGCACTGGAAATCTAAAATTAATTAGCGCACCAAAGCTCGAGTTTCCTGAAGAGTTTGAAGTTTTTGAGCCTAAATTGAATGAAAATTATGCTTCAAAAGGGAATTCTGTATCTGGAACAAAATCGTATGAGTACACAATAATACCACAAGATGGTGGCAACTTCACATTGCCTGAGTATGAGTTTGGCTATTTTGATTTGAATAAAAAAAGCTATGTAACCTTTAAGCTTCCAGCTACGACTATTGAAGTTAGTGGCAAAGCAAAAACATCTCAAAATCTTATTAATTTCAACAAAAGAGAGAAAGAAGATATCAAGAAAAATGAGTTGTATAAAAACTTAACAAGTTCTATTACATGGTCTAATTTTTATGAAACAAATCTTTTTAAAGCATTGGCAGCAACTCCAATTCTTATTCTTTTTATAGGATTTTTATTACGAAGAAAAGATTATGATGCGCAAGCATTATTAGCCATCAATAGGAAAAAAGCGAATAAAGTAGCCTTGAAAAGAATGCAGAAAGCTAAAAAACTGATGTCGCAAAATAAAGAGAAAGAATTTTATGATGAAGTTATACGTGCGTTGTGGCAATATGTTTCGGACAAAATGCACATTCCTGTTTCAGATTTATCGAAAGAAAATATAGGTGCTAAATTATCCGATAGAAATATTGGACAAGAAGATATCATTCAACTCAACAATACTTTAGAATCTTGCGAAATGGCATTATTTGCATCTGTAAATAAAACAGAAAGTATGCAAAAAACATATCATGATGCTGTGAATTGGATAACACAAATTGACCAAAAAATTTAGCGAAATGAAGTTAAAATTATGTTTATTACTCAATATTATATTTTTCACTTTTAGTTTCACTAATGCAACTAATACATTAGATGCAGCAAACAAACTCTATCAACAAAAAAGTTATTCAGAAGCAAAAGATGAGTTATTATCATTGCTAAAAAATGACAAGCATAATGCAAGTATTTACTATAATTTAGGTAATTGTTATTTTCAGCTTAAAGATTATACGCTTGCCATTTTATACTACGAAAAAGCATTAAAAATTGCACCAAATAATGAGGCTATTCAACATAACTTACATCTGGCAAACCAAAAAGGATTGAAAAAGAATGAGCATTCTGCTGATTTCTTTTTATTTCAGTGGGCAACACAACTGCACCAAAAACACACTAGTAAATACTGGAGTATTTTATTTCTGATTTGTTTTTTTCTATTTAGCATTCTTAGGTTTATCTATTTTAGAAAACGTGAAAATATCTATCTAAAATCGAGTATACTGTTGCTTTGTTTTTCTATTATTTTATTCTATATGGCAAAGCAAAAATTCTATCTAGAAACATCAAATACACATGCAATTGTTATGCATGATTCGGATATGATAAACAAACCAAGTTTGAATGCTAAGAAAATAGGAACAATTAGTAGTGGAAACAAAGTAAAACTACTTGACCACGATGGAAATTTCTACAAAATAAAAACTGTAAATAATAAGATAGTTTGGATTGATAAAGAAAATATAGCTACGATATAACTAAGCTTTCTTTACATTTTTGAATACATTCTCAAATCTATTTAATGCATCGTCAATTACATCATCAGTATCTGCCATACTTGTGTACAATCTACTACCTGCTAAGGTAACAATACCTTCTGCCATGTATGCAGCACCATATTCTTCCATTAATTTTTTTCGTTCGTTAATTTCAGCTAGCACTGATTTTATTTTCAATAATTTTATTTTTACGTATAATGTTCCAGCAGCTTCCAAATGACAAATAGAACCTTGATTGAATGCCACAAATGGCAATCCATATTTATCTATCAATTCGTTTAATCCTTTAGTTATTCTATCACCAGCTTTGCCTGCTTTTTCGCATGCATTATTTTTTTCTATCTCCAATAATGTATAGTAACCAGCACAACAACTTAATGGATTTGCTGCCATAGTACCACCAACTTTTACTTTTTTTCCACCTTGCAAACCTGCAGCCAAACCATCCATATATTCTGCTTTGCCACCAATTCCTCCAGCAGATGGATATCCACCAGCAACTACTTTACCGAAAATTGTTAAGTCTGGTTTTACATTAAAGTAGCCTTGTGCGCCACTCATTCCTACTCTAAATGCAGTTACTACTTCGTCAAAAATTAGTAATGCACCATATTTATCGCACAATTCTCTAGCTTGTTGTGCATATTCTTTATACACTGGATAGGTGCCACTTTCTGGACCAACTGGTTCTAAAATTACAGCAGCAGTGCCACCACGCAATTTATTCCATCTCAATTTACTTTCTAATGCATCAATATCATTAGGTGGAACTG
Source organism: Sphingobacteriales bacterium (assembly GCA_016699615.1). Lineage (NCBI taxonomy): Bacteria > Pseudomonadati > Bacteroidota > Sphingobacteriia > Sphingobacteriales > Sphingobacteriales bacterium. The sequence continues at coordinate 2,180,990 of CP064984.1, read as the reverse complement.
CTTGTGTGTGCCAATGCATCATGAATGGAATTCCTTTTGCATCAAAAAATCTTGTACCTGGAATTCGCAAATCATACACCATTTGGTCGCTCCATCCATGATATGCGCCACCTATTTTGATGATTTTTTTATTTCCTGTTTTGATACGTGCTAATCGCAATGCACCCATAACTGCTTCTGTACCACTACCCAGCATTCTAAATTGATCTACTGATGGAATATTTTTGCAAATTAATTCAGCTAATTTTAGTTCATACTCATGCAACAAACCTGTAGATGGCCCACATTCATTTAGTAATTCTATGGCTTTTTCTCTAACTGATGGATAATTGCTACCTAATACTGTTGGTCCGCCTGCTTGTAGAAAATCTATATATTTATTTCCATCTGCATCGTACAAATGCGCGCCTTCTGCTTTTGTAAATGTAAGCGGAAAAGGGTGGTTGAATGCTAAATTGTGCTGAACACCACCAGGAATATACTGACGTGCTTGTTCATATATTTCTCTTGACTTTGGACACTTAGAATTATAATAGTCTAAGTATTTTTCCATTGCAGATGGCTCAATATGCTGCAAAGGCAATGCAACTAATTTATCTAATTTTTCATAAATTGGTTTTATATCATGATATTGTGATATAGAGAATCCTGAATTAGCCATAAATAATGTGATAAATAGTTTAGGAAAAAAAGCTGTAGGGGAAGGATTCGAACCTCCACAAGGCAATTAGGAATGGCGCAGTGCTTGGTGGTCAACCCCTGTCGGAACAAACCGGCTATACGCTATCTTTATTTTGAACTCCTCACCCCCGAGACAAGAGGGCATGGCTGCCAATTTCATCACCCTACAATAAAAAGAACTATGTTTAATAATTACAATGCAAAGATATGGAAAAGCTATCAATTTTAGTCACTCTATCTAAAAAATTAATAATAAATTTAGAGATTGTTTAAAATTAAAAGGCAATAATTAGATAATATTCAACAATATAAACAAATCATTCCATTCTAATAAAAAATTTATAATGGAAATTATATTTTGTAAAATAAAAAAAGGCAACCATAGAAATGATTGCCAAAAACGTATTTTAAATACTAAACAAAACTAATTATTTTTTATATATGCGTTTAATTCATTGATTGAACTTGAGAAAGAAAACAGATTATAGATATCAAAATAATTTTGCTTGTCTGTTGTTTTTTTGTAGCAATATTTTGCCAATTGCAATCTATTTGACTCAAATGAAAGTTGTTGCAATATTTGTTTTACCTGATTAGTTTTTACATAACTATTTGACAATGCAGTTTCAGCAATTTCCATTTTAACATTATCAAAACTGGCATTTTTTATTGCATTCATTACACTATTAAATGTATTGTCGTTCATGTATTGGCTGTTGTAGCCGTAGTTATTGTTGTTCCAATCATTATGGTTATCGTTATTCCAACTATTATTATTGTTGTTTGGATTATTATTCCAATTGCCTTGATTGCAATTACTTTGATTACAATTTGGTGTGCAAATGTGATTGTTTTGCCAGTTTCCTTGTGTGCTTAATTGGTCTACATACCAGTTTTTTTCAACATAAGGAATTTGTGCTATTTTTTGCAATCCTGTATTATTTGATAGTTCTGCAACATATCTAAATCCATTTTGAAGTTGGATATTTTCTTGATATACAATTTGCTGGCTCCATCCATTTTTTTGTACAATTTTTACTTGATAATTTCCTGGTACTAAGTCAAAAAAACGAAATATATTTTTCTTGCTTGTAACTGACTCGTTGTTTAAAAATACTTGATATTTCCCTTGTCGGTTTATTTTTAGGAAAAGCTCTGAATCTGCAAAGGTAGCTTGTGCAGTTAAGATGAATGCGAATAAAAAGATGTAAAGTTTTTTCATACAAAATATTTTAGATAAACTGTATTATCCAAAACTTATGCCAAAAAATTACATTATTTCCTAATACAATAATTATTGATTTCGCTGTTGATGTTTTTATTGCCCAATTCTTTAGATTTTGTAAAATTGGTACATGCGTTTGCGTAGTCTTTTAGTTCTAAATATGCTGCTCCTCTATAATAATATGCTTGCTCATTATCTTCCATTTTTACGATTGCGATAGATAAATCATTAATTGCATCATTATAGTTTTTTAGTTTGTATTGTAAAATGCCTCTATTCAAATATGATTTTTCATCTGTATTTTTTAGCATAATAGCTATACTATAATCTGCAATTGCGCCTTCAAAATCTTTTATTGCTTCTTTGCAATTTGCTCTACCTACGTATGACAAATGATTGTTTGACTGCATCATTATTACTCTACTATAGTCTATTACTGCACCAACATAATCTCCTGAAAGTTGCTTTGCATAAGCTAAACAATAATGTGACTTCCAATTATTTGGTTGTAGTATTGCTGTTTTTTGCGCAGCAAAAAGTGCTGTTTTATAATCTGCATCTGCAATGAAAATCCATGCTTTAATCATCCAATAGTTTGCATTTTCTGCTTGCATGCTTGTTGCTTTATTAATTAATACTTTTGCTGGCTCTATTTGTTTTTTGATATAATAGCTATTTGCTTCCATATAATAAAACTCAGCTGATTGATCATCTAAAATTCTAAGTGGTGCAATAAACTCGAAGTGTTCAGGATATGCTAATGTATCAATCTTTATATTCTGCGCGTGAATAATTTGAAGACATAAGAATAATAAACTAAATAGTATTCCTTTTTGCATGGACAAATATATTAAATATTTGAGGTTAATTTAGGCTTGAGTTCTTTTTTACAATATTAAAAGATAACTTTTGTTTTAATTTTTGTTATTTGATCTAATTCATCGCATAATTCTTTTGTAATATTTATGCTAATTTTATTACTAGAAAAAGGCAATGCTTGTTCTGTATTATCAAACAAATATATGGTAAATGATTTTTTGCCTTTGTGTTTTTGCAATATTGAAAATATTTTATCTACTAATTGTGTATCTAAATCTGAGTATTTTATCATTATTCTAATAGATTTTGCATTTTTCTCCAATAAATCTTGCAAATAAGATAAACTATTGATTTTTATTTCAAACTTTTCTTTGTCTCTAAAACTTGGTCTATAATTTCCTCTAAGTACTAATCTTGTTCCAGACTCTAAATATGCCATATATTTTATATAGTCTTCATTAAACATCAATACTTCTTGTGTACTTGTCAAATCTTCGAAAGTAACTATTGCCCAAGGTTTCCCATTTTTATCTACTCTTTTATTGACATGTGCTACCAAACAAGGCACTATCACTTCTTTGTTCTTAAAATTATCTAGATGCTCAAAATCTGTATTGCACAAATGTTTTATTTCTACACCAAATTCATCTAATGGATGACCTGATATATAAATTCCTGTAACTTCTTTTTCTTTTTGTAGTTGATCAAAATTTGACCATGTATTTTCATGTGGAATTTCTGGTTCTGGTATTTCTGCATCTTTTGTTTCTCCGAATAAAGAAAAAGCGTTTGATGATTGTCTTTCTTTTACATTGTTTCCAAATCTAATTGCTAATTCTATAAATGTAGAATCATCTTTATATACATGGAAATATTGTGCTCTATGTGCATCACCAAAACTATCAAAAGCTCCAGCTTGTGCTAATACTTCTATATTTTTTTTATTTACTGCTCTTAGATTAACTCTTTTGGTAAGATCAAAAATTGATGTAAAAAAACCATTCTCTCTTTCTTCTAATATTGCAGAAACTGCTGCCTCACCTACGCCTTTCAATGCTGAAAGTGCGAACCTGATTTCGCCTCTTTTATTTACTGAAAACTGTATATCACTTTCATTAATATCTGGTCCTAATGTTGGAATATTCATTCTTCTACATTCGCTCAAAAAGAAATTCACAGATTTGATATCATTCATATTATGTGAAAGTACTGCTGCCATATACTCTGCTGGATAATGTGTTTTTAGATATGCTGTTTGAAATGCAACATACGCATAACAAGTAGAGTGTGATTTATTAAATGCATAGGATGCAAACTTTTCCCAGTCTGCCCAAATTTTATTACATATTTTTTCGTCCAAATTATTTGCAAGGCAACCTTCGATAAATAAAGAATACAAACTATCTAATTTTGCTTTATCTTTTTTACCCATTGCTTTTCTAAGTTCATCCGCTTTACCTTTTGTAAAGTTGGCTAACTTCTGAGACAGCAACATCACCTGTTCTTGATAAACTGTGATTCCATAAGTATCTTTAAGATAACCTTCCATTTCAGGTAAATCATAAACTACTGGTTCTTTGCCATGTTTTCTATTGATGTAGTTTGGAATATAATCCATTGGTCCTGGTCGATACAATGCGTTCATCGCAATTAAATCTTCAAAACAGTCTGGTTTTAAATCTTTCAAACAGTTTTGCATTCCAGCACTCTCAAACTGAAAAATACCTACTGTTTCGCCACGTTGAAATAACTGATATGTTGCAATATCATCAAACGGAAGTGTATCTACATCGATATCTATGTTATGATTCTTTTTAATTAATTTGATGGCATCTTTGATTATTGTTAATGTTTTTAATCCAAGAAAATCCATTTTAAGCATGCCTGCACTTTCTATGTATTTTCCATCAAACTGAGTTACATATAAATCTGCATCTTTTGCTGTACATATTGGTACATATTTTTTGATATCATCTGGTGCAATAATAACGCCAGCAGCATGAATGCCTCTGTGTCTTACTGAGCCTTCTAATACTTCTGCTAATTGTAGTGTTTTTCCTCTTAAGTCTTTGTTGTCACTTTTTAATATGCGCAATTCTTCAACATCTTTAAACGCATCTTTTAATTTAACGCCAACTCCATCAGGAATTAATTTTGCCATTCTATCTGTTTCAGACAATGGTACTTTTAGTACTCTTCCAATATCTCTAATGCAACTTTTTGCTGCCATAGTACCATAAGTAATAATCTGTGCTACTTGATTTTTACCATATTTATCAACTACATAATCGATTACTTTTTCGCGTCCTGCATCATCAAAATCAATATCCATATCTGGCATTGAAATTCTATCTGGATTTAGAAAACGTTCGAAAAGCAGGTTATACTTAATTGGATCTACATTAGTAATACCTATTGCATAGGCAACCGCTGAACCTGCTGCTGATCCTCTACCTGGACCAATTGCAACATTCATTTTTTTGCCTTCTTGTATAAAATCTTGAACAATAAGAAAGTAACCAGGAAAGCCCATGCGCTCAATTGTTGCTAATTCAAAATCTAATCGTTCAATTATTTCAATTGGTAATATATCGCCCCATCTTTTTTTTGCACCTTCAAAAGTTAGAAATCTTAGATATTCGTTTTGGTCTTTAAAGCCGACTGGAATTTGGAAAGCAGGCAACAAAACTGTTCGCTCAAGATTTAAAGATTCTATTTTTTCTGCAATATGCAATGTATTTTCAATGGCTTGAGGAATATCCTTGAACAATTCTTTCATCTGATATTGTGTTTTGAAAAAGAATTGGTCGTTCTCAAATTTGAATCTATCTGGGTCAGCAAAATCTTTTCCTGTTTGCAGACACAATAAAATATCATGTGCTTCAAAATCTTTTTGGTCTAAGTAATGAGAATCATTAGTTGCAATAGGCAATGACTTAAACTTATCAGCAAGCTTTAGCAATTCTTGATTAATTGCTTCTTGACTCCAACCTGTATTATCAAATTCTTGAATTTGATGTCTTTGTAGTTCTACATAATAATCGTCTCCAAATACATCGTACCATTTTTTAAATACTTTTTCGGCTTCCTCAAATCCTTTATTTATTAGTGTTTGTGGCACTTCTCCTCCAACGCAACATGTGCTAGCAATTATACCTTCATGATATTCTTTTATTAGTTCAAAATCAACTCTAGGAAAATCCATATACAATCCATCAATAAATCCTGTAGATACAATGTGCATTAGATTTTTATATCCAATTTCATTTTTTGCCAACAATAATTGATGGTATCGTTTATCTTTATTTTCTCTCGTAAATTTTTATTAAACCTATCTTCTACTACATATACTTCACAACCTAATATTGGTTTTATTCCATATTTTTTGCAAGCTGCGAAAAATTTAAACACACCGAACATATTGCCATGGTCTGTGATGGCAACTGCTTGCATTCCATCTTCTTTTGCTTTTTTTACCATAGCATCAATATCTGTTGCTCCATCTAAGAGTGAAAATTGGGTATGACAGTGTAGTGGAGCAAAATCGCACATAGTAAAAAGATTTAGAATGTGAAAATGTAAAAAAAGTATTGAAGTAGAAAATTAGAACCGTTAATTTTTGTATAAAGTGGATAAGTTTATCACATTAATAAAATCATATACTATTTTTATTAATTTAATATTAATTATTAACTTAAGCATAAAAAAATATTAAACACAGAAAAAAGATATATGGCATAAAATCTTTAATTTTGCAATATGACTAATGAACAATTAAAATCCTTACAGGATAAAGCGACGGCGCTGAGGAGGTATCTTTGACGTAGATAATCGTATTGAAAAGATAAAAGATGATGAAGCAAAGACCTTAGCACCCAACTTTTGGGATAATCCTATTGAAGCTAAGGCAAAAATGAAAGAAATAAAAACTGATAAACATTGGGTAAATGTATATCAAGCACTACAAACTAAAATTGACGATTTAGTTGTATTGAGAGAATTTTGCGAAATTGAAGAAGCAACTGAAGATGAAGTAGAAGCACAATATTTGCTTTGTATAGAAGAATTGGAGGAAACAGAATTTAAAGCTACGCTAAACAAAGAAGAAGATGTACTTTCTGCTATTTTGGAAATAAATGCTGGTGCTGGTGGCACAGAAGCGTGCGATTGGGGAAGTATGCTTTTGCGTATGTACACCATGTGGGCACAGAAAAATGGCTACAAAGTAGCTGAATTAGATTATCAAGAAGGCGATGTGGCTGGAATAAAATCTGTAGCATTAGAAATTAGTGGTGACTATGCATTTGGTATGTTGAAAGGTGAAAATGGTGTGCATAGATTGGTTAGAGTTTCTCCTTTTAATGCACAAGGCAAACGTATGACTTCTTTTTGTTCTGTTTTTGTGCATCCTGTGGTTGATGATACTATTGAAATAGAAATAAATCCTGCTGATTTGGAATGGGATGTTTTTAGAGCGCAAGGTGCTGGTGGACAGCATGAACAAGACGGAATCTGCTGTGCGTGTAAGACACTTGCCAAGTGGTGTAGTTTGCGAATGCCAAACGCAACGTTCTCAGATACAAAATAGAGAAACTGCATTAAAAATGTTGAAATCTAAATTGTATGAAATAGAATTGCAGAAAAAATTGGAAGCAAGAGATGCATTAGAAGCTCAAAAAATGAAGAATGAATGGGGCTCACAAATTCGTAGTTATGTGCTTGATGATAGATGGGTAAAAGATTTGCGCAGTGGTTACAAATCTACAAATCCTGATGATGTATTGGATGGCAACTTGAATGGTTTTTTCAAAGCATATTTATTGCACAAAAGCAATGTTTAGTTTTTGTCTTGATAAATAAATATTTTATTTCCGTTTGTATTGATTGAAAATGACTGCGGAAATATTGACAGAAATAGTTTAGAAAAATTATCATTTTCAACTTTGTTTTGAATGGAGATTTCTAATTTACTAAACAACAACATACCTTTTATTGATACTAAATTATGTAATTGTTCTAGAAAATATTTTGTCTGAAAGTTTGATGGTGTAACATCATCTATATACAAATCGACAATAATTAAATCGTATTTTTTTTTGTTTTCATTTACAAATTTTAGTGCATCATTATTTATATATTCAATATTATACTTTGTATTGAGGTACTTTTTACATAGATAAATAATGTCTTTATCAATTTCTACTGTAGTAATATTCTTTATTGTTTGATGTGCTTCTAACTGTTGTATTACGCTACCTAAGCCTAATCCAAGTACCAAAACTGATTCTACTTTTTGGTCTTTGATTTGAATGTATTGAAATGCTTCTTTGAATGATGTATAATGATTACCAAATGAATAAATAGCATTTTCTGTAATTAGTTTTAAGTTGTTTTTGTGATAGGTAACTTGCAACTCGCCACTAAACTCTGAATTTATTTTTTCAAGATTAAACTCCCAAAAATAACTCAATGCTTTTTTCCAAACTGGAAATTCATTCATTTACTTAGTTTGTAATTTTGATTTGAATCTTTCGTAGAAATCATCCATTCTAAGCATATAATCATCTTTCATGGTGCTACTAGCTGGCATTAATTCAAATATCAACAATCTGCCGTTTCTTACATTTCTACTAGCATCTGGCAAACCTACTAAATATGCATATATGTCTGGAACGGATGAGACAATGCCCATCTGTCCTTTTTTAACCTTGATGTACAACCATTCTTTCATTTTATTTTCTAAAACAATATTGATGTAATCTCCTCCATCGCCGTAACCAAATTCTATGTATGCTTTGTATGGTCTTTTTACAATACTATTTCCGAAATATGGTAAGTTTATGTCTCCAATTGATTTGAAACTTCCGTCAATCTCATCCCAGAAAAATTTTGTGCCACTAAATACCAAATCATAATTTAAACTTTCTGGTTTATATAAAGAATCTTTCATATACATTGATCCTACAATATATTTTGAATCTAATGTATCGTTGCACAACAGCGATAATGTGCGCTGAATTAAATTATTTCTTCTATAGTTTGTATATATAAAATTTGAATCTGCTGTAATAAATGATGAGATGACATAATTTGCTACGTCTGGATTTATTAATGTATTTACTGCCAAATCCATATTTAAGACAATATTCTTATCATTATTATATTCGAAATCGCCCACGCCAACTGCGCTATTTTCGCCTAACCTCAGTCCAAGATTTATTTTTCCTGTTGCAGTCATTTTCTTGGTTACTTCGTTGTATTTTAATGCTGATGCATTGGTCATTGGTTTAGCAAAGGCTGCGTCATTACCAAATATTATTACGTTTGGTTCATTATTAAATGACATATTGCCTCTGATAGAAAAAATGTCTGCATCTTCAACACTTCTTTTTTCTTGCAATATGTTTGTATAAAACTCATATGACAATTTATCATAAAATAATCCTGTGACTAGGTTTGTAGCTTTTGCTAATAAACTATCAATACTTACTTCTGGTTTGTTTGGATCTAATTTTTGTTTGATTGGTATCCAATCAGTTTCAACAACAGAAAGCACAATTTTTGCATAACCATCAATATTTATGTCTTTATTTTTTGAATCAAACTCAAATGCGCCTTTATAAAATACTTTCTTATTGAGTTTAAATTTATCTTCCTCTAATATTTCAGTTTTTGCGTAAGTATATATTTTATCTTCATCAGTTACAGTTTGTTTTATTTTCTTTTTGCCTTCTTGAATTGTAATTTCTTTTGTAAATGAAGTATTCACTGCTATTTCTGGAATTTTAATTACTTCAACTAAACCATCAATAGATTTGTATTCATATTCTCCATTTGCTGTAAAATTATTTCTAGAAATAATATTTATTGTTGAGTTTTTTACTTTATGAAAATTACTATCTGCATTAAAAATCAATATTGCCTTGTTTAATGTACGCACACTACCATCAGCTTCTATATAAATTTCATCTTTATTTGGTTGTACTTTTGAGTCTGCTAATTTCAAATCTTTAATTCCGCCAAAATGTATTGTATTGTCATTCAAGTTTAAGTCTGCTGAGCTTGTTTCGAAGGTCAAAAGTTCTTTTGTTGGATCAGTTGATTGTAAGAAAAACAAACTACTTGGTGATGCTGATTTTAATTGCAATGTATTTGCAACTAAATCAAATCTTAAATACTTTGGATTTGCAATATATTTGAATGATTCTAATGGTATAGTATCATTTTTATTTAACTCAATGTCAGCAATTTTCTTTGTTAGGTCAAAGAATGCATTTACATCATCAGATTTCAGCAGCGAGTTTCCTTCATCATTTGTAAGGTTTAATTGTCCATTTTTTGCATCAAAACTTTTATCTGTAAAATCTATATCTTGCGAAACAAGTTTTGTTTTATTCCACTCTAAAGTACCAACACCTTTCAGGTCATCATTTTTTAAAATCAGACTTCCATCTAAAGTTACTGAGTTTTTAAACATACTAATTTTTTGATTGTCTTTTGGTGTAAGCACAATAGAGTCTGTTGGCACATTCCATACCATACTTAGTGCATCTACTTTTGCATCTGGAAATTTGAATTTTGAATTTTCTAAAATTCTTAAACTATCAATTTCTGCATAAACTGAATCCATAAAAAAGAATGCTGTATCTGCAAACAATTTGGCAGAACCAAACTCAAAATTTCCTTTTCCACTTAAACCTTCTTTAGATAATTTTAATGAAGAAAAATATTTACTTTCTTTTCCGTATAATTTCAATCCTTTATTTGTTGTATTGATTGTTGTGCCTAATGAATTATCTTCTTGTAATGTAAGGTTTGTTTTTATTGGCTCAAAAATTCCACCAGTTATTAATTCACCTTGCAAGTCAATATTTTCTGTTGCTGTAACTGTTAGTGAATCTATTTCAAATGGTGTAACATTAAATCTAAAATCGTTTCTGCTATATTTATCACCATTTTTTCCGTTATCGTAGTAAGTATTTGCTGTATCTACACTTGAGAAATATGGGTACTTAAGATTATTTCTACTTCCTGACTTATTATCTGGTTCAGAAATATAAAGTATGCCTGATAAATTCTGAATAGCAGTTTCTGACTTTACTAATTTTACAATTCCTTGTTCATTAGGTCTTCCATCGCCTTCTGGTACATACAATATTAATGAGTCAATTTGTTTCATTCTAAAAGTGTAAGAATCATAATCAAAATCGAACACTGGTGCTACAAAATCCACTTTCCCAGCAATGATTGTTCCACCTAATTGTAGATTTCTATTTTTTTGTATTCTTACTGTATCTGATTTGGGTATAAATTTTACTTGCGATTTTCCACTTATTTTAATTTCATCAACACCATATATTTCCAAGATATTAGTTTTAGAATTTAGTTTTGCGTTATTATATCTTTTAAAAGATGCGAATTTTATATTATCATAGTCTTGTTTTTGTTTTGAAGAAAGCACTTGATTAATTAGTTTATCTTTTACAGTTATAGTTTTTGTTGATGAGTTATAACCTATGTATCCATCTTCTGTGAGTTTATAAAATATTTGTTCTGTTTGTTGAAATGGAGAATTGGCATTTATCTCTCCTGCCATAGAAATTGCATCAATATTTCTATCTTGCGTACTCTCATAATATCTATAAATTTTCAATAATGGTCCTGCTTCATTGGTACCTTTATATTTATTTTCTAAACCTTCGTAGTAGTAATTGTATGATTCAAAAACTGCTGGCTTATTATCTGAGATACCAATCATTCCAAATAAAATGTTTAAACTATCTAGATTCCATTTGAATTCATCTGCATAAATATACATTTTATGATAATCACTTGAGAAAGGTTGTTTTGCAAGTGGTTTTGTTATATCTCTAAATGCTTTTATATTTTTTGTTTTAGAATCATAAGTAAAATTTATATATGGATGCATAATTTCATTACTATCTAATACAATTCGCATAATTGCATCTTCAATATTTACTAATTCAAAATTTCTAATATTAATTCTATCAGCTTCTACAATAATTTTTTCTTTGTTATTTTTATCAAATAATTTCAATACAGCATTGTTAGCATCAGAGCCAACACAATAAGTATTGGTACCTTCCAACATAAATGCACCTAAAATTTTAACATCTTTTGAATTTGTATTAAATGACACATCATCTCTGTTTGAGATAAATTTTGGATACAACTTTGCTTGTGATTTTGTTTGCAAAAGTTTATCTGTATACTTTCCAACTAATACTTCATCAACATATGGTTTGAATGTGAAATTTGCATCATCGATAACAATATCTGCTTTATTAAAATCTACTATATGTTGTTTAAAGTCTACATAATTATTACTTGCATCAAATCCTGCTCTTGAAAGCGTCATTCTTCCTTTATCACCTTTCCACAAATTTTCTAATGGATAACATTTACCTGAGACATTTTTTATTACTAAAGTATCTTGCTCTGTTGTTCCAATAATGTCTGCATTTTGATAAATAAAAACTGGTGCATTATTTTCTATTTGCGTCGTGAAATCTGAAGATATATTCCATCTTTTTGATTTTGAATAGTAGATTTGATTATACAAAAACAGATCCGTTAAATATTCAATATACTGAGTAAATATTTTAATATTTCCTGGATTGCATTGGTCTAATATTGTTTGCAATGCTTTTAAATTAGCTTCGATATTCGCAGCACTAATTTTTGCACTATCTATGCTTTGCAACATTATTGTAAAATTGTAGAACACTGGATATGTTGTTGCTTTTTTTTGCAGCATTGCCTTTGATAATGTTTTTATTATTGGCAAATATGTTTTTGATTTACTGTTTGAAAATGATTGATCAAACCACAATGTAATTTTCTTACAATCTTCTCTTGTACATGTTTTCAGCATGGTACTATATGTACTTATAAATGCTGCATCATCTTCTGGAAATTCTTTTATAGACTGCGCATCTATATAAAAATTCATAGACCAAAAACAAACTAATAGTATTATTATCTTTTTCATTTCTTAATTATTTTTTTGCAATACCATACACACCCAATTATCTTGAGCTGTATAATAATTTGCTATCAAATTATATTCCAATGCTTTATTTAGTATTTCTTGTGCATCATTTTCGTAGAAACCACTCAATAAAATATATGCACCATTTTTTAAAATTTCATCATAATGCGCAATATGTTCTAAATGGTAATTTTTATGAATATTAGCCAAAACAACATCGTACTGTTCCTCTAAAATATCTTCTAAATTTCCTAATTTTGGTTCAACATGCTTTGTATGATTGAGTGCAATGTTTTCTTGTGCATTTTCAAAACACCATTCATCATTATCTATTGCTAATACTTCGTTAGCACCAAGCATTTCAGCATATATGGCAAGAATTGCTGTACCTGAACCTAAGTCTAAAACTTTTTTATTTTTAAAATTATACAACTGCATTGATTTTATCACTTGTGCTGTAGTTGCATGATGTCCTGTACCAAAAGACATCTTAGGTTGTATTATAATTTCTTGTATTACATTATTAATTGTTGGATGAAACACTGCTCTTATTCCAATTTTTTCATTTATAATTACTGGCTCAAAATTACTTTCCCATATCTCATTCCAATTCTTTTGCTGTAGTTCTACTTTTGTGTATTCAAATGGAATTACATTCTGTATTTCCTTCAATTGCGATTCAAAATCTGTAGTATCATCAGCATAGGCTTCAATTTCTATATCCTTTTCTTCAATGCCTTCTATCATTTCTATATCAGAAATTAATGCCAATATTATTTCCTTTTGAGTAATATCAAATTTTATTAGTGTGTAGACAAACATATTATTTTGTTGCTTTAAATAAGTAAGAAATCGAAAAATTGAAATTGCAATTATATTGTTTATTGCTCTTGTTTGTTGTTCTATTCATCAAACCTAAATTATGTCTTGCTGCCAATTCTAAATAACCATTACCTAATTTAAAATCTACACCAACACCACTAGCCATTCCTAAATCAAATCTATTATCATAAGATGTGAGTTTATAATCTACATTAGACTTAGATATTGTTTGCTTGTCTTGTTGTGTACTATTTTGTGTGTATGCACCTGCCCAATATCCAAAATAAGTACCTAAGTACACAACTGCCTTAGTTTTCTCTGAGCCAAATCTTGCAACAGCCATCAAAGGTACTTCTATGTAATTATTTACAAACCTACTATAGCTTTTTGTACTATCGGTTTTGCTCATCCAACGTTGTCCTTTTTGTGTAAAAAGAATTTCTGTTTGCACGCCAATAAATGAATTAATATTTACACGAACCAATGCACCTATATTTGAGCCTAGATTTTGTTTTTTCTTAAATCCTTCAGGATTCTGTATTTTTCTAATGTGCGACATGTTCATTCCTGCTTTTCCACCTACATTTACCTCAATCTTTGAGTAAGAATATTTACAAGCAATAAAACAAAACACAATAACAATGAAAGTTCTCATCAATTATATAAAATTAAGAATTATTTTTATAGGCTAAATATAAGCATTTAATCATAGTTGAAGTAAAAAAAATAGTTAAAGATGCATACTAACGACCTAAGAATTGTATTTATGGGAACACCAGAATTTGCTGTTCCATCATTAGATATTTTAATAAAAAACAAATATAATGTTGTTGGTGTTGTAACAGCAACAGACAAACCAGCAGGAAGAGGAAATAATATACAACAATCAGCAGTAAAAAAATATGCATTAGAAAACAATTTACATATTCTACAACCTGAAAAATTAAAATCTGCAGAATTTATTAATGAACTCAAATCTTTAGATGCTAATCTTTTTATAGTTGTTGCTTTTAGAATGCTGCCAGAAGTTGTTTGGCAAATGCCATCATTAGGTACTTTTAATTTACATGCATCATTGCTACCACAATATCGTGGTGCAGCACCAATAAATTGGGCAGTTATTAATGGTGACACAGAAACTGGTGCTACCACATTTTTTTTACAACATGAAATTGATACTGGAAATATAATTCTTCAAGATAAAATAGAAATAAAAGATGATGATAATGCTGGTGCTGTGCATGACAAATTAATGATACTAGGTTCAAATCTTGTATTAAAAACCGTAAAAATAATTGCGGAAAATAATGTAACACAAAAACCACAAATCATAAATTCTGAATTACAAAATTTAAAACATGCGCCAAAATTATTTAAAGAAACATGTTTAATAGATTGGAATAAGCCAGCAAATGAAGTTCACAATTTAATTCGTGGATTATCGCCATATCCTGCTGCTTATACATTTTTAGACAATAAAATACTTAAAATATATCAATCAAAAATTAGTGATAGAATAGGCGATCAAGCAATTATTTCAGACAACAAAACTTATCTATCATTTAAGTGCAACGACACTTATTTAGATGTTTTAGAATTACAATTAGAAGGTAAAAAAAGAATCAAAATAGATGAATTTTTAAGAGGTTATAAAATTTCAAATTAGCAGCAACATGCAACAAAACAACACATTTATACTTAGAGTAGCATTGGCTATTATTCTATTAACACATGCATTAGGTGGAATGTTTAATGGTGGCATTAATGATTTTGGAAATTTATTTTTAAATCAAATTGGATTTGCACCAGTTGGTGTACCATTGGCATGGGCAATAAAAATTTCGCACATTTTAGCAGCAATATGCTTACTTACAAATAAGTTTATAAAACCAGCAGCAGTTATTACTATATTTATTTTGATAATGGGCATTATTTTAGTACATGGCAAAGAAGGTTGGTTTGTAGTTGGTGGTGGCAGAAATGGTGTAGAATACAATTTTCTATTGATTGTAGTATTAATTTATCTAATATTTCCGAATATAAACATCAACAAAAAATAAAAAAATAGAAAGGTTAAGTTTTATTTTTAGACTTCATAATTATCTAATGTAAATAGATTAAGATAATAATCTTATCTAAATTTATATTAACCAAAGATAATTTTTTATGGAAATAAGTAGCTCTAAAAAACCAGATGCAAAAATTAGAAAAGTAAATTTTCAATTTGAAAAACCTTTTCCAAAGCATTGGTACAACAACAATCCTATCGCTACACACTTTATGAATGCGCAACATTTGGCATTTCCAGATGGAGAAAAATTTTTCATTAGAAGTGTAAAAGCATTTGCAGATATCTACAAAAACAATCCAGAACTAAAAAGAAGAGTAAATAATTTTATTGGGCAAGAAGGCACACATTACGCAGAACATCAGAAATTTTGGGACATCATGGAATCTCAAGATATAGAACCTATGAAGTTTGTTGATGTTTTTAGAAAAACAGCTTGGAATGGTTTGGAAAAATCTGCAAGAAAAAATTTAAACAAAAATAGATTTGCAGATAAACTGTGTTTGAGCATAACTGTTGGTTTAGAACATTACACAGCAATGTTGGCAGAAAGTGGCATTTTAAACAAAGAAATTACGGAGAGAATGCCAGCAGAAATGAAAGATTTATTTATGTGGCATGCAGCCGAAGAAATTGAACACAAAGCCATTCCTTTTGATGTACTCAAAGCAGTTGATGATAGTTATGCATTAAGAGTTGGTGGTATGGCGATTGCATCTTGGGGATTGTGGTTCTATCTTGGTTTAGGTACAGTAATGCTGACTGCGAATGACAAAGACATTAAAACAAAAGACATACCTAAATATACTTTTGAATTTCTGTACAATTTCAGAAAATCATTTGGTGGCACTATTTCCAAGCAATTTGGTCAATATTTTAGAAAAGATTTCCATCCAGACCAAATTGACAACTATCATTTAGCTGAAGAATTATTGGCTGGAAAAACTTACGCATAAATAATTTATTCATTATTCAATCATTTAAAAAATTAAGTTATGGCAACAATAGAAAAAAACAAAACTACAACATCAACTTATAACCATGAAGATATTAAAGTTAGAAGAGTAAATTTTAATTTTGAAAAAAAGAATCCAAGATTTTATTATAAAAACAATCCTTTTAGTACACATTTTATCAACGCATTGCATATTGTTTTTCCTACTGGCGAAAGGTTTTTTGTCAACGCAACCTTAAAACACAAAAATAAAATTGAAGATGAGAAACTAAAGAAACAAGTAAAAAACTTTTGCGGACAAGAAGGCATACACTCATCTATGCATGAGCGTTTTTGGAATATCTTAAAAGAAAACGGCTATGAAATAAAAGGTTATGAAAAACACATTGATAATTTGTTGCATAAAATCATTGCGAAAATAGAGATTGAAGGAACTAAAATTAATAATATTGATTTGGTTGCAACAGTATGTCTCGAACATTTTACAGCACTTTTTGGTCATGCCATTTTTATGCATGTAGACACCAACAAAGGTACAGTACCAGAAGACATTGCAGAATTATTTCAATGGCATGCAGCCGAAGAAATAGAACATAAAAATGTAGCTTTTGATGTCTACCAAACAGTAGATAAAGATGAATACGTGAAGCGTGCTGCACTAATGCCAATAGTAACTGCATTGCTGTACTTTTATTTATCTATTGGTACTTTGATGCTTATTTATCAAGATAGAAAATACCTAAAACTTACACAACTACCAAAACAATTTTATGAATTTGCAACTGGTTTGTTTTCAGATTTACATGGTGATATGTACAAAGAATTTTTAAAATTCTTTAAGAAGGATTTCCATCCATCAGATATGAATGACTATTATTTAGCTGAAAATTTCTTCAAAGATAAATCTTACGCTTAAGTTGTTATTCACTTTCAGTAATGTGCATCTTCTGACCATTCATTACCTTACCTATCCATTCGTATAGGTACATGCCAGATTTATTTCTATTATACATCAATTCATTGTTTCCAAGCATAGTATGTGTATTATCATCAATATAATAGGTAGACCACGTACTTTTAGGCTTCAATACATCATCTCTTAATGTAATTAAAGAACTTCTAAATAAATCTGCTGGCAATTGATTGCCTGGTGCGCCAGAACAGTTATTATATCCAAAGCTCAAGAAAAATCTTGATACTTCATCTTCTAATGAAGAAATAAAACCAAAATTTGCATTTGGATATTTTTTACTTGAATATGGATAAACATTGGCTAGCATTTGTGCTGGTTTTCCGCAACAATCATACAAATCATCAGGTACTGGCAAGCCAAAAATATACAAGAAACCTATTTGCAAACAAATTGGAAATGCATCTGCATCACTAAACAATGGTCCAGAATCATTAATTACAGTAATCTTGGCATTTGGAAAACGATTCACAACTTCTAAGAAATTTACATATACACCATATCCACCTGCACTCATACCAAAAAGCAATATTTCTTCTACTTCATTATATTGATAATATGGTTCAATAAAGTCTATTACTTTTTTAAAATTTAATGCACCAACATATCTTTGCGTGTCTGCAACATCTAATGCAAAACCGACAGTTTTTGTTCCACTATGTACATCGCCAGTACAATATGGAATAAATACCATAGAAAAATCTTTGATTGGATTTTTAGGATTCGAAGCATCAAATATGCCTCTGTGTTTGTATTCTTGATGTAAATAATCCCATTCTTCTTCACTAAAAGATTTTGGATTACTTGCACATGTAGCATCATTAAAACATGCACCACCACCATTTATATATATTGCTAATTTCTTTTTAGAGCCAACTCTAAATCCAATTCCTGTGTTTGAGCCATCTCTACACATCATTCCATCAATATCAAACCAATTTACAGAACCAACATTATTTTCGATATCCATAAATGGATGTGACTTTAATGTTCTTTTGTTGTTATTGTTTTCATCTTTATTGCAAGAAGTAGTTATTTGCAGTAATGAGCATAGGATTAATAGTGACAAACAATATTTTTTGTACAGAAGTATATTTTTAACACTAATTTACATTTTTATTTGCAAAAAATTAACTTTTGCATATTATTTTTTGTTTCGTTGTTTAAATATTTCATATAATGCAATTGCATTGGCAACAGAAACATTATACGATTCAAGATTTTCATTCATAGGTAACTGAGCAGAATGGTCTAAAAGTTTTTGTACTGGCGTAGAAATTCCTTTATCTTCTGCACCTAATACTAATACCAAAGGTATATTCAAATCTATTTCAGAAATATTCTTATTTGCATTGCCTGATGATAAACCAACAACTTGCAATCCATTATTTTTTAAATCTTTTATGGTAGTAATTAGATTATCTGATTTACAGACAGGAATTTTCATCAATGCACCAGCTGATGTTTTAATAGCATCTGCACTGATACTTACACTTTCTTTTTTTGGAATAATAATTAAATCTGCATTTAAGCCCAATGCAGTACGAGCAATTGCACCAAAATTACGCACATCTGTAATTCCATCTAAAACAATAACCAATGGCATTTTTCCTTCATCGAAAGATTGATTAACAATATCTTGAAAATCGTAATATTGTACTAACTGAATAACGCCAACAACACCTTGATGTGATTGTCTGATTAGTGAATCTAATTTAATTTCTGGCACAAACTGCACATAAATATTTCTTTGTTTTGCAGTTTGTGATATTTCTTTAATTATATCTCCGTTTGCTGTTTTGCTTATCAATATTTTTTCAAATTGTGCATCTGTTATTAGTGCTTCTAATACCGCATTTCTACCTATAATGTATTGTGACTTCATAAAATATGTATAAAAATAGTGAGAATAAAATAAAAATGCCTCGAAAAATTATCGAGGCATTGATATTATTTGAAATAATTTTGATTACCAGCTTTTTTTCTTGTAACCACCTCCGTTTGAAGAAGATTTTCCGCCACCGTAGCCGCCTGATCTTCCGCCACCACCAAAAGAACGACCTCCGCCATTGCTTTCTTTAGGTTTTGCTTCATTAACTACGATAGTTTTTCCTTCAAATTCTGTGTTGTTCAATTCATCCATAGCTTTTTGAGCTTCCTCTTCGTTGCTCATTTCAACAAAACCAAATCCTCTAGATCTGCCTGTATCTCTGTCTGTGATAATTTTTGCTGAAGTTACTTCTCCGTAACTTTCAAATAACTGTTGTAGACTTTCAGTTTTTGTACTGAAATTCAAATTTGCGATGTAAATATTCATTTAAAAAAAATTAGAATACGAAGATAGGCGTAATATTTTGATTATTATAACATTGTTGAAAAAAATAACATTGCTAATCATATAGTAATATTGTGTAGTGTCTATGTTATGATTGTTGCTATATTTGTGTACAATTTGATACTTATGTCTTTCACATTATTTAACCCATTTGATTTTAATGATCCAGTTACATATGCAATTCCTGGATTTTTTGTTGTTAATTTTTGTAGAATTTTATTTCTACCTAAGAAAAAGAAACAAACTTAATACTGAATATATGAAAGATGCTGGTGCAAGTATTGGCATGGGTTTGGGTTCTACAATTATTGATATTGGAATTAAAGCAATAGCATTAGGTTACTTATTTTGGTTTTATCAATTTAGAATTTTCGATAACTTGGGTCCAGCAACTGTGGAAGAATTTGCTACATGGCAATGGCAAAAAGCACATGTTTGGGTTTGGGCATTTGCTTTTATTCTACAAGATTTTATGTTTTATTGGCATCATAGATTGAGTCATGAAATCAGATTGCTTTGGGCTGCACATATCAACCATCATTCATCTGTAAATATAAATTTTGCTGTGGCGCTTCGTCAAAGTTGGTTAGAGTTATTATACAAAGATATGTGGTATATTCCTTTGGCAATAATTGGTATACATCCATTAATGATACTTACATTGCATCAACTCAATTTAATTTATCAATTTTTGCCGCATACTGAAGCTGTGCGAAGAATGCCAAAATGGTTTGAATATATTTTTAATACACCATCACATCATCGAGTGCATCATTCATCAAACATTCAATATTTAGATAAAAACTATGGTGGTGTTTTTATTATTTGGGATAGATTGTTTGGTACTTTCAAATCTGAAGATGATAAGATTCCTTGTGTTTATGGCATTACAAAAAACATACACACATATAATTTATTCAAGATTGCATTTCATGAATTAGGTTCTATTATAAAAGATGTGCAACAAGCACCAGATTTAAAATCGAAATTAAATTATATTTTTAATGCGCCAGGTTGGTCGCATAATGGCGAAGACCAAAGAGCAAGAACGCTACAAAAACATCTTAAAGAATAACTCAAATATTACCTAGAATTTTTGGCAATACATACTCTAATTTCTTCCATGCTTTTTCATTATCATGTAGTACTAAAATATCTCCATCTTGTAGATTATTTTTAATATTATCTAAGCAAGTTTCTGGTGTTACTTTTGGATGATAATCATGAGGCAAAACTGTACAAATTATTATTTCACCTTGTTTAAACTTATGCATAGCTCTAATTTTTGCATATGGTGGTCTAAACAAATTACTTTGAGTTGCTTGTTTTCCTTTTTCAAAATTTTCTAAATATTGTTGTTTGGTTATCTTCCAACCATTGTAATGCTTGTAACCATGATTGCCAATAGTATGTCCATGTGCAATTATTTGTTGAAATATATCTGGATACTTTTCTACATGCTCACCTAAACAAAAAAATGTTGCTTTGACTTGATGTTTTTCTAATTGGTCCAATACCCAAGGAGTAATTTCAGGATGTGGACCATCATCAAATGTTAGATATATTTTCTTTCCTAAGATTGTACAAGATGGCATTTCTATTGTACTTTCATCAACGTTTTTAAAATGCCAAATTACTTTTGGAAATATTTTTTGAACTAACCATGGTGTACGTACCCAAAACATAAAATATTATTTAAAAAATTCTAATAAATATTGATTAACCAAATCAGGACAATCGTTTTGTATCCAATGCGAGCAATTTTTAATATACTTTATATCCAAATCAGCATCTACATAATCTTTGGTATTGTATGTTAATTCTTTTCCTAATGCTTTATCATCTTCGCCCCAAATTAATAAAGTTGGTGCTTTTGTTTTTTGTTTAAATACTGACAAATTTGGCTTTGTTTGCATCATTGCTCTATAATAATTTATTGAGCCAGTTAGCGCGCCTTCTTCTTTGTATGCTGTAACAAATGCTTTTAAATCTTCATCTGTAAAGTTTTGTGGATTACGCATCCAACCTCTAATAAATGTTTTAAAAAACTGTGGTAATGTTAGTTCCAATATTAATTCTGGCAACAAAGGAATTTGATGTAAGAACATGTACCAACTTTTCACAAGTTGTGATGGATTTTTCTTTATTTGCCTCAACATTTCTTTTGGATGTGGACAATTTAGTATTGCTAATTTTTCAGTCAATTCTGGATACAATGAAGAAAATGTCCATGCAATTGCTCCGCCCCAATCATGTCCAACTATATATGCTTTATCATATCCTGATTGTTTGATTAGTTCTGCAATATCTGATGCGACAACATCTGCTTTATAATGCGAAATTCCAGTTGGCTTATCACTTTTATTAAATCCTCGTAAGTCTGGCGCAAACACTGTATATTCTTTTGCTAATGCTGGAATCTGATAACGCCATGTGTACCAAAATTCTGGCCAGCCATGTAGCAACACAACTAACTTTGTACCATTGCCTTGTTGTGCTACATGTAGAAAAACATCATTTACTTTTACTTGTTTGTGCGTTACACTCATATTTTTTTGATGTATTATTTTTTATTAAACAAATAATGAAAACCTATTCTAATTTTTTTAAAAAACACGCTAATCTTATTACTAAATGTAATCTTTGATTTTCGCTTTTCATTGATTTTTTTAGGAATAAAATTGGGTTTTACATCATATGCTATAATTTCATTATTCTTATCATCGATAATTGAAAGCTGAACACTTTCGTTGCCATTTACAGTAACTTTTCCAAATGCTGAATTAAAATTATTATTCCCAATTCCTTGTCCACCTTTGTTCCACAGATTCATTTTAAAATATTTATATATGATGCTTGCAATCTCCGAATTTTCTTGTGCCAATGCGCCAGCCATTATTTCAGGAAATCCTGCGTTTTTGCCATCATCAATTGCAGCAGAATGTGCATCACCACTTAAAATTATTACATTTTCAATATTATTATCATTACAAAAATCAATCAACTTTGATTGAGTTGCAGGAAATGCAAACCACATTGATGACAATGATGCAGCTAAGTACATTCCTGTTTTTTGATTGGGCAATATTCTATTTTGCAATCGCATGCATACATCAAAAACTTTTTTGTATGATTGATTGAATGTAACGCCTGAAACTATAAACTTCCATGTTGCTGTAGAGTTTTTTAATCCATCTAATAAAAATTGTAATTGAACACTATCTAAAATTTGATGTTCCTTGTTTGCTTTATATGTCCATTTGCCATTTTTCTTTTGCTCAAATATTTCAAAATTTGACGCTCGTGTTGAACGATTATCTATAAAGAAAAAATCTGCATTGCCAAAAGAAAATTGGTGGTATGCTGAATTTTTATTCTGATTGTACGAAGGAAAAAATTGACTTAAACTTTGTATTAGGTTTTCTTTCAACTCATTTGGATATTTACTTTCTGAAAGTGCAACTTCTTTATTTTTTGTTTTTATTACACTAAATGTATTTGAAGAAAAATCATCTATAATTCCATCTTCATCATCAAAAATATAATCAATCGGTGTGTGTTGCAACAATTTTGACAAATGTGGCATATTGTAACGCTCAATAAACTTGGCTTTAAGATTTTGGAGTGACAATGATTGTTGTAATGTATTAGAATTATAATTATTGTACAACCAATCACCAAGATGTAAAAAAAACTTTGGCTGGTGCAATGCCATATTCTGAAATATTACATCATCAAAACGTTGGTGTGTGCACGAACCAAATGTAAATACAAATTTATCAGTTGAATTTTTTGAATTGAATGTAGTAAAACTACCTTTTGCTAATTCTTGATTTAATGTATCAGTTATAAAATATTCATAGTATTTATTTGGTAATAAATCTTTGAATACAAACATATTTGTAAAGAAAAAAGAATCTGTAGAACGATAAGCATATTTACTTTCAGACATTTCTGATTTTAAAACAATAGAAAAATCTAATATTGTATCCGAAAAGAAGAATATTTTTGCACTTGTTTCTGTTACAGAACCAATGATTGGTTGATGCAAGATGTCTTTTGCAAAAGCATTTGAAAAATATATATAGAAACAAAAGAAAAAGAATGTATTTTTAAAGCTACAAATCATTGATTAAAAATAATGTATTTTTTAGGCAAAATATGTATTTAGATAAAATTATATTTATAGTTGGTAACTCAAGAAGTGGCACAACGATGATGTTGCGTGTCTTTAACAATCATCCTGATTTGATGGTACTGAATGAATTGCACTTTTTTGAACAACTTTGGTCGCCAGAAGATAAAGGAAAAACAATAGACAAAAGTAATGCTATTAAATTAGCTCAAAAGCTAATACTCATTCAAAGAAAAGGTTACAACACTGGATTTGATGATTATAGTATTTTTGAAGATGAGGCAACAACTTTAATTCATAATATTTCAGAAGAGTTAACGGCAGAAAGTGTTTTTTTTCATTTTGCAAAAAATGAAATTAGCCTAAATCATAAAAAAGTAATTTGCGAAAAAACGCCACAAAATGTATTTTACATCCAAGAGATTTTTGAGATTTTCCCGAATGCAAAAATCATAAATATGGTACGTGACCCACGCGCTATCATGCTTTCGCAAAAAAACAAATGGAATAGAAGAAAATTAGGTGCATGGTATATTACTAGAAAAGAAAGCATTCGATTAAGAATAAATTACCATCCAATTACTTTAAGTAAACTTTGGAATGCTGCCATACAAGCATCAAGCAAACACAAAAAAGACAAACGTGTACACACAGTAGTTTTTGAACAACTTATAGAAAACCCTGAAGCTGAAATAAAAAAAATCTGTCAGCATATTGACATTAACTTTAATCCAAATATGTTGGAAATAACACAAGAAAGTTCATCAATAGAACCTGATAGTAAAGATAAAGGTTTTAAAAAAGAACGTGCTGCAAATTGGAAAAAAGGTGGATTAAATAATACTGAAATTTGGTTTTGCGAAAAGATAAGTAATAAAAATATGCAACAATTCAATTTTGAATTATCGAATACTCAACCAAATTATCTTATGGTTTTTTACTATTTATGTTCTTTCCCAATCAAATTAATATTAGCTTTTGCTATGAATTTAGATAGAATGAAAAACATTGTAGAAACTCTAAAAAGAAGACTAAAATAAAAGCATGTCATTTCAAAATAACATATCTACACTACAATTTCTGAATGCAGCTAATATTGCAGATACTTGTAATTATATTTTAAAAGAATGGAAGAAAAATAACTTTTACATTGTACACTTTATGTATTATGCAAGTTTAGAATTAATTAGAAGTGACATAAAATATGCTGAAGCATTAAAAAAATCTAACATAATATTGGTTGATGGTATAGGTATGCAAATGTATTTTAAACTTGCAAACAACAAGCAAATGAGCAATCTGAATGGCACAGATTTGTCACCAATTATGATAGAATTATTACACAAGCAAAATATTCCTATCACATTTTATGGCACTACAAAAGAGCAAATTCAAGGATGCAATGAAAAACTAAACGAGCAATACAAAACTCAAGTCTTACACTATTTTCAAGATGGTTATACAGCATTAAATTGGGAACACATACCAGATAATTCTGCATTATTTATTGGCATGGGAACACCACTGCAAGAAGAATGGGTAAACAAACATTTTGAAACAATACAAACAAAAAATCTATTCGTAATTACCGTTGGTGGTTATTTTGATTTTTTAAGTGGTTTTTATACTAGAGCACCCAAACTTATACGCAGCATAAAATTAGAATGGCTTTGGCGTACAATATTGCATCCAGCAAGACATTATAAAAAAAGATTAAGAGACACTACCATCATTTTCAGACCTTGGTTGGATAAAATCAAACAATATCCAAAATACTTCAATATATTAGATATATGAAAACAGAAAACATAGATGATATTGATATCAGCATCATTAATATTATTAAAAACAACTCAAAAACTACCTATGCTGAAATTGGAAAACAAATAAATGTTTCAGCTGGTACTGTGCATATCAGAATAAAGAAATTGGAAGAAATGGGCATTATTCTAGGTTACAGAACTGAGATAGATTACAAAAAACTCAATTACGATATTACTGCATTTTTGGGCATTTATTTACAAAAAAGCTCATCTTATGAAATGGTTGCAGTGCAGCTTAAAAAAATACCAGAAGTTGTGGATATACACTACACAACTGGATTATACTCTATGTTTATTAGAATAATTTGCAAAGACACAGAACATCTTAGAAGTGTACTGATGGACAAAATACAAACCATTGAGGAAATTACAAGAACAGAGACATTTATTTCATTGCATGAAAGTTATAGCCGTGCGCTAAAAATTGAATAAGATATTTTAAACTATAACTAATGATTTATTAATAATATTTGCCACATTTTTCACTGTATAATTAATACTTTTATATAATGTCATTTGAGGTAGCAATAAAATCGATAGAAGAAAAAATTAATGAATACAAAAGCGCAGATAAAAAGCTGTTTGTATCATCAAGTTTTCAAACACATTCTATTCCAATGTTGCATATTCTATCTAAAATAGACAATACCATTCCAGTATTGTTTTTAAACACTGGCTATCTTTTCCCAAAAACAATTGCATACAAAGACCAAATTGCAAATCTTTATAATTTGAATGTGATAGATGTAAAATCTGCAACACCACGTAATATGCAAAAAGACTACAACGGAAGATTATTATTTGCATCTGATCCAGACTTTTGTTGTCATTTGAATAAAGTACAGCCAATGGAGCCATTTTTGCATCAGTATGATATTTGGATAAATGGTGTGCGTGCTGACCAAAATGCCAACAGAGCAAATATGAAAATTGAGCAAGCAACACCACAACGTGCTATGAGATACCATCCAATGTTGCAATGGACAAAACAAATGATTTGGCAGTACATAAAAGAAAATAAAATACCGCAACATCCATTAGAAAATGATGGCTATACAAGTATAGGTTGCGAACCATGTACTAGAAAAATAGACCCAAATATGATGCAAGATGAGCGTATGGCAAGATGGTTTGGATTGAATAAAACTGAATGTGGACTACATACAGAATTAATAAAATAATATATTAATAAAAATAATGAAAGTTTTAATAACTGGTGGAGCTGGGTACTTAGGTACAGAATTAGTAAAAAAATTAGTTCAGATAAAAGAAATTGAAGAAATTGTAGTGTATGACAATTTGAGTAAAGGAAACTACAACTTCTTTCTATGTACATGCATAGGTGGTGATAATATTCGTTTTGTAGAAGGTGATATTCTTGACACTAGAAAATTAAAAAAAGAACTTGCAAAAGTTGATGCTGTAATACATGCCGCAGCAAAAGTAGCTACACCATACACTGACCATGACCCACACATGTATGAGCAAATCAACCATTGGGGAACAGCCGAGCTATCTTATGCTATTGAAGAATGTAATATCAAAAAATTTATACATATTAGTAGTGTGTCTGTTTATGGTTCATCAGTAAAAAACCAAATGATGAATGAACAGTCTAAGCTAAACCCAAAAACATACTACAGCATATCAAAAATGCGTGGCGAAAGTTTTGCAGAAAGATTGTTTGACAAAATACCTACACATATTGTAAGACTTGGAAATCTTTATGGTTTTAATCAGAGTATGCGATTTGATGCAGTTATCAATAGATTTGCTTTTGATGCAAACTTTACAAAAAAAATATCTATTCATGGTGATGGTATGCAAGAACGTTCTTTTATAAATATTGATAAAGCTGCAAAAATAATTACACAATTATTGATAAAAGAAGATGCGCCAAATAATATTTGCAATCTTACAGATTTCAATATGAGCATCATGGATATTGCCATGACAATGAAAGAAATTTATCCTGACTTGGAAATGCAATTCATCAACCAACATTTAAAACTCAGAAACTTAAGTGTAGAATCTAATTGTGATATTTTTGATTTAATACCAAAAGAAACCAGTTCGTTTAAACAAGAAATGCAACATATGATTATGCAATTTGCATTTCATTGATAGCATGAGTTTAAATCTAAATATTTAATAATAATTTTGATTCATTATTTTTTTTGTATAACTTTATAAATAAAGTTTTATCAACTTATTTTTATTATATGATTAAAACAACAACTATATTAAGAGAGAATAAAATCTTATTAAATCTGCCTGAAGAATTCATTGGAAAGCATGTAGAAATTATTGCATTCACAACAGAAGAAGCAACAAAATTAAACCTTCAAGAAAATGTATTAACACATTTTGCAAGTCAAGAGATTTTAGCAAAAGATTGGTTAAATGATGATGAAGAAATTGCATGGAAAAATTTATAAAAGGTAATATTGTAGTAGTAAGCTTTCCTTTTCAGATTTATCATCTTCAAAAAGAAGACCAGCTTTAGTACTGTCAGATTTCATTGAGAATGACGTGATACTTTGTCAAATTACATCAAAACCATATAGCGAATATTCGATATGTATAGCAGATGAAGATTTTGCTGAAGGAAACTTACCTATGACTTCTTATGTAAAACCAAATAGAATATTTACTGCACATAAGGACATTATATTAGAAAAGGTTGGCACACTTAATACAAATATGTATGAAAAGATAATACAATCTATTTATAATTTAATAAAATAAGGTAATTTATCAATTAGCTCAAATAACTTAAGTATTCTTTTTCTATATTTTTTGCTGCATATTTTGATGGCAACCACGATGCCACAATTCCAATTAATATCACCAAAATAAACACTACAATAATGTCTAACAATTGGATTTTCACTGGATAATGTTGTATAACAAATGTGCTTCCTGGCATTGGCACTATACCTATTTTATCTTGGATAATAAGAAAAATTACTGCCAATACAATACCAACAACTGCACCTAATAAAGACAACAACACACCTTCTAATAAAAATAATTTTACAACATCATTTCTTTCTAAGCCTAATGCTGTAAGCACTGCCAAATCTTTCTTTTTATCTAACACCAACATAGATAATGCTCCAGTGATATTAAATGATGCTATGCACAAAATGGCTGCAAGGATGGCAAAAACAATCCATTTTTCTGTTCTTAATACTTTATATAGTATTTCATTTTGTTGGTATCTATTTTTTACCTGAAAATCTGCTCCAAGTTTTTGTTGCAGTGATGCAATTGTAGCTGCATCATTATTCTTATCTTTTAGTTTAATTTCTACTTTTGATATTTGATTATATTGCATGCTCAATTGCTGAAAAAAAGACAAAGGTACCAACACATATTTGGTGTCAAACTCATCTGAGATAGCAAACGAACCACAAGAATAGATGTATTGTTTCTGGAATGAATTCTCGACATTAGACAAAGATGCTGCTGTTTTCTTTGGCATATATATTCCAACTGGCTCTATAGATTCTGTGGTATTCAAATTTAATCCATAAGCAATTCCAGCACCTAACAACATAAATTCTCCATTGTTGTAAAAAACATCTTTAGTGCCTTTTACTACAAAAGAATCGAACTCTGGAATGACTTTAAA
Organism: Sphingobacteriales bacterium; assembly: GCA_016699615.1. NCBI lineage: Bacteria > Pseudomonadati > Bacteroidota > Sphingobacteriia > Sphingobacteriales > Sphingobacteriales bacterium. The sequence continues at coordinate 2,151,508 of CP064984.1, read as the reverse complement.
ATAATTTCTATCAATACCTTTGATTGTTGCTATTTGTTGTTGTCCGCCATATTCCAACAAAGCATTATCTTCTAATATAAAACTATAATGTAGTATATTATTTTCTTGTTTTAACATTTGCTCTAATTCTGTATTAATCTCAAATGTTTTAGATGCATTACTAGTAACAACTATTTCTGGATAGAAAACAGTGTACATAGATTTTACCAAACTTTCTAATCCATTGAAAACTGAAAGTACCATAACCAATGCCATTGCACCAACACCAATAGATGTAGCACTTACGCCAGCAATAATATTTACTGCATTGGTTTGTTTTTTACTAAATAAATATCGTTTGGCAATGTTGTACGTCAAATTCATATTGCTGTATCATCATCAGTTCTGTTTTTGGCAATACTTTCGTCCTTTTCTTTCACTTCTTTTAGTATTGATTCAATTTTAAATATTTCATCAATTGTATCATCTAAGTAGAATTCAATTTCAGGAATAGTACGCATTTTGTTTCTAATTTTATTACCTAAAATTCCTCTTATTTGTTTTTTATGTTCTTGTATTTTTTTCAATACATCTTCTGGCTTTGGATGATTGAAGATACTTAAATACACACGACATATATATAAATCTGGTGTAATAAAAACATTTGATATACTTACTAAAGCATTTTCTAAGAAATGCGACAAATCTCTTTGGAAAATTTCACTTAAATTAATCTGAATTAACTTACTTACTTGATTTTGTCTTTTAGATTCCATAAAACAAATGTAAATAATATCTTTGTGTAATTCAAATGAAGAAACTGTATAAATTAAAAAGCTACATACAAGACTATAAGTTTCGCTTATTTGTCAATCTGATTTTAAATGCATGTACTGCGTTTTTTTCAATTTTTTCATTCATTATGCTAATTCCTTTTCTTCAATTAATTTTCAAAGCAGAAGAAATATCAGCTATTGCGCAACCAATTTGGAAGAATTATACATCCATACAAACTTATATCACAGATTATTTATCGTATTTGATTGCTGAACTCATTAATCAAAAAGGAAAACTAATGGCGTTAGCTTTTATTTGCATTTGTACTGCTTGCATATTCTTTTTAAAAAACTTGAGTAGATATCTTGCTTTGTTTGTGTTGGCTCCAATCAAAACTGGCTTATCATCATCACTTAGGCAAAAATTATATGAAAAGGTGGTGCATTTCGATACATTTCATCTTAACAATCAAAATAAAGGCGACATTACCACAAGACTTACTACTGATATCCAAGAAATAGAATATGGCATTTTATTTTTCTTAGAAGTTGTACTGCGTGAGCCAATTACCATCTTAATAACATTTATTGCAATGCTTGTAATTAGTGTAAAACTCACACTATTTGTATTGATTGTTTTGCCACTTTCTGGCTATATTATTGCGTGGATTGGAAAGAAACTAAAACAAACATCAAAAAGAGCTCAACAAATACAAGGCAACCTACAAACTATTATTGACGAAAGCATCAACAACCACGAAGCAATTCAACTATACCAATCAGAAAATTATTTTATAAATTTATTTAATAAATTAAATCTTGAGTATTTAAAGCTTAATACATTTATGCTGAGAAGAAGAGATTTATCGTCGCCTTTGGCTGAATTTCTAGGCATTGTAGTCGTATTAGTTGTATTGTTTTTTGGTGGCAGTATGATACTCAAACAACAATCTGACTTAAAACCTGAATTATTTATAACCTATATTGTGATTTTCTCACAAATTATTCAGCCAGCAAAAGTATTTTCAAATGCATTCTATTTCATACAAAAAGGAATGGCATCATTAGAAAGAGTAGAAGAGCTTCTTGCTGTAGAAAATAAAATAAATGACACTGCAAATAGTTTATCATTACAAGAAATACAAGGAAATATTGAATATAGAAATGTATCTTTTAATTATGCTGAACAAAATATATTGCAAGGCATCAACTTAGATATAAAAAAAGGCAAAAAAATAGCTATTGTTGGAAATTCTGGTGCTGGAAAAACAACATTAACAAAATTATTGATGCGATTGTATGATGTGAATGAAGGCGAAATTCTCATAGATAATATAAATATTAAAAATATTCGTTTAGCTGATTTGCGAAAACAAATTGCTTGGGTGTCTCAGCAAGCCTTACTTTTTGATGATAGTATAGAAAATAATATTTTGTTAGGCAAAGTAAAAGATGATAGACTTTTTAAAAATGCATGTACACAAGCTCAAGTAGATGATTTTGTGCTTGCACTGCCTCATCAATACAAAACTACAATTGGACATGGTGGCACAAAACTTAGTGGTGGTGAAAAACAAAGAATTTGTATTGCACGTGCTTTATATAAAAATGCATCTATATTAATCTTAGATGAAGCAACTGCGCACCTTGATACACATAATGAGCAAAAAATAAAAGACATTATTCATCAACTATCAGCAGACAATACTATTATCATCATTTCACATAGATTTTCTACCATTCAGCATTGTGATGAAATTTTAGTATTGAATAATGGTAGAATTGTAGAGAAAGGCACACACAAAGAATTGATGGCAACATCAAATATCTATGCACAACTCATTAAGTCAGATTTTTCTAACTAATTTATTCTTTCTTTTTAAATGGTCTTATGATTAGTCTTAAAGTTCTATCATACGTAAAATAGTTGTATAACCAACCCAATAAAACAGTCAATTTATTTCTAAAGCCAATGAGTGTCATTACATGCACTACAAGCCATGCTAACCATGCAATAAATCCACCCATTTTTATACCATTGCTTTCCATCACTGCTCTATTTCTACCAACAGTAGCCATTGAGCCTTTGTCTAAATATTTAAAAGCTTTTGGTTCTTTATTTTTTAAAGTTCTTATTAAATTATTTGCAACCAAGTCACCTTGTTGTATGGCTACTGGCGCAACCATTGGATGTCCTTTTGGATATTGTTCTTGAGACATACATGCAACATCGCCAATGGCAAATATATTTTCACAATCTTTTACTTTGCAATATTCATCTACTGCAATTCTGCCACCACCAATTATTGTTTCTTTTGGTAATCCTTCAATTGGCAAACCTTTTACGCCAGCTGCCCAAATTAAAGTATTTGCTAAAACAGATTTCCCATTATTTAGTATTACATTCTTACCATCATATCCAGTTACCAAAGTATTGAGCCACACATGTACATCAAAATCTTTAAGATATTTTAATGCTTTTTCTGAATTTTCTGGACTAAATGCATTCAACAATCTGTCTGTTGCATCGAAAATATGAACTTGCATATTTCTAAAATCTAACTCAGGATAATCTTTTGGCAAAATTTTTCTTCGCATCTCTCCTATTGCACCAGCCAATTCTACGCCTGTTGGTCCACCACCTACAATTGCAATATTGAGCAATGCTTGTTTGCTTTCCAAATCATCTACAAGTAATGCTTCTTCGTAATTTTCTAATATAAAACTTCTAATATTTAATGCTTGTGGAATATCTTTCATTTGCATCATTCTTGAAGTAGTATCTGCTGGCAAATTAAAGAAGTTTGTTGTGCTTCCAGTTGCAATAATTAGATAATCGTATGATAATTCTCCAATATCTGTTTTCAATTGTTTTTTTGCTACATCTATTTGTTGAACTTCGGCATATCTATATATTCCATTCGGAATTTCTTGCATAAATTTTCTTAATGGATATGCAATACTACCTGGTTCCAAACCACCTGTTGCTACTTGATAAAGTAATGGCTGAAATGTATGATAATTGTGTTTATCTAACAAAATAACTTGAAAGTCATGGTTTCTAAGTTGCTTTGCAACTTCAATTCCGCCAAATCCGCCGCCAATAATAACAACTCTTTTGTTGCTTGAATAAGGTATTTTTAATTCCATTGTTTAAAAATTTTTCAAAAATAAACAATCAATATTACTAAAATAATAACCTAACGTATTGATTTATTAACTCAATTTTATTTGTGCAACAATAATTGATGTTGCAATTGCAGCGTTTAAAGACTCTGCTTTGCCAAATTTTGGTATTGTAATTTGCTTTTGTACATATGACAACAAGCCATCATTGATGCCTTTTCCTTCATTTCCAATTAACAATATTCCTTTTTTCGGAAACTTATATTCTTGAATATTTGTACCAGCCAACATTGCTGCATGCACTTCAAATGTTTTATGTTCATCAAAAAACTGCTTTAAATCTGTTTCTAATACATTTACATTTGCAATCGAAGCCATGCTTGCTTGCACTGTCTTTGGATTATATGCATCTACACAATCTTGAGAGCAAACAATATGTTTAATTCCAAACCAATCTGCAATTCTTATAATTGTTCCTAAATTCCCTGGATCTTGAATATTGTCTAATGCAATAACCCAATTATTATATTCTTCAATGATTTTTGGTATTGGAATTTCAAAAATTGCTAATGCTGATGATGGATGAGTTTGGTTAGAAATTTTTTTCAACTCATTTAATGTAATATTTTGAACTGAAATATGATTTGGGATATCTAAAATTTCATCGTTTGCAATGTATATTTTTTTACAAAAAAATCCATTTTGTATTAATTCTGTTATAACTTTTCTACCTTCCGCAATAAATTCGGAATATTTATTGCGGTATTTCTTAATTTTGAGCGAATTAATATGTTTAACTTCATTTATACTCAACATATACGATATAAATATTCTTACGCAAAGGTAGGTTTTATTTTAATTATTTTTTTACTTCAGGCGTGTAGTGCAACTAAACATGTACTCAAAGATGATGAATCATTACTTGTTAGTAATCAAATTATATTAAAAATAGATAAAAATAGTGGTGCAGACAAAGCAGAATTACAATCTAATTTGGCAAAACAAGTAGTCTACAATCAACAACCAAATAAGAAATTTCTTAGTTTTTTCAGATTAAAACTTGGTTTATATGCAATGTCTTACAGAAAAACCAATAAAATATTAGCAGAAGATGGTGATTTACTAAAAAACAATCCTGATGCGTTTTATAAGAAATATCCTAAGCTCAAAAGAAAAAAAGATAAAAATTCCATGTACATGGAAGAATTTTCTGGTGAACCACCAGTGCTTTTTGACTCATTGGCTCTAAAATCTTCTGAAGAAAAAATGAAAAACTATTTATTCTACAAAGGATATTTTGACAATGAAATAAAATCATCATACAAGACAAAAAACAAAAAGACTAATGCAATATATGAAGTAACGCCTAAAGATGACCATAGATATAGAAATATATATTACATAGCAGAAGATTCTGTTTTAGGAGCGATAGTTATAAAAAATAAAAAGAACTCATTATTAAAACCTGGGGAAATATTTGATATAGAAAATATAAAAGAAGAAAGAGATAGAATTGCTGTTGATATTCAAAACGAAGGATATTTTACATTCAGTGCAGATTTTATTATTCTAAAAATCGATAGTACAATTGGCAATCATCAGATTGATGCTTATCTAACTGTAAAAAATGAAATTGACTCTTCTTTGCACAAGAAATATGTTTATCTCGATGTAAATCTCAATATCAATTATGACAATAAAGTTGAAAATAAAAAAATTAATCTATATGATAGATTAAAGGATACAATTTGTAATGTGAACTTTAATGTTGTAAGAAATAGCATTTATCCAAGAATTTTAGCAAAATCTTTAAGATTAAAACCAAATGACATTTACACAGTAAGAGAACAATTAGCAACAAGAAGTAATTTATATGGACTTGGTGTTTTTAAATATGTAAATATTAAACATGAGCCATTTTCATTTTCTCCAGAAGAAATGGGACTGATTACTACGATTGACTGTGTACCTAATAAAAGACATTCTATTAGCAATAAATTAGAACTTAATACAAATGCACAAAGCACACTTGGATTCTCTATTTCTGCATCTTACATTAATAAAAATGTATTTAAAACTGCTGCAAAATTATATTTTAGCATCAGAGGTGGTGTTGATTTTCAAATTCAAAAAAGAGCTGAAGATAGTTTAAGATTAAATGCCATCAATAATGTGAATGTTTCTTCAGAAGTAAGAATCTCATTAGCAAGAATTGCGCCATCGTTTAAGAAAAACAATTGCAATACATACGAAAAATATAAGCCAAAGACAAACATTGCATTAAACTATAATTTCCAAAGAAGATTATTATTATACTCACTACACGCCATCAACATTAATTATGGATACGAATGGTATAATGATAAATTCAGGCATATGTTTTCTCCATTAAGCTTCACTTTTGTTAGACCAAATAATATTTCCGAAGCTTTTCAAGATAAATTAGACACCAATAGTCTATTAGCACGTAGTTTTGATGATCAATTTATACTTGGTCAAGAATATACATTCTTTTATACAAATCAAAATATCAATTTAGGAAAATATAAAAATCATTTTTCATTTAGAGGAAGTTTGAATTTGGCAGGAAACATAATTTTTGGATTTTCATCTTTATCAAAAAATAAAGAGAAACCTTACACACTTTCAGGTATTCCTTTTGCACAATTTGCAAAAATAGAATTAGAACCTAAATATTTCTTTAATTTTAAAAAACAACAATCTTTAGGATTTAGAATGTTTGTTGGACTAGGCATTCCTTATGGAAATTCATCTTATGATGGCACTGCAATCATGCCGTATATTCGTCAATTCTCAGCTGGTGGGCCAAACTCTTTGCGTGCTTGGTTGTTTAGACAAGTTGGTCCTGGTGGCACTGGAAATAGATACCTAAATTCTAGACTACTTGACCAAACTGGAGATTTAAAATTAGAATGGAATGCTGAGTTTAGATTTAATATTTTTAAATTATTTAAAGGTGCTGTATTTACTGATGCTGGGAATATTTGGATGTACAAAAAGAATACTGACAGACCAAATGCAGAATTTAATTTTAAAAGATTTGGAAAAGAAATTGCTTGGGATGCAGGCGTAGGAATTCGATTAGATTTATCATTTTTTGTTATAAGATTTGATGTTGCACTGCCAATTTATGATCCAGGATATGCTGCAGTAAATGAAAATATAAAATGGCTTCCAGATATTATAAAAGAAAGAAGATCGACATACAATCAATATAAATCAGACAACCCAGCTATCAACAAAAAGTATATGCGAAAAAATATATATGGCAGACTACCTGGATTAAATATTGCTATTGGATATCCTTTTTAGAATAATAAACTACATCACTTTCTTATCTTGAAACATATTTATTTCTTTAGAAAATTAATCTACAGCAGTATTTAAGAAATCGATTAATGGCTTTGACATTGTGCTCAGTTCTACTAAACGATGCATAAAATCTGGCTTTAGTATTTCTGTATCTTTTACTTTTGCAAAAACTGTAAATGATTTTAATTTCAAATATTCAATTGCTTCATTATCTTCTTCATAACCTTTTGGTGCTCTTTTCAGCTTTTGCTCATCATCTAATTTTCCAAATGTAGTTGCAAATTTTTTATCACTTACAATACTTTGGAAATCTCTGAAATTATAGTCAATTTCTTGTCTAATTTTATTGATTTGTTCTGGCGTTGGTGCATAATTTCCTGCGCCAAAAAAGCACTTATTTGGTTCTATATGCAAATAATATCCTGCTAGATTTGAGTTTTTACCACCACAAACAATAAAAGCGCCCAAATTCAATTTATATGGTGATTTATCTTTGGAAAAGCGCACATCACGGTGAATTCTAAAAATACATTTACTGGGTTCTAAATGTGCTATATTTTCATCAATCTTACCAAATTCATTTATCCAAACACTAAGTAAATTTTTAATTTCATGTTGTGCTTTTTGGTATCTTGGTTTGTTTGCTTCAAACCATTCTTTGTTATTATTTTTACTTAAGTCAGCTAAAAAACTAAATGTATTTTTACTTATCATTTTTGGTTTTTTTTAAATCATTTTCCATTTCAATAATTTGTTGCAATGTACTTTTTTTCAACAACTCTACCGTTTCATTTCTAATTGCTAAAAATGTATGTCTAATGCCACATGTATTTTCATCTGTACATTCATCACATTTTTCATAATATTTGTGTGTCACACATGGTAACATACCTATTGCTCCATCAAAATATCTAATTACTTCTGCTAAGTTTACATCTTTTGGATCTTTTATCAAATAGTAACCACCACCTTTTCCTTTTTTAGAATTTAGGTAACCTGCATTTCGCATATCTAATAATATTGTCTCTAAAAATTTCTTAGGAATATTTTCATGTTCAGCTATGTCACTTATTAATATTGGCTGCTTTGCAGGCATTTTAGCAAGGTACACAAGTGCGTTAATGGCATATTTTGTTTTCTTAGATAGCATGGACTTACTCTAGAACAAATATACAGAAAAAAATCTAATTAATTAATTGAGTCAATTAAAAATTAAATTAAATACAAATATAAAATATTACAATCATAAAAAATAAAAAGAAATAGAATCTTAATTAAAATTAAATAACTATATTTATCTATAAAAAAATAAAGAATGGCAACAGAAGCATACATTTACGATTGTGTTCGCACACCGAGAGGAAAAGGCAAAAAAAGCGGTGCATTATATGAGGTAACTCCAGTAGAACTTTTAGCACAAATGCTAGTAGCAATAAAAGAAAGAAATAATTTAGACACAACATTAGTAGATGATGTAGTTATAGGTTGCGTAACGCCAATAGGCGACCAAGGTGGAAATATTGCAAAAACAGCTGTTATGATGGCAGGATACTCCAATGATGTTTCAGGCTTTCAACTCAACAGATTTTGCGCTTCAGGTTTAGAAGCTGTAAATCTTGCAGCAATGAAAGTACGTTCTGGATGGCAAGATTTAGTAATTGCTGGTGGTGTAGAATCTATGAGTAGAGTACCAATGGGTTTTGATGGTGGCGCTTGGGTTTTAGACATGAAAGTAAATGCACAAACTGATTTTGTACCACAAGGTGTAAGTGCAGATTTAATTGCAACTGTTGAAGGATTTTCAAGAACAGATTGCGATAACTATGCATTACGTTCACAAAAGTTGGCAGCAAAAGCAAAAGCAGAAGGTAGATTCAGCAAATCTATAGTTCCTATTGTAGACATCAATGGTTTAACCATTTTAGCAGAAGACGAATACAACCGTGTAGATACAACACTTGAAGGGTTAAATAGCTTAGCACCATCATTCCAAATGATGGGCGAAATGGGATTTGATGCTGTAGCTTTACAAAAATATACACACTTAGAAAAAATAAACCATATACATACACCAGGCAATTCTTCTGGAATTGTAGATGGTGCAGCATTAGTACTAATTGGCAGCAAAGAAATAGGCGAAAAATTAGGCTTAAAACCAAGAGCAAAAATTACAAGCATAGGTCTAACTTCAACAGAACCAACAATTATGCTAACTGGACCTGGACCAGCATCTAAGATTGCAATGGACAGAATAGGTATGAAAATAAATGACATTGATTTAGTAGAAATGAATGAGGCATTTGCATCTGCTGTTTTGCGCTTACAAAGAGATATCAATGTGCCTGATGAAAAACTAAATGTAAATGGTGGTGCTATTGCATTAGGTCATCCACTTGGTGCAACTGGCGCAATGATATTAGGCACTTTAGTAGATGAATTAGAACGCACCCAAAAATCTACAGGTTTGGCAACACTATGTGTTGGTGGTGGAATGGGCATTGCAACAATTGTGGAGTTAGTGTAATATTTATAAGAATGAGAGTGCTATTAACGTTTGGATTAATCCTTTTTTCAATTATTCAGATTAATGCTCAAAACCCTATTTATCTAAAAAACTATTCTGATACGATACCAGTAAATAAAAGCGACGCTAATTTTTATAAAATAATATCAAAGAAAAAGGATTTATTGAAAATAGAATTTTATAATATCAACTCAACACCAATTTCTTCAGAACATTTTAATTTGTTGAATCATAGCATTCGTGAAGGAGAAGCTATTTATTATACAAGCAGTGGTGAAATTTATATGCAAGGACACTATTTGAATAATAAAATGAATGGAGCATGGATAACATATGCTGGTAATGGGAGATACAAAGAGAAAGAAGAAGAATATTTAGATGGTGTGAAATTTGGCAAGAGCATAAGTTTCTTTCCAAATGGCAATCCTAAGAAAGTATATACTTATAATTCATATGAAAAGATTATAAAGACTAGTTGTTATGATAGTCTAGGAAATAAACTTGATTGCGATTCGCTATATTTAGCGTCTTATGAACGAGATACATCTGGTATAATATATGACCGTACGGAAGTTATGCCTTCATTCCCAGGAGGAGGAGCAGAACTAATGAAATTTCTCTCTACTAATATTAAATACCCTGAAGAAGCAAGGAAAAAAGAATTAGAAGGGAAAGTAATTGTACATTTTATTGTTGATACAAATGGTCTTCTAACAGACTTAAAAATATTAAATGACGGTGTAGGTGGTGGGTGCGCTGAGGAGAGCATCCGTGTATGTAAATTAATGCCAAGATGGACACCCGCATTACAAAAGAATAAATTTGTAAAGGCATTTTATACTTTACCGATATCTTATAAATTACAATAATAAAACAGCCTTCCCAGCAGAGTCTATCACAGAAGACTCTGCTGGGAAGTATTAAATAACAAAAATAAATGGAAGACAAAAGGAATATATTAAAAGATGAGCAACCATTTAAATATAAGTTGTTAAAAGATAATAAAGCACGTGTGTTTTTCGAAAATAAAATAATAAAAATAGTACATGGTAATGACTACCTAAAACTGATAGCAAAAATCAATGATAATGATAATTATGAGCTTCAATTATTCTTGGCAAAGATAACTAAGAACTTTAAACGCGGTAATGAAAAAGCAAATAAATAAATATTAATATCTATAAAATATATTAATATACTAAAATACAAAAATAATAAAAACGACCTTTTCAGATATATTCTCTTCCCAGCAGAGTCTCTCGCAGAGGACTCTGCGACAAGCAATACACATACTAATTTAGAGAAAACTGACACAAAATCAAATTCAAAAGCTTTACTTTGAAGTAAAACCAATCAAATTTATTCAAAAATTATTTATTGTCATTATTCAATAGATATTGATTGATTTTATCATTGTAGTAATGAGTTACATCATCAACAATTTGATGTTCATTTTTTGAATATGGAATTCTGATTTCATCAGATGCTATGCTATCTCTTGTTTTCCATTTTACAATAAATTCTAAGAATTGTATCTCATTTTCAATCTTCAAAGACACAGATTCAAGCCATCTTGTTTCATGCCAAAATGCATAATAATTTTCATTTACAACAACACCATTTTCAAAAAAACTAATTACTATATCTTTTTGTTGTTGCTTAGTTTTTAAATATTGATTCGTCAATACTTTTCTAAGTATCACAAATATCAATCCAACAACAAAAGAAATGGTGAGTGCAATTTTCCAATTGGTAGTTTTACCAGACAATAAAAAAGCTGTACCAAGCACACAAATTCCAATTAACATACTTACAGATTCTGCATTTCTATTTATTTTCTCTAAGTTTGAAAAATTTCGCCACAACGTATTTGAAACATCCCATCTGAATAAAATTGGTGTAGCAGTTGTTATTTGTATTCTTGTTGCGTTATTGCTTTCATGCACTAATTCTATTTCTTTATTTTTTTGCTCTGTGTTTTTCTTATAATTTACGTATCCACCAAATGCAACCAACAATCCAGCAAAAAAGAGTGTTAGTATCAACAAATAAGCATACGAAAAATTAAATTGCATCAACGGAATAAGCGTAATAACACATAGCATTGCTCCAATAAAAATTAGAAAAACAGATATTATCTTCTGAAACTTGTATTCAAAATTTCCCATGTGTACTTATGAAATATAAAAATACATCTAATTTCTTAACATTTTTGAAATTCTTAATTAGTATGAAGATTCGCAAAAGAAATACAAATAGTTTTATCTTTGCATCGTGAAAAAACGTGTGATTGTTGGACTATCTGGTGGTGTAGACTCAAGTGTTGCAGCTTATTTATTATTGAAGCAAGGCTACGAAGTAATTGGTTTATTCATGAAAAATTGGCATGATGGCAATGTAACGATTGAAGGTGATTGTCCTTGGGTGGAAGACAGCAACGATGCTCTACTTGTGGCACAAAAATTAAATATTCCTTTTCAAACTTTAGATTTAAGCGCAGATTATAAAAAAAGAATAGTTGATTATATGTTTGCTGAATATGAAGTTGGCAGAACACCAAATCCTGATGTATTGTGCAATCGTGAGATAAAATTTGATATTTTTCTAAAACATGCTTTGGCATTGGGCGCAGATTATGTTGCTACTGGACATTATTGTAGAAAAGCTACATTAACCAAAGATGAAAAAGAAATTTACCAACTACTTGCTGGAAAAGATAACAACAAAGACCAAAGTTACTTTCTTTGTCAACTTAATCAAGAACAATTGAGTAAAGCATTATTTCCAATTGGCGAATTGACAAAACCAGAAGTTAGGAAAATTGCAAAAGATTTAGACCTAATTACAGCAGAAAAAAAAGACTCACAAGGTTTGTGTTTTATAGGAAAAGTAAGATTACCTGATTTTTTACAACAACAATTATTACCTAAAAAAGGAAAAGTTATTTTAATAGACAACAATAGCATTGATGAAATAATGTCTTACCAATTTGATAATTGCAACAATGATACTTTAGAAAAATTATCTGAAAAAATAAATTTTAATACAATTGTAGGTAATGAAATTGGCGAACACAATGGCGCACATTTTTATACTATTGGTCAGCGAAAAGGCATAGGCATTGGTGGCTTTAAGCAAGCACTATTTGTAATTGGCACAGATACCAAAGCAAACATTATTTATTTGGGCGAAGGCGAAGAACACAAAGCACTAAACAGAGCTGCGCTTGCCATAAAAAACAAAGACATACATTGGATTAGAGAAGATTTGCAAATGCAAATTGGCGAGCAACGCAACTATAAAGCAAGAATTAGATATAGACAAAATCTTGAAGAATGTTGTTTGTATATGACTGAAGATAACTTGTATGTTGTGTTTAAAAACTTACAAAAAGGCATCACGCCTGGTCAGTTCTGTGCATGGTACGATGGCGATGAACTTATAGGTTCTGGTGTCATTGATTAATACTTAGTTTTTCCTAAACTAAAATCTAAAGGAATTTTCTTTTTTTGAATTTTATCTTCAAAATCGCAAAACTTACCTTGAATATATTTTGGCATTTTAAACAACACGGTATCTTTTGTTTTCATGTCATTTAAATCATATCTTATACTATATATATTTTCAGGCAATGCATTTTGTTGCACAGAATCTTTTTCATTTGCAAGCACAAAATTTACAACAATAAAAAACACACCTAAACAAAGTATTTTCATACATTAAGGATTTAAAAAATCGCCAGATTCTATTGGCGTTGCATAATCAGGCAAATCAATATTATAAAAATAAACCCAAGCTTCAATATCATTCAATTCAGTCTTAGTTTTTATTTTTTCTCTTCTATATTCATAAGGTGGTTTGCCCACACCAATTCCTTCGTATTCATCAATTTTTTCTAATACTTCAATACCATTTATGTTAAAAACATCACCATACACTTTATCACTTTCATTAGCTGTTTTTATCAATGCTGGATACCAATCTATTTTATATAACTTGGCACCAGAAATTTCTCCTAATCCAACAAGTGCACTATTCTTAGCTAAATAATCAGCCATTGGATGACTTTGCTCTAATCTTAGTGTACCATAAGTAAATAAATATACTGACATATGACAAATATAATCTTGTTTAAGTTTTTTTAGTTATTTTAGGTTGATTATTTTTTTACTTTTATACTAAAAGAATATTTTATGAGAAGAATATCTACCTATTTTGTTATTGCTATTAGTTTTTTACTATTCACATCATGTTTTGATATCATGGAAGAAGTTAATTTCAATAAGAACAATTCTGGCACTTTTAAATTTTATTTCCAATTTAAGAATGCAAGCATATTGCAACAAAAAGCCAACAATGAAATGGCTAATACTATAAACGAAATAAAAAACGTAAATAATATCTCTGGCATTAGAAATTTTGAATACATCGTCAATAATGAAGATTATCAATTTGGGTTACAGTTTAATTTTGACAACATCAATGTACTAAATCAAGCATTACAAATAATATTCAAAACAGATAGCACAACTTATTTTGCAGAACAAGATGGACAAATTATTAGATATGAGCACAATAATATTATGCAAAATATTGATGAAAATTTAGGTGAGAGCAAAGCATATTTAGACATAAATCAGCTTTTTAATGATGCTACTTACACTACAAAATATACTTTTGAAAGTAAAATCGATTCAACAAAGAACAAGAATACCAATATTGATGCTAATACAGCAAGCAATACATTATTTTTAATCAACAAAGAGAAAAATATTAAAAGCAAAACCTTAGCAGATACAATTTACATTAGCAAATAATTTTATATATTCTGTTAATTTTCATTTTTTTTGTATTTTTATAGTATAAATTTTGTTTATGCAAACTACAATCATACGCAACGGAATATACTTTGATGGCACAGGCGCAAAAGGTGTAAAAAAAGATATTATCATAAAAAACAATAAAGTAGATGCAGTAGTAGATACGGCAGAAGCTATAGAAGGTGCAAAAGAAATAGACGCAACAGATCATTGGGTTTGCCCAGGTTTTATTGATATTCACGCACACTACGATGCAGAAATAGAAGTATTGCCTGCATTAGACGAATCAGTGCAACATGGCGTAACCACTGTAGTAATAGGCAATTGCTCGCTTTCTGCTGCGTTGGGCAAAGACAAAGAAATAGTAGATCTATTTTGTAGAGTAGAAAATATTCCTGCAAAAGTATTATCACACTGGATAATTGGAAATATAAAATGGACAAATGTTAGAGAATATTACGAACATTTAGACACACTTACATTGGGTCCAAATGTTGCAAGTTTTATTGGTCATTCTAATATCAGAATTGATGCAATGGGATTGGATAGAGCATTTATGCAACCAAATGCTTCAGCACAAGAACTGAGCAAAATGGAAGGCGTAGTAAACGAAGCAATGCAAGCAGGATATTTAGGCGTGTCAATAGATATGTTGCCATTCCATCGTTGGGCAGGCATTTATGATAAAAAATATTTGGGTATTTCTGTACCATCACAACGTGCAGCAAAATCTGAATATAGAAAATTGGCACATGTACTTAGAAAACACAACAGAGTATTACAAATAACACCGAATGCTGTAGACAAAAAATCTATTTTCACAATACTTAGATTATCACACGGTGGATTATTTAAAGACAGCTTAAAAACATCTATTGTTGCTGCATTAGATTTAAAATCTAACGAAAATATATATAAACTATTAAAACTTTTTGGCACATTAGGCAATGATGTATTGCGTGCCAATATGAAATTCCAAACACTTGCAGAACCATTTTTAAATTATGGCGATGGTCCTGTAACTCCTTTATTCGAAGAATTTCCATCTATGATACAAGCTATTAGTGGCACTGAAGAAGAAAGAAAAGCTATGTTTAAAGATGAGAATTTTAGAAAAGTATTTGTAAAAGAATGGAACCATAAAGCAACATCTGTATTTCCAAAAGCACTAAAAGAAATGTGGGTGGTAAATGCACCAGATAAATCATTAATTGGAAAAAACTTTGACCAAATAGCAAAAGAAGCAGGCGTAGATCCAGTTATTCATTTTATGGATTTATTGGCAAAATACGATACGCACCTACGTTGGAAATGCGAAACATCAAACCACAGAGAAGAAGTAAGATTAGATTTATTAAATAGCAAACATTGTATGCCTGGCTTTAATGACAGTGGTGCGCACAATGTAAATATGGCATTTCATGATGGTAGTTTACAAATGCTAAAAACGGCACAGAAACATCCAGAAATGATGAGCATTGAAAAGGCAATATATAGACTAACCAAAGAACCAGCTAATTTCTTTGGTATTGATGCTGGCGATATTTCTGTTGGCAAACGCGCAGATTTAGTTATCATTGATCCAAGCAAACTTCAAAGTGATGTAAACTCAGAACCTATTGAAGACTATCATCCAATGTTTGAAGGCACTTATAGATTAGTAAAACGAAGTGGAAAAGTTGTAAAACACGTATTCATCAATGGTAATGAAGCTTACAGCAACAATGGCGTAGTTGGTTTCCACGAAGACTTAGGTAAGAAAAAAGATTTCGGAAAATTATTAAAAAGCACTTGGTAATTTAAAATTCCAAGAACATTTCTATTTGATCATTAATCATTTTTAGATATTCATCATTTGGTGCAAGATTTCCTTCTGCATCTAAGTGACTTGATATTTGTGATAATGGCAATTTCAAATGCATGACATTCATTCTAAGATGATTGAAAATATTGGTTAGATGTTCC
Organism: Sphingobacteriales bacterium; assembly: GCA_016699615.1. Classification (NCBI taxonomy): domain Bacteria; kingdom Pseudomonadati; phylum Bacteroidota; class Sphingobacteriia; order Sphingobacteriales; species Sphingobacteriales bacterium. Next base: position 2,134,985 of record CP064984.1, on the reverse strand, counting down.
ATTCCACGCAAATTTCCTGCACGACCATCAGACACACCTACCAAGCATGCTTTTTTATTATGGAAGCATTTTTTTACATCACAGGCATCTATAAAACCTTTAAACATACCTGGAAAACTACCATGGTATTCTGGAATTACGAAAATATATTTATCTGTTGGTGCTAAAATTCCATTTTCAATTTCTACTAATTGTGCATTTTTAGGCTGTGTGTAAAATGTTGCATTAAAAACATCCTGCTCTACATTTTCAAGCGTGAAATAAAAATGTTGTACATTTTTTTCGCCTAATATTTTATTATATATATCTGCAATTTTTTTGAATTGCTATTTTTCTTCTTGTACCATGGAATATTGTAATCATGCTTTTTTTTGATAAATATACATCAATAAATCAAAAAACATAAAACTTCATGAATAATAACTATATTTATATTTATCAAAATCTGTAGAAATGAATATTGCATTTATTATAAATGGAAATATAAGAAAAATTGATACTGTAATTAAAGAAATTAATTCTACGTTTAACCGTTTTGAGATACAAACTTTGGTATCTAACTATGCTGGACATATTGATATTTTGACCAAAGAATCATTAGCAAAAAATATTGACACGCTTGTATTTGTTGGTGGTGATGGTTCTTTGAATGAAGGAATTAATGCATTAATAGATTATCATAAAATAGACAATAATTACAATTGGGAAGCTATTGCAAAAATAAAAATTGCAGTATATCCAGCTGGAAGTGGCAATGATTTTATAAAAACATTATACAAAGAAATTAATTTACAACAATTAAAAAATATCATTGAAAAAGAACATACTACATTAGTTGATGTTGGACAAGTGTTTTTTAAAGACAGAAATAGAAATAATAGCATTCGGTTTTTTATCAATATAACTGACGTAGGCATGGGTGGCAATACTGTGCAGCGCAAAGAGAAAGTACCAAAATGGTTAGGTGCTGATATTAGCTATTTTTGGTCTATTACAAGTACTGTTGCAACATACAAGCCAGTACATGTAAGAGCATATAATAGTGAACACAATTGGGAAGGGAAAATTATAAATTATGTAGTGGCAAATGGCAAATATTTTGGCAATGGTTTGTGCATTGCACCAGATGCCAATATTACTGATGGTGAATTTTCTATTGTAATTATCGGCGATATTAGCTTGACAGATTATTTTAAGAATTTGGGTGATGTAAAAAAAGGCAAAAAGATAATACATGAAAAAGTAAAATATATTTCTACCAAAGAAATAAATATAGAATCGCCAATAAATAATGATGAGCTGACAATTGATATGGATGGAGAATTTATTGGCTATGCTCCTATGAAATTAGTTTGTTTAAAACATAAACTTAGTTTCTTAATTTAAATTTCTGATTGCTGTTGTTGTTTGATGAAATATAGAATAATCTTCCACAAGGTATCGTAATTTACAATTTCACTTTCATGCAAAACGTGTTTGTGGTAATTTGTTTTCAACTCAATATATTCTTCACACTTTTCCAACCTTTTATAGTCGAAATTATATTTTTCAATACTAAAAACAAGTTTTAAAAATAATTTTGCTCTAAGAAAAGGCTTTGCATTTAAGTGTCTTTTATAGTATGTATTTAATGCTTCTGTTTGAGCAATAAATTTTGCCCATTTATTTTTATACAACAAATCTATGCATTCCAATACTCTCAATGACAAATTAAATCCTGCTTTATCTTTTATGGTTTCTTTTAACTCATTGTTTAATTTTGCAATTCTATATTTCGGTGCGTACTTGTTTATATATGCTTCATACAATTCGACATAGGCTTCGTAAATCATCCATCTTTCTTTAGTCAAAATATTTGTTGCTCTATATTGTGGATGTTTTTTTACTGTAGTAATAACTTGTTTGGCTTCTGCTATTTTTTGATTGTTCAACAATGCTTTAAATTTATACTCACAAATTAAAAACCAATTTGCGCCAGTAATAGTATCTCTAATTTCTCTTGCATATTTTCTAGCTTCGTTATATTGTCTATTCAACAACAGTGCCTTTGTTTGATATATTTGTACACCTAAAACATAAGTAGATACCTTTCCAGTTGGAATATGGTCTTTGTAATTTTGCAAATATGTTTTACTTGTCTCCAATAATTCTTTATTGCTACCTGTATAATCAAAATATATAAGTTTTAGCCAAGTTAAATTAAAATATGTGGTCAATGATTTGTACGAAATATATAACTCATTTAAAGTATCTATTTTTGCCAAGATAATCTTTTCGTGTTCTTTTTTGATATATGTATTCCTATTTAAAAGTAATGCCACTTCATAATATACAATTGTACTTCTCCTTATAATATTTAATTGATCATTGTACTTATAATATCTTTGAATTTCTTCATTAAATTTTTTCTCGTTTCCAATTAATGAATAATGAATAGACAACTTATAAGAATACTCAACCAAAGCATCCAAAAATGTATTTTTTTCAGCTACCTGATACATGTCTTTTATTAAACTTGCCGTAGTGGAGCGTAAGCCGCCATATTTTTGTACTATATTACAAATATGCATTCTACTTAAACACTCATAATATTCTTTATCATATTCAGAAAGTTTCTCATCAGAGTTGATGTTTAGAAAATATAATGTATTTAATAAACGTTTTCTAAATCTATGTTTTAGTTGCCTATATCTATAATCAGTTTTATCACATCCATACAAATCATTTGCTGCTACATCATCATTTTCATATTTACCATCATAAAGCCCTTGATAAAATTTAGAAAACAATGTATCTTTACTACTAATTAGAGTTTTATCTAAATTTTCTATTTTAGATAATCTACGTTTATTAACTATAAAGATTAGGTCTTTCAACTCTTGCATGTAACAAATTTAATAATAAATTTATTAAAATGCAATGAAAAACAAGTAATTACAAACAGTTAGCACAAAAATTCACACAATAATCATGTTATTTTATGTCATTTTTTGATACACACATATTGATATGATATACATAACTTTACATCAATAAAAATAGAAAAAATGGAATACATACTATACTTAATATTACTTTTATTGGGATTAATCAATGGAAATAATACAACAACAACAAGAGTTGACGAAAACTCAACAAGTACAACAGCTGCAAGAATTATCATCATAGATACAGATGATGGACAACCATAATCAATATCTTGTATATTCATAAAAACCCAAAAGGCTATAACGTAAGTTATAGCCTTTTTGAATTTACCCCAAGTTCTTTAATTTTATTATATATTACAAGTCTATTTTTAATGTTAGATAGCTTTCACCATGTTGAGTGATATCTAATCCTAACTCTTCTTCTTCTTTACTTACACGCATTGGTTCTATTTTATTAGTTATATAGTATAATATATAAGAGCCAATAAATGCAAATGCAGCAACCGCAACTAGTGCTATCATGTGCACAGTAAATGTTTTATATTTTCCATACACCAAACCCCAATCATCAACAGCAAGTCCTGTTCCATAGTCAGCTGCGAATATTGCAGTAAATATCATACCCATTATTCCACCTACTCCATGACATGGAAATACATCTAAAGTATCATCCAATGTAGATTTGTTTTTATAATGTACTGCAAAATTACTTACTATTGCAGAAATAGCACCAATTGCAATACTTTCGCCTGTATTTACAAAACCACAAGCTGGTGTAATTGCAACTAATCCTACAACTGCACCAATACATGCGCCAATAGAAGAAATTTTATTTCCACGTAATGCATCTAAAAATAACCATGCCAACATTGCAGCTGCAGCAGCAGTATTAGTTGTAGCTAATGCATTTGCTGATTTTGCATTACATCCTAATCCTGAACCAGCATTAAATCCAAACCATCCAAACCAAAGCAATCCTGCACCAATAATTACATATGGAATATTAGAATACTCATGTGTACGCTCACTTTCTGTTCTTTGTCCCATGAACATTGCACCTGCCAATGCTGCCAAACCAGCGCTCATATGCACTACTGTTCCACCAGCAAAATCCAATACGCCATATTTGAATAATATGCCATCAGGATGCCACGTCATATGACAAAGTGGTGCGTAAATAAATATAAAGAACAATACTATAAAAATTAAATATGCTGAAAATCTTACGCGTTGTGCAAATGAACCTGTTATTAATGCTGGTGCAATAACAGCAAATTTTAGTTGAAATATAGCATACACAATAAATGGAATAGAAGCTGAAAATGTTTCGTTTGGACTCAATCCAACATCTTTAAACATACGAAAAGTCCATGGATTGCCAATTATTCCTAATCCACCTACATCTTCACCAAAGCATAAGCTAAAACCAAATACCACCCAAATAATACTAATAACACCCAATGAAATAAAACTTTGAAATACTGTTGAAATGATATTTTTACTATTTGCCAAGCCACCATAGAAAAAACCTAATGCTGGTGTCATTATCATTACCAATGCGCAAGACATTAGCATCCATGCTGTATCGCCTGTATCAATATTTCCAGCAGAACTGCCTATCATCGATTGCCCAGGATTAAATGCTCCTGCTACCACTACTATCATTAAAAGGATAAACGGTAATAAATATTTTTTTCTCATTGCCATAACTATTATTTTTAATTGTGACAATATTACAACAATAATAATTTATTCTAAAAAAGTGTGTATTAATAAATTTTAATCAAAAAATAAATAAATTTATCTGATTTACAATTTCATATTGCATATTTTGTAAAAAACAATCATATAGTATTTTTTTATAATGTTTTAATTTTATCTATTTGATGCTTACTTACTATATTTGTACCAATGAAAGCAAAACGCAAGATAAGGTTTATTGTCAATCCAAAATCTGGTGGCACTTTTGGTGCAAGATTTAGTGATGCATTAGTAAAAAAAAATTTAGATCTTAATAAATTTGATTATGACATTTTCTACACAAAATTCGCTGGTCATGCCATAAAAATCACACAACAATCACTAATTGAAGATATAGATATTATTGCAGTGGTTGGTGGCGATGGCACGCAAAATGAAGTCGGCCAAATGCTATTGGGTAAAAAAACAATAATGGCAAGCATACCTACTGGATCTGGAAATGCCAATGCAAGAAAAATGGGTGTTCCTATTGATGTAGCAAAATCTATTCAATTACTTAATTATGGTATACCATTTAAAATAGATGCTTGTATATTGAATGGACAACCTTTTTTTATGACTGCAGGAATTGGCTACGATGCAAAAGTAGTGGAACAATTTAATAGAATTCCATTTCGTGGCATGGGCGCATATGTAACTGGTGTTATGTCAACAGCATTTACCTATAAACTAGCAACATATGCTATTGAAATAGATCACGAACAAACCATAGAAATTGAGGCATTTACAGTATTAATTACATCTACTGGACAATTGGGCTTTAATGTAGAATTTAATCATGATAGTGTGATAAATGATGGTGAATTTGAAATTACTATCGTAAAAGACATCAACAGAAGCAAAGTTCCTTTTTATATTTATGAATGTTTTAATGGCGATATTGCACAACAAGATTTTTTAGAATCATATAAAGTAAAAAAACATCTAAAGATAAAAGCAAGTTCGATAGAAAGTATACAAATGGATGGCGACTACAAAGGCAAAACCAATCATATTGAGGTTACGTGCCAAAAAGGTGCACTAAATTTTTTAGTAGCCCCAAATTTTAAATTATAAAAAATGAGCAAACAACAAAACTGGAAAGAAAGATTAGGCACCGTGTACTCCACAGACCAAAACTTTAATTACAATTACAACGAAGAAACCGAGCAACAAACGCTTGAAAATAATAAACAAATATTATATATAAAAACAGATAATAAACAAAGAAAAGGCAAAACCGTAACACTAATATCCAACTTTATTGGCACCGATGAGGACTTACAAACGCTTACAAAAATGCTAAAAACAAAATGTGGCGTGGGTGGCACCGCAAAAGACAATGAAATTATGATACAAGGAGATTTTAAACAAAAAATAAAAGAAATTCTAGAAAAAGAAAACTACAAAACCAAATTGCACTAATATTATTTGGGCGTGTATTCCAGCTATACGCTTCAATCTTTTTTCCTACGCAAAAGCCAAACTAAAAAAAGTATTTTCGCTTCTATCTGGCACGCAAATCACACACACAAAACATGAACCTAGAAAAAACCATACAACAACTAAAAAAACTACCCAACTACGATGTAGATGAACTCATTAATACACAACACCAAATAGCATTCTCCGAAATCAATTGCTTAGATTGTGCCAATTGCTGCAAAACTACGCCAGCACTACTCAACCAAGAAGATATTCACAGAATAAGCAAACACTTAAAATTAGATAAAAAATCATTTCTACAACAATACACCAAATTAGACGACGACCAAGATACCGTTTTTAAAACATCACCATGTGTATTTTTAGCAAACGATAACACATGCAAAATTTATGAAATAAGACCATTTGCTTGCAAAGACTATCCACATACGCATCGAAAAACCAAAAAAACATCTTAAACCTAAGCAAAGAAAATTATAAAATTTGCCCAGCAGTTGCACAAATTTTTAATAACATCGATTTTTCATAAAAAATTTATCCATCAATAAATGGCATAAAAAAAGGCTGAACAAATGTTCAGCCTTTTTTTATCATCGTTTGGTTTAAGCAAACTTATTCTTTTACAAATTTATGATAATGTTTCTTACCAGCTGCATCAATATAATTTATAATATAAGTACCAGAAGACAAATTGTCAAATGAAAAGTCTAATTTGGTAGTATCCCACAAACTATGTAAGTTGAAAAGTTATTCTAAATTTTTTAGAGCCGCCAGAGCTCAGAAAAAAAAATTGGAAATAACTTTTTCAAACCTCTAAATTTACATAGTTATGATCGACAAAGAAAAATTATTAAACGACAAAGATTTTTATAAATCTTTCAAAAATGGAGAAGACCTATCTACATTTTTCAAACAAATGCACAAACGAGCAGTAGAACATATGCTCGAAGCCGAACTTGATGCACATTTAGAAAATGAAAAGCATCAAAAAACTATAACTGGTAACTATAGGAATGGTCATGGGAAAAAGACCATAAAAACATCTTATGGAGAAGATGAGATAAATGTGCCAAGAGACAGAGCTGGTAGTTTCGAGCCTATTTTAGTGCCTAAGCGGCACAATATCATTGAAGGTTTGGAAAATATCATAATCTCTTTTTATGCCAAAGGTATGAGCGTAAGTGATATTGAACAACAAATTAGAGAGATGTATGATTTTGACGTTTCTTCTTCAACTATTTCACGCATCACTAGTGCAGTAGCAGATGAGGTAACAGCATGGCAAAATAGACCACTAGATAATTTATATCTCATTGTTTGGATGGATGGTATTGTTTTTAAAGTTAGAGAAAACGCTAAGGTAATCAGCAAAACCATTTATCTTGCAGTAGGTTTGAACATGGAAGGCAAAAAAGAAGTACTCGGAATGTGGCTTGGAAAGAACGAAAGTAGTAGTTTTTGGATGAGTGTTTTAACGGACTTTAAAGCTCGTGGTGTAGAAGATATTTTGATTACAGCCACAGATAATTTAAACGGATTTACACAGACTATTCGCTCTATTTTTCCTCAATCTCAAACACAAATTTGTGTGGTACATCAAATTCGTAATGCTTTCAAATATGTGGTTTGGAAAGATAGAAAAGAATTTACAGCAGATATGAAACACATCTATACTGCTCCAAACAAACAGGCAGCCGAACAAGCATTAAACGATTTTGCAAAAAAATGGGAGTCAAAATACCTTTATGCCATCAAATCGTGGAGAGAAAATTGGGAAGAATTAACCGTGTTTTTTGAATTTCCATTAGAAATTAGAAAAATTATTTATACCACCAATTTGATAGAAAATCTGAACGGGAAAATAAGAAAATACACTAAAAATAAGATGTCTTTCCCCAATGACGATGCCGTATTAAAATCAGTTTTTTTAGCTTTAAGAGAAGCTACAAAAAAATGGTCTATGCCAATACAAAACTGGGGTATTATTTTAAACCAATTTATGATTATATTTGAACACAGAATTAAAATCTAATTTCTTCAACTTACACACTTAATGGGATAGTGTCTCTAATTTATTCAAACCAGAATTTAATTGGTAAGTTAAAATCCATATTGCTAATAAACTAGGATGTTGATGCGTTTCTGAAGCATGTTCGTCATAAAACCACCCTCCATCTTTCTTTTGATGTATAATAATTTCTTTTATCCATTTCTTTATAATTAACTCATGCTTGTTTAATAAGATAAGAGTCAAAATCGCTTCCATACCAGTATCAGTCCATACAAAATTGTTGTTTAAATATTCTAATGTATATTTTACATATATATCTTCTATCTTTTTTAAATCCACAAATTTATGTTGCATATTTAGTTGAGTAGCCCAATTAATTACTAAGGCGCAATGTGTAATACCTCTTATTTGTGTACTATCATAAGTATAAGATTTTAATACTTTATTAACATCATTTACTTTATAATCAAAGATACCTATATCTGCGTAAATTGACCACATCATTGCCATATCAATATCATAATGTGTGTCTAAATACTTAAGTATTGTGTCTTTATTGTATTTAAACTCATTTTCAACTAAACGATTATACATTGGAAATATTGAAATGTCGTCGTCAAAAATTGGTTTATAATTATCAAACAAATTAAAAGTATCTTTTTTGAAATACTTAGTATGCTTATGTTTTTTGTTTTATTAAGGTATATATTATTCTGTTAGGATATGCAAAATAATTACCATTTAGAGTGTCATTCTTTATTAAAGAAAGGAAATAATTCATTGATTTTTTAATGGTATTTTTTTTGCAAATACTGAAACTAAAATAAGGTAAAACAATTAAAGTAAGTATAAATAATATTCTTGCAAACATGATAATGAAATTATTTATATTTTTCAATAACACAACCCATTGGTTCTGTATATTCAATATCAATAGGTTGCTTTTTCAAATAACTATCTAATGCATTGTTAAGATAATTAGTTATTGTGTGATTTTTTCTAACTCCTAATGTTACAAACTTATTTGTTATTTGTCCCTTATACTTTAATACACGATTAGAATCTAATAGCATTGCCTGAGGCATTACAGTAGCTTTATTATATTCTGTAATCTTATTTTTTTTGTCTATTACAATAGGTATATTTATATTTAAACTATCTTTAAAAATTTTTATCTCATTTGAACGAAGATAAAGAGAGTGTGGCAAGATAAGATACATCCCAATATTTTTTCTCTTACAAATATTGTAAATTGAATCTAACTCTATTATATGATTTAAACATATAGGGCAGGTTGTCGAAAAAAAAACTAAAATAGCACCATTTTTATTATGGTTCCATTTCTTTAACCTACTTTCTTTCTTTGTTTCCAAATTGTATAAACTTTTAGGAAGTTTTTCAATTTTAATTTTCCCAATTGAATTATATGATAATATTAAAGTAAAAAAAATATAGGTATAAGATGTTTCATTTATTAAAGCATATTAAATAATTTAATAACATTTCTTGGTTAGTTGAGTTGCCTTCAGTTATAAATATAGGAGGTGAAAAAGGATTGTAGGGATTTTTAGCAGTATTATCATACCATGCTTCATAATATATTTTACTGTATTTAGGAATATATACTGCTTGTTCAAATTCATAAAATTCTTGTTGATAGAAATTCCACTTATCTATCTTCACTAAGTTTATGGTATCATTAGAAGGAGTGATGGCATAGCTTAAAAAGCATTTACCAAAAACATGCATATGAGGATGGCAATATTTTACATAAACATCTGCAGTTGTTGTATAATATTGTTTAAAATATTTTTCTTTATTGGGTTCTAATACTAATGGTTCAGCATTATCTAATTTTGCTGGACTGTGTAAAAATAATTTATGTATAATTGGTATTTTAGATTTAACCAATTTAACGCCAAAAACAATTTCTCTTTCTTTAAAATTAGGCGATAGGTGTAAGTCTCCTTTTATCAATCCCGCTTTTGGAAGCATATAACCAAAACCATTATCAAATGGTTGTTGTTTGTTGCCTGGAGCATAGCCAAATGCAATATCAAAGAATTTCATGTAATTTTCTTTCAGCAACATTGCTTCTTCTAAGTTCATTGTTCTTAATTTTAATGAATCTGAAATAAAAAAATTAACATGATGTAATAATTTCATATCTGAACAATAAAATATGATTTGAGAGATTCCAATAGAATCTTCAATGGAATAGGGATATTCAAAAACTATTGTAGTATCTTTTGGATTTGATGGCAATTTTATTTTTATAGGATATTCTAATTGTATAATATCTTTATTTGCTGATAACAATTCATTTGTGTTTATTTTTGGTAATCCGTCTCCTTTTTTAAGAGTTTTGACCCAATTTAATATTTCCAGTTTTTCATTTTTATTAAGTGCTCTGCAATTTTTAAATTTAGAAAAGCTAGTATCTGGACGCCATTGAGGCATTATATTTTCATTTATTACATATTGTATCATAGCACGCTTAGATGCAATATCTTCATAGGTTAATAAATTAAAAGGAGCAGATCCATTAGGATTGTGGCACGAAGCACATTTTTGAGTAAAAAATAAAAGCCCATTATTTTGAGCAAATAAATTAATATTTAGTATATTTATAAATAATACTATTAATATTTTTAGTCTTTTACACATCGTATGGTTGTATATACATTTTGTTTGGTAACATCAACAATCATTGTGCCTAATTTATTTACAACAAATACTTTTTCAGTATTTCCATCTTTAATCCAATAAGCAGAACCAGTTCCATAATTTACTAGCTTTTCTTTAGGTGAATAGGAACCATTTAATGACGGACTAAATTTTGCTATTCTTGCTTCATTGTCTAATAAATATTTACTTAATTCTTCTGCATCTTTTAAACTAGGAATATGCCATCCAACAGGGCAAACATTTTTGTTAATGAGTATTTTAGCATTATAGTAATAATTTCCTTCTTTTGAAATAAAAATATCTTTAGTATTTACGTTTGGTACACTTGTGATATCTGAAGTAAACCAGCATTTATTTATGAATGTATTAATAGGAATCTGTTGCTGATTAAATTCCAGTTCAAAATTACCACAAACATCTTTGGGTTGTATTTCTATATTTGGAGATGTTCTACTAATTCCATTTCCACATTTATTTTTATTATAATATTTTACAAAATGATTTCCAGCAACCACATTCTTAAAAATTATCTGATTGGTTGTTGTATACGTTAGTATACTATCAGGCAATAATAGAGCATTTAACTCTTGGTTAATATTGCTTGTCTCATTTTTTTTAAAATAAATAATAATATCTAAGTCATCAATTACTATACTATCTATATCGGGTGCTACCGGTGGTTTAGGAATACAAGAACCGCACAATTCATTCCATTGATTATTTAAATAATAATTGACACAATTAGTCGTTTTATTAAAAGCTATAAACCCTTCAGAAGGTGATAATATATTTTCAATTTCCATTTGTGTAAGTTGCTGAAAGGTTGTAGTATTGCTACTTGATATATTACCAACTGGAATTACTTGTGCCAAGCTATCAATACTAATAATCATTAAAGAAAGAATTAATATTTTAAATGTATTTTTCAAGCACTGATGAATTTAAGATTGTAAAAAAAAACAACACCTTATCATATAAGTGTAAGGTGTTGTAAATTTGTTTAAAACATATAAGATTATGGCGCAGTACTACCTGTTGTTGTACCACCAGTCATTGTAGTAATAGAAGAACCACTACCATTTGTTTTCATAGCTAAGCCAGCACCACCTCCAGCACCAGGGTTTGTACCACCAGGTGTACCACCAGCAACACCAGGTGTACCACCTGTACCACCAGTAGTAGATCCAGAACCATTACAAGTACCAGGGCAACCTGTTGATCCTGAATTAGAACCACCACCACCAGGACCTCCAGTTGTTGCACCGCCTGCAGTACCAGCTGTGCTAGTCGACGTTCTACCACAACTACAAACGAAACCAGATACACAATTAGAATTATTATTAGCTCCACCACTACCTACAGGTGTTCCAGCTCCTCCTCCGCCACCTCCAGAAGATGAACAGCAACCTCTACCGCCGCCACCGCCGCCGCCACCGCCAGCACGGATTAAACCATAATTAAAGACTACAACAGGTGCATTACTGCCTGCTACAATTGCATGGCCTCCAGTTCCACCACCGCCACCATTATCATCACCTTTACATATTCCATCAGACTCCTGACCACCTCGTCCACCGTTACCACCACCTGCTAATATGGTTCCATAGTTGTATAAATAAACATACGAACCACTTGGCATAGTAGAAGCATCAAAACCAGGGTTACCTGCTGCACTAGATCCACCACCATTTCCAGAGGCTTGTAATGTAACTCCACTATTTATATATAGGCAATAGTTTTCTGCTCTTGCACCACCTAATGCTGAATTTAAATTATAACCAGTTTGGTTGCCACTAATAACCACTACATTTTTACACCATTGACACAAACTATTCCAAAAGCCATTACCACCTGCAGGTGTTGATTTTGTATCCCAAAATTCAAAGCAATCATTCGTTGTATTATATATTAATAAACCTTCTGTAAGTGTAGTACCCATGGCATCACGTTGTGTAGTAGTTAAACGTGGTGTTAACATACCTTTAGTGGTAGAAGAAATTTCTAATGCAGCTCTACTATTTGGTGAGCCTGCATTACCTGTTCCGCCTGTTTCTGCAGCAATCATTACACCACCGCCATTGGCATTATCTACAGCCATAGTAGCATTTGTACCAGAACCTGTAGTACCGCCTTGGTCTGTAAAAAATTTAATTGGTGCGGCATTTGAGACTATTCGTATCCAGTTACCACTAGTTAATGAATATAAACCTAAGTCTGTTGTAGTACTAACTGCTGTTGTTCCGTTCTGTATTACACCACCACCTACTCTTAATTTTCCTTCAATATCTAGTTTATTTATTGGAGTACCTGTTACACCAATGCCCACTACATCAGCCGCTGCACTTGCACCATTAACAGTTTTAATTAAATTTGCATCGTTATCTCCTTCTACTCTAAAAATTGAAGCACCATTAGCGTCGTTAATAATTACATCTCCATTATCTAAAACAGACAATTTATCACTTCCATTATCTTGCACGTTAAAATCTCCAGTGGAAGTTAAATTTATAGTTGTATTTGCAGTTCCAGCATTAGTAAAAGTTAAAAATTCTGATCCATCTTGAGTAATTGTAGTATTTCTTACCAAGTCTCCACCTAATTCTATATAAGGATCAGTTGCAGTAGCATTGGGTGCAGTGGTTGCAATATTTACGCCATTTTGTGCTTTTGTATTTAAAGTAGCGTTTATCCATGCTGGATTTCCTAAAGCATCTGTACCCCAAACTTTTTTATTTTGACCTGAACCAGATGTTACTAAACCTGGTGAGGATGAACTATTTGTGGCAACATTTATTGCAACATTAGAACCACCTACTACTTGTCCAGCACCATTTGTAACTGTTATTCCTGTTGTCCCAGTAGTAATATCATTCTTTACAATAGCAGTATTTAAGTTTAAATCATTACTTGCTACTCCATTTACAGTTGAAGTAAGATTGCCACTTGATGCAGAAAGTGCGTTGCTATTTATTATATTTACACCTGTACCTGCTACTCCATTTACAATTGTGGATAAAGTATTAGTACTTGATGTATTTGATACTGTATTTACTGCTGGTGCTGTGGCTGCTACACCATTTACTGTACTAGTTATGGTGTTGGTTGTATTAGTTAAGGTGTTGGTTGTTAAACTACCAGGTGTTACCCAAGTAGGTGCGGCTGCACCATTAGTTCTTAATATTTGTCCGCTTGTTCCTGGTGCTACATTTACCCAATCTGTGCCATTATAATACATCAATGAGCCGTTTGTATTTCCACTGATGTCTATCTTGGCACCTGTTACAGCATTATCTGCAATTTTTGCAGTGATTACATTAGCATCAGCAATTTTTATAGTAGTTACAGCAGCATCGTTTATTTCTGCTGTTTCTACAGCTAAATTATTCAAATCTAACACACCTGTATTGCTTATTGTAGCATCACCACTCATAGTTTGTTCTGTTGGTACATTGGAAGCGTTACCAATCCAAACTTTACCATCTGTAAGTGTGGCAATTGTTCCTGTTACTACTTTTCCCCAAGATCCATTCCAAATATAAAAGCCAGCACCTCCTGCTCCTGTGCCAGCTATCGCAGCATTGGTATTATAAACTATCATACCTACTGTGCCAGTACCAGCTGCTAGACCCCATGTTCCAGTATTCGTCAAACTTACTCTTGGAATTAGCAAACCCATGTTTGTTGAGCTAATATCTAACTTAGCTGAAGCATCTGGTGTGTTGGTACCTATACCTACGTTGCCTTGTGCTCTTATGCCTTGTACAATACATAGTAATAAGCATAATATAATGTAATTTTTTTTCATATTGTTGTGTTTAATTTAACTTAGTGATTAATTTATTTATTATTTTTTGATTAGTTTTTTAGTAAAGTTTTCTGTGTTGTGATTTAGTCTTACAATATAACTACCTGTGGCTAAGTCGTTAGATTCTATCTTAATTTTATTTACTCCTTCTTTTAATGCTTGTTTATATATTTTCATATTTTGTCCTAATGGATTGTAGATATCTAATTTAATTTCACTTTCTGTAGGTGAATAAATGTCTATATAGGCATCTGAATTACTTGGATTTGGATATATTTCAGATATTGAAAATAAATTATTCCCTTTTAATTGTGCTTTCTCTATTCTAGAAAATTGGTATTTTTGGTCAAAATCTATTTGTTTTAATTTATAATAATATACAATATCTACAACTACATCTTTATCATCAAATTGGTAGGCTATATCTATGCTACTATTTCCATTGCCTGCAACAAATCCAATTTTATTAAAATTTACTGCATCAGTACTTCTATATATTTCAAATCCATAATTATTAGTCTCAGATGCTGTTATCCAATCTAATTGTATGTATTGGTTTTTGATTGCTTTGGCTGTAAAACTCAATAATTCTACAGGAAGTGCAGTGCTATTTTGGTTTATTGTTCCATGTATTCTAAATGAAGAAAATGATGTTTGGTTATTTAAGCTAATATTCAAATCTGCATTATCAAAAGCACAATAGCCATAACATGTTAAATGTGCAAATGGAAATGGTGAAAATGGTCCTGATGAAACATCGCCACCTGGCTTTCCATTTTTAGCTAATATTCTTAGTCTCTGCGTTTGATATGGTGTGCTACATGCATTTGGAATAGTATAATATGTATCTGGATCTAATACACTGCCAGGGTACATTGTAATTCCATAGGCATATCCTGTGGTGCTTCCTGTTGGAGTTACTACCCACTCGTGCGACAAATCGTTAGATGATTCCAATATATATAAATCCAAAATTCCATCTGGTCCGCCAATACAATCTGTAAATGGATTTGCTACTGCACTAGTTGGGTCTTGACCAACATCGCAAACTATATTTCTGTGCAATGGTGCAGTGGTGGCTGGTTTTATTAATCCTAAAAAATTATTATTTGGATTTGCAGTAAAATTCAAATCAAATGCTTCCATGCCATCTAAAGATGCTGGTGCTACGCCTATTGGAAAAAAATGTGCACCGGTATTGTTAATTTGTCTTCTTAATTTGCCTTCTATATATTTTGTGATGGCACCATTGCCTGTACTATAACCACTAAACTTTGCGTTTGTAGGATTCTGTAAATACAATTCGTTTGCATAAGCACTACCATCATCCGCATGGCTACTTGCATCAGTTCTAATAATTCCGAAATTGCTTGTAAAAGATAAACTACCTAAGGCGTTTACATTTACATTATTTGCAATAGACACATATTGACCAGTTGCTACAGTTTTTAAAATTTCTAAATCATAAAATTGGTTTTGGTTAGATGTTGTCCCATTCCATGTTCCTGAAATAAGATGTCCATCTGTACTCAAAAATCTTTTAATTCCTGTTTAAGTATACTGTTTTGTCGGAACGGTATTTGTCCAATTTCCAGTTAGTTCAATTAAGCCTGCCGAGTTATTAAATGCTCCATCATTATTAATAATTTCGCCATTAACTCTCAGTGTTGGTATTATTGTACTTAGTTTATCATTAATAAACACATCAGCCTCATTTATAAAAAACTCGTTCTGAGCTGTAGCAGTGTTAAGATTAAATACAATAAAAAGAGTAAGAAACATGTAAAATCTATTCATAATCAATAATTTTTATTCTACAAATATATATAAAAAATGCACACCCATTAATTTATGACCCAATAATAAGGTTAATTTTTTGTTAATTAAAGATTTGTTACTACTTGTATATAACATTATTAATATCAAGATGATGTATGATTTGTTAATCTTAATTATTCTATCTAAATTAAAAAGCAACTATATAATACAAAAGTCTATTTTATATCATATCCATTCATAAAATAGGTTAATGAATTGCATTATTTATTTCATTTTGCTATTTTAGCAAAAGAATATATCATTATTAATCAAAAAAAAAATAAAAATATGGCTTTCGAACTCCCACAATTGCCTTATGCTACAAATGCATTAGAGCCACACATTGACACTAAAACCATGGAAATTCATCATGGAAAACACCATGCAGCGTATGTAAATAATTTAAATACTGCTGTGCAAGGCACAGAAAATGATGGAAAAACTTTAGATGAATTAATGCGTAACATTTCAAAATTATCTCCAGCTATTAGAAATAATGGTGGTGGACATTTTAACCACAGTTTATTTTGGACAATCATGTCGCCAAATGGTGGTGGCGAACCAAGTGGAAAACTAGCTGAGGCTATACAAAGTACATTCAGCTCTTTTGAAGCATTTAAAGATGAGTTTGCAAAAGCAGCAACTACAAGATTTGGTTCTGGTTGGGCATGGTTATGTGTAAAAGCAGACAAATCATTATGTGTTTGTTCTACACCAAACCAAGACAATCCAACTATGGATATTGCTGAATGTCCTGGAACACCAGTTTTAGGAATAGATGTTTGGGAGCATGCTTATTACTTAAATTATCAAAACAGAAGACCAGATTACATAAATGCTTTTTTTAATGTAATCAATTGGGTAGAAGTTTCTGCAAGATACGAGGCTGCTATAGCTTAAAAAACTCATTAAATATTATAATCAAAAGGTATCATCTTTGTATGATACCTTTTTTAATTTGCATAAATAATCATTAGTGTCCGATAAAGATAAAAAAAGAGAGCCATAATTTTGGGATTATGGCTCAAAATATATAGTTTGTTTTTGCACAACTTACTATATGAATAAAAGTACGCATAATTTTGGTAATTCGGTTCTCGGACAGCTGATTTCTTTAATTCCTAATTCTATTATTGATACAGCTGTTAACAAGCATAACAGTGATAGATATATCAAACGATTTACAACACTAGAACATTTAGTAACGATGTTGTTTTGTGTTGGCTCCAACAGTACTTCGCTTCGTGAGGTTTGTACTAATTTATTAGGTTTAGAAGGCAAACTCAAACATATTAAACTCAAACAACCACCTAAAAAGAGTACGCTTGGTGATGCTAACAAACGTAGAAATGCTGTTGTGTTTGAACAAATCTATTATGACTTGTTGGCTTTTTATAAATCAACTTTATCGGACAGCCGATTTAGAGAAAGTTATGGTAAAGAGCTGTCCATTATCGATTCTACTACTATTTTCTTGTTTAAAGACATCTTAAAATGTGTTGGGCGTAAACCGATAAATGGCAAAAATAAAGGTGGTATTAAAGTGCATCTGCAAATTAGAGCAGATTATAATTTGCCTACTTTAGTAAAATTTACAGATGCTACTGTTCATGATAGTAACTTTATCCAGCATATTTCTTTTGACTCCAACACCATCTATTGCTTTGACAGAGGTTATGTTGATTATCTACTCTTTGAGAGATTTAATCAAACACAAATACCATTTGTAACCCGTATTAAAGACAATGCAAAGTTTAGTTCTAAAGAAGAATTTAGTTTGGATAACTGCAAAGATGATGCTATTTTGAAAGATGAGCAAATAGAATTGGGTATTAGAGAAAATGGCACAATAACAAGGCAATTGCCACTTCGTAGAATTGCCTATTGGAGCGAACAGCATAACAAATGCTACGAATTTATTACCAATATCTACGATTTAAAACCAGAACAAATTGCTACAATATACAAGCAACGATGGCAAATTGAGTTATTGCACAAACAACTCAAACAAAATTTTCCACTTAATTATTTTTTAGGTGATAATGAAAATGCAATTATTATACAGATTTGGTGTACGCTTATTTACAATTTACTTATCACCGTTATTCAAAGAAAAGTAGAAAAACGAAAATGGGCATTTGCAAATCTTTGTTCACTAATCAGAACACATTTATTTAACTACATCAACCTAAAATCATTCCTCAAAAATCCACAAAAACACTACATCGTTGCTACACAAAATCAAATACAATTATTTTCAGGATAACCTGCTTTTGTTTTATTGTAATTTTATCACACATTTATATTGATAATCAATATCAAAAAAATTATTCCGTATTTTTATCGGACACTAATGAAATATAATAAATAATCCAATATAGTAATCAGGTACTTATGAACAACTAAATCAAAACAGATATTATATTATTTTGATTTTCTGTAATTAGCTAATAAAATAACCTAAAGTAGTATTAATGAAATTTTGAAATATTCATTTCTTTCTCAAATACAATACTTGTTAGTCCAAGCTTTTCACATATTGATCTATATTTCTTTATTTTATCTTCCGAATACATATTATCACCTGCATTGATATATTGAATTTTGGGCAAATCAAAGAAACAGTCTGGCAATTCTTTTAGTCTATTTCCTAAGAAAGCAACATAGTTTAGATTCTTTGCTTTGCAAATATTGGGATTGATTGTTTCTAGTAAATTATTCCCAATCCCAATATATCTCATTTTAGGCAATAAAATTAATTCATCTGGAATATGTTGAATCTTATTAACTGTGAATATTACTTTTTCTAATTCTTTTAAATTACCTATCTCCTTTGATATTCCAGTCAACTGTGAACTCATAAATATTAATTGTCTTAATTTTTCTAATTTAAAAATCGATGATGGTATTTCAGAAAATTCTGAATTAGATATATCTAAATATTCTAGATTATAGAGAATTCTAATTTTATCAGGAACAAATTTAAGACAATTATTATTTATAGTTAAGTAGCGTAAATTACTCAAGTAAAATAAAATATCTGGTATTGTATCAAAATTATTATAATTTAAATTGATACTTTCTAATTTAGAAAGCTGTATTATCCAATTCGGCAATGATTTTAGTTGATTGGATGAAATATCTAATACTGTTAAATTGGGAAATGCTAAAATGGTATCTGACAATTCTTTCATTTGCAAATTAGTCAACACTAATTGTTTAACATTAAATGGATTTTTCAAAGCACTTTCTAGATTTTCATAAATACCCTCTTCTTCATTTTGTCCAAACATTTGACTTGTACAAGAAAGACAAATAAAAAATAAAAACACCAATTTTCTCATTATTGTAAATATAACAATTATTGTGCTAAATAATTTTATAAAATTGACTAATATCAAGATGATATATGGTTTATTAAACTTAATTATTATATCTAAATTAAAAATCAACCACATAACACAAAAGTCTATTTTATATCATATCCATTCATAAAATAGGTTAATGAATTGCATTATTTATTTCATTTTGCTATTTTAGCCAAAGAATATATCATTATTAATCAAAAAAAAATAAAATATGGCTTTCGAACTACCACAATTGCCTTATGCTATCGATGCATTAGAGCCAAACATTGACACCAAGACAATGGAAATTCATCATGGGAAACACCATGCAGCGTATGTAAATAATTTAAATGCTGCTGTGCTAGGCACAGAAAATGATGGAAAAACTTTAGATGAATTAATGCGTAACATTTCAAAATTATCTCCAGCTATTAGAAATAATGGTGGTGGACATTTTAACCACAGTTTATTTTGGACAATTATGTCGCCAAATGGTGGTGGCGAACCAAGTGGAAAACTAGCTGAGGCTATACAAAGTACATTCGGCTCTTTTGAAGCATTTAAAGATGAGTTTGCAAAAGCAGCAACTACAAGATTTGGTTCTGGTTGGGCATGGTTATGTATAAAATCAGACAAATCATTATGTGTTTGTTCTACACCAAACCAAGACAATCCAACTATGGATATTGCTGAATGTCCTGGAACACCAGTTTTAGGAATAGATGTTTGGGAGCATGCTTATTACTTAAATTATCAAAATAGAAGACCAGATTACATAAATGCATTTTTCAATGTAATCAATTGGGTAGAAGTTTCTGCAAGATACGAGGCTGCTATAGCTTAAAAAACTCATTAAATATTACAATCAAAAGGTATCATCTTTGTATGATACCTTTTTTATTTGCATAAGCAATTAAGAAAAATAACAATAATTCACACAAACAGTAGTAAGACAAATGATTTATCACTAAACAATATAATTTTATGGTATTATATTTGTAACATTATCAAAATAAATGAGATATTCACTTTTTAGCATCTTTATGTTTGTATGTTTTGCCCAAAGCAAAGCAAGCATACTTATTAATTCCAATGGATGATGCTCAGAAGAATCATTTAAAAGCATATGGCATAGCTTATTGGTCACTCACAAAAGATATTCCTGTAGATTGGTTGCTCAACTACAGAGGTGGTTCTTTTGCCATACAACAACAAACAGCAATTGAAAAAGAATGCTTGATAAGAAATGTAAGTTATGAGTTAATTGCTGATGCAAAAATGGCATCTATTTTAGAAGAGATTTCTAATCCTGAAATAAACATGGATGTAGTACGATTGGAAAAAGCACCAAAAGTTGCAGTCTATTCGCCGAAAACAAATAATCCATGGGATGATGCAGTGACATTAGCATTAACCTATGCTGAAATTCCATACGATGTTATTTATGATGAAGAAATTTTAGACAATAAACTTCCATTGTATGATTGGTTGCATTTGCATCATGAAGATTTTACTGGACAATATGGAAAGTTTTGGGCATCCTATCAAAATGCAGATTGGTACATCAACCAAGTTGCTGATTACGAATTAAGAGCTAAAAAATTAGGCTTTTCAAAAGTATCTGATGAAAAAAGAGCAGTAGCGCTCAAAGTTAGAGATTTTGTTTTAGGTGGCGGATTTATGTTTGCTATGTGTAGCGCAACTGATAGTTATGATATTGCATTAGCTACAAATGGAATTGATATTTGTGAACATATGTTTGATGGTGATGGCATGGATCCACATGCACAGCAAAAAATAGATTATAGTAAATCATTTGCATTTCAGAACTATGTACTTAGCACAACACCATGGGAATACGAATATTCATCTATAGATGCATTGCCACTTGGAAGAGATAAAAACACAGACTATTTTACGTTATTTGATTTTTCTGCAAAATGGGATCAAGTTCCAGCTATGCTTACACAAAATCATGAGAAATTAATCAAAGGCTTTATGGGACAAACAACAGCCTTCAGAAATAATTATATAAAAGCTGATGTTTTAATTTTAGGAGAAAATAAAAGTCTAAACGAAGCAAAATATATACATGGTACAAATGGCAAAGGTACTTGGACATTCTATGGTGGACATGACCCAGAAGATTACCAACATAGAGTTGGCGATCCACCAACAGATTTGAATCTACATCCAAATTCTCCAGGCTATAGACTAATATTAAACAACATATTATTTCCTGCTGCTAAAAAGAAAAAACAAAAAACTTAAATTCAACAATATGCGTCAATTCCTTTTATTTATTTCAATGATATTATTATGTGCAAGTTTAAAAGCACAAACAATTAACAAAACAGAATACACTTATGATATCAATCAAAAAATAGGTAATACTGATTATTACTATTATTTCAACAAAGGTAAGAATGATACGTTTATCAATTTAAAAATAATGACTTTTAAAGATGAAAGTCAAACTATCTCATTTAAAAAAGAAGTATTACCAAATAATACATTGTGTAATGAAGTGCTTCCTTTGGTTGATTTTTATAACACAGCATCAAAAGAAATAAAATTAGATTTGTGGAATATGAACATTGGCTATCCTATGCAATACGCAGATGTGCTTGCCAACCAAATTAATTTCTTTGTTAAAGACACATCTTGGCAAAAGTATTATACATCATATAAATCTAACTTAAAAAAGGAATTTGTAAACTTAGATTATGAACTAATTTCTAAAAGAATGAAAGAAGGCAATGTATATGCATGTTTAGAAATTGAGTTGAATAAAATAGGATATACAATTCAAAAAATAGGTATAGAAAAAGTTGGTTTTTTAGATGTAAAATTTTCTCCGGCATTGAAGAAAGAATTACTACAAACATATCCATACACAGAAGTACAACTTAAAACAGTACCTATACCTTACATGGTATATATTGGAATAAATAAATTAAAATAATTGTCTATGAAAAAAATACTTATCATTAGCTTTATTGTTGGCACATTAAATACTAATGCAACGCCACCTAAATTAACAGCACCAATATCAAAGAATTTAGTTACACTTGATGAGAATGCAATCATCATCAATGACAACGAAGAGCTTGAATTGAATATTGTTGCAGACAATCAAGACATACTAATTGCTGGAAACAATAACATGATAAACATTGAAGGTCTTTGCAAGAAAATATTAATTACAGGAAAAGGAAATGATGTAAACATCAAATCAGTTGATGAAATACATATCAAAGGAAATAATAATTTTGTTTCTTGGGAAAGCACGAGCAATAGTACTCAAAAGCCATTAATAAAAGATTTGGGTGGCTACAACAATATTGGAAAACGAAGTGCTGACATACAACAAAAACAATAAAAAAAAAGTCCGATAGAAAATATCGGACTTACTATTCTGCGCAGAAATTTATAATTATTTTTTCTTTGCAGGTGCTTTTTTAGCTGGAGCTTTTTTAGCTGGAGCTTTTGTCACGCTTTTTTGAGTCTGCTTTTTTAGCTGGAGCTTTTGTCGCTTTTTTTGAGTCGCTTTTTAGCTGGAGCTTTTGTCGCCTTTTTTGGAGCCGCTGCTTTTTAGCTGGAGCTTTTGTCGCTTTTTTTGAGCTGTGCTTTTTAGCTGGAGCTTTTGTCATGCTTTTTTTGAGTCTGCTTTTTTAGCTGGAGCTTTTGTCACGCTTTTTTGAGTCGCTGCTTTTTTTAGCTGGAGCTTTTGCTACTGTTTTCTTTGCCATTTTATGACTACTTTAATTTTTAGTTTCATTTGTTACAGCTGAAACTTTTACTGTAGAATTTTTTATTTTTTAAATAGGTTGAAAAATTCTTTTAATTATCCTTACCATAAAATTATACTATATATAATAGATTACAAGTGTTTTGTGATTTTTCCAAAATATAGAATGTTGATAATGTGGATAATAGTAACAATGAATTTTTATAAAAAAACAATACAACATACAAAATAAATTCAATAAATATTTTTTACGTGAACAAGATGTAATTTTTATATTACGTTATATTTTATTGACATTTTAATAGTAACTATATTAAGATATAAAATTTATTAAACTAAAAAACAATATATTACAATATGCCTAAACGCACAGTCTATTTGATAGAAACAAAAAAATGATTGTGGATATTTTTTTACACTTATTCATGTATTTCAGCTTGTTTGCTTTATTTTTTTAATTGAATATAGATTTTCATTTAGTTTATTCGTATCTTTCTGCGCTTAAAAAATCTATTATTTCAAAGGATGAAAAATATTGTTTATATAATTATTTTGTTTGTAATTTCTAGTTCAATTTATAGTTGCACATCATGTGGCAATAAAAAGAAATTCAACAATGTTACTCAAGATTCTCTAAAAACAGTTTATGAATTATTACCAACAGAACAACAAGAAGTAATTGCGTTGGTTTATGAATGGAATAAACTACATGACACAACAAACATAGATGTATTAGATAGTTTCTACAGCGACAATGTATTGTTCTACAAAAAGAATTTTAGTAAACAGAATGTTATTCAAACAAAAAAATATAGACTAAAAAAAGCAAAACAATACAGACAACTTATCATTGGAAGAATAGGTATTTATCCATCTGATACTGGAGATTATAAAGTTGAATTTTTAAAACTAGTAAACTTAGATAATAAGCCAAAGGTATACCATACTTATTTAATCTTTAAAAAGATAAATGATGCTTGGAAAATAATTGTAGAAAGTGACAAAGAATCTGACTTAAGACCAGAACTTGCAAGTTTATTTGATAAGTTTGAAGAAAGTGAATCTACATCATCAGGTGATTTTGATGGAGATGGCGAAAAAGAAGAATTAATCGTAATAAAGCCAGAACAAGATACATCAGGCAATTACACTTCAACAACAACAAAGATTTCTTTTACAAATTTAAACTTGCCAGAAATAAATATTGAAAATTGCATTGGTGTAAATGTATTGAATGAAAACGATGTTGATGGTGATGGTGCTGATGACTTTTCTATTGTAATAAAAAAACCAAATGGCGACATTGGCAATACAATTTTATATACATACAAACGAGGTGAATGGAAAAAAACAGCGCAGTTTGTTGCACCATCTTCAGAAGTATTTAACTCAAGACAAAATCTAATTGAGTTTGCAGGAAATGGAAATATCAAAGTCAGAACAATTGAAAAAACAACTGAATGTAATGACTCACTAATTATAAAAACAATTTCTACTTGGGAATAATATTTTTGCGATAGGTATATTCCAAAAGCATTTAAACAAGAAGATATTGATGAAGCAATCAAGTTTATAGAAACATATCCTTTCGGAATTTTAATTTCTATTGATGAACAAAAACCAATAGCAACACATCTTCCATTTGTTGTTTTACGAAATGGTGCGCATATTACATTATATACGCATCTTTCTAAGGCAAATACTCAACATAGCACATTTACACAAGATAAAGTATTAACCATCTTTTCTGAACCACATACCTACATTTCACCTACCTTGTATGAACACCAACAGAATGTTCCAACATGGAATTATATTGCAGTGCATATATATGGGAAAGTTACAATAGCAAATACCAATGAAGAAAAACTAGAAATTCTACAACAACAAATAAAAACTTACGAACCATCATTTAAGCAACAATTTGAACAACTTGATTCAACATATACACAAGGATTACTCGATGGCATTGTGGCATTAAAGATTGAAGTAGATGAGCTACAATGCAAAGAAAAGCTATCACAAAACAAATCACAAAGAGATAGAGCAAGTATACAACAAAAACTAGCAGACTCAAATGACAAAAACTTGCAATATTTAGCAAAAAAGATGAAATAATATTTTTGATAAAATAACTTATTCTTATTCAATTTATTCATCTACAATTGTACATTTGTGGCATGATAAAGTTTGACAAATTTGTATTAGACAATCAACTTACAGTAATTCACCATTATGATGATACAACACCATTTGTTGTAGTAAATACATTATACAATATTGGTGCAAAACACGAAAAAGAAGACAGAACTGGATTCGCACATTTATTTGAACACTTAATGTTTGGTGGAACAAAATTATTTCCAAATTTCGACCATCCACTTCAAGAGGCTGGTGGAGAAAATAATGCATTTACAAATAATGACTACACCAACTACTACAACGTAGTGCCAAAAGAAAATATAGAAATTGCATTGTGTTTAGAAGCTGATAGAATGACAAAACTAGACATTAATCCAAAATCATTAGATGTACAAAAAAAAGTAGTTTGCGAAGAATTTAAAGAACACTACATCAACCAACCATATGGTGATGTATGGCATCTATTAAGAAATATGTGTTATGAAAAACATCCATATCAATGGCCAACTATTGGAAAAAATCTACAACAAATAGAAGATGCTACACTAGATGATGTAACACAATTTTACCAACAATACTACCAACCTAATAATGCTATTTTGGTTATTGCAGGAAACATAGAAAAAGAGCTTGCATTTGAGCTTGCTAAAAAATATTTTGATGCATTGCCATCAAATCCAGTGACACATAATACATTTGATGAGCCAGAACAAGAACAAGCAAAATCATTAACTGTACACCAAAAAGTACCACTTAGTGCATTTTACTTAGCATTTAAAGTTACAGAAAAGAAGCACAAAGATTTTTATACAGCAGATACTATATCAGATATACTATCTACTGGAACTTCATCAAGATTGTATGAAAACTTAGTAAAAACAAAAAAACTTTTTGTAGAAATAGATGCATACATTACTGCAAATAATGATGTTGGCTTATTTATTATTGAAGGAAAAATAGCTAGCGACATTGAAATGTCTGTTGCTGAAGAAGCAGTTTGGGAAGAACTTGAGAAAATAAAAAATCAATTGATTGATGATATAGAAATGCAAAAAATAAAAAATAAGATGCTAACCTATATGCAATTTTCTGAAGCTAATTTATTAAACAGAGCCATTGCCCTAGCCTATTTTCAATTACTTGGCGATGCTTCACAAATCAACACAGAGGTACAAAAATATGAGGAAGTAACGCCACAGCAAATACAAAATTTTGCAAAACAATATTTCACAACAGAAAGATCAAACACTTTATATTATTTAAAAAAATAACAACAATGACAATTCCAACGATACATAATATTCAAAAAATAGATTTCAAACTTCCTGAAAAAATTACACTAAAAAACAATATTCCAGTTTTTATATTTTTAGATGATAAACAAAATATTTTAAAATTAGATATTGTATTTAATGCAGGAAGATGGGTAGAAAACAAGCAACTAACTGCTGATGCTGTAGCTGCTTTATGTAAAAGTAGCACATCTAATCTGAGTGCCTACCAATTGAATGAGAAAATTGATTTTTATGGTGCTACCATAAAAGCATCAACAGGCTACAATACATTTACAGTATCATTAGCATGCTTAAGTCAGTTTTTAATACCATGCCTAGATTTAATCATGACTTGTTTAAATGATATTCAATTCCCAGAACATGAGTTATCATTATTCCAAAAAAATGCCAAAGCAAAACTTGCTGTAAACTTAGAAAAATCAGACTTTTTAGCAGATACACTTTTCAAAGAATCAGTTTTTGGAAAACAACATCCATATGGTTACACAGCAAATAATGAAAGTATAGAAGCCATTAATCAATCTGGAATTATACAATACTATAACAACTTTGTAGTACCAAATAATTGCAGTGTATTTATTGCTGGTGATGTACAAACAGAAGCATTGCAATATATAGAAGAAAACTTAGGCAACTGGGTCAAAAACTCAGCACTAAAAATAACTATAAATAGCCACATACCTATCGTAGAAAATCCACCAAAAAACATAAGAATAAACAAAGAAAATTCAACTCAAGCATCTATCATTTTAGGCAAAAGAATGTTTAATAAACACAATGAAGACTATGGTGCGTTTATGTTGTTAAACACAATTTTTGGTGGTTATTTTGGCTCAAGATTAATGAATAATATCAGAGAAGACAAAGGCTTGACTTATGGCATTTATTCAGCATTGCAACCATTAAAGTTTGATGGTTTTTGGGCAATTTACACAGATACAAACTTAGAAAAACTAGACATTTGCATGCAAGAAATAAAATCAGAAATCAATATTATTCTAGAAAATCTAATTGATGATGATGAGATAAAATTAGCTAGAAATTACTTATTAGGTAGATTTCTAAAACGCACAGATGGTGCATTTAATTTACTTGAAACATACAAAAGTTATTATATCGAAGAAGTTGGCATTGAGCATTTTGGTACATTTATTGAGACAATTAGACAAGCAGATGCTAAAAATCTCCAAGAAATTGCTCAAAAATACCTAACTTTAGACACTATGCACCAAATAATTGTTGGTTAAAAATGAAGACAAAAAACTATATCAGTAAATATCTTTTTTTAGTTGTGCTATTGCTACAATTAAAAAGTTTTTCTCAAAGCAATATCTTTGAAGCACCAGATTTATTTTGTGTCAGAAATTTTGGAAGTACAGATATTGCATTGGCTTGGAATTTACCTACAATAAGTTCTTGTTTTTCTGCTTATGAAATCTACTATTCAATTGGTGACAAAAATGGCACTTACAATTTACTTACTAGTATTAATGATTCAAATCAAGATGACACAATAATAAATAACCCAGCATCTAGCCAAACGACGTACTTTTATATATTACAAAGAGGAATTTGCACAAATACAAATACTTCAACTGTAAAATATTCAGACACACTAGACAATAGCCTTAGTTTTCCATTTATTGAACTAAAAAGTGCTTCTGTAATTAACAACACAATTGAACTTAGTTGGGTACCTAAGACATATAGAGAACTTCAAGGTTATTTAATTTTTTCTAATAAAACGCCAACAAACCAATTTAACACACCAATAGATACTGTATTTGGAAATAACATAAGCACATACGTTGATACTGATGTAAATGTAGCAAATATACAGTACACCTATAAGATTAGAACATTAATGACTTGTGATGCAGATGGTGCCATCACACCAGATAGCAAAGACCATACATCTGCAACCATGAATATTGTAAACACAAATGCTTGTAACAAAACTGCAAGTGTAGCTTGGTTTAAATATAAATACGAAGATTCTGATGTTAGCAATTATGAAATTCAAATGCGCACGCCAAGCACATCTTTTCAAACAGTTGGCACACAACCGAATACAGCAACAACATATATTATTCAAGATATAACACCACAAGACAGCGTATACGTGCGTTTAAAAATCAATTTACCCAATGGTAGTTTTGCATACTCAAATGAAAGTTCTTTTCTATCAGAAGTTGTTATTCCAATTGAAAATGACTATATAAGAAATATTTCAGTATTGGAAGATAATAGTGTAAGCATAGAATACATTAAAGATCTAGGTGCATCGCCTATGAAAAGCCCTATAAACCTACAAACAACACTTAAACTGAGTGCATTCCAAAATGCTGGAAACTCAACTGTAATTGCAGATAGTTATAGTTTATTATTTAATGATAAAAGTAGCAATCCAGCACAAAATTCATATTACTACAGAATAGAATACAGAGATTCTTGTGGAAATAAATTATATACTGACACTGTACAAACTTTATACACACAAGTGGTAGAAGAAATTGGTAATAAAGCAAATATTTCTTGGGCTGGTTTTGATATTCCAAATATTCAATTTATCAATTACCAAATTCATAAAGTAACAATTGATAATGACACAACAGATGAATTGCTTACTACCATAAATAATAGAAATACTAATTCATACATTGATCCACAATTTTTCGATACAGATAACAAAGAATTACAAAGTGTTTGTTACTATGTAGTAACAAATTATTATCACTTATCAGATGCTACACCACGCAGTGTGCTGCAAAGCAAATCTAATGTTATTTGTAATGTACCTACACCAAAAGCTTTTATCCCTAATGCTTTTGCACCAGAAGGACACAATAAAACAATTAAACCATTTTTATTATTTGCATCAGAAGACAACTATGAGTTCATCATTTTTAATAGATGGAATCAAGTAGTATTTAAGACAAATGACATCAATGCATCTTGGAATGGAATATTCAAAGGTGAAATTGCTCCTTTTGATAGCTATACTTACTTTATCTCTTTCCAAGATAGAGAAAACAAAAAAACATATAAAGAGAAAGGCACCTTTTTATTGCTTAGATAATCAAATCTAAATAAACAATATAAAGAATGCTATTCTATTAATTTTATCATTAAAAAGATTTACTTTTTGATGATTGCATCATAAATTGCTTGCTGTATTTGTGGTCTAATATTTTGATTAATTAGTTTCTTATTATCAGCACTTGGATTTATTCTGTTTGATAAAAATATGTAGATCAAATTATATTTTGGATCTGCCCAAGCAATACAACCTGTAAATCCAGTATGTCCAAATGACTGACTTGATGCAGCATCGCAAGTTGGTCCACTATCTCCAGATTTTGATGGCTTATCAAAACCTAATGCTCTTCTATTACTACTTGAAATTGATGTTGTAAATAAATCAATAGTTGACTTGTTGTAAAATCTCGTTCCACCATATTGTCCATTATTCAACAACATTTGAAAATATTTTGCCAAATCATTAGTATTGCTAAATACGCCAGCATGTCCTGCAACGCCACCTAACAATGCTGCGCCTTGGTCGTGTACTGTGCCATGTATCAGTCTATTTCTAAATCCTTTTTCATCTTCTGTCGGTACTATTTGATTTAAGTTGATATTTTTATCCAATGGATTATACATTGTATGGTTCATTCCAAGATGACTCCATAAGTATTTTTGAACTACTGGCTCAAATGCTTCTCTGTATTGTTTTTCTATAATTTCTTTCAGCAGATAATAACCCAAATCACTATATTTATAAGACTTTGAACCTAACGAACAATTATATATTGTATTGCGAATACTGTCTATAAAATCATTTCTCAGATACAAATCATCTTCAATTTTTATATTGAAATGGCTGTCTTTTTGTTTGGCATACCAAGTAGTATCTGCATTATTCAATGAATCTAAGGTTTTTTTATAGAATGGTATCCAAGCTGGCAATCCAGCTTGATGTGCTAATAAATCTTTGAAGTTTATATTGTATTTGTTACAAGAATCTGGATAGCTATAATAATCGCCTAATGTTTTATTGATATCAATAATTTTATCTTCATAGGCACGCATCATAATTGGTGTTGTAGCAACAACTTTAGAGATTGAAGCAATATCATACAAATCATTATTATCTACATTAATTTTACTACTGTATGTCATATTGCCGAATGTTTTTTGATATACTATCATTCCATCTTTTGCAACTAATATCTGACTGCTTGGTGTAGCACCATCTGAGATTGCTTTTTCTATAATATTATCAATTTTAGAAAGTTTACTTTTGTCAATACCAATTTCAATTGGCAAACCATAAGCTAATCTCAAATTACCTTGAGAACAGACACCAGAACTGTACTCATACTTTCCGACAGTAACAGGAAGTGTACCACTTGCTGGTCTTGCTCCAAATAATATTTGTGCAGTGATATCTTGCGTTACACTATCTTCGTTGTATGCTACAACAATATTATGTAATGCTTGAAAATTTTTCAAACTATTAGGCAATCCAAACACAACATTTATTGCATCATATTTTTGGTTTATTGATTTTACTGCTTCTATTTGGTTGGTGGTTAATCCATAATTTTTTGATGGTGCACGTACCATATCACTTATCTCTACAATAACTAATTTGTATTTTTTTAGTTTATTTATTAATGCTACAAAATTTGTATTTGTTTCGCTTTTTGAAATATAAAAATGGTCAATCTCTGAATAACTATCTAACCTATTAGAGAAAGTATTTGCCTTGCCATTTCCAATTGCAATATGTGCAATTTTTTCACGTACATCTATAATTGGCAACAATGTTTTATCATCTTTTACAATTGTAATTGCTTCTTGAATCAATTTATTATTGATGTTTTTTGCTTGCTCGCTATTGATGTCAGCATTTATATTATTCAGATCTATTGGCTGATAGTTATTTAATCCAACCCAATATTTTGCTAATAAAATTTTTCTTACACTTTTATTGATTCTTTCTTCTGTAATCTCACCAGAAGATACTGCTGCTTTAATTCCTTTAATTGCTGCATCTACATTTTCAGAAAATAGAAGAACGTCATTTCCTGCTTGTAATGCTTTTACTTCTGCAACTCCTGATGGGAAATATTTTGCTACACCTTTCATGTTTAGTGCGTCAGTAAAAACAATTCCATTAAATCCTAAATCATCAATAAGTTTACCTTGCACCACTTTTGGCGACAATGTAGATGGCAAGTTTGGTGTGTTATCATAAGCCAATACATTCATATGTGCTACCATTACACTACTCACACCATTTCTTATCATTGCTTTGAATGGATATAATTCTATATTATCTAATCTTTCTGCACTGTGTTGCAAGACTGGCATATCGTAGTGTGAATCTACATCAGTATCACCATGACCTGGGAAATGTTTTGCGCATGCCATTAAAAAATTATCTTGCATACCATGCATATATGCTTTAGATTTTAGTACTACATTGTATTTATTATCACCAAATGATCTATCATTGATTACTGGATTATTTGGATTATTATTGACATCAACAGATGGTGCAAAATTGATATGAATACCAATTCTTTTCATTTGCCTTGCAAATTCGGCACCCATATCATAAATTGTTTGTTCGTTTTCAATAGCGCCTAGCATTATTTGTCTTGGATAATTGATAGTGTTTTTTAAACGCATAGCCAAGCCCCATTCTCCATCAAAACCTATCCACATTTTATTTTTACTCAACGTCTGATATCTATTTGTAAGTTCTGCTTGTTTTTCTGCTGTTCCTTGAAAGAAAATCAAACCACCAACTTTATATTTTTGAATATAATTTTCAATTTCTTTATAATGAGTTTCATCTCTATTGGAATAAGCAGCAATCATAAATAGCTGACCAATTTTTTCATCTAATGTCATTGAGTTCATCATAGAATCAACCCACAGATTGTCGGTATTTATTAGAAATGGTGGGACGCCTGATTTCGTGTTACTTGTTTGTTTTTGTGCATTAACAAATAACAATCCAAAGGAGATAAACAGAAATGTAAATAGAATTCTCATTATAAAATTAGTTAAACAAAAACTTAGCCAAATAAAAAATATCTGGTTTTAAGATAAAAAAATGGAACAGAATAATTCTGTTCCATTCGTTAATAAAAGATAAAAATATTATTTTTTTGATTTAGACTTATCGCATGAAGAAGAAGATGGTTTCTTGCATGATGATTGTCCGCTTTTACTACAACAACTTTTTGGAGCTGTGCTTTCAGATTTCTCATTACTATCAACTTTTGCAATAGTGTAGCCACTTGACTCAGTCAATTGTTTGATGATTTTTTCTTCTGATGTTTCAGCTGGATTGTATTCTAACACTGCAACTGAATTTGCTGCGCTTACTTCTTTTACAGCAGTAACGCCTTTTACATCTTGAATTTTGGTTTTAAATTTTGCTTCACATCCACCACAATGCATTCCTTTTACATTTAGGTTCAATGTATTTGTAGCAAAACTAATTGCCAAAACAAGAAATAAGCCGATTGATAAAAATGATTTCTTCATATACTTGTTATTTAAAATTTAATAATCCTAGCGTAAGTGCTACTAAAAAGAATAGCAAAGATAATGCCACTAATGTTTTATTTGCTTTTTTAAAACCTACGATACCTAATGGAATTGCTAACAATGCCAATGTAATTTTTGGGTCTAGCCACTTATGGTACTCAGGTGGATACCCAGCTTTTATTCTAAATACTAATAAGTAAGCACCTGATAATAAAAATAAAACTGAAAAAATTGTTTCAATTAAAAACGTTTTTTGTTTAAAAGGTAAAAAACTATTATTACCTGATAAAAATAAAATTGATTTTGGCACATAGGTTAGAAGAAATAAAATACCAAATCCCATGTGTAAATGCATAATTGTTTGAAGCTCCATATACTAAAATTTTGTTAAAGTGTTTTGCAAATTTATAACATAAATATTAAAAAATTCATTTTAATTTAATTTTTACTAACTTTGTGTAGCTAACTTCCGAACGAAATTATATGTATAGAAGATATGTTGCTTGTATTGTTATCTTATGTTTGTACTTTTTTTCAAATAAAGTCTATGCTCAAGACCCAAGTTTTGCGCAATTCTTAAATTTTAGAACATACCTTAATCCAGCGACAACTGGTTCAGAGAGAGGACTAAATGTTGCCATGATATATAAAAACCAATGGTTTTATGTTCCAGGTGGATTTAATACTTATGGTATTAGTGCTGACGTTCAAAGCAATAGAGTTTCTTCTGGAATTGGAATTATGGCTTACAGAAATGTTGAATCTCAATTATTAGTAAGAAATTATGTTGGAGCATCATATGCTTATATTGTAAGAATATCTAAAAATATAAATTTACATTTTGGCATAAGAGCAGCATTTGTAAATAATAGTATTGATAATTCTAAACTCCTTTTTTCAGATCAACTTGACCCAGATATTGGACCAAATGGTGGTGCGTCTTCTGCAACCAATGTACCACTCAGAAAAGTAAATTATTTTGATTTGGACGCTGGAACATTACTGAGATTCAAATTTGATATTAATGACAAACCTGTACATAATTCTTTGGGATTTGCTGTTAGTCATTTAACAAGACCTGATGAATCATTCTTAAATATTGAAACTAAAATACCTATGAGATTTACTGTTCATTATGGTAGTATGTTTCCTATATATTCTAGAAAAATGTATAACAGAGACCCAATGTTTTACATTTCTCCTGTTTTTAAATTTGATTTTCAGAGCAAAATACGTTCATACCATTCTGGATTTTATACTACATTTAAGCCAATTTATACTGGAATTATGTATCAATTCAGTAAATACAAATTTAGCAATACACATGGCTTAATAATTCTTGGTGGTGTAGATTGGGATTTGGGCAAAGATGATATGATGACACTCAATGTTGGCTATAGCTATCAAATAGATTTCGTAGGCGTTAGTACAAAAAGTAGAGGACAGCATGAAATTTCACTCCGAATGAATTTCAATAATGTCGGAATAAAAAGTCCAAAGAAAAAATCTAAGGCAATAAATTGCTATGAATTTCCAGGCAAAAAATCTATCAAAATATTTTAATAAACATGAAAAAACAAGAAATTATCAATCAGCCATTTACTTTACCAAATGGTGTAGTTGTAAAAAATAGATTATTAAAATCTGCTATGAGTGAAACCTTAGGCACAAAAGATGGTGCACCTAAACATGATTTAGCAACGCTATATGAAATTTGGGCAAATGGTGGAATTGGTATTTGTGTTACTGGCAATGTAATGATAGATAAAAGAGCATTGGGAGAACCAAACAATGTAATTATTGAAGACAAGAGCAACATAGATGCTTTAAAAACATGGGCTAAAGCAGCCACATCAAACAATACACAATGTTGGGTACAACTCAATCATCCTGGAAAACAATCACCAAAAGGATTGAATAAAGAAAATGTATCACCATCTGCAATTCCATTCAAAGAAAGTATGCAAACATTTTTTGCAACGCCAAGAGCATTGGAAGAAAACGAAATTTTAGATATAATTCAAAGGTTTGCAACTGCTGCCGAAATAGTGAAAGAAGCAGGATTTTCTGGTGTACAAATACATGGAGCACATGGTTATTTGGTGAGTCAATTCTTATCGCCACACCACAATATACGTACAGATAAATGGGGCGGAAATCCTGAAAATAGAAGAAGATTTGTTGTAGAAGTATATTCTGCAATGCGTGCAAAAGTTGGCAAAGACTTTCCAATTAGCATTAAATTAAATTCAGCAGATTTTCAACGTGGTGGTTTTACTGAAGAAGAATCATTAGATACCATAAAAACACTATCAGATTTAGGCATGGATTTAATTGAAATTTCTGGTGGAACATATGAAGCACCAGCAATGACTGGCGTAAAACAAAAGAAAAGTACGCAAGAAAGAGAAGCTTATTTTATAGATTTTGCTGAGAAAGCAAGAAAAATATGTACTTGTCCATTAGCAGTAACTGGTGGTTTCCGCTCTGTTGATGGCATGGCACAAGCAATATCATCTAATGCCGTAGATTTTGTAGGCATTGCTCGATTGCTAGCAATAGAACCAGATGCACCAAATAAGATATTATCTGGAAAAAATCCAGAACATGAAGTAACACCAAAGAAAACTGGTATAAAAGCAATAGACAATATGGCTGTGATGGAAGTTAGTTGGTACACTAATCAATTAAAAAGAATTGGCGCAGGACATAGACCATTGCCAAATGAAAGTGTTTGGGTAGTACTTGCAAAAATGTTGTTTAATGAGATAACATCAAAAACTGGAAGATTCAAAAAACTTAGAGCTTAGTACTGATACTATTTTTCTAATTTTACATTTTTCAATATCAATAAATTCATTGCATTATTAGGCAAATTCTTTACACGCTTATGTGTAAATCTTGTAATTTGATCATAAAACAAAGGAATGACTGGTGCATCTTCAATAATCATTTTCTCTAACTGATGATAAATTTCTCTTGCTACATCGCTATTGGTTGATGAAATTGCTTGCTCGTATAGTCTATCGTATTTTTCATTTTTGTAAAATGTATAATTTGGTGGCGCACCATATTTGCTATAAAATAAGGCTACATAGTTTTCTGCATCTGGATAATCGCCAATCCAAGATGCTCTAAATAATTGCACTTCATTTTTGCGCATTGCTTCTCTTAAAAATGCTGCTGGCGTATTTTCTATTTTCAGATTGATACCAATAACTTTCAATTCATTCGCAATATTTGTAATTAAATCTTGATATGTTGGATTTGAAAATATAGTTATCTCTTCAATGCCTTTTCCTTCTGGATATCCAGCTTCTATTAATAGTTCTTTTGCTTTTGCCACATTGTAAGTATATCCTTTTACTTTTTCTGCGTTATATTCAGCCATTCCAATTGGTATCATTCCACTTTCTGCTGGCACACCTATTCCATTTCTTAGGTAGTGTATCATCTTTTCTCTATTAATTGCATAGTTGATTGCCTGCCTTACGTTCTTATTCTTTAAAGCTTCAATTGGTTGTTTGCCCATAGAAATTCCGATATACTCAGTATTCATATAAGGCATTTTAATGAAATTAATTTTATCTTTCCACACTGCTTTTAATTCTCCATTTTTAGTAAGCAACTCATCTTTATAAGAAATATCTAAGCCAGTCATAAAGTCAATTTTTCCTTGTTTGAATTGATTAAACTCTATGCCTTTGTCTGTAATAAAATCAAATCTAACACCATCAATATATGGTAGTTTATTACCAAGACTATCTGTCTCAAAGTATTTTTCATTTTTATGTAGTATCAATACATTATTTTCTTCCCAACGTACAAATTTGAATGGCCCTGTTCCAACTGGATGTTTTCTAAAGTCTTTTCCATAATGCTCTACAACTTCTTTTGGAACAACAGAACAATATTGCAATGTAAGCATACCTAATAAAGGCAAGAATGGTTGTTGCAAATTAATGACGAATGTAGTATCATCTAATGCTACAAATGGTTGTTGGTTTTTTACTTTTCCATTAAATAACCATGCGCCCGTTGATGCAACTGTTGTATCAATTATTCTATTAAAAGAATAAACAAAATCATGTGCAGTAACACGCCTACCTTTTCCGTTTTTAAATAATACATCATCATGAAAATAGACATCATTTCTAATATAAAATGTGTATACCAAACCATCATTGCTAATATTCCAATGTTTTGCTATACTTGGAATAATATTCAAATCATCATCAATTTGTACTAAGCCATTATACAACTGATTGTCTGCCCACATGGTTACTTGGTCTTTGGCAAATGCTGGGTCTAATGATGTTAGTCCAGCAGATAGATTGAGATGAAAGAAATTAGAATTATCTCTTTTTTGTTTGATTTGGCAAAATTGGAATGACGCTATTACTATAATTCCAATAAAAATTAAATATCTATGTTGCATTTTTTGAATAATGCTCAAAATTATTTTAAATGAATTTGATTTGTGTACTAAGTTTTAAACACATTTTAATAATTCAATGTAGGATATATTTTTTACTTTTGATTGATTAATGAATACACGAGAGACACATACACTTAATTGCAACGGAAAACTATTGTGTATAGAAGAAGCAATTGTTATGGGCATTCTCAATCTAACACCAGATTCGTTTTTTGATGGTGGTAAGTATGCTAATGATTTGGACATATTACAAAGTGTAGAAAAAATGCTACATGATGGTGCAACTATTATAGATATTGGTGCTGTATCATCAAAGCCTAATGCCCATGAAATAAGCGAAGCAGAAGAATATCATAGATTAATTCCTACCTTAAAATCTATAGTAAAACATTTTCCAGATACTATAATTTCTATTGATACATTTAGAAGTGAAATAGCTAAACAAGCTATTGAAAATGGTGCATCTATTATTAATGATATTTATGCTGCTACATATGATGAACAAATACTTCGTGTTTGTGCTGAACATAATATTCCAATTATTTTGATGCACATGCAAGGAAATCCAAAGACTATGCAATTACAACCAACTTATGATGATGTAAGCATTGATGTGATGCGTTTTTTTATAGAAAGATTAGAATTTTGCAGACAACAAAATGTACACGACATCATTAGTGATGTTGGCTTTGGATTTGGTAAAACATTGGAACATAATTATACATTACTAAAAAACTTGGCATCATTCAAATTACTTGGAAAACTAATCTTAGCTGGAATTTCTCGAAAAAGTATGATTTATAAATTATTAGATTCAAGTCCAGAATTTGCACTAAATGGCACAAGCATTTTAAATATGATTGCTTTGCAAAATGGTGCAAATATCTTGCGTGTACATGATGTAAAAGAAGCTATGGAATGTATAAAAATTTACAATTATTATACTTCTATATAACTAAACTTGTAAGCTTTCCCAATCTTGCATTAATTCTTCTAATTTAGATTTTTTCAATCCTAAATCATGAATTAAAGTGTTATCATATTTTCCTTGCTCAGACAATAATGATATTTTTGCTTCTATCTCAGAAATTTCTAATTCTACTACTGCTATATCTGATTCAATTTTGGAAATTTTATTCTTTAATTGTTTGTCTTGATTTGAGTTTGAATTTTGAGATTTTGGAGTTGAGCTTTCTTTCTTCTGCGCACTTTCAGTTGTAGTTGGTGCATTCATTTCCACTTCTCTAAAGTTTGCTAATCTGCGTTCTTCAAAGAAATCATTCACATCACCCACAAATTCTTTTACAACACCATCATTAAATTCAAAAACTTTGTTCGTCATTCCAATTAAGAAATCTCTATCATGCGAAACAACAATTACTGTTCCTGGATATTTTGCAATGGCTTCTTTCAATACATCTTTTGCTTTTAAATCTAAGTGATTGGTTGGCTCATCCAAAATCAGAACATTACTTGGGTTCAATAATAAATTTGCCAAACAAACTCTTGCTCTTTCTCCTCCACTTAATACAGAAATCTTTTTTGTAGCATCATCGCCAGTAAACATAAATGCACCTAAAATATTTCTTACTTGTCCTCTAATTTCATTAGGTGCCGTATCTTCCATGTATTGCAAAATGGTCAATTCCTTTGGCAATTGCTCTGCATGGTGCTGTGCAAAAAATGCATTTTTTACATTGTGTCCAATGGTTAGTTCTCCACTATTGTATTCAATTTCTTTAGCAATTATTTTTGCCATAGTCGTTTTTCCCATTCCATTTTTTCCAATAAACGCAACTTTATCGCCACGTTCAATTTCAATATTTACATCATGGAAAACACTTTTTTCACCATAAGATTTAGCTAAGTTTTTTGCCAATACTACAATTTTTCCACTTTGTTATCCCATTGGAAATTGAAAACGCATAGCTCTTGTATCTTCTTGTTCTACTTCTACAACTTCCATTTTGTCTAGCTTTTTTACTAAACTTTGTGCCATTGTTGCCTTACTTGCTTTAGCTTTAAACCTTTCGATATTGCGTTCTATTTGCTTTATTTGGTCTTGCTGGTTTTTAAATGTTTGCAATTGTTTTTCTCTTCTCTCCTCTTTTAGAATTAAGTATTTAGAATAATTGGCTTTGTACTCATACATTTTTCCCAATTCCAACTCTATAGTTTTATTACATACATTATCCAAAAAAGTTTTGTCGTGCGATACTAAAATAATTGCACCTTCGTACTTCTGGAAAAAATCTTCCAACCAAATAATTGATTCTATATCTAAGTGATTGGTTGGCTCATCGAGCATGAGTAAATCTGGATTTTGCAACAATAGTTTAGCTAATTCTAAACGCATTGCCCATCCACCTGAAAATGTTGCTGGTGCTTTATCAAAATCTTCTCTTTTATAACCAAGACCTAGCAAAACAAGTTCTGTTTTTTTATCCTTGTCATCAATATCTAAATGAACTAATCTATCATTAATATCACAGAATTCTTGAGAAAGATTCATATAATCGTCGGTATCATAGTCAGTTCTTGTTTCTAACTGATGTTGTATTTTATCTAATTTTTCTTGAAGAATATTAATGTCTTTGAATGCAGTTTGTGCCTCAAGCCAAACTGTTGGTTCATTTTGTGCTCTTATTTCTTGCTTTAAAAATCCGATGGTATAGCCACCTGGCTTTGATATACTTCCTTCTTGTGCTGAAATTTCTCCATTGATAGTTTTTAATAATGTAGATTTGCCAACGCCATTTCTACCTACTAAACCAATCCTATCGCGTGGCTGTATCGTAAATGTAACATTATCAAATAAAATTCGACTTCCGAATATGATGGATAAATTTGCTGCTTGTAACATGGTGCAAAAATAAGTTATTCCTATTGTATGTATTTGAATACTAAATTAAATCTTTAAGAAATTGTTTTGGGCTAATGTATATTGAGCTATGCAT
Organism: Sphingobacteriales bacterium; assembly: GCA_016699615.1. Lineage (NCBI taxonomy): Bacteria > Pseudomonadati > Bacteroidota > Sphingobacteriia > Sphingobacteriales > Sphingobacteriales bacterium. Next base: position 2,094,047 of record CP064984.1, on the reverse strand, counting down.
TGTCTTTAGATTTTGGGATAAAATGATTAATACACACCATTACTTATACCAAATCATTCAACTTAAATTTGTCCCTATTCTTGATGTCAATCAATTATTTGAACTTAACATAAAATTAATTTGCAAATTAAACAAACGTTTAATTAAATTTGCATCGGGTTTTTAAACAAACGTTTAATTAAAAATGAAAGAAAATAAAACTAATGACAAGAGAGAAGAAATCTTAGATGTTGCAGAACAACTGTTTGCCGAAAATGGTTTTGAAGCTATCAGCGTACGTGAAATATCAAAAGCAGCAAATATTAATATTGCAATGGTTTCTTACTACTTTGGCTCAAAAGAAAAATTGTACGAAGAAGTTGTAATTCGCAAGTTAATATCTTCAGAGTTAATTCTACATCACATTGAACAACATAAAAAATATGCTGATAAGTTATTCGCAATTGTTGATTTGTTTATCAATAAATTCTTTGAAAGAAGACACTATCAAAATATCATTTTCAGAGAAATGGCGATGGGACAACGTACCGAAATGACTGAATTAATCACCAATCGACTGTATCAGAATTTTAGTGTAATTACAGATGTAATTCACAAAGGCATTAAAAACAAAGAATTCAACAAGGTAGATGTAGAACTTACTGTAATGACTATTCTTGGTGTGATAAAAATATACACTACTTCAGGATCTATAGCTTGTAAAGTATTAAAGATAGAAGATGAAAATGATGTTTATAATGACAAAACAAGCTTAAGACTAAAAAAATATTTAAAAGAACTATTAACAAATTATCTAGGTATAAAATAATTTTTATGAAACAAATACTATTTATAACATTATGCTGTTGGATGTATATTTCAACTCAAGCACAGGAAATCAGAAAAATACCCATCCAAGAGGCATTGGATATGGCCGTACAAAACAGTAAACAACTGCAATTAGACAGTTTAAAAAAACAATCTTTACAAATAAAGAAAGAACAAACTAAAGCTGCCATTATGCCAATGGTTGGTGTCACATCTGCGTACACAAGACTAAGTGATAACATCGATCCATTTACAATTAGTGTCCCAGGTGTTGGTAGCTTTGATATTCAAACTAATATTCCGAATCAATTTGCAAATGTTGCAAGCATTAAACAACCAATTTTTCAAGGTTTGAAAAACTGGAATACGATGAAAGCACTAGACCAACAAGCTATAGCTGCTGATTTTGATGCATTAAAAGACAAAAATGATGTAAAATTATTAGTTGTTCAGTACTACTACAATCTTTTTGCATTGCAACAAAGAGTTGTTTTATTAGACTCTACAATTATTCAAACACAGTCGCGTGTATATGACTTATCAAAATTAAAAGATGCTGGCATCATCTTAAACAATGAAGTAATGCGTGCTGAATTGCAGAAAAATAATTTTGAAGTGGAAAAAGTAAATTTAGTTAGTAATATAGAAACCATCAATTTTTACTTAAACATTTTACTTGGACTTGATCCTGAAACAAAAATAAATACCGAGAGTCCTGAGAGTACAAACAATACATTAGACAAATTTCTACAATTGCAATCTATAGCATATGGCAATAGACCTGAGTTTAAAGCTCAAGATTATCGTACAAAATCTGCTGATTATATGATTAAAGCATCAAAAGCTGCATATATGCCAACAATTAGTGCATCAGCAAATGGACAATACAACAATCCAAATCAAAGAATGTTTCCTCCGAAATCTGTATTCAAAGCAACTTGGGATGTTGGCATTAGTTTAAGTTGGAATATTATGCAATTATATACTGCACGTTCAGTTGTGAATGATGCAAAAAACCAAAAATCACAAATTACCATATTAACAGAGCAATTAAAAGACAACATTTCTATTGAGGTAAATACAAATATGCAAGCCATAAAAGTAGCTCAAGCAAAAATAGAACTAGCACAAAAAGCAATAGACCAAGCAACAGAAAATAAAAGAATATTAGACAATAGATTTAATGCTCAAGTAGCATTGTTGACTGATGTTTTAGATGCTGATGTCTTTTTATTACAAGCAAAAACAAACTTATTAAACGCACAAGCTGAAGCTATCATTGCAAACTATAAATTACAAAAGAGCTTAGGTCAATTATAAAAATAACAAACTATACAATTATTAAACAAATCAAATTTTAAATTAATATACATGGAAAATAATATAGAACAAACAAATGCAACAGTAGAAGATAAAAAAAGTAAAAAAGTAATTTTTTCTATTGTAGGAATCTTATTGGTAATAGGTGCTATATGGTTTAGCTATAAAAAAATAAGCTACTCAATGCACAATGAAGACACAGAAAACTCTCAACTTCAAACAAACATTGTACCTATTGCACCAAGAATGTCTGGGTATATAACTGAAATATTTATTAAAGACAATCAAATTGTAAAAGCTGGAGACACTTTAATAAAACTAGATGACAGAGATCTAAAACTTAGAGTAGAACAAGCAGAAATAGCTTTAGAAACTGCAAAAGCAAATGTATCTGTTGTAAAAAGCAATGTAAGTTCTGCTGATGCTGCTGCGAGTGCAACATCAACTTCTATTGCAACAGCACAAGCAAATATTGCAACAGCACAAGCAAATGTAGAAGCAGCCAAAGTACGTGCTTGGAATGCTAATGAAAATTACAAACGCTTTCAACAACTATTCTCTCAAACCTCTGCTACGCAACAACAATATGACCAAGCACTAACAGAAAAAAATGCAGCAGATAAACAAGTTGATATTGCAGAAAAACAAGTAAATGTTGCCAAAGCACAATTAAAATCTGCTCAACAACAAACACTAGCATCAAATGCACAAGTAAATGGCATCAATACACAAGTAAATGTTGCTGAAGTTGCCATTAAACAAAGACAAGCAGATTTAGACTTTGCAAAATTACAACTATCATATGCTTATGTTATTGCACCTTATGATGGTTATATTTCTAAAAAAAATGTACAAATTGGTCAATTATTAAATCCAGGACAAACAGTTTGCTCTATTGTAGATGAAACATCACTTTGGGTAGTCGCAAATTTCAAAGAAACACAAATTACAAATATGCAACCAGGACAAGAAGTAGAAGTAAAGGTAGATGCTTATCCTAAAGAAAAAATCGTTGGAAAAGTAGAATCTATACAAGCAGCTACTGGCTCTACTTTCTCATTAATTCCTGCTGATAACTCAACTGGAAACTTTGTAAAAGTAGTACAACGTATTCCTGTTAAAATCATCATAGATAAAAATCAAAATAAAAATGTACAACTACGTGCAGGGATGAATGTATCAGTAGCTGTAAAAGTAAAATAATCAACTATATAAAACCATTAACATGGCAACAACAGCAACATTAGAACAAAACAGCTTAGTAGAATATGGTTTTAGAAGAATCATTATCACAATTACTGTGGTTGTTTGCACATTATTAGAAATCTTAGACACTACAATTGTCAACGTTGCAACCAACAACTTAATGGGTAGCCTTGGTGCAACTGTGAGTGAAGTAAGTTGGGTAGTAGCAGCGTATGCTATTGCCAATATTATTGTAGTACCTATGAGTGGTTGGCTTTCTGCACAGTTTGGTAGAAAATATTATTTTGCTGGTTCTGTAGCACTCTTCACATTTGCATCATTTATGTGTGGTGAGTCTTCTACTATATGGACATTGGTATTTTGGCGTTTTGTACAAGGTGGTGGTGGTGGTGCCTTATTTGCAACATCGCAAACTATTCTAAAAGAAATATATCCACCAGAAAAAATGGGTATGGCAATGGCAATGTTTGGATTAGGCGTAATTGTTGGGCCAACAATTGGTCCAGTTTTAGGTGGATATTTAGTAGATAATTTCGATTGGCCAGTTATTTTCCATGTAAATGTACCTATAGGTATTATTGCTATTATACTCACATTAAGATACATAAAAGACAATCCATATCAAGAAAAACAAGAAGGAAGTATAGATTATATAGGCATCATCTTATTAATTATTGGAGTTGGTTCATTACAATTAGTTTTAGAGCAAGGCGAACGCGAAGAGTGGTTTGAATCAGCTTATATTATCAAATTTACGATGGTTGCCATTGTAGGTATTATTGGTTTTTTGATTAGAGAATTATTTATTAAAAACCCAATTGTAGATTTAACCGTAATGATTAGAGGCAATGTTGCCATAGGTTCATTTCTAAATTTCTTATTAGGATTTATTTTATTTGGTACTGTATTCGTATTCCCAATATACTTTCAAGGCTATTTAGGCTTTACTGCTATGCAATCTGGTCTAATGTTTACACCTGGTGCCATTGCAAGTGCCTTGTGTATGCCGTTTATTGGTATAATGCTAACTAAAGGTGTACCACCTAAATTTTTAATCATGGCAGGCTTTGCCATCAATGCAGGCTTTGTTTTTTGGTCATCTGAATTGCTTACAACATCAACACCAGAAGAAGCTTTCTTTTGGCCATTATTAATACGTGGAATTGGAACAGGTTTGTTGTTTGTACCTTTATCCAATCTTACTTTGGGTGGACTATTTGGTCAAGATATTGGACAAGCATCTGGATTATCAAATATGATTAGACAATTAGGTGGTTCAATGAGTGTGGCGCTAATTGGTGCAATGACAGAGCGTTTTTCTGCACAACACAGAGCAGATATCATGTTGCACATTACACCAGACAATCCATTATTAATTCAGCGACTGAATGGTTATGGTGCATTATTATCAACAGCAAGCTCAGATATGAGTAAAGTTGTTACACAAAGTTATGCTGCATTAAACATGGCTGTACAAAGAGAAGCAATGATACTATCTTACATAGATATTTTTAGATATTTTGTAATCTTGATTATTATATCATTGCCTTTGGTAATGTTGGCAAAAAATTATAAAGTAGATCCAGCAGCACAAGGTGGTGGTCATTAAAAATTGTTTGATTTTCTTTTATAACCACAAAATAAGACACTCAGAGTTAATAACTAATACTCTGAGTATTTTTTTATTACATAAATAATGTAAGGTTGTTTGTTGGCAGGTGACGCTAACGCAATAACGCCTGTAATGTGCGAATTTTTGTTGTTGGTGAAAAACACCAACAACGGCGAAGGTTGCTTTGTATTTATTGTCGGCAAATTTAAGTAACCAAGTTATAAAAGCATCTTGGTTAAGTTCTTTGGTTGCTATGTCAAAAATATTTGGTCTCATGAATTAAGACAATTTGGTCCATTTGTGATAATCATTGCCTAAGCAACTCCAATTTGTATTATTTGTAGGTGTTGTAGAAGTTTGAACAACTGTTCCACATCTTTTACATTGATAGTTTATATTACCCACTTTTCCCAAATCTTTCCATTTGTGATAATCTTTATTAAGACAGCTACGATTTGTATTAGTTGGTGTCTTACTCTGTTTAATTAATGTTCCACAAACACCACAATGATACCATCTCAGAATTGTTTCTTTTGAAATAACCCTTGGTGATGAGCCACTTGAAGAACTGCCACTAAAGAACCCCGAAAAGAAGTTCTTAATTTTATATAGTCCGTATCCTATTAATCCAAAAATAAACAAAACACTAACCCAAGAACTGTCTTCTCTGTCTTCTTTTTCACTACTTTTAGTTTCGTCTGCTGTTGAACTTAGATATTTTGTTGCAACAAAACCGCTTAAACCTGTTTCAGTTTCAATTTGCGTCCAACTGCCACTTTCTGAAAGTGCAGTTACCTTGTCGCCCTTGTTTACTTGTCCAACAACGTTATTATTTTTGCCTGCACCTTCTCTGATGTTAAGTGTCTCGGTATTGACGTATTTATAGTCTTGTCCAAATGCTTGAAAAGTCAGGAGAAGGAATGTTGTAATTGTAATAATTCTATTCATATGTTGTATGTCTTAAAATGCCCTACTAACGGTTGAAAATTTGTGTTGTGGTTGCGTGAGAACTACAAACTTAACTTACAACCGAACTGTTAATTTATAAAATTACGAATATTATCCAATTCTACCAACCATAACACAAATTTTTTGTTAGCGGCAGGCGTGATACATATTTAATTCATACTTTGAGTAATTAATAAATTTAATTCTGGTAATTTTGTGTTAATCGTTTCACTTACCTTATTTGCATTAAAAAATCGCCAAGATGGATGATGTACAAATAATATGCGAGCAGAATAACCGGAATTATGTTTAAGCAATAAAAATCGATTATTATTTATTGTTTCAAATTTCCAATCTTTAAAGGTTTTATTATGGATAAACCCTCGTAAAACTCCATCACCTAATATGCCCCATTTTACAATCATTGTCGGTTTCATTACAAGCAAAACTTTTAATATCGTTTCCCAGCCTTCAATCAAATCTTCATCTGTTGGTTTGTCAATTTTATTTTCTTGCCAGTTCATTGCTCTTTGCACTAAATTTGTATATGCAACAGAACTCCATAATATTTTTTGACTTTCCGCACTAAAATTATTACTTAAAATAGTTTGATCAATTTTATTTAAGAGTCTAGAATCAGTTTTTATGTGAGTGATTCTTTGGCTGGTTATCCATTCTCTTTTCCATTTCTTATGAAATTCTGTGCCATCGTCATATTCACTTTCGCCTAGAAAAAGCACCTTGGTTTTACTGAAATTTTGTCCAATCCATGGAAGCATAAATAGAGGTGGAGTAATTGTTTCAAGAGCTAAATCATATATTAATTCCATTGTTGATTATTTAAATTACAGTGATCAATACGCTTGCCGCTAACGTGCGGCGGATTTGCGAAGTTACGAACTGCAAACGAAGTTTGCAAGTGAAGTAATTTACATATATATTTATCCTACCATCAAAAAACCACGTTGTGCATCTGCCACCCTTGTTATGCACAGGGCTTTGTTTGCGTTTCTAATTTTCTTTTTCGGAAATATTCTACGATTTCGGATTTAGTCATTTTAGCCAATTTTTCGCTTAACTTTTCCCTTTGTTGTCGCATATATTTTACTGCGTCAAATTGTTTTTCAGTCGTTGTCTTCATAATTTACAAAATCTCTTGGTGAACGAATTTCTAATAATTTATAGCCATTTTTCAAGTTTATAGCATTGTAACCTCTAATTCGTTGGACATTCACAATGTGTTTAAAATTCCAACTTATTAAGTAGTCTGCTTTATTTATTGTTGCCAAAGCAATATGCAAGCAATCGGCATAACTTGTTTGTCCAACTACTTTTTCAGTTATATATTCAGTCGCTAAATCAACAGCTTCATCAGTTGTGTCGAGAAATTCGGTGTTTTCAGTTTTAATTTTAGTTACCAACTCTTTTACTTTTTTCGGTGCATTTTCAAGTTCGTCTTGAGTTACAGTTGAAAAGAGTAGTGTAAACTCACCATTATTAAGTCTCTCAAATAAAGGAAATGTAAATTCAGAAAATTCATCATCATAGAATCCTCCAAATACAGAAGTGTCAATATATAATTTTTGTTTTTGCACAATTTTCAATTCAAAATTTCATCCGCTAATTTACGAATTTTTTTTTCGTTTTTAGATTATAAAAGTTTGTTTTGATTTAGCCGTCTATTTTGAGAGCCTTGTGCATAACGTGCGGCGGATTTGCGAAGTTACGAACTGCAAACGAAGTTTGCAAGTGAAGTAATTTTGCAAATCCGTTGATGTGTTGAAGGTCGAGCGTAGCGAGCCTAAACGCATCAACGGATGTAATCCGCCGCACGATGTGCAAAAGGCGAAGCGTAGCGAAGACTTTTGCACATCGTTTCTGGGCTTTGCGATGGTGGGCAATCAAAGTACAAATCTTCTATTTTGCACAAAAGTTGAACCGAAGAACTTCCGTTGAACTTTGCAGTTTCGCCCCACTATCGCAAAACCCTTGTGTTTGTTGCACAACGTAAAAATAATGACTTTTTTGATATTTTTATATCTTCTGTATAAATAACTATATATTAATATACTTAGAATACTTTTATGTAACATATGTTTGTTTATTCTTCGTATATTCGCACATGCAAGGACGCAAATCATTTCAATCAATACCATTATTATAAAGTAAATTTTCCAAATCCTCTGATATTCCACCAAATTGTTTTAATAATTTTGGCACATCTACTTCGTTTATCTCGGATTCAGAATGCTTTTTAAAAAGAATGGAATAATCATCTAACATGAAAATTATTTCATTTACCAATGGCAGAATAAGTTTTTTATATAAGTCGTTTTTAAAAGCCTGATTCTCGCTATGCAGTTTATCAATTATTTCTTCTTTGTGCTTATCATACTTGATTTTTGATTCAAATTGAGCTGATAAATCTGAAATTAGGTCTTTAATTAATGTCAGTTCAGGATTAACAATTGATTCCTTTTGTGAACTTTCCTTGGTATCAATTTGCTTTTCTTCCTCCTTTTCAGTAGGAAGGATACTTGCAACACTTTCAACTGGTGTTTTTTCAATGTTTTCTGTTTTAAAACTTTCATCCTTTTCGATCTCAGAAGGAATAATGTCTTTATTTTCTTTTGAATCTTCATCACTAAATGAAGCAAAAGTGTTTGATATTGGCTCTCCCATATAAATTGATTTTTGATGTTAAATGTAAATAATTTTTCTTCCTTCAATTTTACCTTCATATACCTTAGAACCCTGAATATAAATTGTTCCGTTACCATTGTCCTCAGAAAAATGTGCTTCACCATTTTTATCAGTATATTGGTCTTTGGCACATCCTCGTGTCCAGCCGTTAAAGATTACGCCAACCTTTTTATAATAGGAGGGCTTTCCTGTTGATTTTTCAATTACCTGTATTGTAAACATATGTGTTCATTTAAGTGGTTAGTTATTTCTTTTTATTTATTATTATCAATGCTGCAATAATACCTGGTATCCAACCCGCAAAAATTGAAATAAGAACAATAAGAATTGAACCACAACCATATCCAACCACATATAAAGGTGGAAATATCACAGCTAAAATTGCTCTTAGGATGACATATAACCTCCATTCCTTGTTCTGTGTGTGACGGCAAAATTGCACTCTTTGACAAAGCTTTGGTTGTAGCGTTGGCTCGTGGGGCTTTGGCAATGTGTGCAATGTGGGTCGGCAATTGTTTTAAAAAATGTGCGGTGGGCAAAAAATAAAAAACATCGGGTCGGCATGAGTGTCGGCTTTCTTGTCTTGTCAATATTTCTTTTTTCTGTCCTTTCACAATGGTTTACTTTTCAATAAAAAATGCTCCAACTATTCCGATTGTTTTTAGGTATCTTTTTCCCATTTTTAATTTATTTAGTGGTTGTTAATAGTCCGTTATAAAGTTCAGTTACTTTTTTGTCAACTGTTGTTGAGCCGTATGCCCAAACAATTTTGTTTGTTTTTTCTTTTGTTTTTATTTCAATGAATGAATACATATTTTCAGGTTCATTAAAATTTAGGTCTTTCAGTTCCTTAGCTTGGTTAAAAAGTTCCAAAGTCTTTTTTGACTCTAATTTTTTAAGCTCTTTTTCCTTTTCAAAAAGTTTGCAGTCAGCAGTCAGTTTATAAGTTTTTACTTCGCCAGTAAAACCGCCACCGTTCCCAAAGCTAATTTCTTCAATTCCTGTCTTAATTGCTATTTTACTTGTCATACAAGAGTTGAGCAAAACAAATAATAATAGTCTGTATATTTTCATAGTTGTAAATAATTTGAGTGTTGATAAAAGTGCAAGTGTGTGGAAAGCCGAAGGGTCGGCTTTGTGCGGTTGGGGCTTGCCGCACTCTTGCATTGTGTGTCAGCAGAAAAACAAAAAATTGCGGGTCGGGCAAAAATTAAATCTCTGCGTGTCGGTCTGTGAGTTGAATTTTCACAAAAAATATTTGGTCTTGTCTGCATTGTCAAGGCGTTACTTTTTTCTTTGTCCACCAGTTTTATGTGGTGTCGGTGTCTTTTTACCATAGCTTATAACGTTTTTGCGCTTGGCGCAGTGGGGGACTTAGAAGCACTAAACTGTCAACCTGCACCAAAGCTGAATAGAAGCACGAACTTTCAATTTTGCTCGTCACCCCCCATTGCGCCAAACGCATGTTACATGCTGGCGTTCTTTTCATGCGTCTTGGTATTTCAGTTCTTCACTAATTATTGTCATCAATCTTTGAAGTTCCGAATTCATTTTAATGTCTCTCTCAAATTTTCGTCTGAGTATTCCTTTACATGCTTGAGGACTTAAATAGAATTTTTCAGGCACTTCGTCTGTTTGAACAATGTCCGCAAGATTACCTTCTATTGGGTTATTTGGAAATGCTGAAGCATTCAAATACTGACCATTGCTCAAAGAGTGTACACCTTCAAGTAAAAATAATTTTGTGTGTAAGTTGTTTTTATGTTCTCGCACATATTTTACCCATTCTACATTTTCGTTGTGTCCGTCTTTAAAATAATTAGCTATTTGTTGACCAATCCATTTTACCACAGGAACAGCCCAAGAATTACCAACAGCCTGATACCTATTTGTATCACTGTTTCCGTTTACAAGAGTGTAATTGTCAGGGAAACCCATAAGCCTTTCACATTCTAATGGTGTAAATCGTCTTATTCTGTCGTTTTGTGCAACGTATAGAGAGCCATTGTAAGCTGCTGCGTTACCATTCCATTTTGTACCGTATGCAGAGTAAAGACAGTCTGTATATTTTCTAAAAAACTCAAATTTTGTATTGTTTTTAAAAATTATTTGTTCTTCGTTTTCTGATAATTCAATGTCGTCATCAAAAAGTGTTGGTGAGCCGTTTTTTCGTTTTGATGAATTGTTTTTGAAAAGGAGTTCAACATTCTTATTGTCAAACTCAAATAATAATTGGTGAGGTCTGAAATCCTTGCCACCTGCCAAAACGTAAAGGCGTTTGCGTTGTTGAGGAAGTCCAAAGTACTTTGCATCTATTACACGCCAAGCAACATTTCTTGTTTTTCCAAGGACAAAACCTGATTTTGACCATTTACTAATTTTCAATTCTTCGTCATAACCTGCTAAACCTGCAATGAAGTTGCCAAATGCATTAGTCTTGTCATTTAGAACACCTTCAACATTTTCCCAAAGTACAATTGCAGGTTTTTTGTTTTCAGTTTCTCTGATTTTATCAATTGCATTTGCAATTTCAATAAATGTCATTGTAAGCTGTCCACGTTCATCTGAAAGTCCGTTTTTCCAACCTGCTAGTGAAAATGCTTGGCAAGGAGTACCGCCACAAAAAACATCAGGAGCAGAATACTTTTTGTCCAGTATTAAACTAGGCAATTTAGTCATGTCACCAACATTTGGTATATGTGGATAATGAAAGTCTAAAACCTTGCTAGGAAACTCAGCAATTTCTGAACTCCATACTTGTTTTAGTCCAAAAGGGTTGAAGGCTAATTGTGCAGCTTCAATACCCGAACACACACTACCAAATGTTACTTCTTCATTCATCTATTCATTTTTTCTACAAAACTACAAATGCTAATTATAGTATGCAAGTTTATTTTTGACTTTTTTCGATTAACTTGTTCAAACTGTCTCGCCATTTTTCAATGTCATACCAACCACAACCTACACAACCTTTTTCAGCTTCTTTACCAACTTTGGGAATTTTGATGTCCCACTTATCAGTTCCTTTATAGAAATAGTTTAAACCGAAAAGTTTTCCTCTATCGCCTGTCTGAAAACATTTTCTACAAACTTCTCGTTTTTGCTGGTTCCGTTGATTGTCCAACAATTGAAACTTCTCTTTTATTTCAGTTTCTGGCATTTCATCAGGATTTTCTGCACGGGTTTCTTCGTCCCACCTGATTTCAGGAAATTTATGGTCAGGTAGCAAACCATGTTTGTTTGCCGAACTTAATTCATAAACATTTATTTCATTGAGTGTTTTCAACGCTTTCTTTCTGAAAGCAGATGAAAAAATTTCGTAGCCTGTTTCCGCACCTCTCGGAATTGGCAACAAAAGCCTTTCAGCTTTTCTTCCGTTACGCCTAGAAGCAATTGTGTAACCCTTTTCTTTGATGTCTTGTATTCTTCGTTGCGGATTATCGTTTTGGGGGAAATTTGATGTCCATTTCATCTTCACAAGTTCGTTGAAGAAATGAATTGTAACATCACTTCCTTTCATGTTTTCTTTCCAAAATTTCTTTTCTTCTTTTTGAAATTTCGCAATGCTCTCTTTTGTGAAAAATTTCTTGATTGCAGTTAAATGAGATAATAAGTCTTCAGGATTTTCAATGAAAAGTCCTGTTCTTCGATAGAAATAAGGAATTGAGCCCGCCCATTCAAAACCATTGTCCTGAACAATTCTAACATCAACGTACTTCTCCGAAGATTTTAAATCTTCTCTGAGTTCAAGAATTTCAATGCCTGTGCTTTTAAATAGTTTGTTAAGTTCTTCAATGCTTATTTTCATCTTTGCTAATTTTTAGTAAGTCCTCAATTTTGACTTCTAAAGCGTTAGCAATCTTCTGCATATTTACAAGCGTTATGTTCTTTTCAGCTCGTTCAATCATACCTATATAAGTCCTGTGAAGGTCAGCACGATGTGCTAATTCTTCTTGGGAAATATTGAGAAGCCGTCTCTGTTTTCTGACGTTTTCTCCGAATAAGTTTAGTATGTCATGTTCTGAAATCATTGCTAACTAAAGTCTGCACAAAGCTACCTTTAGTATACAACGTGTGCCACAGACTATAATTAGCATTTTGGGGATTGTCAGCTTTGTAATTTTCTATCACTATGTTTTACGGTGTCGTCTTTTACGCTTGCATGTAACGGTTGCAAGCAGGCGCAGGTTACGATTTAAAAGTAGTATGTTTAAATAATTTAGTAAACAAGCCTAAAAGAGCTCCACTTTTTTATTTTAAGATAAATGCAGCAACTTGCGCTTGCTTGCTGTTAGCAGCAGTTAAATTCATCAAAAGTCAATCAATTATTTTATAAACACCTGCATTTAAACTTACTCCTTTTTTAAAATTGGTTTCATTTCTTAATTTATTTTTAAAGTTTTTTTGATTAACGTCTATTCCATTTATAATGATAATATCATAGTCATATTCATTCTTTATAGCGAGGTGTGGATTGAAATATTCTTTATTTCTGTAAGTGAACGAGTATATATAATGTGGAAGAATACACAAGAAAATTGAAGTTTCTTTCTGTTGTTTATAAGGTTTCCCTGCAAAAAGCGGTAAATTAGTTGATTTATTTATTTCACGAGAATTATCATTTACAATCCAAAAATTTATTATCAAATTATCTTTCTTGCTAAATCTATGTGCTTGCACCAAATCTGTAGTTGAAGAAAGGAATAGAGATTTATTAGCAAAGTTTAAATCGCCTAATTGATGCAAAATTGTTAAGTAGTAATTTCTAAAATATATTTTATCGGTGTCATCAAGCTTTTTGATGTTACTTAAAAAATGCTTCTCCATTTCATCATTACTAAAATATTCGAATGCAACTTTATTTTTTTGAATGTACTTTTCTGTATTAGAATTCTTTGGGCTTTTATAAACAATCTTAAAACTATTAAATATGAATTCAAACATCTTGTCTGATACTTCATTTATCTCAAATTCAAATGAGCTTTTAAGGAATTCATTATTCCAAAAATATTTAGATTTATTCCCATAAAAAAATAGCCTTTCTTTAAATTGAGCTAATGTGTTGTATCTAACATCTAAACCTAATTGATTAAAACTTTCTTCTTTAGATATGCCCCTATGCAAAATCTTTATTTGCTTTTTAATCTGGGCTTCGTTTAATTTTATTTTAAAAATCTCTTTCAAATTCTTTTTATTTACTACAGTTTTCAACTAGTTTCTTGAAATATGAATTCAATTTTGGACTTATATCTGTTGGATATTGATAACTTAGAATCCATGAATTAACATATTCAGTTTCTGTTATTCCTGTAGAGTAAGGTGTTATTTCACGTTTAAAATTTTTGCTACCCTTAAGTAATTTGCAATATGCCTCTAATGCTGTTCCATATGAATACTTAATAAATTTCCAGTTGATAGCATCAGTATCAATTTCTGATATAGGAATAGTATAGACTACGACTTTCGGATCATAAAAGGGTTCTTCTGGATCTTGTTTAAATTGGTCGTATTTTATTATGAGATTGCAATTCTTAATACTAAAAGTTATATTTTCGTATTCATCATGTACTTCGAGCTTATTACTAATGTACTTTATAATTTCTGCATTAGTTTGTGCGAAGAGATTAGAATAAAAACTTAGCGTCAGGATAAAAAATAATTTTTTCATAGTATAATGGTTTAATTGCTGCTAACGTTTCGCAGCTTGGCGAAGTGGCGGAAATCGAAGCACAAATGTTCCGTTTTGCACAAAAGTTCAATCGAAGAACTGCCATTGAATTTATCACTGAACCCGCCATTTTGCCAAACTGCTGTTATGTGTTCGCCCTTTTTGCATTATAATGTTTTGTAGTATTCTTTAATTTTTTGAGCCATTACTTTTCTTCTTAAAGTCAAAAAGTCTTGGTAGTCGTCAATGCTCATTTCCATAATTTCTGTTGGCACGCAATTCATTTTTAGGTTGTCCAAAAGCTCTTGTTCGGTCGAAAGTCCACTAACCAATTTGTTGTCGTCAAGAATTTGCGTTTTGATAAGTTCAAAATAATCTTTAGGTGGTTTGTTACCCACTTTAATATTTACTTCCGATTGCATATAAACGTAGTTTGCAATTTGGTTGTATTTGCTTCTGTCAAGTCCATTTTTGCTTAAATAATCTTTTGGAAACAAATGATGAATGTCTCCACGTAAAGAAATTAAGTCGCCAACCAAAACGTCTTTTGATAAAAATCCTCTGTCGTTGGCTTTTACTTGTGAAGCCAAAAACACGTGAAAATATGGACTACTTGCAACGGAAGTATCTAAACTTTGTGGCAAAGATGCGTTCCAAAATGCGTCTGAAAGTTCTCCGTCTTCTTTTTCTTGTAAATATTCGCCAAATGGTTTTTGAGAAATTTGTTTGATGTCAAAGTCAAATGTACTTTCAGGTGAACCTGAATATCGTCCTGTCAAAATCGAGTAAACCAACCATTTTCTAACATAACTTTCAATGGCAACAGAGTTAACGCCAAGTTCTTTTAGTTTTAGGTAAACAATATAAGCAAAATTCAATGCGTTTTGCGAACGGATAAGTTTTGGCGAAATAAATCCTGCTGATTTCACAATCATTAAAAACCGTTTGAAATTGGTTTCGTTGATAAAGTTGTAAACACCTGTTTTCAATTTCAAAAATGATTGTTCGGCAATTTCTGTTTCGTAGCTTCTTGTTTCAAAATTTCTACCCGATAATAAACTTACCAAATCAGAAAGTCGTCCTCTGTTGAATTGCGAAGTAAATGCAACACGAATTAAGTCGTTGTAACTTGGGTCGTACAAATCTTCATTTTCAGTTTTAAGCCACGACATTTTTTGAAAAAAATCGGTTTTCGAAAAATCTTTGTCGTTATCTACAATTTGCTTGTAAAATTCTGGTGCAATGGCTAAATGACAAAAATAGTCAATGGCTTTTCTCAGTTCGTTTCCGCCATTTTCTGTGTCAGATGCAATTTTGCTCATTGCAAAATCTGCTTGACTTAAAACAACACCTTTTGAATTTATTCTAATGAAAATTTCCGTTACGGTTTCAATATCCAATTCAGGTGCTAATTCTATCATTCCGATTGGTTTTTTTACAATGCTGATTAATCTTGAAAATGAGTTTTCAATTAAATCTTCGTCAATGTCTGGATTAAGAGCCAAATAATCTCTGACTAATTTTAGTAAACTAATTTTTCCAGAAAAAGCGTCTGTAATGTCGTGAAGCCAAACTTTGTCTTTTAAAATTGCAGGGTTTTGTACTTCAAAACGTTCTTCAATAGGGTTGAAGGCAATTTTTATTTTTACTCTTTGATAATTTTTGTTGATAACATATTGTCCAAGAATTGCAGCAGTCAAAGCTGTTACACGTTGTTGTCCGTCAATTAAAACTTTTTTTCCTTCGCTTAAACTACCATCTTTCAATTTTACGTTCGGGTTTCTCCAAGCGATTACATAACCGATTGGATAACCTTGATACAAACTGTCCATTAAGTCACGAACTTTTGAGCTGTCCCAAACGAAAGGTCTTTGAATTTCTGGAATTGCGATTTCGCCCGAATTTACCCAAGCTAAAATTGTTTCAATTAAATGTTGGTTTACTGAATATTTTTGCATTTGTCTTTTTGTCGTTCGTTTCTATTTGGTACGGTCGTCATAGGGTGACACATAACACACAAATATACGCAATAAATGGAGTTGCGTATATTTTTTTGTTAAAAATATTTTTTCCTTATAATCTTCTTATTATCAATATTCTATGTTAAATATGTTTTTGCGTATTTTGAATATCCTGTCGTATTGTTTTATCCATATTTCATTTGTGTATATCCAAAATGCGCAACTTGTTTTTTGCTTTCTCTTCAAATAATTAACATAAATATTTATGGAATTTTTCTGCTTTTGCGTCATTATTATAGCTGGGGGTACTTCAAACCTGAGCTGGCTTATTTTTTAACTATTAAAATTTTATTATTATGTCAAACATCACGAACAACAAAGTGTCTGCTATGCTTACAGCAGCGCAAATTTCGGCAGTAAAAACTGCCATCAACACCATTAAATCTAATTTGCCCATGCTCATAGGACTGACTACCGAAGAGCGACAAAGTATTCCTAAAATTGATGTGAACAACAAAGTTTTTGTTGAGGATACCATCAACGTCATGGAAAATAATCCTACGCTATTGCCTGCTTATTTTAACACCGCAGAACTGAAAAAGACTTAGAACTTTTTCAGCAATTAGAGCCTCTTTTGCAAGAAATTGCCAAACTGCACGAGCTTATAGACGATACTAAAATGTTGGCTGGCTCTGAGGCTTATGTTACTGCATTGGTCGCTTATAGAAATTTTATATGGCCAGCCTACTGCGGGCATTCCTGGTGCAGATAGCGTGTACGATACACTAAAAACTCGCTTTGCTACGCAGTCTAGCTCAAGCAATTCAACAAATAATAATACACCTAGCTAGCTTACTTTTTTAGTGGCTCAATCTAGCTCAAAGCCTACCTAGCCTGTCTTTTTAGACGGGCTTTTTACTTTTTATGTGGACTGACTCGTGTTTTTACTGCGTTTACCCACTTAAAAACTGAGCTGGCTTAGTTAATAAGTGGGTATCACTAAGGTTTGAAGTGGCCTGGGGTACTTAAAACCTAGGCTGGCTTAGGTAAAAACTTAGCCAAGGGGGTACAAAAACTGAGTGTCACTAAGGTTTTAAGTGGCTGGGGGTACTTAATAAGTGAGCTGGCCGAGTTCGGAACTGAGCTGGCTTAGGTTAGAAGTGGTCTGGGGTACTTAAAAACTGCGTGGACTGACAAATTGGGTGGTACCCCCCACTTCCATAGGTGGGGGTACCCACTTCGGAAGTGGGGGTAAGCGTTAATTTTGTGCCATTATGGCAGTTTTTATTGATTTTTTATTGAAATTGTTTAATGTCATTGCCTTGAAAAAGGCAATCTCATATTTCTAAGTGATTAGGAGATTACCACTTTCGTGGTAATGACAGTAAAGCTATTTTTTTCTTGATAAAACAGTGCATTTACTTTCTTTGTCTTGATACAAGAGTGTAATACTTACTTTTTTTTGATAAAATAGTGCATTTACTTTCTTTGTCTTGATACAAAGAAAGTAACAAAGAAAAATCAAGGCTTACGAAAAATGACGCTAAAAATATTCGTCTTCGCTAAAAGTTTTTAAACTTGTTCTGCTTCTACAAAGCAGAACTTCAAACAGCAAAACTTTCTTTACGCTCAACGTTTATTTTCTTAACGCTATTTTTCTAATGCTTTTTTATTTCTTATATCAGATTATGATTTCAGTCGTTTTGATTTTTCTTCGCCACGTGCTGACGCTTGAACGCATGGCAGTCGTCAGTCGACAGTCGACAGTCAGCCGTTGATTGACGCTTGAATCTTCTTTTTATTCTTTATTTTCTTAACGCTATTTTTCTGATGCCAATTCCTTTTTCTTATCAGAAGATGATTTCAGTCGTTTTGATTTTTCTTCTCCACGTGCTAACGCTTGAATGTTTTTTCTATTTTTGATGAAATCGTTTGAAGTCATTGCCATGAAAAAGGCAATCTCCTAATTCTAATTAATAATGAGATTACCACTTTCGTGGTAATGACAGTAAGGCTATTTTTTTCTTGATGAAAAAGTGCATTTACTTTCTTTGTCTTAATACAAAGAAAGTAACAAAGAAAAATCAAGGCTTACGAAAAATTACGCTAAAAATATTCGTCTTCGCTAAAAGTTTTTAAACTTGTTCTGCTTCTACAAAGCAGAACTTCAAACAGCAAAACTTTCTTTACGCTCGACGCTTATTTTCTTTACGCTATTTTTCTAATGCCGTTTTTTATTTCTTATATCAGAATATGATTTCAGTCGTTTCAATTTTTCTTCGCCACGTGCTGACGCTTGAACGTATTTTTATGCAAAACTTTCCTTACGCTCGACGCTTATTTTCTTAACGCTATTTTTCTAATGCCGTTTTTTATTTCTCTTTAGATTATGATTTCAGTCGTTTCGATTTTTCTTCGCCACGTGCTGACGCTTGAATGCATGGCAGTCGTCTGTCGACAGTCAGCATGGATTGACACTTGAATGTTTCATCTATTGACTTTTATTTCCTTCTTAGTTCAAAGCTTTGTCCTAGGTATACTTTTCGTACCATTTCGTCTGATGCTAAATCTTCGGCACTACCTTGTTTGATGATTTTGCCTTCAAATAAAAGGTATGCTCTGTCTGTAATAGACAGCGTTTCGTGTACATTGTGATCTGTAATTAATATTCCAATGTTTTTTTCTTTCAGCTTTTCTACTATTTGCTGTATGTCTTCTACTGCAATTGGATCTATGCCTGCAAATGGCTCATCTAACAATATAAATTTTGGGTCTGATGCCAATGCTCTTGCTATTTCTGTTCTTCTACGCTCGCCACCTGAAAGTAATTTTCCTTTTGTCTTTCTTATTTTTTGTAGTCCAAATTCATCTAATAGTATTTCTAGTTTTTCTTTTTGCTGTTGCTTATTTAATGGTGTGAACTCGAGTATTGCTTTTACATTATCTTCGACACTTAGTGTACGAAAAACTGAGTTTTCTTGTGGTAAATAACCAACACCAAGTTGTGCACGTTTGTACATGGGTACTTTAGATATATTTTGGTTATCTAAAAATACATTGCCTTTGTTTGGTTCTACTAAGCCAACTGTGATGTAAAATGTAGTTGTTTTTCCTGCTCCATTTGGCCCAAGCAATCCAACTATTTCGCCCTGATTTACTTCTATAGAAACATCATCAACAACATTTCTATTGCCATAAGTTTTAAATAAGTTTTCAGCTTTTAGTATCATAGTTTATTTTATGTCTTTCAACCTTAATTCTATTTTAGTTTGTCCGTTCCAATCGTTTGGATATAATTGGTAACATACATCAAAAGTTTCTTTTTCATTCATCACTTCAAACAAACGTGCCATGCCAAATCCTACGCCGTTTACAGGATTTTGTCCATCTTTTAATAAGTTTATTTTTAGATGCGATTCTTTTACAATTTTAGAAAATCCAGTATCATATACATCTTTGGTCATAAATGTTGGACGCATATTTTGTGGTCCAAATGGTGCCATTTGTTCTAGTATATTATAAAACTTATCATTAATATCTGAGAATTCTATTTCTGCATCTATTTCAATTGGTGCAATCAGCAATTCATCTGTAATATTATTTTGTACTACTTCTTCAAATTTTTCTATAAATGCGTCTATTTGTTCTAACTCAATAGTTAATCCTCTGCGTATTTGTGTCCACCAAATTGAATGATGTGTTCGCTACATTTATCTATTGCATCGTGCAAATCAAAGCCTGGTACAGAACGACCAGAGCCTACTCCTTTTCCGTTTGATGCTGTAAGAATGATGGTTGGTTTGTGGTATTTTTCTATTAACCTTGATGCTACAATGCCAATGACACCTTTGTGCCAATGTGGTCTAAACAATACTGTGGATTTTTTTGCCAACAATGTTTCATCATTTTCTAAAATATAGAACGCTTCGTCTGTAATGTCTTTGTCTACTTCTTTTCTTGTATCGTTGTTTTCTTGTACTTTTTTAATTTTTGATAAAGCAACTTCTAAGTTTTCTGCTATTAGCAATTCTACAGCTTCTGAGCCGTGTGCTATTCTTCCTGCTGCATTTATTCTTGGTCCAATGATGAATACTAAATCTGAAATTTCTAATTTTCTATTTAATTTTAATTCATTGATTAGTGCTTTTATGCCTGGTCTTGGTTTTGAGTTTACTAAGTCAATTCCAAATTTTGCAAGTATTCTGTTTTCGTCTACAATATGTACCAAATCTGATGCAATACTTGTGGCTACTAAATCCATTTGGCAATACACATTTTCTATGTCTAAATTATGTTGTATTGTGTATGCTTGAATTAACTTAAATCCGATGCCGCATCCTGATAGCTCTTTGAATGGATAATTGCAATCTACTCGTTTTGGGTCGAGAATGGCAACTGCATCTGGAATTGTGTCTGCTGGCAAGTGATGATCGCATATAATAAAATCTATACTACGTTCTTTGGCATAGTCTATTTTATCGTGTGCTCTAATGCCACAATCTAGTGCAATAATTAGTGTAATATTATTGTCTTTGGCAAAATCTATACCTTGTGTAGAAATACCATAGCCTTCGCTGTATCTATCTGGAATGTAGTATTCTATATTTGTATAAAATTGCTTGAAAAATGAATATACTAAGGCAACAGAAGTGGTGCCATCTACATCATAATCACCATATACTAGTATTTTTTCATTATTGGCTAATGCATTTGTAATTCTATTGATGGCAATATCCATGTCTTTCATCAGAAATGGATCGTGCAAATCACTTAAACTTGGTCTAAAAAACTTTTTGGCTTGCTCGTAAGTCGTAATATCTCTTAGCACTAATAATTTGCAAAGAATTGGATGAATATTTAAGGCTTTTTGTAACTCATCTACTTTGTCTTGTTCTGCCTCTAATAAAATCCATCTTTTTAGCTCACTCATAACTTGCTAAGTTAAATAAAATATCTGTGTATTGATAAATAATAAAGTAATTTTTACATAAATCTAAAAATAGTATGGTATTTTTGTTAGATATATGTCTTGTATGAAAAATATCGTTTATAATATAGTTGGCACAACACACTTGTTTCAAGAGAAATTTAAAGAACTGTTGGAAGATTTGATACAAAACCAACATTACACTGAGGAACAAGGCAAACGTATTATTGATGATTTTTTCTATGCCATCAATCAGAATGTTAGTACAACAAAAAGTCAAGTTCAAGTTAATATTGATAGCTTAATCAAAAAGTATGAATTGGAAAAATATTTAGTTTGGAAAGAAGATTTGGAAAAACTAATAAATGATTGGAAAGCAACTTCTCTTTTACCTACAAAAATTAAGCATTACAAATAGGCATGAATTGCATACAACTACAAGACTACAATATAGTTTTTGACAATAATTTTGAAGAATTAAAATCTTTTTTAGCCATCAATCAGTACACAAAAAAAATTGTATTGGTTGATGAAAATACAAAACAATATTGTCTTCCAATCTTAGAAAAAAACATAAGCATAGATGTTATAATTGAAATAAAATCTGGTGAAGAAAATAAAAACATTACAACTTGTGAATTGATTTGGAAAGCACTAATTGATGAAACTGTAGATAGAAATGCTGTTTTTATTAATTTGGGTGGTGGTGTAATTGGTGACATGGGTGGCTTTGCTGCAAGTTGCTACAAACCTGGCATAGATTTTATACAATTACCTACAATTGTGCTTTCGCAAGTAGATTCGTCTATTGGTGGCAAATTAGGTATAGATTTTAAGTATGGTAAAAACCTAATTGGGCTATTTCAAAATCCTGTTCTTGTTTTTATTTATAATGATTTTCTAAAGACATTAGAAAAAAGACAATACATTAATGGTTTTGCTGAAATATTGAAACATGCTTTGATTTTTAATTCAACTCAGTGGGAACAACTGAAAGAGATTGACATTTTTAATGATGATATTTCTGCATTGATGTATCAATCTTTATTGATTAAAAAAAATGTGGTGGAGGAAGATCCGAAGGAAAAAGGATTGAGAAAAATATTAAATTTTGGTCATACTATTGGTCATGCTATTGAAGCCTATTCTATAGAACACACAGCACATCCACTCTTGCATGGCGAAGCAATTGCTATTGGCATGATTGCAGAAGCATATTTATCACATCAAAAAACTGATTTATCAGAAAATGAATTGGCTGATATTGTACAATTGATTTTACAATATTTCCCGAAGCAAGACATAGCCTCATATCCTATTGAAAATATTATTCAATTGATGTTGATGGATAAAAAGAATAAAGGAAACGATATTCAAGCTGCATTATTAACATCTATTGGTGCGTGTGCTTACAACATTAGCATAGATGAAGAAGATATTATAGATGGCATTAATTTCTATATTAATTTGTAAAATTATTCCGATAGAATATTTTCCATTTTCATACCTCTTGAGCCTTTTATCAAAATTTCACTATTCAATTTATCTTTAGATTTAAACCATATTTTAGCTTCATCAGAAGTATCGAATTTTATGGCTTTATTTACAATTACATTTTTAAAATTCTTTCCAACAAGTACTATTTTTTCAAAGTTCAAATCTTCTGCAAGTTTAGCAATATGTTGATGTTCTTCAGATGCATTGTTGCCTAGCTCAAACATATCTCCTAAAATTACAATTCTGTTCTTATTCTTGCTTAAACTAAAATTTTCTAAAGCATGCTGCATGCTCGTTGGATTTGCATTGTAGTAATCTAATATCAATTGATAGCCTTCTTTTTCAATTAGCTCTGAACGTTTGTTATTTGGAAAATAATTTTCAATACCTTGTTTGATTTTTTCTATTGAAATTTGAAATAACTGACCAATTTTTATGGCACACAATACATTACTTAAATTGTACTTGCCAAATAAATTTGTTTTAATATTTTGCGTATCAGATTCTACAATAATATTCGGAAATTCTTGCACAATATTTACTTGATTTACTGAATAAGCGTATTTATTCTTTATTTGCTTATCTTCTATCATCTTGCAAAGAATGGCATCATCTGCATTATAAATTGCTGTTCCATTATTTTTAGTTAGATAATCAAACAACTCGCCTTTCCCTTTGATGATACCATCTACACCACCAAAACCTTCCAAATGTGCCTTTCCAATATTTGTAATAATTCCATGTGTTGGCTCTGTGTATGTGCAATATTGTGCTATCTCATTTTGATGGTTTGCACCCATTTCTATGATTGCAATTTCTGTATCTAATGGCATTTCTAATAATGTAATTGGAATTCCAATATGATTATTTAGATTGCCTTTTGTGGCGTGCGTTTTATACTGCTCTTTAATAACAGCATGTACCAATTCCTTTGTAGTTGTTTTTCCATTAGAACCAGTTATTGCAAGCAATGCTTTTAATTGGATTTGTCTTCTGTGGTGTAATGCCAACTGCTGCAAAGTATGTAATACATTTTCAACTAATATGCATCTTACATCAATATTATATACTTCATCATCAATAACGACATAAGATGCGCCTATTTCTAAAGCTTTTTGAGCAAATTGGTTTGCATTAAAATTATCGCCTTTCAAAGCAAAGAAGATTTGGTTTTGCTTTATACTTCTGGTATCTGTTGTAACACCATTGCTTTCTAAAAACTTTTGATATAGATTGAAAATATTATTTATCATGCATAAAAATAAAAAAGTCTCGAAATTAATCGAGACTTTTTCTATAAATAGTTTCTATTACTTTATTATAATTTTCTTGCTTTTTGGTTTTTAGTAACCACTTTTTGCATTTCTTTAAAAGCTTGACCACCAAACATGTTTCCATCTTGAGAACCAACTCTAACCATTGCACATCTAAATCCAATATCATCAGAAGATTGATCTTCATTCACAAATCTTCTTGTACCTGGTGATAAATAATAACCTCTATCTCTCCAAGAACCACCTTTGTATACTCTAGATTTATTATTAACTAAAGTAGATATACCATAATTATAAGAAACAAATGAAGATGAATCACCGTCATTGTAATCTAATGCAAATGCTTTTCTATAATTTATTCTATTAGCTAATTCCTCATCACTTTGACGAACATATTTAATTCTACCTTTTTCGTCTAATCCTTCTTCTTCAGACTGTTTCATGAAATCATTACCTCTAAATGTATTTAGGTCATCAGCGAATGCTTCAGTCATTGGTCTATATACGTCCTGTACCCACTCATTTACGTTTCCTGCCATATTAAACAATCCAAAGTCATTAGGATAGTTTGCATAAACATCTGATGTTATTTCAGCATTATCATTCAAGGCACCAGCAACACCCATATAATCACCTCTTCCTCTCATAAAGTTTGCTAAGAAATTACCTTGTTGTTTGCCATGAATTTGGTATCTAAATGTAGCACCATCCCAAGGATAAATTCTTCTATCAGAAACTACTTCTTCTCCTTGTAATGGCATATTTCCTCTAAGACCTAATGCAGCATATTCCCATTCTGCTTCTGTTGGTAGTCTATAATCTGGTAATAAAATACCATCAGACATGTTTACGTTTCTTACACCACCTTCTGGTCCTAAGTTTTCAATACCTTGTTTTTCGCCTGTTGTACCTTGATACATTCCAGCCATATATGCTTCAGTGTTAAAGTTGTCTTCATTAACTTGGTTTGGATTATTTGCTAAATATCCTTTTTTAATTAATAAGAACTCATTTACTCTATCTGTTCTCCATTTGCAATATTCTGTAGCTTGTAACCAAGTTACACCAACAACTGGATAGCTATTGTAAGATGGATGAGTAAAATAATATTTTACATATGGCTCATTATAAGCTAGATTTCTTCTCCAACATAATGAGTCAGGTTTTGCAGCACTAACAAACTCTGGATGATCTGTACCAAACACTCTCTGTAACCAATATGTGTATTCTCTGTAGGCTACGTTTGTTACTTCAGTTTCATCCATATAAAATGACGATACTGTTACTCTTCTTTGAACGTTATCAAACTCATATAATAAGTTATCTTCTGTTGCACCCATTACAAATGTACCACCTTCTACTAATACTAGATTTGGTCCAGTAATTTGTTGAGTTTCTTCAGCTACTTGAAAACCACCCCATTCTTTGTCGTTGTAGTTCCAACCTGTAGTAGATGAACTTGCTGCTTTGTCCTTTCCACCTTTACATGAACTTGCAAAGATTAAAGCTACTATTGATATAAAAACAATTTTTCTCATAATGTTTTTTAAGTATAAGTTTAATTATCGTAAAGATACAAAAATAATAAATTACTTCTAATATTACAAATTAGTTTTATTTTTTTTAATAAACGAAATAAATAGTTTTTTAGTGTATATTTGTTAGTGCAACGTTTTTTATCATGAAAACGCCTTGTATATTGGACTTTTTATTTGTTTTTTACATCATATATAAGCTATTCTAATGCACCAAACGAAAAACACAAATCTATTTTTAACAAATATTTATCTATTTGTAG
Source organism: Sphingobacteriales bacterium (assembly GCA_016699615.1). Classification (NCBI taxonomy): domain Bacteria; kingdom Pseudomonadati; phylum Bacteroidota; class Sphingobacteriia; order Sphingobacteriales; species Sphingobacteriales bacterium. Next base: position 2,068,326 of record CP064984.1, on the reverse strand, counting down.
TCCTGTTTTTACACAATTCAGTTGCTATATCAAAAGATGACATTACAATAGATGCTAATATAATAGGCAATAATGTTAGTTTTAATAATGCTTATAAAGAAAATCTACAACAAATATTACCATACTATATTCACAATTTCAAGATTAGTAGCAATAATTTTGAGTATCAGATTGATAACTTAATTTATGAATCTTCTGATATTAATATTAGTTCTATTTCAAATTTACCTGCTACTTTAGTAATATCAAAGTTTGTAACTAATGAGAAAAGTGGCAACAAAGGCAATCTAATCATCAATCCATACAAAATAAACTTTGGGAAATTAGAAATTTTAAAATCATTTACAGTAAATATTTTTGAGAATTCAGATGGACTAAGAATAGGCGAAAGCCAACAATCATATACATCTAATTCAATGCTAGCAAATGGTAAATGGTATAAATTTGGTGTTGAAAAAGCAGGAATACACAAATTAGACTATAGCTTTTTAAAACAATTAGGTGTTAATCTTTCTAGCTTAAATCCAAATAATATAAGAATTTTTGGGCAAGATGGTGGAATGCTTCCAGAACTTGCTGGCGCAACTAGAACAGATGACATTCAAGAATATGCTATAAAAGTAGTAAGTGCCAATAGTTCTACGTTCCAAGATGGTGATTATATTTTGGTGTATACGCCTGGTCCAGATGTTTGGAAATATGATATACAGAAACAACAATTCAAATTAACAAAACACCTTTATTCAGCTACACAGAATTTATTTTTAACTACAGATTTAGGTAGTGGAAAAAGAATAAACTCAATTAATGGAAATGCATTAACTGAAAATTATACTTCTAATGCTTATGATGCACTTGCATTTGTTGAAGTTGAAACAGAAAATATAGCACATTCTGGTAGAGTTTTTGTTGGCGATAGATTTACAAACCAAACAACTAAAAACTATACTTTTAATTTCCCAAATATTATACCATCACAAGCAATAAAAATTTGGACTAATGTTGTGGCAGTTTCTGGCACTAGTAGTATTATGCAAATATCAGAAGGTAGTAATATTAGAAATATAAATTTAAGTCCATTACAACAAGAAACACAAGGAATTTTTAGCTATGGAATGCCTCAAGATGCAACATTTTCATTTGCAAATCCAAGTAGCAACTACACACTAAATTATATTTATCAAACCAATGATTTTTCTGGCAAAGCCTTTTTAGATTATATAAACTTACAAGCACGGTGCAATTTAGTCTATAATGGCACACCATTATATTTCAGAGACATTCAAAGTGTTGGTTCATCAAAAATCACTAAGTTCACAATATCAAACATTAATAGTAATGTAGAAATTTGGGATATTACTAATCCATTCGATGTTGTAAAAATAAATTACACCACAATAGGCAGTCAAGCTGTATTTACAGCAAATACAGATAGCTTAAAAGAATTTGCAGTATTTGAAAATACAAGCAATACACCAATTGCTTTAGGTAGCGTAGGCAACCAAAACTTACACGCTTTGAGTGCTCAAGATTATGTTATCATAACAAGACAAAAATTTCTATCTTATGCAGAAGAAATTGCACAACTACACAGAAGTAAAGAAAATATGCGTGTTGTGGTTGTTGATATTGAGCAAGTCTATAACGAATTTTCATCTGGCACAAATGACATTACTGCAATTAGAAATTTTGTAAAAATGTTTTACGATAGAGCAACACAAAGTCAAGATTTACCTAAATACTTATTATTATTTGGTGATGGCTCATACAACAACAGAGAATTAGGCGATTTTAACCTTCCAACTTATCAAAGTAAAAATTCTTTCAAAGCATTGCAAACATTTACAAGCGATGATTATTTTGGAATTTTAGATGATGCTGAAGGAAATAACATTGAAAATACTTCATTAGATTTAATAGATATTGGCGTAGGTAGAATACCAGCAATCAGTACTAGTAGTGCAAAAGCAATCACAGATAAAATAAAAAACTACTATGAAGTTTCTGATTATGGAGATTGGCGTACACAACTTACATTTATAGCAGATGATGAAGATGGAAATTTACACCTAACACAAGCTGATAATATTGCAGAATACACAAAAAATCAAATACCAAAGTACAATATTGATAAAATTTATTTAGATGCATTTACACAACAAAATAGCATCAGTGGTGCAACTTATCCTGGCGCAAATCTTGCACTGAATAGCAAAGTATCTAGTGGTACGCTATTAATAAATTATATTGGACATGGTGGTGGTAGTGGATGGGCACAAGAAGCATTACTTAGAATTTCTGATATTGAAAAGTGGAATAACAGCAACAAACTACCTTTATTTATTACTGCCACATGCGAATTTACAAGATACGATGAGCCTAATGAACATTCTGCAGGTGAACTAATAATATTAAAAGAAAATAGTGGTTCAGCTGCATTGGTTTCTACTACAAGATTAGTGTTTGCAAGTGAAAATTTTGATATGAATAGAAATTTCATGCAACAAATAACACAAGCAGCTTTGCAAACTGATATAAAAATTGGAGATATCTTAAGATTAGCCAAAAGAGTTACATTTACTGGTGATGGTAATAGAAAATTTTCATTATTTGGCGACCCAGCTATGCGTTTGGCATTTCCTAAAAATAATATAGAAATCACATCTATCAATGGTCTTAATACTGATACATTAAAAGCACTAAAAAACATTACAATTACTGGTGCAGTCAAAGACATGAGTAACAATATAATGTCAGATTTTAATGGCGTTGCAACAATTACGATATACGATAAATCTAAAACCATGAACACTTTGGCAAATGACCCACAAAGCTCAGCATATCCATTTCAGCTGCAAAAAAATAAAATTGTTAGAGCAAAGACTAATGTAACAAATGGTATTTTTCAAGTTAATTTTACTGTACCAAAAGATATTGAATATAATTTTGGAAACGGAAAAATATCATCCTATGCAAACAGCAATACAACAGATGCTATTGGTGTAGACAATAATATTATAATTGGTGGCATAGATACCACATCTATACAAGATAATAAAGGACCAGACATAGAAGCTTTTTTAAATGATGAGAATTTTGCATTTGGTGGCATCACTGATGAAAATCCGACACTACTACTTACTTTATTTGATGAAAATGGCATCAATACAACTGGAAATGGCATAGGACATGATATTACTGCAATATTAGACAACAATACAAAAAACATCTATACATTAAATGATTACTACGAACCAGAATTAAACAATATAAGAAAAGGTAAAGTCTCTTTTCCTTTAGATAAAGTAAGTAAAGGAAGACATACACTAAATATTGAAGCTTGGGATATATTTAATAATAATGGAAAAACATACACAGAATTTGTAGTAGAACAAAATGCAACTTTGGCATTGACACATGTACTTAACTATCCAAATCCATTTACTACAAAAACTACGTTTATGTTTGAGCACAACAAACCAAACCAAGAATTAGATTTAAAAATTGAAATATTTTCTGTAACTGGTAAAATTGTAAAGACAATTTTTCAGACTATAAATTCAGTTGGCTACAGAGTGTCGGACATAGTTTGGGATGGCAAAGATGAGTTTGGTGATCCAATTGGACGTGGCGTTTATGTGTATAAAGTGTCTTTAAAGGATAATTTTGGTGGAAAAACTAGCCAATACCAGAAATTAGTGATATTGAAATAAAAAAAATTAAATATTTTTACTTAATTTACGTTTTATAAACTATATATTTACACTATGTCAATGTTTAAAAATTTTAGATTATCCATTTTATTCCTTGTATTACTGTCAGCAACAAACAGTTTAACTAACGCACAAACAACTGTAGTAGTAAATAGCGCAGTACCATTTTTAAGAATTATTCCAGATGCTAGAGGCAGTTCAATGGGTGATGTTGGTATAGCAACACCAGTAGATCCAAACGCAACATTCTACAACCCATCAAAATTAGCATTCTCAACAAAAAAAGTAGGTTTATCTATGTCATATGCACCTTGGTTACGTAGCCTTGGTATCACAGATATATACTTAGCACATATGGCTGCATACTACAAATTCACACAACATGATGCTGTAAACCTATCATTCAAATTCTTTAGTCTTGGTGATATACAATATACTAACGATATTGGCGAAGACATAGGAAGAGGCTCTCCAAGAGAACTAACTTTAGATGCTGGATATGTAAGAAGATTGGGCAACTTATTTTCACTAGGTGTTAATTTCAGATATATTTATTCTAATTTAGGTAGAGGTGCAACATTTAGCGACCCAGTAAAACCTGGACATGCATTTGGCGCAGATTTATCTGGTACTTTTAATAAAAACTTGGAAGTTGGTAAAAACAAAATGAAGTCTAATATTATGGCTGGTTTTAATATTTCTAATATGGGTACTAAAATTTCTTACTCAGACAATGCACCAACTAAAGATTTTATTCCAACAAACTTAGGCTTAGGTTTTGGCTTTAGAATAAGACCACACAAGCAACACGAAGTAGGTATTTATACTGACTTTAATAAACTAATGGTACCAACGCCAAAAGCTGGTGATGCAGATAGCAATGGTGTTTCTGATTTCAGAGAGCAATCATCATTAAAAGGTATGTTCTCATCATTCTTTGATGCACCGTTTAAAGAAGAACTAAAAGAATGGACTATGGGCATTGGTACAGAATATTGGTACGACCAGATGGTAGCAGCAAGATTTGGATATTTCTTAGAAGGAAAAGAAAAAGGAAACAGAAGATTTCTTGCAGTAGGTGTAGGTATAAAGTATAGCGTATTTGGCTTAGACTTTTCTTACTTAATACCAACAAATAGCCAAAGAAATCCATTAGACAATACTTTTAGATTTACATTGAAGTTTGATTTTGCTAAACAAGCAGACTTCTATAAAGAAGATATAATACGTGATAAAAATCCAGAGATAGATGAAACTGACAAAACAACTAAAAAGAAGTTGAAAGGCAAGTAATACAATACCATTAAGGTAAAATAGTTCTTTGAGTAAGTACCGTTTCGGCTTTAACGGTATGGAAAAGGATAACGAAGTGAAAGGTAGTGGAAACAGCTTAGATTTTGGTGCAAGGATTTATGATTCAAGATTAGGTAAATGGTTGAGTACAGACCCATTGCAAACAAAGTATCCCAATTTAACTCCATATAATTTTGTTGCTAACAATCCGATTCTATTTGTAGACCCAGATGGAAGAGTAATCGACTTGAATAGTTTATCTAAGGCAGATAAAGAAAATTATGATGCAGCAATTCAACTGCTTTCAGCAAGTAAGTTATTTAAAATAATTTATAACAGATTAGTTCAATCAAATACTGTTTACACAGTTAAAGCTGGTGCTGGACATGGTGGCTCCGGTTCTTACAATGACGAAACAAAAGAGATTTTTTCAATAGATGATATAGAAACACTTGCACAGGAGATGTTTCACGCATACCAAAGTGATTTAGGTGTTTACACACCAGAAGATTTATCAGTAAGAGAAACAGAAGGAGATTTAATGAGTTCAAATATTGTATATTCAATAGGTAATATTCCAACTACTCTTTACAGTTGGGATGTCAATGAAATTGTAACTACATATCCAGATGGGTTTGACAAAAATGTATTAACAGAAAAATTTGATAAAGATTTTACAGAAGCAGTTAATACAAGGATTGATTATTATAGAAAAATAGAAGAAAAAACAGGTACAAAAGAATTACCTAGTTATACACAGGATAATTCTGGTACAGTAGCAAGAGCCATAAAAAAAGTTGTAATAGAATCTATAGCTAATGATGAAAATCTTCAAGGTCCGAGGCTTGATAATGGTGATTATTATTCTGAATAAATTTTAATAATATGAAAATTAAAATTTTAACATTATGTATTGTATTTGCTTTAAATCTTACATCTGATGCTAAACAAAGTATAAACTATTCTAATTGTAGAGTATTGAAATCAACAGATGAGTTTATTAAAGTATTAGATAGTATAGTGACAGCAAAATATTATATTGATAGTACAGATTTTATAGATATTGGGTTTAACATAAAGATTGATTCTACTGGTGAAATTCAGAGTGTACATATAGTGAATAGCAAGAATTTAACTGAAAGTTGTATGAGTATATATCAAATATGCAATGCGATTGAAAATAAATTTTCACTACCATTTATGTATATGAAATTTAAAGACAAATTAAAAAATTATGCTTATTTCAGTATTTTATTTAAAAACAATCTAAATAAGAAGTGTAACAAAAACAAGTAACTTTTACCTAACAATGTCTAAGAAGTGTCTACTATAAAAGGTTTCGCTTATTGGCTGGTATCCATACCTGCCAATAAATTTAGTTGGCTTTCATCTATTGGCTGGTATCCTTACCTGCCAATAAATTTAGTTGGCTTAGGCTTGTTTTAGGGGTTTTTACACAGCTAATTTTTGCTGTAGGTCAGTTTTAAGTAAGTAAGCATTAATCAGCAACCTCTACAGCTTTTATGTTATAAAGTGTTCGGTTATCCGTACATAAATAAAAATCAATAAGTTAAGTAATCTACTTTGAAATCTCTCAGCAACCTCTACAGCTTTTATGCTATAAAACGTTAGTTTTTCATACAAAAAATAAATATTAAAAACAACTAATAAAAAAGCCACGCCCTGCTTAAGAGCAATAATATTTGCATTTAAGATAATACAAATGTATATTTGATATGAGAAAGATTTTATTTTGAAAATGGCGATGACTGAATTGCAATAAAATATAGATTGTAGTTTGTTGGTAAAAAACAACAAAGGCAGAGACTGGTATGAGTTAAATAAAAGTAGATGGCGTTTTATAACAAATAAATAAGTATAAAATATGTATTTAAAAAAACTTAGTCAAAAATTTTGACACACTAAATTATTTTATTATTTTATAGTAAAATCTATTATATCAATATAAATTTAAATATTACAATTATGAAAAAAACAATTAAAAATTTAGCATTATTTATTTTATCTATCTTCATTATCTCGTGCGGAAAAGATGAAGACAGTAGTGAGAACAACAATTGCGTAGATGAATATGTATCAAAAATAATTATAGAAAATGAAGTTGAGTTTGATATTAGATACAATGGAGACAAAGTGAGTAAATTAGTTTATTTTGAAGGCAGTGATTCTTTAGAAATAAAAATTAACTATGATGCAAACAATAATATAATTTCTATTTATGATGATTTCGACGAATATATAGATACATTTATTTATAATTCTTCCAATCAAATTATACAGTCATTTAGGTATGACATAACTGATGGTATTAAAAAATTTGAATCTAAATATACATATACATATAACAACGAAGGGAAATTGATTTCTGAAAGAGATTCTACGCAAAACATTTATATTTTACCAATTAATCAATACTATATTTCAAAATTTGATTATACCTATAATTCAGCAGGAGATCATTATACTACAAAAGAAGTAGCACAATATTTAGAAGATGGTGTTTATGAGTCATGGTATACAGACTATGACACAACATTTTATACTAATATCAATAATCCAATAAAATCAGATGCATCTATAAGTAATTTAATAGATGTTTGTAGATTATTATTTTTTGGAGAACAATTAGATTATAGTAAATTAATTTCTAAAATAAGAACAAGAACAGACCCAGATCCTTATAATGATGGTGTAAAAGAATATACGTATGAGTATACTTTTTATTCAAATGGAAAACTTAAAAAATATTATAAAAATGAAGATATAACAGATGCTATTGAATTTATTTATGGTTGTAAATAATCATAAATAAATTATTTAAAAGCAGCTTCATATTTTTATTTTTTATCTAGTTTCTCCAGCTTGTTCAAGTATCACTTCGCACCTTGACAGATATTATAGCGTAGCGTCACTTGCAAAAAAACAAACAAATGCATGCCCAGCAGCCTTTACAACTTTTATATTATAAAGTGTTCGGTTTTTTATATTAAAAAATACAAAAAATAAATATTAATTTAGATGAATGAATTTTCAACTTACACCGTTTGTGAAATACTACCTAAATTTCTGAAAATCTTGTATCGTTAAGTAGTTTTGTATCTGTTAATGTTTTTAAGAATGAAATGATTTTATTCTTTTCTGCATCTGTTAATGGAATTCCAAGCGTTGTGTTGCTTTGTAAAATTGCATCTAATGTTGTTGTTGTATTTACAACACCAGCAGAATAATGATTTAGAACCTCATCTAGTGTTGTAAATCTACCATCATGCATGTAAGGCGAAGTTTTTTCGATATTGCGTAAGCTAGGTACTTTAAATTTAAAACTATCTGTATCAATTACTGAAACTCTATATCTACCTAGATCTGGAGTTGTTTCTAAACCATTATTCCTAAAGCTAAAGTCAGTAAATAAAATTCCTGAATGACAGTCAGCACATTTTTGGTTAAACAACTGTAGACCTTCAGCTTCATCAGCAGTTAATGCAACTTTTCCTGCAAGATAATCATCGTATTTTGATTGATTGGAAACGATAGAAACTAAAAAAATTGATAGTGCTTGATTGAAACGAACTGGAGTAATTTCTGATGTACCAAATACATTTTTAAATAAAGATAAATAGTTGTTATCTGTTTTTAGTTTTTCTATAATATTAGGAATAGTTTCATCCATTTCCACTGGATTCTGAATTGGATTAACGTGGAAAAAGTCTAAATCTCCTACGCCTCCATCCCAGAAAAATGAAGATTGCCATGCCATATTAAATAAAGCTGGAGAATTTCTTGTTCCTAATTTATTTTCAATTCCATGGCTAATACGATGACCTGCATGTGCAAAAAATGCAGCTTGCTGGTGACAGCTACCACAAGATATAGTATTGTCTCTCGATAAACGAGTATCATAAAACAACTTTCTTCCTAATTCTCTTTTCTCATTAGAATAAGGATTTTCATTAAAATTATATAATACTGATGGAAAATTTGATGGAGCAACAAATCCTTCATCAACTATAGTAATGTTAGCTTCTTTATTTGTACATTGTATTAGTAATAATATCAAAAAGCTATAATAAATCTTTTTCATACATTCTTATTTTGGTAATATTAAATAAGGCATACACTTAGTGATAATGCAATTAATTTAGCATTCGCCAAGTGTATGCATCTATTATTTTTATTCTGCTTCAATATGGTCAATAGTGAACATATTTTTATAATTTTCTGCAATAATTGGCGCATTTGCACCACCCATTACTACTGGCATTGTTGGTACACTAATATTTGTAGAGCCGTTCACAATTTTTAGTACATCTACATATGTATGAATATTCATTCTATTGCTTGCACCAAAGCTAATTGTATTTTGGAATGGCAAGGTTACAGTTTTTAAGTTATTAATTGTTGCAGAACTGTAGCCACCAAAACCTCCGATGTGGTATATAAAATTTGAATCTGTAGCTTTTGAGTATTTGCCTTCTAACTTTAGAAATATGTACCCAGAGTTCCATGTCCAATACATATCTGCGTTTGTTGTAACATCTAATACGCCTGTTCTTTCTGATTGTGGTGCAGTAGATTTTAATGAATCAACACCAATCATAAAAGTTACAGCGGTATATTTTCCAGCAGGAATATTAGAAAACTCTACAGTTTGCGAGGTTTCACTGGCTTCATCAATAAGAAAATAGCATGAATCTTTTGGTACAATATAGGTACTACCATCTTCTTTCGTAAAAACAAAATTGCTTAGATAATATTTGAATAAAGAGAAATTCATAGAATCATTGTTTGCATTTTTGTACCAAGAAGTATTTAATCTAAAATCTACCAAACCAGCACGATTATCAAATACCATGCTTACGGTACCTGTACCTTCTGTAGTTGTATCATTTTTTTTGCAAGATGAAATAATAGTAGTTATTGCTAATGTTATAATTGCTAAATATATTTTTTTCATTTTTTTGTATTTAATAAGTTTTGAGAAATTAAAAATAGTACTATACCATCAGTCGTAGAATTAACAACTCCACATACAACCTAATATATATACTATTTTTTATCATAAATTAATTCGACAATATAAATATACGCTTGAAAACTGCATATCTATATTTATTTTGACTTTGACAATTATCTACATCGTATGAAAAATTACAGTTTGTGTAGCAGAATTTCCATTGTGATCTTCGCCAGTAACTATCAGCTCCATATTTGTTGCTACATCTGGCGATTTGAATTTCTGACTATATGACACATTTCCATGTGTGTGTGCTTCAGCTTCAAAAATAACTGTGCTGTCTACTGTATTTATAACTTGCAAATCGTAGCCATGCATATCTGCATCTGTTGCAGTAAATGTTATTAGTATTGAATCGCCAATACCAAACATACTACCTGATGTAGGTGCAGTAATTGTTACAATTGGGTTTACTGTGTCACTTTCTTTTTTGCACGATGCGATAATTGATAATATCATTATGCTTAAAATTATTCTTTTCATTTTTTATTTCTTTTAATTAAGTATTTAAAATAGATATTGGTTAAAGTTTTTTGTTGCATTAGTTTATTTGAAGTATTTTGCATAATTGGTTGTTGTATCATACAACCCAAATGGTAGTTATTTTTCTTCCATTCTACACCTACTTGCATGCTCCATAGCCACAAACCAGATTTACTTTGAATGATATTGTTGTTTAAATTTTTAGATGCAATATCTACTCTTGTACTCATAGCTGGTGTTATATTACTCTTTTTGATATAGAAGATATAATTTACTAAAAATTGATAAGCATAATTATTTCCATACTTAAACTTATCTTGGTTGTAGGTGTTTATTTTCGTTTGTGCTTGCTGTACTATATTCCAATTTTTTATACTAATAAGATACAATGCATTGAACAGAAAATCTACACTCTGCGAGCCAAAATTTATATTTTGCAATATATCATAATTTGAGTTTAGTTTTTTTCCAGTTGGCAATTCTATACCTAATCCAAGATTTAGTTTTTGGTATATCTTTTTTGCATTTGTTTTTTGCTTTTGCCAAACTGTAATATTACTTAGTAGCTGAATATCGCCAAGTGCTATTTTCTTTTCTGAAAATGATGTGTTGTTTTCAAAATAATTATTCTTTAACCAAATTAATGGAAGATTGATGCGCATATCTACCCACGATTTTGGTGCATAACTACCTTGTAATAAATTGGTCATCATATGACTATTTTGCACACTACTTTCTACATCTTTAAATTCAAATTTCTTATACATCATAGAAGCTGAAATAAAAGATTGCATTTCTGTTCCGACAACATCTACATTAGATAAATTGGAAGAACTGCCACAGAAATCGCAGGCATAAGTGTACTGTACAGCAGACAACAGTACGATAAATAAATACTTCATTTTATTTTTGTTGATGGATAAAATATTACATTACATAATAAAAAATTATGTAGTTCAAATTTATTAGTAAAACTTAGGCTTGTGGTGGATGTAATATTTTTGCAGACATACCAACAATGGTTTCTGTGGTATAATTAAAGTATAACTGTGTTGTATTATTTGCAATTATTTTTTTTACAACTGTTATTTCTGATGTATTAAAAAACACTTCTACTTCTTTCCATTTAAAATTTAAGTCTTTGTTATTTTGTTCTTCTTGTTTTGCAATTGTCTTGTTGATGTAGCACTGTCCGTTGCATTTTTTTTCTGGTGCATTTATATTTTCGCAAAAGTTTTTAGTAAAGAAATCTTTATTGAGTTGATAGACAGACAATAGAATAATTTGCTGAAAACTTGCTGTCAACACAAGTAATATCAATAATATGATACTTATTTTTTTCAATATCCAAATTTAAGCATTTGCAATTTCACATAGTATGATTTACATCATAAAAATTAGATTATTCTTTCTATAAAACTTCTAATTTGGTTGTTTCAATTTTGGTTTCAGATACATCCATTATTTATTAAATAAAAACTTCAATATTCAGATATAGAAAATGAATATTAATTTATGTAAATGAAAGATGAGAGCGAGTTGATAAATATTCAGAATTTGACAATAAAAATTAACAACCATAAAACGATAAAAAGATTAACTTTAGATATAAATACAACAAGATGAGTGCAACAATAGATGCTATTAGAGAAAAACTACATCATTACATAGAAGCAATAGAAGATAAAAAAGTAGAAGCTATTTATACTTTGTTTGAAGAAGAAATAATAAATATTGAACAATACAATAAAGAAATAGAAGATGCAGAAAAAGAAATAGATGCGGGAAATTATTATACACATGAGCAAATATTATCAGAAATAAAAAACTGGAAAAAGAATGCAGTATGATAAAAATAATTTGGGCAAAGAGAGCAAAAGACGGATTGCAAAAAATATATGAATATATAGAAGAAGACTCACCACAAAATGCAGAAACAATAATCAATAAAATAGTAGAAAAAGTAACAGCACTTAAAGAACAAGCAGAACGATATAAATTAGACGAATACAAAAAGAATAACAATGGGAATTATCGTGCATTTGAACATAAGAAAATAAGAATATCATACAAAATAAGAGAAAAACAGATAGACATAGTACGAGTACGACACACCAAGAAAAAACCTTCAAAATATTAACTGATAATGATACAAATAGACTTCCAAACGGAAGTTTTTTTTACATAATAAATTTACTCAAATACTAAAAATAAATATTAATTTAGGTAGATGAAAAGCCACAACAATAGAAAAATATTATTATTAATTATATTTAATATACTCGTAAATGATAATAGTAATAAGTTTAATTTTATATATAATAATAACTAGCTTATATATTAAAAGTAAATTCAATATTATTGATATAGAATTCGAAAATAGGTTAGATGTATTAAATGAAAGAAGAAAAATAATAAAAAAATTACAATAATAACTATTGTATACATGTTTGGACTTGTCTTTAAGGTTATTTATTAAAATTATGACAAACAGGTTTTATTACTAGTTCAAAAATAAGATGTAGCAATCATAATAGTATTTTTGTAGTAGAAAAATAGCATTAAAAAGATAGCCTATTCTTTCGGTAAAACTTCTAATTTGGTTGTTTCAATTTTAGTTTCAGATACATCCATTATCTTAAATTTGAATTTATCTATTTCGATAATTTCATTTTTTTCAGGAATAGTTTCGTGGTGTGCAATAATAAAACCAGACAATGTATCATATTCGCCTTCTGGTATATCTAAATTAAATTCTTTGTTGATATGACTAATTTCTAATCTTCCAGAAAGTATATATTCATTTTTTGATAATTGATTTTCTACAAATTCTGCTTTGTCGTGTTCGTCGTCAATTTCTCCAAATATTTCTTCTAATATATCTTCTAAGGTAATAACGCCAGCTGTGCCACCATATTCATCTACTACCCAAGCTATACTTTTTTGTTCTTTTATCATATCGTTCAGTAGCTTTTGGATGTGCATTGTCATCGTTACTACTTTTATTGGCATCAGTATAGAACGAATATCATTTGATCTTTTGTGCAAATCAAAATGATGCACATAACCCACAATTTTATCTATATTATCATCATACACTAATATGCGTGAATGGTTGGTGCTAATAATGAGTTTCTTTAAATCATCAATGGTATCGTGTACATCTATGGCAGTAATTTCTCTACGTGGCACCATGCAATCTCTCACTTTTAGATTTTTTAGGTCTAGTGCATTTTCGAAAAAAACTTTATCTACTTCTTCATCTTCATGGTTGGATAATGTATGTTCTTTGATAAACTTCTCTAAATCTATATTTGTAAATTCTATACTTTTTTCTGTTACTGCTACACCAAATATTTTTAATATAAACTTAGATATTAAATTAATTAAAAACACACCAGGCAATAAAACCCAATAAATCAACTTAAATGGAAATGCTAATATTGGTAATAAATCATCAGCAAATACTTTGAACATTACCTTGGGTAAGTACTCTCCTATTAACAATACTAAAGTGGTAGAAACAATTGTTTGTATAAGTAATACAACGAATGGTGCGCTTATGTAATTTGCCAACACTGGCTCTAACATATTGGCAAATAAAATACCAAACGCAATTAAGACAACATTGTTGCCCAATAGTACTGTAATAATAAACTTCGATGGATTTTTGACAAAATCATTGATGATTTTTCCGCTAAATGTACCACGCTGATAACTTAGTTCTATTTTTAATTTGTTGGCAGAAAGAAACGCAATCTCCATTCCAGAAAAGAATGCAGAAAACATTAGCAATATAATTAAATAGACTACTTCCATTGTGTATAATTATACAAATATAGGAAATTTTTTATCTGAAATTATCATCTTTATTGTAGGCTACAACGCCTGTAACTTTTTTTATACTATATTGGCTAAAATCTTCCTTGGCTGTCATGCCTATGCCATAAATAACATCATGCACTGTTTTTATTATAATTTTATTTTTAGCATATATTGTTTTCGCATTAATGTTCCATTCCATCTCATCAGTTATCAAATTCTCATGTCTGTTGTTGTACATATCTACATTGCCACTTACAATAATAATTCCTTTGCTATCATCAAATACTGCTGAGTCTGAAGTTAATATTGCACTAAGTACTCCTTGCTCATAAAACTTTACTTCTATACCTTCAGGAAATTCCAATTTATTTTGATTTTTTATATACCTATGAATTGTCTTTCCAAATACTTCTACTTTCAGTGCTTCGTTTTCTTTGTAGCTTAATATAATGCTGTCTGCCTTTTCTATACCTACTTCTTGTTCGTTAATCAAGGCATTAATTTTTGCCATATCATTTTCCTGACAAGCGATAAGAAAGCTAAAGCAAAGTATGTATAGTATATATTTCAATGATACAAAGATAATAATATGACTAATTATCTAACATAATAAATAAAAAAAGGTGGATATTGCTATCCACCTAAAAAATAATTCACAAGTAAAAACTTTATTATTTTACTTCTTCGTATTCAGCATCAGTTACATTGTCTCCTGCGCTTCCACTTTGGTTGTTTTGTTGCTCTTGTCCTTGTTCTGGTCCACCTGCTTGTTGAGTTGCATTGTACAAGTCTTGTGATGCTGCACTCCATGCATTATTTAGTTCTGCTAAAGCGCCATCTATTGTTGCAACATCTTGTGCTTGGTGTGCTGCTTTTAGTTTTCCTAATGCATCTTCGATAGTTTGTTTTTTATCTGCTTGTAATTTTTCGCCAAACTCTTTTAGTTGTTTTTCAGTTTGGAAAATTAAGCCATCAGCTTCGTTCAATTTATCTACTTTTTCACGTGCTTCTCTATCTGCTGCTTCATTAGCTTTTGCCTCAGCTTTCATTTTTTCAATTTCTTCTTTGCTCAAGCCTGATGATGCTGTAATTCTAATATTTTGTTCTTTTCCTGTACCTTTATCTTTTGCTGTTACGCTTAAGATTCCATTTGCATCAATATCAAAAGTAACTTCTACTTGTGGCACACCACGTGGTGCTGGTGGAATTCCATCTAAGTGGAATCTACCTATAGATTTGTTGTATTTAGCCATTGGTCTTTCGCCTTGCAATACATTCAACTCTACTGATGGTTGATTGTCTGATGCTGTTGAGAATGTTTCAGATTTCTTAGTTGGTATTGTTGTATTTGCTTCAATTAGTTTTGTAAATACGCCACCATAAGTTTCGATACCTAAAGAAAGTGGTGTTACATCTAATAATAATACATCTTTTACATCACCTGTCAATACGCCACCTTGTATTGCTGCACCTACTGCTACAACTTCGTCTGGATTTACGCCTTTTGATGGTTTTTTCCCAAAGAATTTTTCAACTACTTCTTGTATTTTTGGCATTCTGGTAGAACCACCAACTAAAATTACTTCATCAATTTGAGTTTGCTAAGTCCTGCATCTTTTAATGCTTTACGACATGGCTCTAATGTTCTTTCTACTAATTGCTCTGTAAGTTGATCGAATTTTGCTCTTGATAATTTTTTCACTAAGTGTTTTGGTACACCATCAGCTGCTGTGATATATGGCAAATTGATTTCAGTTTCTGAAGCTGATGATAATTCAATTTTTGCTTTTTCAGCTGCTTCTTTCAAACGTTGTAACGCCATTGGATCTTTTCTTAAATCAACTCTTTCTTCATTTTGAAATTCTGTTGCTAACCAATTGATGATTTCTTGGTCAAAATCATCGCCACCTAAGTGTACATCGCCATTGGTAGATTTTACTTCAAATACACCATCGCCTAATTCTAGTACAGACACGTCAAAAGTACCTCCACCTAAGTCGTACACTGCAATTTTCATGTCTTTTCCGCCTTTGTCTAATCCGTAAGCTAATGCAGCTGCTGTTGGCTCATTGATGATTCTTTTCACATCTAATCCTGCGATTAATCCTGCTTCTTTGGTTGCTTGTCTTTCTGCATCATTAAAATATGCTGGCACAGTAATTACAGCTTCTGTTACTGTTTGACCTAAATAGTCTTCTGCCATTTTTTTACATTTCTGTAAAATGATAGCTGAAATTTCTTGAGGTGAATACAATCTGTCATAAATTTTTACACGCACTGTATCATTATCACCACGCTCAACATCGTACGCTACATAATCTTTTTCTTTTGTGATTTCAGAGAATTTTTTACCCATAAATCTTTTAATAGAAGCTACCGTATTTTTTGGATTGGTAATGGCTTGTCTTTTAGCTGGGTCGCCAACTTTTCTTTCTCCATTTTCTAAAAATCCTACAATCGATGGTAGTGTTCTTCTTCCTTCTTCAGTAGTAATTACTACTGGCTCATTGCCTTCCATTACTGCAACGCATGAGTTTGTTGTTCCTAAGTCTATTCCTATTATTTTTCCCATATTATTAATTTTTTTTATTTTACTATCATATAATCAATACTTATGCCAATGGAATATTTATGACATTTTGTCAATACATATACAAAATATAATGAAATATAAATAGTTAATCAGCCTAAGAAATATTAGGTTCAAGAATAATATAAATAGTAAAATTGATTAAAAATGCTTAGACGTCTATTTTTGCATATTTGGCATGTGTTTCGATAAATTCTCTACGTGGTGGAACTTCATCGCCCATCAACATTGAGAAAATTCTATCTGCTTCTGCTGCATTTTCTATGGTTACTTGTTTAAGTGTTCTAACTTCAGGATTCATGGTTGTTTCCCATAATTGCTCTGCGTTCATCTCACCCAAACCTTTGTAACGTTGTACGTGTACACTGTCTTCTTTACCTTCTCCGCCAATTAATTTAACAGCATTTATACGTTGAGTTTCGTCCCATGCATATTGTTGTTTGTTGCCTTTTTTTACCAAGTACAATGGTGGATTTGCTATATATATGTAGCCATTTTCTACTAATTCTTTCATGTATCTAAAGAAGAAAGTAAGAATTAATGTTGTAATGTGAGAACCATCGATATCGGCATCACACATGATGATGATTTTGTGGTATCTAAGTTTTGTAATATTTAGTGCTTTTTCATCGCCTTCAACGCCTTTGAATACACCTAATGCAGTAAAGATATTTTTAATCTCTTCGTTTTCATAGATTTTGTGTTCCATAGCCTTTTCTACATTCAGAATCTTACCTCTTAGTGGTAGAATTGCTTGAAAAGCTCTATTCCTTCCTTGTTTTGCTGTACCACCAGCTGAATCACCCTCAACTAAATATAATTCGCAAATACTTGCATCCTTTTCTGAACAGTCTGCTAATTTGCCAGGCAATCCACTTCCTGAAAGTACATTCTTTCTTTGAACTAGCTCGCGTGCTTTTCTTGCTGCATGTCTTGCTGTTGCTGCAATAATTACTTTATTTACAATTGTCTTTGCTTCTTTTGGATGCTCTTCTAAGTAGTATTCTAACATCTCTGCTACAATACCTGCCACAATGCCATCTACTTCTGAGTTGCCTAACTTTGTTTTTGTTTGACCTTCAAATAATGGTTCTTGTACTTTTACAGAAACGATACCTGTGATACCTTCTCTAAAGTCTTCGCCACTTATCTCTACTTTTAAATTTTTAAATAAATCGTTTTTTGTTCCCCAATTTTTAAAAATTCTTGTTATTGCTCTTCTAAATCCAACAACGTGTGTTCCGCCTTCAATTGTATTAATATTATTTACATAAGAATGTACATTCTCATTGTATGAATCATTATACTGAAATGCCACTTCAACAACAACACTATCTCTAGTGCCTTCCATATAAATTGGTTCTGGAATGATTGGCTGTCTTGTTCTATCTAAATATTGTACAAATTCTTTAATACCACCTTCTGAATAAAACTCTTCTTTTTTGAAAGTTCCATCATCATTTTTTTCTCTCTCGTCTGTAATTGTTATTCTGATTCCTTTATTTAGATACGCTAACTCACGCATACGTGCTGCAAGTGTTTCATAGTTGTACTCTGTAACTGTAAAAATTGATGCGTCTGGCAAAAAGTGAACTGTAGTTCCTCTTGTTGTTGTTGTACCAACTTCTTTTACTGGATATAATGGTGCACCTATGTTGTATTCTTGTTCATACACTTTACCATCACGATATACGTTTACTTTTAAGTATGATGATAACGCATTTACACAAGACACACCTACACCGTGCAATCCACCAGAAACCTTGTATGAGTCTTTATCAAACTTACCACCAGCGTGTAATACTGTTAGCACAACTTCCAATGCAGATCTACCTTCTTTTTGGTGCATATCTACAGGAATTCCTCTACCATCATCTGCAACAGTAATACTATTATTTTCATGTATGGTTATTAGTATATTTTTACAATATCCAGCTAATGCTTCATCAATTGAATTATCTACAACTTCGTATACTAAGTGGTGTAATCCTCGTACATTGATATCTCCAATATACATTGCTGGTCTTTTTCTAACAGCTTCTAATCCTTCTAAAACGGTAATGTTGTCTGCACCATACTGTGCCTTATTTATTTCACTCATAATTTTTTGTGCGTAAGCATACAAAGATACAATTTTATAAGCAATATTTTACACAATCTATGGCTTGTTTTATCCACACAAAAACATAATATTTTGGGCTACAAATCAATATTTTATATAATTTATGTATATTTGTAAATCAGCATTTATTACACATGACAGCTTTAAAATCTCTATATCACATTCCTCCTTTTTTAACACTCAATGAAGAAGCTAATGGTTTTTGTTTTGTACTGAAAAAGTATGACAAAAATGAAGACAATGAGGCATGCTTGAACATGATAGAGAAACTCATCAGCAATGGTTTGAATTTAAGTGTAAGCAACACATACATTGTACAAATTCAAGACAAAGAGACTATTCAATTACCTAAAAATGCACAGAATATTATCTTAATGGATTTGTTTCCTAAACAAGTTTGCTTGAATATAAAACCCGCGTTGAATAAATTGTTAGAAATCAATAATAAAAAAATTATTTACACATTTAATGCTATTGATGTTCTAAATGACAGTCAAAAAAAGAAGGCAATGTGGAATGAGATTATAAAAATTAAATAAAAAATGATAGAAATTGTATTTGCTACAAACAATCAACATAAAATTGATGAAATTCAGCTGGTAATTCCTCAAGATATAAAGCTAAAAAATTTAATATCAATAGGATGCAACCAAGAACTGCCCGAAACGCATCATACTTTAGAAGAAAATGCAGTGGAGAAAGCTACATTTGTTACAACGTATTATAATATTGATTGTTTTGCTGAAGATACTGGATTAGAAGTTGAAGCATTGAACGGAGAACCAGGTGTAATAAGTGCTAGATACGCAGGAACGCATAGAAGTAATGAAGATAATATTAGCTTGTTATTAAAAAATATGGCAGGAATTGAAAATAGAAAAGCTAGATTTAGAACAGTGATTGCATTATTGATGAATGGCAATCAGTATCTATTTGAAGGAATTTTAGAAGGCACAATAGCTTTACAAACACATGGAGATGAAGGATTTGGTTATGATCCAGTATTTCGATTAGCTGATGGTAGAACATTGGCAGAATTATCGAAAAAAGAGAAAGGAGAAATTAGCCACAGAGGTATTGCAACAAGAAAATTAGTAGCTTTTTTATCAAAAAATCAATAAATTACATTACCTTAAAGTAGAGAATGCAACTAAACAATCAAATAAATGCTCAATATAATCAGTTGATAGCTGGGTGTCTACAAAAAAAGAGAGACGCACAGTACAAGCTATATCAAATGATGAGTGGAAAGATGTTTGCTGTTTGTTTGAGGTATGCAAAAGATAGAGAAAGTGCCGAAGATATTTTGCAAGAAGGATTTGTAAAGATATTTAATAGCTTGGAAAAATTTAGAGGTGATGGTTCTTTTGAAGGTTGGGTAAGAAGAATAATGGTAAATACAGCTGTTGAATATTACAGAAAGAATATAAAAATGTATCCGATTGTAAGCATTGAAGAGCAAGTTAAAGAAACTGATTTTGATACAATTGGAGATGATTTGGAAGTTGCAGACATCTACAATATGATTAATAGCTTGTCACCTGGATATAGAACAGTATTTAACCTTTATGTAGTTGAAGGCTATTCGCACAAGGAAGTTGCAGAAATGTTAAATATATCTGAAGGAACATCAAAATCACAGTTAGCAAGAGCTAGGTATTTATTGATGGAAATGGTAGAAAAAAATAATAAAATTAAAATTAGTAACGTTGCCAAATAAATTAGACGACATATTAAGAAAGAAGCTAGAAGATGCTGAGGTTGCTCCGCCACCAGATTTGTGGAATAAGATTGAAGCGCAATTACCAAAGCAAGCATCTCCGAAGAATAAATACAAATATTTATTACTGTTGTTATTATTTATCTCAAGTTCAACAGGAAGTGTATTCGTATATGAAAGCTTTTTGAGAGATAACATCTTAAAATTTGAGAAGTCTACAATTGAAAGAAAAAATCTTGCTTCAACAGAAAAAAAAGATAATAATAGCAATAACATTCAAAATAAAACACAATTAGACAACCAATCTTCAGCAAAAATTATTTCTAATAAAACTAATAATAACAACAATCAACTTTCAGTCATAAATACTAAAAACAAAAACAATACTCAATCAAATGAGTTGAATGACAAATCGAAATATATTACAGCTAAAAAAGAAAAAACAACTAACCAATACAAAACACCACAAACAATTAGTACTGAAAAAGCATCTAATTCAAACAACAATATCAACACTGAATACTTAGCTAGCAATAACAAGACAAAAAAACAGAAGGGAAAAATCAATAATACCAAGTCTGATGCTGTTGCAACAAATTATGATTCAAATAAAACTAATAAACAAGTAAAAAACAAGAACACTGTTACAGAAAACAATGCAAACTTGGATAACATTACTCAAGATGATGTATTGAATTCAACAATGCAAGCTTATGAAAATAATTTAAACAAACAAAATGCTGAAAATCTAATAGCTTCAATTGATGTTATTCCAGCATCAAATATTAATACACCAAGACAAACTACTGCAGAAATTCTACAATCATTCTATCCAGAAAAAGACTTTTCGCTTGATGAAGGTGCCGCACTAACTGAATACGAAAAACAAAAAGAAAAACAATTAAAAAACCTAAAAGAATTTGCTGGTGTCGATGTTACAAAAGGATTCCATGCTGGTGTTTTGTTAAGTATACACAACAACTGGCTTACCTCAAAAAACTCAAATAAAGAATCAAACAACAACCAAATAAAATACAAAGTAGATTTTGGAAAATCTTTTGGTGTTAATTTGGGTTTTGATTATACATCAAGATGGGGCATTCAAACTGAGATTGCATACAACGAACAAGTACAAAAATATACAGAAACTACAAGCAACAATCAGAAAGTCAATAAAGAATTAGATTTGGTATATTTAAGAGCACCATTGATGGTAAAATATAAAATCAACTTCATCAACAACTATAATTCAAAACCAGTAATTGTAAATTTCTTATTCGGACCACAAGTCAATTTATTATTGAGTAAAAAACGACAATCAATGATAAAAAAGAAGATTTCAAATCTGCATACAACAAAGGAGAATTTGGATTGTATGGTGGCGTTGATTTTGACTTATTTATGACAAAAAACTTTTATATGACAGTTGGTTCTAGACTAGGATTTGGTACTGCATTAAAAAAGAATACACCTAAGTCTTTCCAAATTGGCATTACTACTCAATTTAACTTTAAGAAACCCGCAAAAATTAAAAAGTAGCATAGTTTTTGTTTAATATTTTTAGACATTTATTTAAAATATTGTCTAAATTTACTTAACACAAAAAATATTCAAAATGAAAAAAGTACTCTTTTTAATTGCAATTATTGCATCATTACAAACATTTGCACAACAAGTTGTAAATGGAGTTACACTACCAAACAAATTTAAAGGAACAAAATCCGAACTAGTACTAAATGGTGCTGGAATCAGAAAAAAAGCTGTATTTAAAGTATATGTATTAGGCTTATATACAAATGCAAAAACAAAAGACGCAAAAGCAATACTCAACAAAAATGAAGAAGTAATTATCAGACTACAAATTACATCTTCTGTAGTGAACAGTGGTAACATGTCTGAAGCTATAAGAGAAGGTTTTGAAAAATCTATGAATGGAAATACTGCTCCACTAAAAGGGAAAATAGATGCTTTTATCGCAGCTTTTTCTACTGAAGATATAAAAGAAGGTGACGTATTTATCTTAGATTATGTACCTGGTGTTGGTGTAAAAACATCTAAAAACAATAAAATTGTTACAACTGTAGAAGGCGAAGATTTTAAAAAAGCATTATTTGGTATTTGGTTAGGCGACAATCCAATTGATGCAAACTTGAAAAAAGCATTATTAACTGCACAATAATTATATAAAATATTTAAAAATCAAAAACTATGAAATCAATATTTTTAAATCTGACATTTATTATTTGCGCTGCAATATTTTTTATTTCTTGCAATAAAGATGACTCTGATTCAACTGCTACAAAACAACAAATTTCATGCAATGTAGATGGAGTTTCCTATTCAGTTACCACAGGCGGAACTGATGTAGAAGAAGCAGATGCTCATATAAGAAATGAGACTAGATTTCAGTTAGATCTTGCATTAGCACAAAAGATTTTTCTATCAATTATGATGCAATTTCTGGAACAGGAACTTACAATATAGTTGGAATAGGTGGAGCATTAAATTTTGCACAATGGGAAGATGGTGATGCATTATACAGCTCATTAAGTACAGCAAAATCTCATCTTACATTTACCATCACAAGTATTGCTGGTAGTGCATCAGATAATATGAGACTTGTAGAAGGTACTTTTTCTGGTGTATTATACAATCTTTTGCAAACCGATTCTGTAGTAATTACAAACGGACAGATAGATATATTATAGAATAATATAATCAAATTTTATAGAAAGCCATTGTTTCAAAATTGCAATGGCTTTTTTATTTTAATTAATAGGTTACTTTGTTTTTAAAGTACTCTAATGTAATTTTCAAACCTTCGCTTCTATCAACTTTAGGTTGCCATCCTAATATTTCTTTTGCTTTTGTAATATTAGGTTGTCTTTGTTTTGGATCATCTTTTGGTAATTCTTTGAAAATAATTTTAGATGATGTATTGGTTAATGCTTGAATTTCTTTAGCAAAGTCTAATAAACTTATTTCATCAGGATTACCAATATTTACAGGAAGATGATAATCTGACAATAACAATCTATAAATACCTTCTACTAAATCATCAACATAACAAAAAGAACGAGTTTGTGAGCCATCGCCAAAAACTGTAATATCTTCGCCTCTTAATGCTTGAGCCATAAACTGTGGCAATGCACGTCCATCATCTAAACGCATGCGTGGACCATAAGTATTAAATATTCTAATTATTCTTGTATCTACTTGATGAAAATTATGATACGCCATTGTGATTGCTTCCATGTATCTTTTAGCCTCATCATACACACCACGTGGTCCAACAGGATTTACATTACCCCAATACTCTTCAG
This sequence comes from Sphingobacteriales bacterium, assembly GCA_016699615.1. Classification (NCBI taxonomy): domain Bacteria; kingdom Pseudomonadati; phylum Bacteroidota; class Sphingobacteriia; order Sphingobacteriales; species Sphingobacteriales bacterium. Next base: position 2,044,222 of record CP064984.1, on the reverse strand, counting down.
TTTGCGGATGTATTTCTGGATCACCATATACTTCTGATGTTGAAGCAACTAAGATTCTTGCATTTTTTTCTTTTGCTAAACCTAATAAATTATATGTACCCATTGCTCCAACTTTTAATGTTTGGATAGGCATTTTTAAATAATCAATTGGAGATGCTGGTGATGCAAAATGCAGTATATAATCTAATTTTCCTGAGATATGTACAAACTTTGTTACATCATGATGATAATATTCAAAATTTTTATTTGGAAACAGATGTTCAATATTATTTATATTTCCTGTGCTTAAATTATCCATTGCTATCACATGATAGCCTTCTTTTATAAATCTATCTGATAAATGCGAACCTAAGAATCCTGCTGCACCTGTAATTAATATTCTCTTCATTTATATTTTGTTAATTGTTTTTCTACCAATACTGTTGTAATAAAATCCTGCTTGTTCCAATACTTCCAAATCATATATATTTCTTCCGTCAAAAATAACAGGTTGTTTCAAATTACTTTTAATTTCACTTAAATCAGCACCTCTAAACTCAGACCATTCTGTAAGAATTGCTAATGCATCAGCATTTTCTAATGCATCCATATTTTTCTCAACAAAAGATAAATTGTCAATATTTTTTGTAACTACTTTACCGAAGTATGCTTTTACATTTAATGTTGCTTCTGGGTCGTATGCTACAATTTTTGCGCCTGCCTCTAATAAATCTTGTATAATGTATAATGCTGGAGCTTCTCTAATATCGTCAGTATTGGGTTTGAATGCAAGTCCCCAAATTGCAATCTTTACATTACTTAGATCAGTTCCATAATAGTTAAATATTTTCTCTGACAACACATGCTTTTGTTTCTCATTTACTGTTGTCACAGCATTTAATATTCTAAATTGATATTGATTTTCTTCAGCAGTTTTTACTAATGCCTGAACATCTTTTGGAAAACAACTTCCGCCATATCCAATTCCTGGAAACAAAAATCTTTTCCCAATTCTATTATCACTTCCCATACCAATTCTCACATTATCTATATCTGCGCCTAGTTTTTCTGCTAGTAATGAAAGTTCATTCATAAACGATATTCTTGTTGCTAAGTAAGAATTTGCGGCATATTTAGTTAACTCAGAACTTTTTTCATCCATAAAAATAATTGGATTTCCTTGTCTTACAAATGGCTTATACAATTCTTCCATTAGTTTTTTTGCTCTTTCAGAACTTGTTCCAATCACTACCCTATCTGGCTTCATAAAATCATCTACTGCTACACCTTCTCTTAAAAATTCTGGGTTTGATATCACATCGAATTCACAAGTTGCATTTTTTAACACAGCTGCTCTTACTTTATCTGCTGTACCAACAGGCACTGTACTTTTATTAATAATAACTTTATAGTCTTTTATCATCTTACCAAGTTGCTCGGCTACACCAAGCACATATGACAAATCTGCTGAGCCATCTTCGCCTGGTGGCGTTGGCAATGCAAGAAAAATTAAAACTGCATTCTCTATTGCCTCTTGAAGATTTGTGGTAAACTTAAGTCTTCCTTCTTTGATATTTCTATGAAACAAATTATCTAGTCCTGGTTCATAGATTGTTATTTCTCCATTTTGTAGTTTTTCTACTTTTCGTTGGTCAATATCTACGCATATCACATGATTGCCTGTTTCAGACAAACATGTCCCAGAAACCAACCCAACATAACCTGTACCTACAACTGCTATTTTCATTATATTGTTTTTTTACAAAGATAAAAATATTATAGTATTTTCTTTGGTTTTATGCTATCGAATAACAAAGCTAATCCTATAAAATAATATGGAATAAGTGGAAGCTTATATCTAGCTAACGCTCCAAAATTAAAAGAAGTAAATCCTACCGCAAATGCAAATATAATTGAGAATATTATACAAAAAAGAATATCTGTATTGCCAATTATTTTTGAAAACAACTTAAATATATTGAATCTGAATTTAAAAAATAAAATAACTGTAAGATACAATGTAACTATTGCCTCAATTGCTGCTAAAAACAGAGTTGGCTTTAATGCTTCCCAAATATATGGCCGAAATAAAGATACATTAACAGCTTTAGGAAAAACCTTTAGCAAACCAAACGCACTATATTCTATATCTCCTAAAGTATAAAAAGAGCCTCCTTGCTGTTGTGATGAATATACTAACCAGTTTTGAGTATCTTGCGCTGTACGCATCATATTCTCAAAACTATACCTATTGGCTACTGCGCCATTTGACTAAGTATTAACACACCAAAACCAAGACCAATAGCAACTAATATTGGGAATGACACAACTTTTACAAACTTATTTTGTATTGTTGCAGAATACCTTGCAAACAACCAAACTGCAATTGCTGGTGCAAATGCTAATATAATATACACCTTAATAGTTTTTATCATATAGACAGATAACATTATTAATACTACATTTTTAAATATATTTTTTCTTTTATGAAAAATTTGATAAACAGAATAATGTAGCACACCAAGCGCACCCAAGCAAAGTGGGTCTTTCATCAATCCAGTTCCCCAAAAGAATACTGATGGCACATACAAACATGCTATTGCAAGTTCTTTTTCTAAATGAGGATACAACTCATAAAATAATTCAAATATTTTCCAACATCCATACAAAGCAAACATTGAGAAACAAAAAGAAATAATAATATATGTATTAACTGCAAAAAAACTAAGGAAATATGAAATTAGTATTACACTACGCGTACCTTCTTCAGCAAAATAAGTGTAATAACCTCCAAATATAGAATATATAATATTAAAGTAATCTTTTGAGTCCTCTGGAGTTGTAAATACACTAATAAAATTAGAAAAATCACTAAACATACTTTTTTGTAATGTCAGCACTAGCTTAAAATATGATGTGGTATCTCCACCACCATAATAATATTGGTACATTAATGCTGACATGATTGCGCCAAATACTCTTACATACCAAGCACTCATTAAGTACTTTTTATGTATTTCAGAATTCGATTTTTTTATTCGATTTTTTAAAATAAAATGTACAATAATAAGAAATGGAATTCCAAGATATATATCATTCATGAATAGTATATCCTGAATCCATTTTGATTGCAAATGTGTAAATAGTTTATCCATCTATACCTGTAAATATTTCATAAGATTATCTATCCTATTTTGCAAATCTATTTCTATTTCTGATTGATGAATAAGTTGTAATATGGTATAATTATATCGTTCAAAACTAGCTTCTATAGCTTTTAAATCTGTTTTATTGATTTTTATTATTGCTTCTATTGTATTTGTCTGAGCATTATGTACAATAGAAACATTTAAAATATTTGCTCCATCATTTTCAATTATTCTTGAAATTTCTGATAATGAATAATCTTTTGGATCTATTGACAAAACTAAAACGCCACCTTCTGATAGAATTTGATTCTGTTGTAGATAGTTTTGTAATATTTTTTCTGGCGAACTAAATCCTTGTAATATATTTTGTTTATCAATTATTGGCAAAATATAAGTATCAATATTTGATGCAACCTTTAAAAATTCAAACAAATGCAAATATTCAAAACAATCGTAGTTAAATTCCTGTAGCTCTATATTAGACAATAAATTTTCATCATTTAATTCATATAAAAGATTGGTTGGTGCATATCCTAATAATAATTTATTTTCATCTGCAATGTATACATATTTACTATTGAATTGCTCACACCAATCTATTGCATCACCAATAGTATGGTAATTATACAATAATGGAATTTCATATTCAATACAAGATTTTGCTACCACATTAATATTTTATGTTTAAAAGTAACATGAAATGATTAGAAATCAAAATCCAAGCCAAAAAGAAAACTCCATTTGGGTGCATCTGGTGTTCTGTGTGTTAATCTACAAGCTGCTCCTAATTTAAAAAACTTGAGTACATTTTCTAAGCCAAATCCAATTTCAAGATATGGTGTTTTTCCTATTTCTTTAATTCCACTTTCTGAATTTGCAATTCTATTTGCAGCATTTGCATTACCCCAAACACCTCTAAAATCTACATATTCTCTTAACTTTAATTTTCTAACGCCTGGAATTTTGTTTAAAAAGAATCCTTCAAAATGATGTATCAAAATCCATTGAAAATATTGGTCACTATAAAACTCATAATCATTCATTAAATTAAATGCATTGCTATTATAACCAAAAGTCTGATTACCATCATGTACTTCAGACAAAATAAATGGAACCTTACCAAATACTTTTCCTGTTTGCAATTTAATTTCTAATTTTCCTATTGGTCTTATTGGAATTAGATGTGCAAATGATAGTGTGATTTTCTGATAATTATATTGACTCTTAAAAATATCTTTGATGCCAATTACGTATTCAAAGTTCAATACTGGAATTGATGTACGATTTATACTACTTCTAAATATTTCATTACTAAAAAGAAATTTCTCGCCAAATGCTACCCTAGTATTCAATATTATTTCTGTCGTATTTATTATATCTTGGTTATTCAGAATTTCATTATCATTTTTTGCATATACAAATGGTACTAATTTGGGATGTATTCTTCTATTCTGAAATGTGATGCTCTGGCTTTGTCCTTTTTTCCATTCAATATTATATCTTATTTTTGCTTCTTCTGCTAATAGCAATTTCATATTCCTATTTCTTAAAATCGCTTGACTTAATAAATTATCTGTTGATATTACTTCTTGTGTTCTTCTTAGTTTACTTACATCTTTTATATATGATAATGACAGTACTTGTCGTGGATATTTCATTAGCAAAAAATCTCCAGACAATCCGTATTTCCAATCTTTGTCTCTTAATCCATATGCACCAAATCCTTCAAACACAAATCTTTTGCTCAGTTTATCATTTGTCTTCATGCCTAATCTAAATCGCCAACCTTCGAGTTGATTGTAACTAATTGCATTAAATACTGGACCAAATGAAACTGGACCGGCTTTTATATACCCATTAATCAATAAATTCATGAAATATGATATCGTCTTATATGGTTTTAATGATTGAAGTGTATCTATCATATAATAAACAGCAGCTTCGTTTTTTGAGAGTGGTGTAAATCTTGTGCTATCCCAAAATGCGTTATCCTTTTTTAGATCTTCATTATACACCACATCTTCTTTCATACTTTTAACTTTCGCATCAATATGACTTTCTTCTATTTGGAAATCTTTGTGAGTGGTATTTCTTCTTATAATGAATGATGGTTTTTTTTCTAATGGCATAAACTCTACTGCAATATAATCATCACTCAGCATCCAAAATTTTTGATTTGCAAACTCATAATTTTGTTTTAATTCTATCCTTTTAATAAAATTAATATTCACATGTTTTGCCATACTTAGATTCATTTGCTTAATAGCAAAATTGTGTTCTGAAACTATTAAGCTGCCAAAAAATGTATTAGAACTTTCTCCTTTTGGCTTAAATTGCATTTTGTAATGAATAATATTTTGCAATAAAATTGTATCTATTACTTTATATTCATAAAACATTTTTCCATTTGGGGCTATTGGACTTATAAATTCTTTATTCATAATATTATATGAATTATCATAAATATTATATTGAGTAGCTGTAGCACCAAGAAACTCAGAAAAACTTTCATCTTCTAGTCCAGATATTTTCGAGGCAATTATTTCTTCTCTAAGCTTATTTTGGGATTTCGAATAGTACACATCAGAAATAGTTTCTGCAATCATCATAGGCAAAAATGGTTCTTCTTCAGATGTGCTATCTATATTATTAAAAATAAACGCAAATGGTTTTAATACTTTTCTACCTTGAGTTTTTTCAGAAATATTTTTTATATCAATCTCAACTTTTGAATAAGTTTTGTAGGCATAATTCTGTAGACTTCTTAAATCATTCTTAGGTTTATATTGCTGAATTTTTTTTAGTAAAAAATCTTCTATCGATTCTCTATTAGCATAAATTACTGTTTCAAAAAGTTCGTTTGATGCAGTTTCTAACTCAAAACTTATATATTGCCTTGTTTGTTTTAATAACTTCTGGCTATTATCATTATAACCTAAGAAAGAAACAGCTATTGAATCATAATATTGATCTAAAATTATTTTAAAATAGCCAGTATCATCAGAAGATGTGCCAATTGTCGTACCTTTTATATATACATCAGCATAAAATATTCTCTCTTTTGTTGCTTTATCAAGCACAATACCTTCTACAATATATTGCTGTGCATGCAAAGCAAAACCCAAAATGCTCAAAAATGTAGCAATAAAAATATTTTTTTTTGTAGAAAACATTTATCTTGTGAAGATACATAGTAAGTTGAAATTTTGATATAAAAAGTTGTATGGTACAAAAAGAATTAAACATTATTTCTTATAATTTGAATGGAATTCGTTCTGCAATTAGTAAAGGACTAATCGACTGGATAAAAGAAACAAGTTATGATATTTATCTTTTTCAAGAAATAAAAGCTGATATTTTATCTATTCCAACTGAATACTTTGATGAAATTGAATATAAATACATGTGGTTTCCAGCTCAGAAAAAAGGCTATAGTGGCGTTGGTGTTGTGTATAAAAATAATCTAGAGTTACAAAATACTAAATTAGGCATAGGCATTCCAAGTTATGATTTTGAAGGAAGATACATTCAATTTGATATCAATGACATAACAATCATCAATACTTATTTCCCATCAGGATCAAGTGGAGAAGAAAGACAAGCCATAAAAATGAATTTTTTAGCAGATTATCTAGTTCATTTGGACAATTTAAAAAAAGAAAAAGACAAGATTATTATTGCAGGCGACTACAACATTTGCCATACAGAAATAGATATACACGATCCAAAAGGCAATAAAAACTCATCAGGATTTTTGCCCGAAGAAAGACAATGGATGACAGATTTTTTTAATACTGGATTTGTAGATTCATTTAGGCAAGTACATCAAGATTTAAAAGACCAATATTCTTGGTGGAGTTTTAGAGCTGGTGCAAGAAGTAGAAATAAAGGCTGGCGTATAGATTATATTAATGTATCTGAAAGATTGAAAGAGAATATATTAGATGCTAAAATACTGATGAATATAGTACATTCAGACCATTGTCCTGTATTATTAAAAATAAAAATATGAGATTCAAATACATCATTATTATATTATCGATAATTGCTTTTTCCTGTCAATCAAAGAAAAAAGAATTTGTCTTTACCGAGGCAAAAGGAGGAAGATATTATGGTGGCACATTTAGATACAATGAAGAAGAATATTTAAAATCATTATATCCACTTAATATTACAGAAGTAACGGCACATCGAATTGCAGAACAAATTTACGAAGGTCTTGTAAAATTCGATGACAGTACTTTAGCAGTTGTTTCTAGCATTGCTAAATCTTGGGACATTTCATCTGATGGACTTACATATACTTTTCACATAAGAAATGATGTCTTTTTTCATGACGATGAATGTTTTAATGACGGAAAAGGTAGAAAAGTAACAGCACAAGACTTTAAATATTGCTTTGACAAAGTTTGCTTTAACCATCCTTCAGAAAATCAAGGCTTTTGGATATTCAAAGACATCGTAAAAGGTGCAAATGAATACTATGCTATTACAGAAAAAAATAAAAATGATGTATCTGGCGTTAGTGGAGTAAAAGCAATCAATGACACTACTTTACAAGTAGAATTAACACAACCATATGCTGTATTTCTTGCAAGACTTGGATTAACCTTTGCAAAAGTATATCCAAAAGAAGCATTTGACAAATATGGCTCAGATATGAGAATACATTGTGTAGGCACAGGACCATTTTATATCAAAAAAATATTAGACAATCAAGTTATTTTCCTTACAAAGAATAACAAATATTGGGCAAAAGATGAATATGGAAATAAATTACCTTTTTTAGATAATATCAAAGTTACATTTATACACGAGAAGAAAACAGAACTTCAAGAATTTGCAGCTGGCAAATCAGACTTAGTCTACAAATTTCCATTAGAAATGATAGATGAAATTATTGATATCAACACAAACCTAAAACCAGCATATCAAAAATTTCAATTACAATACATGCCATCTATGTCTTTACAATATTATGGTTTTTTACATCAAGGGAAAATATTTCACGATAAAAAAGTCAGACAAGCATTTTGCTATGCTGTAGATAGAGAAAAGTTATGCAAATACACCTTAAGAAATTCAGGTTTCCCAGCAATCTATGGCATGGTGCCACCAGGCACAGGAACTTACAACCCAAAATTAGTTAAAGGTTACACCTACCAACCAGAAAAAGCAAGAACACTTCTAGCAGAAGCAGGATATCCAAATGGAAAAAATTTCCCAAAAGTTACATTACAACTAAACAGTGGTGGTTCAAGAAATACACAAGTAGCAGAAGCAATCAAAAAAATGATTGAGGAAACACTCAATGTAAAAATTGAATTATTGATGATTCCTTGGGCACAACATACAGAAGCAGTAGAAGCTGCAAAATCAGATTTTTTCAGATTGGGTTGGATTGCAGATTATCCAGATCCTGAAAGTTTTTTAAATTTATTTCACAGCAAACACGTTCCATCAGATCCAACAGAAAAAACTTATATCAATTCATATAGATACAAAAGCGCAGAATTTGATGCATTATTTGACAAAGCAATTACAATAACTGATGTTGATGAAAGAAATACCATGTATGCAAAAGCCGACCAACAAGCAATTGATGATGCAGTAGTTTTGCCAAATTACTATGATATAGATTTTAGAATACTACAACCAAATGTCAAAAACTGTCCTCAAAACTCAATGGAATATAGAGATTTTTCGGAAGTATATTTCTTACCAAACAAAACACAAAAGCAAACAAAATAACAATGAAAATATTTTGCGTCGGACTAAATTACAAAGAACACATTGAGGAAATGAAGCATTTTGCATATCCTGAAGAGCCTGTAATTTTCATGAAACCACCTACAGCATTACTCAAAGACAATCAACCATTCTACTATCCAGAATTCTCAAAAGATGTACATTACGAAGGCGAAATTGTATTGAGAGTATGTAAAAATGGAAAGAAAATTCAAGAAAAATTTGCACATAAATATTACGATAGCTTTACACTTGGATTTGATTTCACAGCAAGAGACATACAAGCTGAACACAAGAAAAAAGGTTGGCCATGGGAAATAGCAAAAGGCTTTGATAGCTCAGCATGTATTGGTAGCTTTTTAGAATTAAATAAAGAACACGACATAGAATTTATTATCAAAAAAAATAATAAAATAGTACAAGAAGGCAATACACAAATGCTATTATTCTCTTTTGATAAAATTGTAAGTTATATATCACAATTTTTTACACTACAACAAGGAGATTTAATATACACAGGCACACCAAAAGGTGTTGGATCAATAAAAGTTGGCGATATTTTAGAAGGCTATATTTGCGAGCAAAAAATATTGCATTGCGAAATAAAGTAATCATATCTAAATAATATTCACTATCTTAGATTACACTAAATAAAAATAAAAAATGGAACTTCAAGATTTAATAAATGGTGCCTTAGGCAATCAAGCACAACAAGTAGTTGCACAACAATTAGGATTAGACCAACAACAAGCTAGTGAAGCTGTAAGTTTAGCACTACCTACACTAATTAATGCATTAGCAAAAAACACATCAACACATGATGGTGCAGCATCATTATTTAATGCAATTACAAATAAACATGATGGCTCAGGCTTAGGTAATCTTGCTGGCTTAGCACAATTAGGCTTAGGTGGCGAAGGTGCAAAAATACTTGGTCATATTTTTGGCGGACAACAGCAACAAGTAGAATCAACTATTTCTCAAAATTCAGGAATTGGTGGCGCACAAATAGCACAAGTACTACAAATACTTGCTCCAATAGTTTTAAATGCATTAGGTGGACAACAAAAACAACAAGGTTTTGATGTATCAGACTTAGCAGGAATGCTTACAAAAACTGTGGCAACAGAAAAGCAACAAAACTCAAAAGCCAACGATATTTTAACTCAATTATTTGATAAAAATAATGATGGTAGCATGATGGATGATGCACTTAAAATGGGTGCAGGTATCCTTGGCAATTTATTTAAAAAATAAATCAATATTCTTTGATAATTTCTATAGCCTAACAAATTCTGTTAGGCTTTTTTATTATCACAACCAAACCTTGTCATTTTGTCAGCAAAAAATGCTTGGCACAACTTATGTAATAAATGAGGTATAATTTAATTAACGATTTAAATCTAAATATTTTATGGCAAAAACAAAATTAAACATCCAACCATTAGCAGATAGAGTAGTGGTTAAAGCAGCAGAAGCAGAACAAGTAACAAAATCAGGCATCATTATTCCAGATACTGCAAAAGAAAAACCACAAAGAGGCGAAATAGTTGCAGCTGGACCAGGCAAAAAAGACGAACCAACTACTGTAAAAGTTGGTGATACAGTTTTATATGGCAAATACTCAGGAACTGAAATAAATATTGATGGAAACGACTATTTAATCATGAGAGAATCTGACATTTTAGCCATTATCTAAAAAATTGTCACAAATAATAAATAAAAATAAAAATAAAAACAACAAAAAATGAGTGCAAAAATTATAAATTATAGTACAGAGTCGAGAGACAAATTGAAAGCTGGTGTAGATGCATTAGCAAATGCAGTAAAAGTAACATTAGGACCAAAAGGAAGAAACGTAATCATTGAGAAAAAATTCGGTGCACCACACATTACAAAAGATGGTGTTACTGTGGCTAAAGAAGTAGAATTAGAAGATCCATTTGAAAACATGGGTGCACAATTAGTAAAAGATGTAGCATCAAAAACTAATGATGTTGCTGGTGATGGTACTACTACAGCAACAGTATTAGCACAAGCTATTATTGCGCCAGGTTTAAAATCTATAACTGCTGGTGCAAACCCAATGGATTTAAAAAGAGGAATTGACAAAGCAGTACAAACTGTAGTAGCTGAATTAAAATCATTATCTGAAAAAGTAGGTAAAGATTACAGTAAAATAAAACAAGTAGGTACAATTTCAGCAAACAACGATGAAGAAATTGGTGCTTTAATTGCTCAAGCAATGGAAAAAGTGACAACAGAAGGTGTGATTACAGTTGAAGAAGCTAAAGGAACTGAAACTTATGTAGATGTTGTAGAAGGTATGCAATTTGACAGAGGATATATTTCTCCATATTTTGTAACTAATGCTGATAGCATGGAATGTGAAATGGAAAAACCTTACATTTTAATCTATGACAAAAAAGTTTCTTCAATGAAAGACTTGTTGCCTATCCTAGAAAAAGTTGTACAAACAGGAAGAGGTTTATTAATCATTGCAGAAGATGTAGAAAGTGAAGCATTAGCAACATTAGTTGTTAATAGATTAAGAGGTTCGTTAAAAATTGCTGCTGTAAAAGCTCCAGGTTTTGGCGACAGAAGAAAAGCCATGCTACAAGACATCGCAATACTTACTGGTGGCGAAGTAATTGCAGAAGAAATTGGACTAAAATTAGAAGATGCTCAACTTACACAATTAGGTGTAGCAGAAAAAGTAGTCATTGACAAAGACAATACTACAATTATTAATGGTGCTGGAAAAAAAGCAGACATCACTGCAAGAGTAAATCAAATCAAAGCACAAATAGAAACAACAACATCTGATTACGATAGAGAAAAACTTCAAGAAAGATTAGCAAAATTAGCTGGTGGTGTTGCAGTATTATACGTAGGTGCACCATCTGAAGTAGAAATGAAAGAGAAAAAAGATAGAGTTGATGATGCATTACATGCAACTAGAGCTGCTGTTGAAGAAGGAATTGTACCTGGTGGTGGTGTTGCATTAATTCGTTGTCAAAGTGCATTAGAAAAACTAAAAGGAAGCAACGAAGATGAGCAAACTGGAATTGAAATAGTAAAAATTGCTTTAGAAGCACCATTACGTCAAATATCAGAAAATGCAGGTGTAGAAGGTTCTATCGTAGTATTTAATGTAAAAAATGGCAAGAAAGATTATGGCTACAATGCAAAAACAGAAGTTTATGAAAACTTATACAAAGCAGGTGTAATCGATCCAACAAAAGTTACTCGTGTAGCATTAGAAAATGCAGCATCAATTGCAAGCATGATTTTAACTACTGAGTGTGCTATCGTTGAAAAACCAAGAGAAGAAGCAGCTATGCCTCCAATGCCAGGTGGCGGAATGGGTGGCATGATGTAATACAAACATTTTACCCTTTTTGAGCCTCACATCCTTGTGAGGCTTTTTTATTTTACTCAATTCTAAAAAAACCATAAAAGTAGTTTTAGTTCATCAACAAGTATTATTTTTACAATTCAATTTTATATATGGAAAATATCAAACAAGTAATAGAAATTAATAAAGAAAGATATCTAAATGAACTTATTGAATGGTTAAAAATACCTTCTGTATCTGCTGATAAAAACTTTAAAGATGATGTATTAAGAGCTGCTGAATATTTAGCACAACAATTTAAAAACATCAACTTAGAAAATGTGGAGCTGTTGCCAACCAAAGGTTATCCTGTGGTATATGCTGAAAAAATCATAGATAAAACGCTGCCTACTATTTTAGTATATGGACATTATGATGTCCAGCCAGCAGATCCTTACGAACTTTGGACTAGTCCACCATTTGAACCAGTAATAAAAAATACTGAAATACATCCTGATGGTGCCATTTTTGCACGTGGTGCTTGCGACGATAAAGGGCAAGTGTATATGCATGTAAAAGCATTAGAAATTATGCTTAAAGAAAATGCATTACCATGTAATGTAAAAGTCATCATTGAAGGCGAAGAAGAAATCGGCTCATCTAACTTAGAAGAATTTTTAACTCAGTATAAAGAGAAACTACAAGCTGATGTTATTTTAGTTTCAGATACAGGCATCATCAACAATGAAACACCTAGTATTTGCAATGGTTTGCGTGGACTTTGCTACATGGAAGTAGAAATCATTGGTCCAAATAGAGATTTGCATTCAGGTATTTATGGTGGTGGCGTAGATAATCCATTAAATGTATTATGTCAATTAATAGCGAAATTGAAAGATGAAGATGGAAGAATACTTATCGACCATTTTTATGATGATGTAATTGAATTATCAGAAGAAGAAAAAAAACAAATAAATTCTGTGCCTATACATCAAAAAGAATTTGAAGATAGTATTGGTTTAAAAAAATCTTTCGGCGAAAAAGGATATACTTTACAAGAACAACTTAGCATAAGACCAACTTTAGATGTAAACGGAATTTGGGGCGGATACATTGGCGAAGGTGCAAAAACAGTATTGCCAGCAAAAGCACAAGCAAAAATAAGCATGCGTTTAGTTCCAAACCAAACACCACATCATATTGCAAAATTATTTCAAGAATATTTTGAAAAAATAGCACCTAATACTGTACATGTAAAAGTAACAGAACACCATGGTGGCGAACCTTATGTAACACCAATAGATTCAATTGCTTTCAAAGCAGCAGAAAAAGCTATGGAAACTACATTTGGCAAAAAACCAATTGCAGTTAGAAACGGTGCAAGCATTCCTATTGTTGCATTATTTGAAAAAATATTAGAACTAAAAACAGTCTTAATGGGCTTTGGATTAGATAGTGATGCCATACATTCACCAAACGAACATTATGGACTATTCAATTATTTCAAAGGGATAGAAACCATACCTTATTTCTACAAGTATTATTCAGAATTATATAAGAAATAATATATTGGATATAAATATAAATCTAAAAAATACCATAAACGAAATACCAAACTTACCTGGTATCTATAAATATTTTGATAGCAATCATCATATACTATATGTTGGCAAAGCAAAGAATTTAAAGAAGCGAGTAAATAGTTATTTCCAAAAAGACGACCACAATGCAAAAACTAAATTACTTGTAAAAAAAATCCATTCAATAGAATTTACTATTGTCAATAATGAGAAAGATGCATTACTATTAGAAAATTCGTTAATTAAAGAATTACAACCTAAATACAATATCAATCTAAAAGATGATAAAAGCTATCCTTACATAAAAATATTCAACGAAAATTTTCCAAGAATAAGTTTTACGAGAAATAAAATCAATGATAACTCAGAATATTTTGGACCATATACATCTGTAAATAATGTTCGATATATTTTTGAATTATTCAGAAAAATGTATCCTATTCGTACTTGTTCTTTAAACCTTACAAAAGAAAGCATACAGAAAAATAAATTTAAAGTTTGTTTAGAATACCATATTGGCAATTGCTTAGCACCATGTGTTGCATTACAATCTAAAGAAAATTATGATGCCAATATAGAACAAATCAGAAATATCTTAGGTGGAAAAACAAAAACTGTACGTGATATTATAAAAAAAGAAATAGAAAATTGTGTATCTGAATTAAAATTTGAAGATGCAGCAAAACTAAAAATACAATTTGATGCAATTAATGAATATATAGAAAATTCAATTGTAACCAACTTAGACATAAAAGAATGCCATATTTTTGGATATGCTGAAAACGAAAACAAATCATATATTAATTATTTATACATATACGATGGCAGTATAGTTAAAACCAAAAATATTTTTATACAGAAAAATATAGAGGAAGAAAAAGAAGATATCTTATGTATTGCATTAGTAGAAATTTTGGGCAATGTAGACAAAAAAACAACAGCATTAATTCCATTCGACATAGAATTTAGTATAGATGAACTCAATTTAATTGTTCCAAAAATTGGCGAACGAAAAAAAATCCTTGACTTAGCAAATAAAAATGCATTTATACAAATGCACAAATCATCATTGCATGAAAAACGACCAAAGTATGAACGTATTTTAGAGCTTATGAAAAAAGAGCTAAAGCTAAACGTCTTACCATTTCATATTGAATGTTTTGATAACTCAAATTTCCAAGGTACAAATCCAGTTTCGGCATGTGTCGTATTTAAAAATGCAAAGCCAAGTAAAAAAGACTACAGGCACTTCCATGTAAAAACGGTTGTTGGCCCAAATGATTTTGATACCATGAAAGAAGCTGTGTATAGAAGATACAAAAGGCAATTAGAAGAAAATGAACCATTACCACAATTAGTAGTTATTGATGGTGGCAAAGGTCAACTAAGTGCAGCCATGAGTAGTATAAAAGAATTAGGATTGCAAGATAAAATTCAACTAATTTCTATTGCAAAACGACTAGAAGAAATATATTATCCAAATGATGAAATACCATTGCACCTTAGTAGAAAATCTGAAACACTAAAAATCATACAGCAATTACGTGATGAAGCACATAGATTTGGAATTACCTTTCATAGAAAAACAAGAGATAAGAAAACGCTACAAACTGAGCTAACACAAATTGATGGCATAGGTGAAAAAACGGCGACTAAGCTGTTGCAGCATTTTGGATCTGTTGAAAAGATAGCACATGCACTAGAGCATGAAATTGAAAAAATTGTTGGACAAAAAAATGCAAGAAATATAATAAATTATTACAAAAAAAAATCGGATAAGTAAACTTATCCGATTTAAAATATTTAAAAGTTTTGATATTAATATTCCCATAAATCATGTTCAAATTGAAACAATTTTTGTTTCTGTGCTTCTGATTCATATAAGATATCAATACCTGATTTGTAATCTTTAATACGCATATCTTGTACATTATCTACTTTGTAAATATAGCTCGTAAATAATCTAAGTTGAAATACTTGATCCCAGTTTAATCTAACACCATCAGGAAATGGATTGAAAGCCTCACTATTTACTAAAGTACTTCTCATAGAAGGAAAATACGTCCAAAATACAGGAACTTCAGCTCTAAAATCACCCGTAGTTGGGTCGTAGTTATCTATCAATGGACAAATTCCCATGATTCTAACTTTCATTGTAGAGTGTTGTTTATCAAAATACCATACTTCTTTAATACGATATTTGTTCACATTATCCCAATTCACTTCATTTGTAATTACTTTCCACACCATTACATCTGGGTTTGCAGCATCTGGGACTAAGATAGAATCTGTACTACCTCCAGCTACACTTAATGCTTCTTCAGCAGTAATTGGAGAAGTAAAATCTTCATCTAAACCAGAATATACTGGAACATTACCAGACTTGATTGCATCCAAAAGTATCCCAATAAAAGGTTTTTTTGGCCATTTAAAATGTAGATTTAATTTCTCTCTACAATCCATTACACGCCATACATTTTTGTACCACATCACATCTGATTCGCGGACAAAAACGTCTTCCATAGGTACTCTTTTACCAGAAATTTCTTGTTCCCAAGGTAATTTTTGGATTTCAGTCTTAACTTCACCGTCTGCAGCAAATATTGAGTTTGCAAATGAAAGTGAGAAAATAAAAACAAATATATATTTCATACTAAATAATATTATACTAATCTATTTTAAATGCGATACCAGGTATCTTTCTATTTGATCCATCTGGTCCTTGTACTCTAATTTCTTCAAAATAATATACATCACCTGGTTTTGCTTTGCTTACAGCTTGTTGTGCGACACCTCCAAATGTTGGTCCATTATTTGGAATAATAGCTGGATCAGCCATTTTAGGTTGGTAAAACAATTGATAACTTATTACTTGGAATCTTGCATCAAAATCAAAGTTTTTCAATGCTGCTATCACACCATTTTGTGCTTTAAATTGTGCAGCTGGCATTCTACCACCTGGTTTTCCACCAACTTCAGCTTGTGGATCTGGAATCATTTTCACACGGAATTCAGCATTTGCATATTGTTTTCCATTTGCAGAAACTGTAACATAAGCTTTTCCTTGTTGTGATACTTTTACAGTATATTTTCCACCTGAACCAGAAATACTACCACCAGTCATACCAACATTTAATTTTTGAGGAGATACACCAGCAGCAGAAACTGTAACTGGATTATCTACACCAATATAAAACACATTCATTTTATCAGCTGCTACAGAAGCAAAAGGTGGAGCAACTGTATAAGAGAATGGTGCAGTTTTATATGTATTTACTTTACCTGTTCTATTATTTTTAACAGAAACAACACCACTAACAGGAAACTCTCCAACACCACCAGTACCTGTTGTAAATTTACCAACTCCATCTTTTACTGGAACTGATTTACCATTTACTGTTACAGTAACTGAACTTTCAGAACTACCTGCTGCTAAAGACACATATGCTTCAAATGGTTCTCCTTGTAATACATAGGCACTTGGAGAAGAAATTTGAGCTGAGAATTGGTCTAATACAATTTCTTCTGGCTCTAATTCTTTTGCATCACCAATTCTGCTATATAAATATGCAATCATTTGGTTTTCTGCATTTTTCGTATCATTTTCTAACTTAGTAAGCATAGAATATACAGCTATTGCAGGCATTTGATAAAATTGCTCTCTTACCCAATCACCTTTTTCTTTATTAGGTTTTGTAGTAATTCCCAGTTGTTCTGTCATTTTATCTTTCAACGCTGGATCAACTAATCCTAAAAACTTATTTATAGTTTCATCAACTTTAGTTTTTAGTTTGTAACCTTCTCCTTTGCCTTCACCTACCATAAATGCATTACCTATTTCTAAATCATCTTTTTTAGCCATAATGCCATCTGCATCTTCTGTATCTGGTCCATCAGCTTTTTTTACAATTTCAGACTTAAGGTTTGCAATATAATCTAATAATTCTTTTGAAATACCTTTTGCTTGGTCAGCCATTGATTGATATTTTTGGACATCCGTATTAGCTGGCTCTTTAGCTCTTTTCAACGCAAAACCATTATATGTCGTAGAAATATTAGTGTCTGCTATTTTTTTAGAGTTTTCTAAACTTTTATTTATTGTTTGAAATGCGATAAGTATTTCTCTTGACACGTTTAATGCTAGTAACGCTGTCAATACTAAATACATCATATTAATCATCTGCTGACGGTTCTCCTTAGGAATTGCCATAATTTTTTACTTTTGATTTTTACTAATTATTTCCTTCTCTTCGTTCAACAAATGTTATGATTTCATTGCAGAAAGCATGTTTCCATAAATGCTGTTTAACTTCTCTAAATTATTAGCTAAACCACTCATTTGATTTTTAAATTTATCAGTATCAGAGATTGATGTCTCAAGATTAGCCATAGCTGTTCCTAAGTTTCCGATAAATTTATTCATTGTTTTTAAATGATTATTAGTATCCTGTAATTCCATCTCATAAACAGCATTTAAAGCAGCTAAATTTTTAGAAGCAGCTTGTACTTGCTCGTGGTATTTAGAAGCATCACCAGATGCAGCAGCTAATTTGCTCATACCATCAGCAGCGCTTGAAAATGAGTCTTTTACACCATTTAATGCCGTTGCGGCAGATTTTGCAGAAGATGCGAAATCATTAGAAGCTACAGTAGCATCTGCTAAGTTTCCTAATTTTGATACATTATCAGAGAAACCTTTTAAGTTATCTCCAAATCTATTTACTAAGTTTTGATCTAATTTCGCGGCTTCCATCATTTTATCTAATTCACCTGCTAAACTTTTTTTATCAGAAACTGCTGAAGTATTGCTAATAGCAATTTTTGTATGTCCAAATTTTTCTGACTCAATTTCCATGTCTTCATCATAAATATCTAGACCTGGATATAATTTTTCCCAATAGTAGTCTGGCTCTGGTGGAATTAAACCTGAGAATGCAAATAATAATGCTTCTACTGACATACCTAGTATTAACAATTCACTTGCAAAAGGCCAATGCATTAATTTGAATAATGCTCCTAAAATTACTACTGATGCTCCAACACCGAAAATAGCGTTTTTGAGTCTTTTAAATCCTTTGGTTTTAAGTAACTTTGCCATAATTATTTTTTTTGTTTAGTTTAAATACGTTTATTGTTTTGGAATATTTTAAAAAAAATGTTAAATGATATATTATTTCCCGAAATCTTCTAAACCTCTACCTAAGAAAGGTAATAAAGTACGGAATCCAATATAAGATTTAGCTGAATCTTGATACTCTGATGCTCTTGTACCATTTTGCAAATAGAATGCTATATCTTTCCAAGAACCACCTCTAATTACTTTTCTTTTCATTACTGAAGCATCATCAGCTTTTGCATCATATCTATAATCTGGTTGTTTATCATGAATAAACATCACTGATGCATCATCATATGCTGTTAATGTCCATTCTGCAACATTTCCTGCCATATTGTATAAGCCATAGTCATTTGGCCAGTATGATTTTGCATCAACTGTATATAAACCTCCATCTTCAGGATAGTTTCCTCTTCCTGGTTTGAAATTTGCTAACAAACATCCTTTTGTATTTCTAATGTATGGTCCGCCCCAAGGATATGGCGATAATGTTCTTCCTCCACGTGCAGCATATTCCCACTCATATTCTGTTGGCAATCTAAATTCTTCTACTGGTGCTAACCCTTCATCTTGTCTATAATCATTCCAAAGTCTAGTTCTCCAAACACAGAATGCATTAGATTGATCCCAAGTTACACCAACAACTGGATAATCATCATATGCTGGATGTGAAAAATATGCACGTGTCATTGGTTCGTTATAAGAATATGAGAAGTCTCTAATCCATACTAATTCATCAGGATAGATAGATATTTGTTTTTTATCCATGAAAGAGCTTCTTGGTTTATCTTTATTCTCTCTAGCTGCAGCTTCTTTCCATCTGAACCAAGTATATTCATATACCAATTTTCTTGGGTCATATTCTTTTTTTCCATTAATTCTATCTGCTTCAGTGTAGTACAGTGACTCCAACTGCTCTGCATCTTCTGTTGCTCCAGACCAATCGATAGGCATATCCCAATTAATTCCTTGACCACCACTTTCACCTTCGATTAAGTGATCTCCACCTAACATTTTGTGTGCAATTGAATCTCTTACCCATTCTACGAACTGACGATACTCGTTGTTGGTAATTTCGGTTTCATCCATGTAAAATCCTACAATAGAAATTTGTTTCATTTTGGAATTGAATGAATAGTTGATATCCTGATCAGATGGTCCTATGTGAATAACACCAGATGGTACATACACCATGCCATAAGGCATTAGGTTGTTATCCCACTCTGGTCTATCTTGAGAACCTATTAATTGACCATCATTTGTTTTTCCACCTTTACATCCACTTAGGATAATAGCAAAAAATAACAATAACGAGAAGCTAGTTCTTTTCATTTTTATGTAATTTATATTCTTATTCATCGTAAAAATAATAAATTTATTTTAACTACCTAATTTTTTAATTGTTTTTTGGTATTTTTTAGCAATTTTTTCACAGAAATCTCGGATTATTAATAAACTTGAGATGTTTAGAAATATTCTTTGAATTCATATTATAAAAAATTGTAATTTCATGTGTATTGCTATTTGCAATTTTTAATGCATTTATATTTACATCGTAGCTATAAATAAATCCTAATCCTATATTTTTTATTGGTGTTATTTTGATAATTGGCGAAACTGATTCTATAGATTTTTTGTTGTAGCCACGAACATTTACACCTAATGCTCCAAAATATTTGTAGCCTGCTAATATTTGGACATCTGTTTGAACATTTACAAAGTCTGTATTAATAACAATTACTGGAATAAGTTTAAATTCTTTAGGTAGTTTTATTTCAGAATTAATGCTTGTTTGCAATACACTTCCAAGTTGTGTACTTAAACTTCTAACTGTTCCATCAAAATTTAGTTTATTGTTTATTGCATTTAGATATGCAACGCCTACATTTATATGTTTTGAATTTAAGCTTATGCCAACATTTAATAATGGTCTGAATGTTTTATTAGTTGCTTGATTAATGACATCATCATTATGATTTATACCTGAGCTATAATTACCATTTGGTGTAATTAGTTTTGAACCATCTAAATTTGAAAACTCGAATCCTGCCTGTGCGCCAATGCCAATTTTTAGTTTGTCTTTAATTGGAATTATATAATTGTATCCTGCTTGTAATGTAGTTGTTTGTATTGCTCCAATTCTATCGTGTGTGATATTAATACCAATTCCACTTTTAATTTTTGGCAATGCAAAACTGGATAAAAAATTAATAGTTTGTGGTACTCCATCTAGTTTTGTCCATTGTGTTCTATAGTTTGCAACAAATTTGTATTGTTTCTCTATACCGTAAAATGCTGGATTGTACCATTCTTTTAGATCATTAAAATGCGTTGATATTTGCTTTACTTGTGCATTGAGTTGCAATTGTATGCCTGATACAAATAGTGTAATCAATAATATACTTCTAATGAATTTTATCATTGTTTGATAAAGGTATTAAAAAATATTAATTTGAACTTAATTATTTTTTATTGCCTAATGTTATGTATTTTTTAATTGCATCTGCAAGTGATGGCATTGTTGGCGTTGGAGCAAATACATCAATTCTTAATTTATGCTTCATGACTGTTTCTGCTGTAGAATTTCCATAAATTGCCAATCTTGTTTTGTCTTGTACAAAATCTGGGAAATTGCTATACAGTGAGTCTATTGCTATTGAATTGAAGAATACCAACATATCATATTTTACATCTTTTAAATCTTCTAGATTGCTTGGTATTGTTCTATATAATACGGCTTCTTTGTATTCTATATTGTACTTTTTTAGTGTGTCTGTAAGTGCTTTATCTTTTGTTTCAGAGCTTGGTATTAAGTGCATGGAATTACCATTTTTATCTCTGTTTTTTATGATAACTTCCATTAGTTTTGGCAACTTACCATCACCAAAAAACACTTTTCTCTTTCTATAGTTGATGAATTTCTGAAGATATAATGCGATTGCTTCGTTGATACAAAAATATTTATTTTCTTCTGATATTTTTTGTCTTGACTCTTGTAAGATTCTAAAATATTGTTCTACAGAAGTTTTACTTGAAAAAATTATATTTTTATACTGTTCTATATATATTTTTTGAAGTCTAAAGTCAATTATTTTTATTGGTTGTACTTCAGTAAATGGTCTCCAATCTAATTTAATTTTAAATTGGTTGGCAATATCAATATATGGTGATTTTCCTGTTTCTGGTTTGGGCAAAGAAATTAAAATAGATTTTACTGCTCTTGGCTTGTCATCAGAAATTACAACTTCTACTTTTTTCGATACTACCTCAATAGGTTTGTTTTCTTTTTTATCTTCTTTCTTGGTGTATTTTCTTTTTTCCTTTATTGGCGATTTTTGTGTGATAGTATCTTTAGCTAAGTTATTACGTTTAGTAATTTTTTCAGTATCAACTTCAGATTTTTTTTCTTTTTGGATTGATTTTGGTGCTTGAATAGTTTTAGCAATTACTTTTTTTGCTGTTGCAGCACTTTTCTTTGTAGTTTGAGTTTCTTTTTTACTAGAAGTAGTCTCAGCATTTTTCTTTACTTCTGTTTTTGCTTTCTTTGGAGCTACAGTTTCAGTTTTGGTTTTCTTTACAATTGTTTTTTTTGTAGTTGTAACTGCTGCATTTTTGCTTGTTTGTTTTGATTTTTCTTTAGATTTTGCATCAACACCTTCAGTGCTTTTGCTTTTCTTTGTTGTGATAGTTTTAGCTACTTCTTTTTTAGCCATAAATGTTTATTTTATAATTATACCACAAATATTTTGTCAATAATAATAGAGGCAAAATTTTAAAGGTGCAAATATACAAAATAAAATAAATCTTATGATGAATTTTTACAAATTGCTGTAATTGAATTATCTTATATAATAAAATAATTACATATAAGGCAGAAAATATCAAAAAATATGTATATAATATGTTTGCCCTATTATACAATATTACTATTGAAACAAATATAAATATTAATCCTAAATACAAGTCGTAGTATAATTTATAAATATTTAAGAATCTGTATAATTTCTGCTGTGCGGCAAGCCAAACTATTATATTCTCAATTAGGTATTTTACACTTAAAAATATGAATACTAATGCGAAAATATGAATTGTGTTATTTATACTAAATTCAAGCTTATGATTTTGCATGTGTTGCAATAGCATCAAAGTACTATAAGCAATAATTGACATTTTTATTATTAGAAAAACTAGATTTAAGAATATATTGTCTAATCTATGTGCTGTATAATATATATTATATTTTTTGTATTGTATAAGCTTTGTATGATTGTTTGTATAAAATCATCAAAAAAGAAAAACAATATACCTAAAAGAAAAAATATTACTGCAACTATAGCTAAGTAAGTATATTGGACACTACTATTCCTTATTGGTTGTGGTAAATTTATCGTGGTTTTTTCTGTTGTAATTTCTACTTTGCTCAACAATTTGGCAAATTGCACACTATCTTTTTTGTGTGATAATATTGAATCTACCCAAATTGGGTTGTATATTTTGCTTTGCTTTGCAAATACACCAACATTACTGCCAAGCAATAAAACAAGTATCCAGATTTTAAAATTGAATAACGTATCCAAAATGAATTTTTGAATTTCTAAAATTGATTGGATTTGTTTTTTGATGTCCGAGTGCATAGGAAAGTCCAAAAATACCAATTTTTGTTTCAATATTTATACCTACGCCAAAGCCAAATGGATAATTCTGAATTAATTCGTTATTAAATTTTCTTCTCACATAGGCAAAATCATAAAATACTGCCAAATAAGAATTGCGTTGCAATATAAATCTGTACTCTAAAATATTTAATAGATACGTGCTAACTAAAATTGATTCTTCATCAAATCCTCTGAGCAATTTACTGCCACCAATTCTTATTAATTCATTTCTGAGTAAATTATTATTTAAAACACTGCCTCCACTGTTGCTAAATTTTAGCACATTGCGTTTGTCTAATGGTAAATAATAATTAATTTGCCAAAACAAATCACCTTTTATACTTTTTCTATTGATACTATCATACAATGTACCATAATCGAATCCATCATTTGATTGCAATGTAATGATTTGATTATTTGGTTTAATTTTCTTGATTCCTGCTGATGCTGAAAACTTTATATCAAAACCTTTTCTTGGATTAAATAGATAATCTAAATTTTCATAGTACATTTCTATTCCATATTGATTGTATGTTGCATCTAAATTATTAGGTAATTGCTTATAATTTTTTGCATAAAGCGTGTCTGCTTGTAAAACTATTGTCTGAGCATATTTGTAAAAACCTTTGATATAATTATTGGTCTTAATAAAATATGGCAATCCTACTTGTATGTTTAAATCTAATGACGATGAATCTCTTTTGTCTAAAAAGAAAGATGTATTAACACCTAAAGGAGTTTTAAATAAATATGGATAAGCAAATTTTATATTTAATCGTTGTTGGTTTGGTCTTAGACGCACCCATTCAAAGAATAGCTCCTCGCCTCTTTTAAATGCATTTTGCAAATGAATTCTTGCTTCACCAGTTATCAAAAACTTTCCTGCAATTGAATTATTGGGTAGAAATCCTATCACAAAATCAAACTTATTTACCTTTCTCTTTTTTAAGTATAAATGAATATCTGCCTTATCACCTCTAAAATTTATTCCAGTTGGTTGTGTAAGTTCTGTGTAAGGCAACTTGTTTAATAAATTATCAATATTCAGAATTTTACTTTCAGCATATGGTTTTCCTTTTTTTATTCCTGTATAATTTTCTATAAAAGATTTTGAGATTTTCGCATTTTGATGATTAATAAAACTATCAATGGTAACTAATTGTGCTTTATTTACTTTATAATTGACATATAGGGTATCATTTTGAAGATTTAAACTATCCATTTCCACATTTGCAAAAGGATAACCAGTTTCTTCTCTTGCTTTCAATATTGACTCTGGAATATTCTTTATATTTTGAATATCATTATAATTCCATTTTTTATTGCCTATTTCTAATTGTTGCAAATAATATTTAGTTCCAGTATGTATATATGCTTGGCAATTATTATCAACACAATAAAAACTATCTATTGAAAACTGCCAATAGCCTTGTTTTATTTTATCTTGTTTTAATTGTTCTAAATACTTTTGTGCATCTTCAACATTCTTGTATTTCAATTGTTTTGTTTTCTTAGCAGAAGCATATTTAATAGTTAATATTATTTCTGATTTTGAATACAAGGCAACAAAAATCAACACTAAAAAATATATTTTTTTCAGTTGGCACATAAAAAGTATTTCAAATATATCAATAATTAAGGATTTGTTTTAATTTGCATAAAATATGGCAGGCATCTACATACACATTCCATTTTGCAAACAGGCATGTAACTATTGCAATTTCCATTTTTCTACACAAACAGATTATATAGAAAAGATGGTGCAAGCTATCATTATTGAAATAGAACTACAAAATAATTTCTTTCAGAAAGAAACCACCATTCAAAGTATATATTTTGGTGGTGGCACACCAAGTTTTATAGACATCAATCATATTCTAAAAATATTAGAGAAAATATATAATACATTCACAGTAACACCAAAAGCAGAAATTACCATAGAATGCAATCCAGATGATTTAACAGAAGAATATCTAACACAATTAAAACAATACACACCAATCAATCGTTTATCTATTGGAATTCAGTCTTTTTTTGATGAAGATTTGAAATTTATGCATAGAGCGCACAATGCATCTGAAGGAAAAACAGCCATACAACTTGCACAAAAAATTGGCTTCAACAACATTACTTGCGATTTAATTTATGGTACACCTACACTTAGTAATGAGCAATGGAAAGAAAATATATTGTATCTCATCAATCATAATATCCAACATTTTTCTTGCTATGCAATTACAGTTGAAGAAAAAACCATTTTACACCATCAAATACAAAAGAATATAATTTCTGAAATAGATGAACAAAAGATTGCAGAACAATTTTCTATTTTACAAGATGTTTGCGCAACTCATGGATATGAACAATATGAAATATCTAACTTTTGTACCAATAAACAATATGCCATACACAATACCAACTATTGGAAAGGCAGTAAATATTTAGGGTTAGGGCCATCTGCACATTCATTTGATGGGAAAAACAGATACTGGAACATCAATAACAATGCATTATACATCAAACAAATTAACCATCATCAATTGGCACAAAGTTGCGAAACACTAAGCAACATTGATATGTATAATGAATATATAATGACAAAACTAAGAACAATTTGGGGCGTTGACACAAATCATATTGACAAACAATTTGGCAATGAGTTTAAAAAACATTTTGAATTTGAAATCAAATCATTTATAGATAATAGTTGGGTAGTGCAAAACCAAAACATATATACTTTAACCAACAATGGAAGACTATTCTGCGACTACATTACAGAAAATCTATTTTGGGTAGAAAGCGAGTAGACACTTAACAACTAAGTTTATTTCCTTACCTTTGCAACATTCAAATTTTTCCTTTTTATGAATTACCTTACAGTTCAAAATCTTTCTAAATACTACGGCGAACGCTTATTATTCAGCGATATTACCTTTTTTATAGACAAAGGTCAGAAAATTGCCATCATAGCAAAAAATGGTTCTGGCAAATCTACACTCATTAGAATATTACAAGGATTAGAACCACCAGAATCTGGTGAAGTAAAATTCCATAAAGATATTAGAGTTGGTTACTTAATTCAAGATCCAATTTTTGATGGCAACAAAACAGTATATGATACTATTTTGAATGCTGACAATCCAATGCTTAAAGCTTGTTTGAACTATGAAAAAGCGATTGCTGGACATGGCGACATCAACCAAGCAATGGAAGAAATGGAAAAACTGCAAGCTTGGGATTATGAACAACAAATCAAACAGATTCTTTCTCGTTTTTTAATAGATGATTTAGAGCAAAAAGTAAGCACATTTTCTGGTGGACAAATCAAACGTTTGGCACTTGCAATTTTACTATTACAACAACCAGATTTATTAATTTTAGATGAGCCTACTAACCACTTGGATTTAGATATGATAGAATGGCTTGAAGGCTATTTATCTAAAGACAATATCACACTATTAATGATTACGCACGATAGGTATTTTTTAGAAAATATATGTACAGATATTCTTGAGCTTGAAGACAATCAATTATACAAACATCGTGGTAACTACAGCAAATATTTAGAAAATAAAGAAATTAGAGAAGAACACCAACGCTCAAATCTTGAGAAAGCGCAGAATGTATTTAGAAAAGAACTAGAATGGATGCGTAGACAACCTAAAGCAAGAACAACCAAAGCCAAATCAAGAGAAGATAATTTTGAAAATGTACAAAATGCTGCTACTAAAAAAATAGATGACAAAAAAGTAGAGATAGAAATAAAAATGAGCAGAATGGGTGGCAAAATTGTAGAGCTACACAACATCAGCAAAAAATACGACAACAAAATATTATTAGACAAGTTTTCTTACAAATTTCAGCGTGGCGAACGCGTTGGTATAGTAGGCAGAAATGGTTGCGGAAAGTCTACCTTACTAAATATTATTGTAGGCAACCAAAAACCAGACGAAGGCAATATTGTACTTGGCGAAACAATGGTATTTGGATACTACAACCAAAAAGGCATGCAACTCAAAGATGGTAAGCGCGTCATTGAAGTTATTAAAGACATTGCAGAATATATTCCAGTAGCTGGCGGACAGATTTCTGCTTCGCAAATGTTAGAAAGATTTTTATTTACACCAGACCAACAATATAATTATGTATCAACTTTGAGTGGCGGCGAAAAACGCAGATTGTATTTACTAACAATTTTAATGCAAAATCCAAATTTTTTAATCTTAGATGAGCCTACCAACGATTTAGACATTCTAACATTAAATGTATTAGAAAACTTTTTATTGGAATACAAAGGTTGTTTAATCATTGTATCACACGATAGATACTTTTTGGACAAACTAACAGATTGGTTATTTGTGTTTGAAGGCAATGGAAAGATAAAAACATTCTTAGGCAACTACAAAGAATATAGAGATGATTTGAAAGAGCAACTAAGAATAGAAAAAGAGAATTTAGCCTTAGCAGAAAAAAAACAAAACAGAAACAAAAAAAGATATTGTAAAGGAAAAACGAAAATTAAGTTTTAAAGAACAACAAGAATTCTTGCAATTAGAAAAAGACATTGACACACTACAACAACTCAAAATACAATTGACAGAAAAACTTAGTTCTGGTAATCTTAGCCATGATGCCATACAAGAAATTGCAACTGAATTAGAACAAATCATTCAAACCTTAGATGACAAAGAACTACGTTGGTTAGAATTGAGTGAATTTGCATAAAAATCTACTATAGAAATATTATTTTTCTAACAAAAAAATCTACCAATCGTATTATTCATAGAAATATTTCCATTTTTTTGTATTTTATACTTTACTTTTTATTGTTTTAGTATTATTTTTACATTATAAGAAATAAATTACAAATCATAAAATAAAAAAATGAAGACAAAAAACAAAACAAAAGGATTGATAATAGCAGCTGTTATTTCCTTTACAGCAACAATTTTTTCCTACTGATGCTTTTAATATTGGATTTTCAGTAAATTTAGATACTGTATGGGAATATTCAAGTTTAATGTGTCCATATTCTTGTTCTGCATCGAGAACAGCAAAAAAACTTTTCTTTTCGATGGAGACTCCATAGAAATTAAAATAACGTCTATGGATGGGTATGTTCCAGGTAATTATTTTTCAATAAAAGGGCAAATGGTATCAATTGTAAATATTAATAATATAAATGGAGAAGGTGCAGGAAATTATCAAGCATTATATATACCTAGTTATGCTGATGATATTTTTGCAACAATTGCAGGGTGCTACTAATACAAGTATGCTAGCTGCTGATAAAACTGTTAATAGTACTACATATCCTAATGATGCATATCCTGATGAATATGACTGGCATGATATATATGCAGAAAAATATATAACAAATACCGTAAACTTAGTCCCTCGAACTATTACAAAATATTTTGTGTTTAGAAAATACAAAGGACCTAATGAATATTTATATTGTTGGATAAGAATTGGTTCAAAAAGTGTTGTAAAATCGTATACTGACCAAAGCACAAATACTGTTAAAAAATATATGTCGTTAGAAACAACTTGTTACGAAGGTAAACAACAATTAAATAGTATAGTCACAGGGAAATAATAATCTTTCTAAATTTTAATACCACAAAGAAGCCTTGCAAAACTGCAAGGCTTCTTTGTTAATACAACTAATTATTACCTTAGCAACATTCAAATTTTTCATTTTTTTTTACGAATTACCGTTCAGTTCAGAATCTTTCTAAATACTACGGCGAACGCTTGTTGTTCTGCAGTATTACTTTCCTAAAAGACAAAGGTCAGAAAATTGCCATCATAGCAAAAAATGGTTCTGGCAAATCTACACTTATTAGAATATTAAAAGGATTCTAACTGCCAAATTTTTTAATCTTAGATGAGCCAACCAACGATTTAGATATTCTAACATTAAATGTATTAGAAAACTTTTTATTGGAATACAAAGGTTGTTTAATCATTGTATCACACGATAGATATTTTTTGGATAAACTGACAGATTGGTTATTTGTGTTTGAAGGCAATGGAAAGATAAAAACATTCTTAGGCAACTACAAAGAATATAGAGATGATTTGAAAGAACAACTAAGAATAGAAAAAGAGAATTTAGCCATAGCAGAAAAAAACAAAACAGAAACAAAAAAAGATATTGTAAAAGACAAACGAAAATTAAGCTTCAAAGAACAACAAGAATTCTTGCAATTAGAAAAAGACATTGACACACTACAACAACTCAAAATACAATTGACAGAAAAACTTAGCTCAGGTAGTCTTAGCCATGATGCCATACAAGAAATTGCAACTGAACTAGAACAAATCATTCAAACCTTAGATGGCAAAGAACTACGTTGGTTAGAATTGAGTGAATTTGCATAAAAATCTACTATAGAAATATTATTTTTTTTCACAAAAAATCTGCCAATATTAGTTGAGTATTGACAAATAAGTATTTTTATTTTCACAAAACGAACCAATTACAATATATTTTTATTAGGTTTTAATAAATAATAAACATAGAGCTAGCCAATTTATTAATAAAAATATTTCCATTTTTTATTGACAAAGACGTTTTTTTATATTCATAATTTTATTTTTTTAGTAATAAGTTTGCATAGTAGAAATAACTTTTAAACTAAAAAATAATATAAAAATGAATACAAGAAACAAAACAAAAGGATTAATAATAGCAAGTATTATTGCCTTTGCAGCAACAATTTTTACAGCTTGTGTACCTACACCAGGTGGCGGCGGAACAAATCCAAACATCATTCACAAAACATGGAATCTAAGTATTAATTCAAAATTAAACTGGAATGATACTACATACAACTACAATCTTGATATTAACAATGATAGCATTATTGATATTAAATTTATTTGCAAAAGATGGACTCAAGAACATTATGTTATATTTAAAGGTAACTATATATATGCAGAAGGTAATAATATTGAATTTGCATTTGATAGTTTATTAAATAAAAACAATAGTACGTTTGAAAATAAAAGTTATTATGTTGAACTAAACAAGTCAATTATTTTACCTAATATTTTATGGTCGAATAGTTTAGGAGAGAGTGCTGGAATAGTGGCATCAGCTAAATTTACAGATATATATACATATAATTCACAAATAGCAAATTATAAACTAAAAACAAATACAGATGGAACAGCATTTTCTGGGCTTAGAATTTTAAAAGATGGCAACTATTTCTATGGTTGGATAAAATACCAAATAGTTGGTTTGCACATTCCTAATGTAACTACAGATATTACTGCAAAAATTTTAGAAACTGCTGTTAGTAAAAATCCGAACGAAATATTATTAGCTGGTCAGAAATAATTAAAACAATATAAAAATGAACACAACAAACAAAACAAAAGGATTAATGATAGCAGCTATCATAGCCTTTGCAGCAACAATTTTTACGGGCTGTGTTGTTCCAACACCAGGTGGTGGAAATATAAAAAATGGGAAATTTACATTAAATATGAAAACAAATTATCCTGTGTTAAATCAAGAATTATTTCTATCTACGGTTGATAAAAACATCATTCTATATGATGGTGATAGAATCAATATAAATTTAACTTCACGTTTGGGAACCTTCGGTTATAGAGAAACAGTTATTGGTCTAACTTGCTTCAGTATAGACGGCAAAGGAGTTCAATTAGAATTTTTAAATTACAACAACCCATATCTTTCAAATAATCTTATTCTACATGATAATATTTCTATTGATGATAATAATATTTGGGCAACTGATGATAATTGGGATGAAAACATTATAAGTTCTAATAACACATACTTTATTTACCCATCTGATCTCTTTGAATTTACCATACAAAACAAAGGCTATATAGTTTTTAGAAAGAAAGAAGCTAAAGGCAATGAATACATATATTTTTGGATAAAATACGAGGACAAAGCAGGGATTATAAATGGAAGTTACAATGTTCAAGCAAACATTTCAAATGGCAAATACCAATTAAATAGCATAACCACAGGTTTATAAAATATATTCTGCTTCGCAGAATTATACACAAGTAGTTTTAGTTAGCAATAGCCTTGCATTTCATGCAAGGCTATGTTTTTTTACACAACACAACTATGGAATTACAACCACCTCATCTACCAAATAATTGGTTTCGCCACGCCAAAACAAATGACCTTTCTTTTCTTTATAATGCAAACGCAACTTTTTTCCTTGCAAGGTATCCAATGCTAATGCCACATCATCATTAACAACTGAAAATTGCCAATAATTGTTTGCAATTGTATTTCCAGGCATAGGATTAATGCCACCTAAATTCATTTCACCTTCATAGGTTTTAAAAACATATCCTTTTTTAGAAAACTTAATTAAAATACCTGCTCTATTGCCATCACTATAGGTAAAACTACTATAACCAATAAACCCAAGTAAACCCAAAATTCCAATTAAAATCAAGACTAAGAATAATTTCAAAAAGAAACCTTTTACTGTCTTCTTTCCTTTTTCATAAGTACTTGGCTGTGTGTTATTCGTATTTGTGTTTTGTTCCATCACTATTAATTTATATCATTAAAAAAGTAAAATTAGTTAAATGGATACAAACTTTATACATTTCGATAAAATTTCTTTATTTTTGATAAAAAAACAATTATGGGATGTTCAGGATGCAGTGCTGCTACACCAAAAGGCTGTAAAAGCAATGGGCATTGTGCGAGTGGTGGTTGTTCTAGATTAGAAGTATATGATTGGTTAGCAGATATATCTTTAGATAATTTTACAACATACAATATTTTTGAAATCAATTTCAAAAATGGCTCACGCAAAGGCTTTTATAAATTAGAAAAGAATTTAGACTTGTTTATTGGCGACCAAGTTTTGGTAGAAGCTACACAAGGTTACGACATAGGCACAATTAGCTTAAAAGGCGAATTGGTAAAACTACAAATGCGTAAGAAAAAAATCAATGAGAAAACTTACGAGTTTAAAAACATTATACGTTTGGCAAAAGAGCATGAACTCCAATTACTAGACAAGGTAAGAGATTTGGAGAAAGAAACTATGCTAAAGGCACGTATTTTGGCACGTGATTTGGGATTAGATATGAAGCTAGGTGCTGTAGAATACCAAGCTGATGGCAAAAAAGCTACTTTTTATTACTTTGCTGATGGCAGAGTAGATTTCAGAGAACTAATTAAAGTATTAGCATCTGAATTTAAAATAAAGATAGAAATGCGTCAGATTGGTGCAAGGCAAGAAGCTGGCATTGTTGGTGGTATTGGTTCGTGTGGTAGAGAATTGTGTTGTTCTACTTGGCTTACAAGTTTTAAGTCAGTGAATACAACAGCAGCAAGATATCAGAATTTATCCATCAACCAAACTAAGCTTTCTGGTCAGTGTGGTAGATTAAAATGTTGTTTAAACTATGAATTAGATACTTATTTAGATGCATTGAGAGATGTGCCTAAAAAATCTGACTTCTTAGAAACTGAAACTGGAACAGCAAGATTGGTAAAAACTGACGTATTAAAAGGCATAATGCATTACGAAGTAAAAGAACAAAGTAAGTTTTATATGCTAACATTTGAGAATGTAAAAAAAGTAATTGCATTAAACCAAGAAGGAAAGAAACCAGCAGACTTAAACGAATTATCTGAAAGTGTTCCAGTAAAAGAAACAGAAGATAATTTTGTAGAATTAGTAGGACAAATTTCTTTATCAAGTTTAGAACGAAATGACAAAAAACGCAGACATAACAAAAATCAAAAGAATAAGCCAAACTTTAGAAAGCCTAAAAATAAAGAGTAGTATTATATTATTTTTTATTGTATGTATTTCTATAAGTTATGCTAATGCACAACCAAGTTCCAAGCCTTTTTTGCCTAAAAATTTGTTGCCATTACCTTTTAAAAAACAAATTAATTTAGTAAATAAAGAATTTCAAGTGGCATATGGTATGCGTTTAGATTCTACCATGCGTGACATCAGAAATTATAAGCCAGAGCAAATAGACCAATTTCTTTATAAAAATAAAGACTATGAATATATTTTTAGAATACCATTTTGGATAGCAATGGACAGTGCAAGATATGCAAAGTATATTCCTGAATTGATATTGAAACTAACAGACACAACTTATATTGGCTTAACTAACGCTTCTGATGTGACTATTTGGGCAAGACTAAAAACTGGACAAATGACACACAATCCGCTCAATTATCAAATTGATGATGATATTTATACTGTGGCTGGTAGAGCAAGTTGGATTCTAAAAAGATTATCTAAAAATGAATTTGGAATTATAAAACCAGGTTTAAAAGAAAAAGAGCTATTAACCATACAAAAACAATGGATAAAATGGCTGAATACTTTAGTCATTCAGAAATAAAATATTTTACAAATACAATTTAAAAATAGTTCCATTAGGTATATTGTTTTCATGAACAATTTTACATTGTATGGCATTGGCTAAATCACGTATAATGTGTAAACCAAATCCTGTTTTGGTGTTGGCTGTTG
Organism: Sphingobacteriales bacterium; assembly: GCA_016699615.1. Classification (NCBI taxonomy): domain Bacteria; kingdom Pseudomonadati; phylum Bacteroidota; class Sphingobacteriia; order Sphingobacteriales; species Sphingobacteriales bacterium. The sequence continues at coordinate 2,010,138 of CP064984.1, read as the reverse complement.
TTTTTTCTGTATATAAATTTTCTACTTGTTCGCTCTTTATTCCACTACCATTGTCTGTTATTGACAATACAATTTGGTTGTGCTCTATTTTTGCATTCCAAATAATTTCCGCATTTTCTATATTCTTTAATGCTTTTACTGCATTGGCTGTAAGATTGTACATAATAGTTTGCAGATAATTTTCGTCTGTATTTATTGTAATGTTTTCTACATTTTGATAATGTATTTTTATATGATTTATATTGCTTTCTGAATAAAACTTTTGAATGTATGCATATAAATCATCTACTGAAACTTGCTTTTTCTTTGGATTGAAATTTTGCATCTGCGATTTACTCCACGTGAGCAATGATTCCATATTGTTGAGCAAATCGTTGGCAGAGTTTTTTATTTGTAGATTACATTCATTTCTAATTTCAGCAGGCAAATTTTCTGTACTACTTTCTTGTAGTTGCAAATAATTGACTAAGCTAGCAATCGGACTTCGCAAATCGTGACTGAGAATACCAAAGAATCTTGCTTTTAGTTGGTTAGCTTTATCTAATTCGGCATTCAACTTTCGCAAAGTATCGTTTGTTTTTTTTCTGGTTCTATTTTGATAATACAATAGAGTTCCAATAATTAATAAGGCAGCAAGTCCACAAAAAAGGATAATGCGTTCACTTCTATTTTTGTCTAATTGTAGTTGATTAATTTGTAATTGTTTGTCGCGTGTTTCTATTTCTCTTTTACTTTATAAACCAGCAATTTGGTTTTTCAGATCTTGCGAATAAACAGAATCATTCAGTGTAATAAATGCTTCATAATATTCAATAGCTTTTGCATACTTTTTTTGGTCTGCCAACAATTTCGCGTAAGGTTTTAGAAATTGTATTTCAAGGTCTGAGTATTTTAGTTCTCTCGATTTATTGATAGCATAGTTTAAATAATAATCTGCTTTTGAACCAAATTCTGATTTTGACAGTTGTAGGCTATCTGGCAATGTTTTAATTAATTCTGGATGAAAGTATAGATTTTTATAAACCAAGCCACGATTACCATCATTATATATTTTATAAAGATTATCACCATATGCTTCAAAAATTTTGGTTGCTTCTTCTATGTATTGTAGTTGTATTTTTGGATTGTTTTCATAAGCTGATGTAAGTTGTACATTCAATTTGCCAATGCCTTCTAAACTATTTACAGCTTTATTTTTTTCAAGAGATTTAGTAAAACAATAAATTGCTGAATCATTTTTTTTCTCTTTAGAATACACAGCACCTTTTATTTCATAAACTTGTGCCTTCCAATATACATAATCAGCATCTTTTTTTTTATTTAAAAATGCTAATGATTTATATGCATATTCTTTAGATTTATTCAAAGCAAATTGCATAAAAAAAATGATAGCTACATAGTAATATCCCAACGCAGTCTGATCAGTATCATTAACTTTTTGAGCTATATTTATTCCATTAAAATAATATTCCGATGCCTTATTTAGGTTATTTTCACGTTGATAAATATTACCAATATTATAATTGGCTAAGATTTTACCAAGTGTATCTTTATTCCTTTCACTTTCTTTTAATGACAGTTTAAAAAACTTCAATGCATTTACATTATCGCCTTTTGCCATATACATATTTGCTTTATATCTATAAGCATTAATTATGCCTATATTCCATTTTGCTTTTTTAGCAATATTTTCTGCAGTATCTACAAATAATAGACTTTTATCATTATTGCCATTCATTGCAGTTTGGTAGCCCATTTCCAAATAAATCTCTACCTTAATAGTATCTACTTTAGCTTTTTTAAAGCAATATTTAAAGAGTCCATTATTAATTTATAATCTACCAGCTGTGCTTTTAGATTACAATGAAAGAATAATAGCAAAATGCAGATGAATAAAGTTTTATACATTAGATGGTTTTTATCTAAAATAAGTATATTTTCTGAATTATAAAAATATACATAGATTTAATACATAACTAAAATAGGCTACCAAATTGGTAGCCTATTTTATATTTACTGATGACTTAAAAGTCTACATAAGATTATTCAAAATCTAAATATAATGCTAAGCCTCTTAATTCATGTACTAATACATTGAATGATTCTGGAATTCCTGGTTCTGGCAAATTATCACCTTTTACTATTGCTTCATAAGCTTTAGCTCTACCTTGTATATCATCAGATTTGATAGTCAATAATTCTTGTAAGATACTAGATGCACCGTATGCTTCTAATGCCCAAACCTCCATTTCACCTAAACGCTGACCACCAAATTGTGCTTTACCGCCTAATGGCTGTTGCGTAATTAATGAATATATTGGATTGAACGAGCATGCATTTTATCATCAACCATATGTGCTAGTTTGATTACATAGATAACACCAACGGTAGTTTTTTGGTCAAAACGATCTCCAGTTTCTCCATCGTATAAATACGTATGTCCTAATCTTGGTAATTTAGCATCTTCAATATACTCTTCAATTTCATCAACTGTTGCACCATCAAAGATTGGTGTTGCGAAACGCAATCCTAATTCTTTTCCTGCTAAACCTAAAACGGTTTCATAAATCTGTCCGATGTTCATACGAGAAGGTACACCTAATGGATTCAATACAATATCAACAGGTGTTCCATCTTCTAAGAATGGCATATCTTCTTCGCGTACTATCTTAGCAACGATACCTTTATTTCCGTGACGACCAGCCATTTTATCACCAACTTTTAATTTACGTTTTTGTGCAACATAAACTTTAGCTAGTTTTAAGACACCTGTTGGTAATTCATCACCTACTGTAATTGCATATTTATCTCTTAAAAATCTACCTTTTTCTTCATTATGTTTGATAAGGTAATTGTGTATTAAACGTTTTATCAAATCATTTGTTTCTTCTTCTTTAGTCCAATTAGAAGTGTCTAGATTTTGATAATTTAATCCACCAAATAATTTCTCCGAGAATTTAACACCTTTGGGAACAGCTTCTTCTCCAAAAATATTTTTGATACCATTAGTAGTTTTTCCACCAACTAATTTCATCAATTTCTCAACTAAAGCACGTTTGATTTCTTCTAAATTTTGTAAATGTACTTTCTCAGCTTTTTCAAGCTCAGTTTTCTCTTTGATTTTAGAGTTTTTATCTTTTTTAGCTTTTTTGAAAAGTTTTGTATTAATTACAATACCTTCTGTTGATGGTGGTGCTTTGTATGATGCATCTTTTACATCACCAGCTTTATCACCAAATATTGCTCTTAATAATTTTTCTTCTGGCGTTGGGTCAGTTTCTCCTTTTGGAGTGATTTTACCAATTAAGATATCACCTTCTTTAATTTTAGCACCAACTCTGATAATTCCATCTTCATCTAAGTTTCTTGTAATATCTTCACTAATATTTGGAATATCATTTGTAAATTCTTCTTCACCTAATTTTGTATCTCTTACATCTAACTCATATTCTTCAATATGTATTGACGTAAATATATCTTCTCTAACTACTTTTTCATTAATAACGATAGCATCCTCAAAGTTATAACCTTTCCATGGCATGAATGCAACTAATAAGTTTTTACCTAAAGCCAACTCACCATTTTGTGTAGCATAACCTTCACAAAGTACTTGTCCTGCTTTTACTTTATCGCCTTTTCTTACAATTGGAATTAAGTTGATACAAGTTGCTTGGTTTGTTCTAGAGAATTTAATTAGTTTGTACACTTTCACATCATCATCAAAACTTACTAATTTCTCATTCTCAGTTCTATCATATCTAATTCTGATTTCGTTTGCATCTACATATTCAACAATACCACTTCTTTCAGCATTAATTAATACTCTAGAATCTTGAGCTACTTTTGCTTCTAATCCAGTTCCAACTATTGGTGCTTCTGTTCTAATTAATGGAACAGCTTGACGTTGCATGTTTGAGCCCATCAATGCACGGTTCGCATCATCGTTTTCTAAGAATGGAATTAATGAAGCAGACACACCTACAATCTGATTTGGTGCAACATCCATGTAAGATATGTTGTTCATATCTTCATCTTCACTATCTATGATTGGGAAATCACCTTGATAACGACATCTAATTTTCTTATCAACAAATTCTCCTTTATCATTTACATGAATATTAGATTGTGCAATGATGTTTTCATCTTCTTCTTCAGCTGTTAAGAATTCTACGCTATTTAATTGTTTTCCGTCTTTTATTTTACGATATGGCGTTTGAATAAAACCCATATCATTTATTTTTGCGTGTACACAAAGTGTGGAAATCAAACCGATATTTGGTCCTTCAGGCGTTTCAATTGTACATAATCTACCATAGTGAGAATAGTGAACGTCCCTTACCTCGAAACCAGCTCTTTCTCTTGATAAACCACCTGGCCCTAGTGCAGAAATACGTCTTTTGTGCGTAATTTCTGACAATGGATTTGTTTGGTCTAAGAATTGTGATAACTGTGATGTACCAAAGAATGAATTAATAACTGATGATAATGTACGCGCGTTAATTAAGTCGATTGGTGTAAACACCTCATTATCTCTAACGTTCATACGTTCTCTAATAGTACGTGCCATACGTGCCAATCCTACACCAAACTGTGCATATAATTGCTCACCAACTGTTTTTACTCTTCTGTTGCTTAAATGGTCAATATCATCAATCTCAGCTTTTTGATTTACTAATTTGATTAGATATTTTACTATCGATACAATATCTTCTTTGGTTAAAACGATAGTTTTATCACTAATATTTAGCTCTAGCTTTTTATTGATTTTATATCTACCTACAAAGCCTAAATCATATCTCTTATCAGAGAAAAATAATTTTTCAATTATACCTCTTGCTGTGTCTTCATCTGGTGGCTCAGTACCTCTAAGTTGTTTATATATATGTTGTAAGGCTTCTAATTCTGAATTTGAAGTATCTTTTTGTAAAGTATTGAATATGATAGAATAATCTTCTTCTTCAGTATCTTTCTGTAAGATGATTGTTTTTACATCTGTATCTAAGATTAATTGGATATTATCTTCATCTAAGAAAGTATCTCTTTCTAAGATAATTTCGTTTCTTTCAATAGATACAACTTCTCCTGTGTCTTCATCTACGAAATCTTCCATCCAAGATTTTAAGACACGAGCAGCTAATTTTTTGCCTATATTTTTTTCTAAATTCTTTTTATTTACTTGTACTTCATCAGCAAGACCAAACAAATTCAATATATCTTTGTCTGTATCAAAACCAATTGCACGAAGTAATGTTGTAACAGGGAATTTTTTCTTTCTATCAATATATGCATACATTACATTATTGATGTCTGTTGCAAATTCCATCCAAGCACCTTTAAAAGGAATTACTCTTGCTGAGTAAATTTTTGTACTATTTGGATGATAACTCATACCAAAGAAAACGCCTGGAGAACGGTGTAATTGAGAAACAACAACACGTTCTGCACCATTTATAATAAATGTGCCTTTATCCGTCATATACGGAATGTTTCCTAAGAATACATCTTGTACTATTGTTTGAAAATCTATATGCTCTTCATCATTACAAGATAATCTAAGTTTTGCTTTTAAAGGAACACTATATGTTAGACCTCTTTCTATACATTCTTCTACTGTATAACGAGGTGGATCTACATAATAATCTAAAAATTCTAATAAGAATATGTTTCTTATATCTGTAATTGGGAAATTTTCAGCAAACACATTATAAAGACCTTCATTCTTTCTATTGTCTGCAGTTGTTTCCAATTGTAAAAAGTCTTGATATGACTTTATTTGTATATCAAGCAAATTTGGAAAATCAAATTGGTTATTAATTTTACCAAAGTTTATTCTACCGCTTGGCGTTAAGTTTTGTGCTTTTTGGATTTTAGACATACGATGCGTAAATATTTGAAATAAGAAACAATTATTTAAAATGCGTCATGGCAGTACTAAGACTGCCAGACACATATATTGGGTAGGTTAAGAATTATTTTAACTCTACAGTTGCTCCAGCTTCTTCTAACTTAGCTTTTACAGATTCTGCTTCGTCTTTAGAAACACCTTCTTTCACAGCTTTAGGTGCGCCATCCACTAATTCTTTAGCTTCTTTTAGTCCTAGTCCTGTAAGTTCTTTTACAACTTTAACTACTCCTAATTTTTGTGCGCCACCATCTTTTAAGATTACATCAAAAGATGTTTTCTCTTCTGCTGCTGCTGCTCCACCACCTGCTGGTGCTGCTGCTACAGCTACAGCTGCTGCTGCTGGTTCAATACCATACTCAGATTTTAGAACGTCTGCAAGTTCATTTACTTCTTTAACTGTTAAGTTTACCAGTTGTTCTGCTAATGCTTTAATATCAGCCATTTTAATTAAAATTTAAATTGTTTAAAATTAGTTATTTCTTTCTTCTAATGCTTTAACTAGACCAGCAATTTTGTTACTGCTAGATTTTAATGCAGAGATTACGTTTTTAGCTGGAGATTGTAATAATCCTATTACATCACCAATTAATTCGTTTTTAGATTTCAATGCTACTAATGCTGCTAGTTGATTATCACCAATAAATAGTGCAGAATCAATACTTGCTGCTTTAAGCACTGGTTTATCTTTATCTCCTCTAAAATCTTTCAATACTTTTGCCGGAAGATTTCCAGTTTCGCTAAACATTAATGCTGTAGTACCATGTAAAACTGGCTCATACTCATCTGTGTATTTACCACATGCATCTAATGCTTTCTTAATAAATGTGTTTTTTGCAACTTGTATTTGAATACCTTTCTCAAAACATATTCTTCTTAGTTTACTTATATCTTCAACATTAAGTCCAGATGTATCTGTAAAATAGAAATATGTATTTGATGCAAATGTATCTTTTAAACTATCTATCGTTGCTTGTTTTTCAGCTCTTGTCATACTTTTTATAAATTTAGCTGTTAAAATTAAATTCCAGGAATACTTTTCACATCAATTTGTAGTGCAGGACTCATGGTAGTAGCTAAATATATACTTTTGAAGTAAATACCTTTAGCTGAAGATGGTTTCATTTTTGAAATTGTTCCAATCATCTCTTTAGCATTATCAGAAATCTGAGTAGGATCGAAAGATATTCTACCTATAGATGTATGAATAATACCAAATTTATCAATTTTGAATGCAATTTTACCTTTTTTCACTTCTCTTACTGCGTCACCTACATTTTCTGTTACAGTACCTGATTTTGGATTTGGCATCAAGTTTCTTGGTCCAAGTATTTTACCTAATCTACCTAGTTTTGGCATAACACTTGGTGTTGAAATAATAACATCAACATCAGTCCATCCACCATTTATTTTATCAAGATATTCATCTAATCCAACATAGTCTGCGCCTGCTTCCTTAGCTTCATTTTCTTTCTCAGCTGGGCATAAAACTAATACTGTTTTAGATTTTCCTGTTCCATGTGGAAGGCTTACTGTGCCTCTTAATGCTTGATCTGGTTTTCTTGGATCTACACCTAATCTAATGTGTACATCGACAGAAGAATTAAATTTTGTCGTGTTCAGTGATTTGATTACATTAGTTGCTTCTTCCAAAGAATAGACTTTGTCTTTGTCAAATTTTTCGTCTACTGCTTTTCTTTTTTTTGATACTTTCATTTTTAATTAATTTTTAGTGAGATAATATCGTTTTGAATTTCACAAAACTCTCTCTGCATTTTTCGTATGCGTAACAAAAACAAACGAATTATGCTTTCCATGGTGCATCACCATTCACGGTAATACCCATACTTCTTGCAGTACCTGCTACCATTTTCATTGCTGACTCTACAGTAAAGCAATTTAAATCTGGCATTTTCAGCGTTGCAATTTCTTTTACTTGATCCCATGAAACAGCTCCTATTTTATTACCGTGTGGCTGAGCAGAACCAGCTTTGGCTTTGCTTGCTTCTAGTAATAATGCGGAAGCAGGAGGTGTTTTGATTACGAAAGTAAAAGATTTATCTTTAAACACAGTAATTACTACTGGAAGAATTTTCCCTTGTTTATCTTGTGTAGCTGCATTAAATTGTTTGCAGAACTCCATGATGTTTACACCTTTTGAACCTAAAGCAGGACCAATTGGAGGTGCTGGATTAGCTTGACCACCTTTAACTTGTAACTTTATAAAAGTTTCTATTTCTTTTGCCATTTTATTATATTTTTTCTACTTGCATAAAATTCAACTCCACTGGAGTTTTTCTTCCAAATATTTTTACTGTAACACGAAGTTTCTTTTTATCTTCTATTACTTCTTCTACAGTTCCTGTAAAATCATTAAATGGACCATCTATTACCTTAACAGACTCACCTACTAAGAATGGTTCATTTGTTGTTCCACCAGCTTCTTCTAACTCATCTACTTTTCCTAAGATTCTATTAACTTCTGCTTTTTTAAGTGGAATTGGTTTATTTCTTTCAATAAATGAAATAACGTTTGTCATATTTTGAATATGTTGAACGATATCTCCATTAAATTTTTTAGTGTCTGCTTCGATCATAATATAACCTGGGAAAAAGTTTTTTTCATGAATTACTTTTTTTCCACCTTTTAGCTTATACACTTTTTCAGTTGGCACTACTATTTGAGTAATAATATGATCCCATTTAGAGATTTTTACTTCTTTCTCTATATATTCACGGAGCATTTTTTCTTTTCCGCTAATTACTCTTAATACGTACCAATTCTTGTCTTCTGCTATCATTTTATTATGATTAAGTGTTTTTAGCCTAAAATATTATATATTACATTACTTAATGCAAACATTGAAGCTTTATCCATTACTAATACTAAAAACGCAATGAGGAAAGATGCAATAATAACGATTATAGCATTAGCCTGCAACTCTTTCCAAGTTGGCCAAGTAACTTTATTTAAAAGTTCATCATAAGATGCTTTGATAAATGTTATTAGCTTGTCCATATTTCATTCATTTTATTTGCACGGGCACAAGGATTCGAACCCTGATCAACGGTTTTGGAGACCGCTATTCTACCATTGAACTATGCCCGTCTATTAAATCATTAGTCATTAGCTCTAATGACTAATGACTAATGACGGTTATATAATTATTTAATAATTTCTGTTACTTGACCCGCACCTACAGTTCTACCACCTTCACGGATAGCGAATTTCAAACCTTTTTCAATTGCTACTGGATAGATTAATTTTACTGTAATTGTTACGTTATCACCTGGCATAACCATTTCAACACCTTCTGGTAATGAAACTTCACCAGTAACGTCTGTTGTTCTCATATAGAATTGTGGACGATATTTGTTAAAGAATGGAGTGTGACGACCACCTTCTTCTTTGCTTAATACGTAAACTTCTGCTTTGAACTCAGTGTGTGGTGTAATTGAACCTGGTTTACAGATTACTTGTCCTCTTTTGATATCTGTTTTATCGATACCTCTTAATAATAAACCTACGTTATCACCAGCTTCACCTGAATCTAATAATTTACGGAACATTTCAACACCAGTAACTGTAGATGTCATTGATTTTTCTTGAAGACCAACTATTTCTACTGATTCACCAACTTTAACGATACCTCTTTCAATTCTACCTGTTGCAACTGTACCACGACCTGTGATTGAGAATACGTCTTCAACTGGTAATAAGAATGGTTGATCAACTGGACGAGGAGGTAATGGAATCCAAGTATCTACTGCTTCCATTAATTCTTCGATAGCTTTAACACCTTCGTCTTCACCTTGTAATGCTTTTAAAGCAGAACCTTTAATGATTGGCGTATTGTCACCATCAAATTTATAGAAAGATAATAAGTCTCTAACTTCCATTTCAACTAGTTCTAATAATTCTGGATCATCAACTAAGTCTACTTTATTTAAGAATACTACCATTTTAGGAACACCTACCTGACCTGCTAATAAGATGTGCTCACGAGTTTGAGGCATTGGGCCATCAGTTGCAGCACATACTAAAATAGCACCGTCCATTTGAGCAGCACCAGTAACCATGTTTTTTACGTAGTCAGCGTGACCTGGACAGTCAACGTGTGCGTAGTGTCTGTTTGTAGTTTGATATTCTACGTGTGCAGTATTGATAGTGATACCACGCTCTTTCTCTTCTGGAGCAGCGTCGATAGAGTCATAATCTTTTTTTTCTGCAAAACCTTTTGATGCTAACACACTTGTGATAGCAGCCGTTAAAGTAGTTTTACCGTGGTCAACGTGACCAATAGTACCTACGTTTACGTGTGGTTTATCTTTTACGAATTTTTCTTTTGCCATATTGTATTAAATTTAAAAATAGTTTTATAAAAAATTAAAATATTTTATGTTTTGTTGTCTTGAGCCAATAATGGGACTTGAACCCATGACCTCTTCCTTACCAAGGAAGTGCTCTACCACTGAGCTATATCGGCAAGAAATGGTTAGGATTAAGTGCCTACACCAGCTTTAGTTAGAGCGGAAGACGAGACTCGAACCCGCGACCCTCAGCTTGGAAGGCTGATGCTCTACCAACTGAGCTACTTCCGCAATAATTTTAGTTACATGTATATTACAATCATTAGATAATAATATACAATCAAAGAACTATTTTGTGGGCAGTGATGGATTCGAACCACCGAAGGTAAAACCAGCAGATTTACAGTCTGCCCCATTTGGCCACTCTGGTAACTGCCCAACTCTATTAAGAACATGGGCATAAATGCTTCAAACTTCTTAATTTAGAGCCAGTGGAGGGATTCGAACCCCCGACCCGCTGATTACAAATCAGCTGCTCTGGCCAACTGAGCTACACTGGCAATTTTTCGACTTGAAAGAACTACGAAATCTGAATCAGATTTTCGGAGTGCAAATATAGTAATAAAAATTAATTTTTTTCTCTTTTTGTGGAAAAATTTTTATGTTTATAATTATTTAAAACAAAAGTGCCTTATTCGTGCTAAAATAAGTTCTCATTTTTGGTTAAACCCAAATGCTTTATCTATTTTTCAAATACATAAAGCATTATATATCTTGAGTTATATCGAAATTTTGCAATACATCTGCTACTTTTTTCACAAACATACCTCCTAGCATTCCATCTACAATTCTATGGTCGTATGTGTGTGAAAGATACATCATGTGTCTGACTGCAATAACATCTTCACCTTCAATTTCTACTACAACTGGCTTTTTTGTAGCTATTCCTAATGCCATGATAGCTACTTGTGGTTGTAATATTATTGGTGTGCCTAGAATGTTTCCGAATGTTCCGATATTGGATACTGTATATGTACCATCGCTTATATCATCTGATGTTAGTTGGTTGTTTCTTGCTTTTTGTGCTAATGTATTTATTTCTGATGCTAAGCCTAATATATTTTTTCTATCTGCATTTTTAATTACTGGTACTATTAGGTTTCCATTTGGAAGTGCTGTTGCAATTCCTATGTTTATATCCTTTTTGTATATTATTTTATCTTCTTTTATTGATACATTTATATTTGGAAATTCTTTGATGCACTGTGCAATTGCTTCTACAAAAACTGGAAGATAGGTTAAATTGAATCCGTACTTTTTCTTGAATGATTCTTTGTGTTTTTCTCTCCATTTCACAATTTTTGTTACATCACATTCAACAAATGATGACACATGTGCTGAAATTCTTTTAGAGTCTACCATATTTTTGGATATTATCTTTCTGATTCTATCCATTTCTACTATTTCTTCGTTTAGATTGTTGCTAAGTTGAGTTTGCTTAATTTCTTTATTTATATTTTCGTCTATTTTTATTTTTTCTTTTGATTCAATTTGAATAATTTTTTCTTCTTCTGATTTATTGATTTGCTTTACATTTCTTTGTGCAATATAGTTTAAAACGTCTTCTTTTGTAATTCTTCCATTTAGTCCAGTTCCTTTTATTGTATTTAATTCTTCTAATTGAATATTTTCTACTCTTGCAATATTTAGTACTAGTGGTGAAAATTGATTTGAATTAAAATTTACATCTTGTTGTTTATTCTCTGTTTTGGGTGTTTCTATTTGTTGGTTTATATTTTTAATTGATATTTCTATATGTTTTTCTGCTTCTTTATTCTCTAGAACTTCTTTCTTTTCAACTTGAATAGGAATTTCAACATTAGTATCTGATGTTTCTATAATTGCTAATACTTCTCCTACTGCAACTACACTGCCTTCTTCAAATAATATTTTTTGCAGTGTACCTGATACATTACTTAGAATTTCTGTATCTACTTTATCTGTGGCAACTTCTAATACAAGTTCATTTTCTAAAACTTTATCTCCAACTGTTTTATTCCAAGATAAAATAGTTGCTTCTATTACGCTTTCACCCATTTTAGGCATCAATAGTTTATACTCTGCCATAGTAGTTTAATTAATTACAATTTTCTTTAATTTTTTGTATAAGCTTGTATATTCTTCTTTCAGATTAGGATCTTGATTTTGCATGCCTTGTTCTAATGTATTCAAAGTACTATAATAGGTTTCTTTATTTCTTAGTCCTTTTTCGAATGCTAAAACCATGAACTGCATACCTTTTAACTGGTTACCTTCATTATAAAAATATAAATATGCCGCACTTTCGTAAGGCACATGCCATGATGGATATTTTTTACTTAATCCTAATATAAATAAATATGCACTATCTTTTTTCCCTGATAAGTGTAATGCATTTGGATATTTATAATAAAAAGATTCATTTTGTTTATCTAATCTATTTACATTTGCATAGCAAAGTGCTGCGCTATCATAATTATTTCTTTTAAAAGTAATATCACCCAACAAATCCCAACTTACAACACTTGTATCAAATTGTTGGATTATTGTTTTAAATTGCTTCTCTGCTTCAGATATTTTACCTAATCCGTAATATGCAATTCCTTCAGTTTCGTTGGTGTAAATATCTTTATCATATATTTTGTTGGCTTGTTTGGCATATTGCAATGCTTTTAAAAATTGATTTTCTCTTTGTGTGACATCAGTGTTACTCATTGCTCTATTTGTATATGTTGTAGATGCAATACGATTTGCTTCATATGATTCTGTGAGATATGGCATATCTGTTTCAATCAATGTTAGTATATTTTGCCATGCTTTATTTCGTTGTTGTACAAATGGGAAATACATCAAGACAATTATCACTAGAATAGAAGCAATAATATATTTTACATCACTCTTTTTCCAAAATTGTTTTTGAATCCATTCATTTAGTTTTTCAAAATTAAATATTTCCAATAATATAACAGAAAATGCTATAAATGCACCTAAACTTGAGATAAAAACATATCTATCTGCTAAAATTCCTTGAACCTCAGTATATAAATTGGAACAATAAAATAAAGTAGCGTAAAAGAAGAATATACCAAATGCAAACATTTTATTCTTTTTGTAATAATATACTGAAAGTAACAATGGAATAAGTACTATAATTAATTGCAATAAAGTAATATAATGAAATAATGACCTTAAAGGAACTTGATTGTATCCAAAATAGAAGTAATATCCTTTGGGTATGAAAATAAATTTTAGATACTGAAAATAAGTAGAAACTGCCAATCCTAAATAATTCCAAATTGAAGGTAAATATGGCAATGGGTTTTCTGTAAATAAAACAGTAGTATGTTTATCCAATTCTGGATAAGGTATTAATGTATCAACAATTAGCATTGACAATCCTGCTATTGCAAATATCCCAATTAAAATAATTGCAGATTTAAAAATACTTCTATTATATATTACAAATGCCATCATAGGTAGTATTAACACAATATTCGATGCATCTTTCTTTGCATTAATACCAATAAGTGAGAATAGTATTATGAAAATGATGTGTTTTTTTGCTTTTGTATTCTCATAATTAACGTATGCATTAATTGCTAAAAACATAAATAACATACTAAATAATCCGTCTCTACTTTTCAGATTATTAACCACACCTGCATGAACTGGATGTACGATAAACAATATAGTTGCTATAATAGCAATCTTGTTTGCATTTTTTATTGGAAGTTTTTTTAGCACATAATATATTAACAAACACAATAGTATATAAATAACAATATTTATTACATGTGAAATTTTAGGATTTATACTACCTAAAAAATATTGTTCTAATGCAAATGTAAACATTGCAACTGGTCTATAATCTAATATATCAAAACGCTTGGCAAATACTGAAAACACATCCTTAAATAATGTTCCTTCAGCTGGTATATTCGCAAATATAAATTTATCATCTAAGCTAAATTCATTATCAATTGATGATTGATAAAAAACAAATGTAAGGCAAGCAAATAATATATAATATTTCTTATCTTTAATCCATTGCATCATAGTATAAAAATAGAAACTAATTTTATACTACACAGCATTAAAGTATATTTTTTGTATTTTTATTATAACTTATGTTTTCCATGCATTCTATATCCAAGAAAACAGATCACTTAAATTTGGACGAACGTTCTATTTCAATCTTTAGAATATTTTTGGGCATTAGTATTTTATATTCACTAATCATAATAAAATTTCCTTACACAATAGAATTTTGGGGCAAAGACAGACTAATTCCAATAGAAATTATGCAAGCTATGAATGGCAAAGATGCTTTTTCTATTTTTGACTATATACAAAATGATAGTTTTGCATATTTCTGGATGATTTCAAGTATTATTTTATCTATTCTATATACATTAGGAATTCAAACTAGAATTGTTTCTGTGTTACTATTATTTTTCTTTTTTAATATATTGCAAGCTTATGCTAGATACAATAATGGCTTCGACAAATACACTTTCCAAATGCTTACATGGTCATGTTTTTTACCTTTGAACAATTATTTTTCTCTACAAAAAATCATCAATAGAAAAAAAGTAAATCAGCTAATTTCATTCATAATAATCATTCAAATTTGTTTCATCTATTTTTCTACAGGAATTGTAAAATATGGCGATGCTTGGAAACAAGGTTATGCCGTAAAAATATTAGCATCAGAAATGTGGTATCCAGGAAAATTTGCATCATTTTTCACAAACAATGAATTCTTATATACCATACTTACCTATGCAACTTTATTTTTTGAAATCACGTTCCCAATCTTTATTCTTGTAAACTATAAAAATAACATACTTAGATATGTAGGAATTATATTTTTACTTGGCTTCCATATTAGTATTTTTTTTATTAGTGATGTAGGAAATTTTTCAATTACTGGTGTTGCAGTTGCCTTATTATTACTACCAAATTCTTTTTGGAAAAAAATAAATATAAAACTAAAAGAATCTAGCGAACGTATATTTTCAAAAAGTACGCAATATATTTTTATAGTTTGCACCGCTTTTGTATTGTACACTTTTGTACAAAAAAATTTATTATTCATTTCTAATACTTATCATCTATATGATAGAAACAGCAGTGCAATCAATAGATTTTTGCAGAAAATAGATGTACCTCAAATTGCAGAAAATTCATTTCAATTTCAATATTGGAAGATGTTTGCACCAAATCCTGCTTCAAGATGTGGATGGCTAAGTATTGAATACGAAGGAGACGATGGTCTTTTTTATGATTTATTTACAAACAATATTATTTCAAGAACTGAACATAAAGTTTCCTTTATTCCCAAAAGGCAGGAAAGATATTTATTAAGTTATGCTAGAATGTTTAAACTACAGGATATATACTATTCAAGAGTATTTTTAAAATATTGGTTCTTCAGACAATTAGAAAAAAGAAATATTCCTAAATCAGACTACCATAGATATTACTTAGCTGAATATAGAGCAGAATTTTCTAAAAACTCAACAATAATGAATCCGATTGAAAAAGAATTATACACTTATAAAGCCATAGAAAACCTTGATATCAGCCTTCCAAAAAAGAAAAAATGTACATAGCTAAATATATTGACCACACATTGCTAAAAGCAACTGCAACAACTAAAGACATAGAACAACTATGTTTCGAAGCTATAAAACATCATTTTTATGCAGTATGCATCAATCCATGCTATATTAGTTTATGTAAGAATATTCTTACGAACTCAAATGTGAATATTGCAACTGTTGTAGGATTTCCATTAGGTGCAATGCAAGCAAAATCGAAATTATACGAAGCCGAACAGGCAATACACACAGGTGCTAATGAAATTGACATGGTATTAAATATAGGCTTTTTAAAAAGCAACTTATATCAAGAAGTAGAAGATGAAATTACAACTATTAAAAAATCTATTGGCGAGCATACTTTAAAAGTAATCATAGAAACATGCTATCTTACCAGAGAAGAAAAAATAACTGCAACTAGAATTGTATTAAACTCTGGTGCTGATTTTATTAAAACATCTACTGGATTTGGCACTGGTGGCGCAACATTCGAAGATATTTTATTATTTAAAGAAATTGCAGGAAATAATTTAAAAATCAAAGCCAGTGGTGGTATAAAAGATGCAGAAACAGCAATGAAATATATTAGCCTAGGTGTTTCAAGAATTGGCACAAGTTCTGGCGTTGACATTGTTCAAGGAAAAATATCAAATTCAAATTATTAAACAATGAGTGTACATATTGCAGCAAATAAAGGAGACATTGCAGAAACTGTACTATTGCCTGGCGATCCATTGCGTGCCAAACATGTCGCAGAAAATTATTTAGACAATATCACATGTTATAACAATATCAGAGGCATGCTTGGTTATACTGGTTTCTACAAAGGCAAACGAGTTTCTGTACAAGGTACAGGCATGGGTATTCCATCTATTTCTATATATGTTAATGAATTAATTAGAGAATATGATGTTAAAAATTTGATTCGAATAGGTACTGCTGGTGCAATACAAGAAAATATACAATTAAAAGATATTGTAGTTGCCATTGGTGCTTGCACTACTTCTGCTGTAAACTGGAACAAATTTCATGGTGCAGATTTTGCTCCTGTTTGTGATTTTGACCTACTGCATAAAACCTACCTTAATGCACAACAAATGAATCTAAATATCAAAACGGGAAACATACTATCAACTGATGAATTCTATGATGACAATCCAGATTCTTATAAAAAATGGGCTGAGTATGGTGTCCTATGTATTGAAATGGAAACCGCAGCTTTGTACACTATTGCTGCAAAATATAGAGCCAAAGCATTAGGTATTTTTACTATAAGTGATAATTTGGTTACCAAAGATTTTTCAAGTGCCGATGATAGACAAAATGCATTCAATGACATGGCAATTCTGGCATTAAATACATTATAATTTCAAAAATTCTATACTTTTATTTATTAATTCTATACTTTCTTGTGGTAGTTCTTTTTCTGTGTATGGATGCTTGCCACCAAATGTATGATTAGCATCTTTAACTATATGTAGCTTAGTATTTGCATTTTGATTTTTAAGTTCATAAGCAGCACTTACAGAAACACTTTCATCATTCTTACCGTGTACAATTAGCCAATCTTTATCAAATTCAGAAGCAGATTTTAAAACATTAAGATTGGAATAATTTTCTATATAATTCTCATAAAAATTATAATACAATGGCATATTTTGTTGCGTTCTTGAGTTGTAGGTATAAACCACTCCATCAGATTTCCATTTCGCAATATCAATTGTATTAAAGAAATAATCAAAACTTGCAACAGATGCCCAAGTAATTAGTTTTTTTATTTTATTATTTCTTTGTGCCATAAGTACTGCAATTCCTCCACCACGACTATGACCAATTAAATAAATTTCGTTTGGATTGCCACCATAAAATTCTATCTTATCTTCAATAAATTTCAATACACAATCAACATCTTCTATTTCTTTGCTAAAATTATTTTGTCCAAAAGATTCTAAATCAGCAAAATCTAATAAATTTGATGCTGTAGTTCCATTGCATGAAGTATTCATTTTTACAAAAACAAAATCTTTTTTACAAATTCTTGAGCAATTAAATTAAAATGTCCCCAATCTTTAAAACCTTTAAATCCATGAACAAACAAAACAACAGGTAATTTCTGTGGAGCTTCTTTAAAATGAACATCTAAGGTGATTTGTTTGTTAGTATAAATATTACTTATTATTAAATCAATTTTGTTCATGTTGTAAAACTATTCATTTTTATTGTAGGATAAAACAATCGAATCAATTATTTTTACCAAATCTTAATGAGTCAAGAAGTAGATAATATAAAATTACCAATAGAGCAAGAATTACAAATTTTTGAAAAGAAATTCAGAGAAGTAATGCGTAGCCATGTAGCATTGCTTGATAAGGTAAATTATTATATATACCAAAGAAAAGGAAAGCAAGTAAGACCAATGTTTATTTTTCTATGTGCCAAAATGCTTGGACAAGTGAATGAGAATACATACGTTGGTGCATCATTAATAGAACTATTGCACACAGCAACATTAGTACATGATGATGTTGTTGATGACGCATATGAAAGAAGAGGTTTTTTTTCTGTAAATGCATTATGGAAAAATAAAATTGCAGTATTAGTTGGCGATTATTTTTTATCTAAAGGATTGCTGTATGCATTAGAAACTAAAAATTACAACTTACTACATATCACCTCTGATGCTGTAAAACGCATGAGCGAAGGCGAACTTTTGCAAATGGAAAAAGCTAGAAAGTTAGATATTAAAGAAGATATCTACTTTGAAATTATAAAAAACAAAACAGCATCATTAATTTCTGCAGCATGTAAAATAGGTGCAGCTTCTGTAAGCAACGATGAATATTTAATTCAAAAAATGCATAAAATTGGCGAGCTAATTGGTATTGCATTTCAAATAAAAGATGATTTATTTGATTATGGTGAAGCTGACATTGGCAAACCAAGAGGCATAGATATCAAAGAGAGGAAAATGACTTTGCCTTTAATCTATACATTACAAAATGCTGATAGCAAAACCAAAAGATGGATTATCAATACTGTAAAAAACAATAACGAAGACAAAGAAAAAGTAAATGAGTTAATACAATTTATTAAGAAAAATGGTGGCATACAATACACAGAAAAAAAGATGCTTGAATACAAACAATTAGCATTTCATGAGCTTCAGGAACTGCCAGAATCAGATGCAAAAAATGCATTTATAGAATTAATCAATTATATCACGAATAGGAATTACTAATATTTGAATGAAACCGTCAAAAAATAAGATAATAATACAAACCTATACATTAATTATAGGCATACTATTACTAGCTGCAAAATTCCTAGCATTTGCAGTGAGTAATTCAAATGCCATTTTAACAGATGCTTTAGAAAGTATTATTAATGTTTTAGCTGGAGGATTTGGATTATACAGTTTATTTATAGCTTCCAAACCAATGGATGAAGATCATCCTTATGGACACGGACGTATTGAACTTATTTCTGCAAGTATTGAAGGTGCTTTAATATTTGCTGCTGGATTGGCAATGGTTATAAAATCTATTTATAATATTTTTTACCCAACCAAAATAGAACACTTAGACATAGGTATAATATTGATAGCAATAACAGGCGTAGTCAATTATGCACTTGGATGGTATTCAAAATACAATGGAAAGAAATTTTCATCAGCAACATTAATAGCCAGTGGAGAACACCTAAAATCAGATGCTTACTCATCATTTGCAATAATACTTGGTTTGGCTGTGGTATTTTTTACAGAATATTATTGGTTAGATGTTGCCATAGCAATTGCTGTAGGTATCTTTATCATGTATTCTGGATTTAAGATTTTACAATCATCTATTGAAGGTATTATGGACAAAGCAGATTTTATTCTTTTACAAAAGGTAATAGATGTGCTTAATAAAAACAGAAGAGAATCTTGGGTAGACATACACAATCTTAGAATAATAAAATATGGCGAAAACATACATATAGATTGTCATACAACTTTGCCATGGTACTACAATACTATAGAAGCGCATGAAGAATTAAGATTAGTTGAAGATGCAATAAAAGAAGCTATTCCAAATAATTTAGAATCATTTATTCATTCAGATCCATGTATTCCTGAAAGTTGTAGAATATGCTTATTAAAAGATTGCAAAGTTAGAACCACACCATTTTCTGAAAAAATAGAGTGGAATTTAGAAAATGTAATCAAAAATCAAAAACACGCACATCAGATATAATTGTATTACTTATTTAGAATTACAAAATTAGTTCTGTTGGATTAATTTAAATATACTATCAAGTTTAGGATTATCTATTTTAGCTTTATTCTGTTTATCAAATTTCTTACAATATTCAATTCTCTTTTTATTATCAGGATGTGTTGAAATATAATTTAATAATTCAGAATCTACATCATTTACTTCATCTAATTTCTCAAAAAGTTGATACATGCCATTTGTATTTATATTTGCATTTTGCATAAGAATCATTCCATCTAAATCTGCTTCTTGTTCTAAATTCCTACTATACTTCAATGTATTCAACATACTTGCATTTTGGGCGATTGCACCAATAATATTTTCATCTAAATTACCAAACACCAAACTTATTATTGCAAATTGCGAATATGCTGTAACCATCAAACTCATAGAATGTTTGTTCCGTATATGTATAAATTCATGTGAGAGCAATGCTGATAATTGGCTATAATTATCCAAAATCTTTAACAAAGTATCAAATACCACAATTCTTCCACCTGGCAATGCAAATGCATTCACAATATCACTTTCAACAACAGTAATGTTTATTGGATATTTTGACTCATAATTCATAGATTTCCAGAAACTATTTATTTGTTCTGTTTTCTGAGAATCTATTGAATACCCTTTCGTCATGTTTTTATATACCACTTCACCTAGGTAAACTTCTGTTTTCATAGGTATGGCTTTTATTGCAATTGGTGTAATTGCAGGAATAATAACAAAATAAGTAAAAACACAGAACGCAATAACACAAAATAACAGACCAAAAATTAAGCTTTTTTTCTTCAAGAATTTTTCATACCATGTATGGCTTGTAGCTTTTGCGATATTCCTATTTTGTAATACTAAAGATTCATAATTATCTTTATCCAACTCAATACTTTGATATGGAATATTTCCATAATTTAATTTATATGTATTAGTGTTTAGTTCTTCATATTTAATTATTCTATCAATCTCCCACAATACAATTTCTTTTTCATCTAAACAAAAAATTATTTCTATGTATTTAGATGAAACATTTAACTCAACATGATATGGATTTGAAGAAAATCCATCAAAATATATTGCTGATATTATTTTTTGCATTTTAGAATCCAATATCTAATGCATCAACCATCCCATCTCCAATTGAATTTACTCTAGAGGCTATTTCTCCTTGAATAATTTCGTCTGGGTTTAGATTTTCTTCTATATAGATATTATCAATATAGAAATTCATTGTTCTAATAATAACCCAAGGAATTGCTATCCCAAAAGAAAAAATAATTAGAAGCATATTTATAAAGCTCAATGAGAAAATCCCACCTCCAGATATTGAAGAATCAATTGCTATTGTTTTTTCACCTTGATGCAAAAATGTATTATTAATATAGTAATTATATATGTTTTTTGTATACCAAAAGCTATAAATACCAAAAGTAAAAATTGTAAGAATCAATCCAGCTAGGTGAATCATAAATAAATCTCCACCTTTTCCAGTAAAAGAAGTTTTAACATTACCCAAACCATGTTTTTCTATTATATATTTACTAATATTCACTTCAGCCCAACTAAAGTAAAATCCAAAAGTAATAATAAAAAAAAGTATACTTTTTAAGAATAATATTACAAATTCTCTCCTATCACCATCATATGTAAAAAATATATTTCTCCATGATGTTCTTGATGCTCTATACTTCATTGAACCATGTATAGATAATGGAATTAAAGTAAATATAAATAACATTGACAACATACCATATATATTTATAATATACGTATTTCCTGTTGACTCCACAACAAAATTAATAATATTATATAATATGATGAACAATACTACTACAATAAATCCTTTGAATAATTCGGTACCTGTACCATGATATGACAATGGAGAATCTGCAAAATATGTATTAGAAGTAAAAAATTTACGCGACTTTGTCTTTGCCCATGGATAATATATACCTAATGTGATTATAGTTAGTAATATATTTAGAACGAGTATTCCAAAATATTCTCCTCCTGTTCCGTAAAATTTAATTTGAGTATTGTTCCTTTGTTCTATCTCATCCATAAAATATTTTTTTTACAAATATAAATACTGAATTCGTATTTTTAGTGTATTGTTAATAATTTAATTTCTCCATTGAATATATAATTCTTCGCAAATTACTAATCCTGTATTATAAAAATTCTCAAATCCATTAATATTAAAAACAATCCCAAAATATGGTTTGTCTGTATTAATATCTAAATCTTTAAAATCAATAACATTTTCTAATTCATCTTGGCTCAATAACATCAATTGGTCATCATGCCAAGCATCAGTCCAATATTGGTTTTTATCAATATTTGTATAATGTACTTGTCTAAATTCAATATCGACATTCACATATCTCATAAAATCAAAACTTGCTTGAATCCACAAACAATCACTACAAAAATCTATCATCTTAAAATCTAATCCAGCATTGTATGCTTTTTTATTAAATGCAAGTAATGCCTCACTTATGGTTTCTTTGGTATTAAAAGTATTCATACTAAAAAATTATACTTATTGCATTTTATCAATCTAAGTTAATGATAAAAAAATTTGATTTTATCTACTTATAAAATAATTAAGAAAAATACTTTTCTTATTCTATTTTTGTAATATGAATATTCTATTGTTAGGCTCAGGTGGACGTGAGCATGCTTTTGCTTCAAAACTATTACAAAGTTCAAACTGCTCTCAGTTATATGTAAGTCCTGGAAATGCTGGAACTAATGCAATTGCCAAAAATGTAAAACTTGATTCTTTCGAAGAAATAAAAGATTTTTGCATTAAAAATGACATTAAAATGGTGGTGGTTGGTCCAGAACAACCATTAGTTGATGGTATTTATGATTTTTTTGTGCGTGATGAAATGCTAAAAAATATTGCTATCATTGGACCATCAAAAGCTGGCGCAATGCTAGAAGGTAGCAAAGCATATTGCAAAAATTTCTTAGTAAAACACAAAATTCCTACTGCACAATACAAAGAAATAACAATAGAAAATATTGATGAAGGATTTCAATTTTTAGACACACTTACAGCACCATACGTACTTAAAGCAAATGGCTTAGCAGCTGGAAAAGGCGTACTAATTTGTTCTACGCTTGATGAAGCAAAAACAGAACTCAAATCTATGTTAGATGGTAAATTTGGTAATGCAAGTAATACTGTTGTCATCGAAGAATTTATGCATGGCATTGAATTTTCTGTATTTGTTTTGACTGATAATGATAGTTACAAAATACTTCCAATTGCAAAAGACTACAAGCGCATTGGCGAAGGCGATACTGGGCTAAATACTGGTGGAATGGGCGCTATTTCGCCTCCAATTTTTGTAACTGATGATATTATGGCTATTGTGGAAAAAACTATTATTATTCCAACAATTGATGGCTTTAAGAAAGACAATATCATCTATAATGGATTTGTATATATTGGAATAATGCTTACGCCAAACAATATTCCAAAAGTTGTAGAATACAATTGTAGAATGGGCGATCCTGAAACTCAAGCTGTGCTACCTAGAATAAAAAGCGATTTAGTAGAGACATTTCTAAAACTATCAGATGGAAAATTAAATGAAATAGATTTTGAGATTGATGAACAGGCATGCGTTACTATCGTTTTAGCATCAAATGGCTATCCAGAAACATTTGAAAAAGGAAAGAAAATTACCAATCTTCAACAACAAGAAAATGAGTTTATTTTCCATGCTGGAACTACATTAGACAATGAAGGTAACATTATAAGCAGTGGTGGAAGAGTTTTAACAACATCAGCATTAGGCAAAAACATACAAGATGCATTGAAAAAAGCTAATACAATTGCTGAACGAGTACAATTTGAAAACAAATATTATAGAAAAGATATTGGTTTTGATATGTAATATTAAGTACCTAAATCAAATTAGAATTTATACTTCAATTCATTTGTTTCTGCCCACTTAAATCCATTATTGATGGCAAAACTTGGATTTAATAGACTTACAAATGTTTTTTCATACCATTTATAGCCATTTTTACTCATTCTAATTGTACTAAAATGGAATAATTCGCCAATTAATGCACCAGCAATTGGTGTAACGATTAAATCTTGAATACTTGGTTGCTCAAATCCAGCTTCTACTGTATATTCCCAAAGTGCAATGCTACCTATGCCAAACAATGCTGATTGCCACCATGTAGCACCTTGTGAGCGCATACTATTGTAATATATGGTACCTTGATATGGATGACCTAAATAGTTGATGTACCATTTATCTTTATCAAAATGTGGTGGTTCTGTGTATGCTCTTCTAATTTGATTTCTATAATTTTTTTTGTTCCACTTGCTTACTTCTTCTGGCAAAATTAGCAAAAGGCTTGTCATGCCTGCATTATAACCAAGCATTAATAATGAACTTCGCATCAACTTTCTACCAAATGGTGCAGTTTCATTTCTTAATGTGAATCTATTTTCTAAGCTATCAAATTTTGGTGGATACCTTTTAAAATTTGGGAACTTATCTGGTTGGTTTTTATCCAGTTCAACTTGATTTGTATATACTATTGTATCTATTACAGCAGCAACAGAATCTGTATCAAGATTAACATCATTAGATAATATATTTTGTGAGTAAATTTTTGTGACACAACAACACAAATACAAAATCAGTAACAAATTTTTTCTCATCAGATTATTATATACAAATATTGTGCAAAAAGATAACATTTCTTTAGTTTTTACTACAAATACCAATTTATAATTAGACATAATACCATCTAAGTTGATATAAATTAACGATTTAGTTCTTTCTAATATATGTATCTTTGCATAACATTTAGAAATGAAGAAAGCTATTTTAATATCAATATCCATCATATGTGTGATATGTATAGGCACATATTTATTTTTTTTTAGAAATAACATAAAAAACGATGCTACATTATACATACCAACAAATGCTACCTATCAACAAGTATTAGATTCCTTAGAAAAAAACAATGTACTCATTAACAAAAGTGCTTTTGAAAAAATTGCCAAACAGCTAGATTATCCTACGCTTGTAAAAGCTGGTAGATATGTTCTAGAAAAACCAATGAGCAATTTTGAATTAGTCAAAAAATTGAGAAGTGGCAACCAAGATGCTTTAAAAATAACTATAAATAATGTAAAAAATCTAACGCACCTAGCAGCAAAACTTGGTGCAAAGCTGGAACCTGATAGTGCCTCTTTTTATCAAACTTTTATACAACAAAACATACTTGATTCACTACAATTAAATCAAGATAATATACTTACTATTTTCTTGGCAAATACTTATCAATTTTATTGGAACACTTCTACTGATGAGTTTTTGGCAAGAATGCTAAAAGAATATTCTAGATTTTGGAATGACGATAGAAAAAATAAAGCAGAAAAATTAGGCTTGTCGCCAACCGAAGTTACAATTTTAGCATCTATAGTACAAAAAGAATCATCTAAATACGATGAATATGCAAGAATAGCTGGCGTATACTACAATAGATTGAAAAAAAATATGAAACTACAAGCAGATCCAACAGTATTATATGCAAAGCAAAAACTTGGTTTATCTAATCGTGTGTACAATAAAGACACCAAAATTGAACATCCATACAATACATACTATGTTCTTGGCTTGCCACCAGGACCAATTTGTTTGCCTGAAACAAAAAGCATAGACTTGTGTTTAGATTTAGAACATCATGATTATATATTTTTCTGTGCCAAAGATGATTTTTCAGGATATCATAGTTTTGCTGCAGATTGGGCAACTCATGAGAAAAATGCAGAAAAATTCCATCAGGCACTAAATGCAAATAATATAAAATAATGTTTGAAGAAACGATACAACTTAGAGTAAGATACCATGATTGTGATGCAATGGGCATTGTGTACCATGGACATTATGCAAAATTTTTTGAAATTGGCAGAACAGAAGCTATGCGCAAACATGGTTTTTCTTATAAATTATTAGAAGAAAAAGGCTATGCCATGCCTGTGGTGGAAATGAATATTAAATACAATCGTCCTGCGAGATACGATGAGCTGATGGATATAAAAACAATTATTGAAGAGATTCCGAATAAATTTTTTATTGTAAAAGGCGAAATTTATAATCAAGATAAGAAACTATTAACGGAAAGTCTTTTTAAATTTGTATTTGTAAAAAAGGATAGCTTACGTAGGTGCCATACGCCAGAATTTGTAGTGCAACACTTAGAGCCGTTCTTCTAAGATAATTTTGAAACAGAAATTTTTACATACTATAAATAGCAAACCTTGGATAAAAACATTTACACTTCCAGGATTTGAAGGCGTTCCAGTATATGATGTTGTAAAAAAATTCTTAGAAGAAATAAAAGCAGATAATATAACTACGCGTGCATCAAGCATATCATTTTTTTTTATACTAGCTTTGTTTCCAACTATCATTTTTTTATTCTCCATTTTTCCTTATGTACCTATTCCAAATTTTCAACAAAATTTGATGTTGTACCTAAAGAATGTAATTCCAACAAATGTATTTGGCATTTTGGAACAAACCATTAATGATATTGTTGGTGCTGATAAAAGTGGAAGTTTAGTTTCTATCAACTTTTTATGGCATTATTTATTTCTAGCAATGGTGTAAATTCTATTCTAAAAGCGTTTGACAAAACAAATCACACATTTAAAAAACGCAATTTTTTTCAAAAAAAGATTGTTGCATTTAAGATATTATTTCTAATCAGTTTTCAATTGATACTCACAGTTACTTTAATTATTAAAGGTAGAGAATTTATAAGTATTTTATTAAATTGGCTCAACACTGAATCAAGCTGGATAAAATTTATTATAAGAATTCTAATTAATGGAATTATTTTCTTTAGTACATTTAATCTTTATGCACTCATCTATTATTTTGGTCCATCATCTACTTATAAATATAGATACTTTTCAGTAGGCGCAACATTTGCAACTATTGTTTCAATTTTATTTTCATACATTTTTAGTATATATACTAATTACTTGAATAATTTCAATATGCTTTATGGTTCATTAGGTATTATTATTGTAATTATGCTTTGGATAAACATAAACTCATTAGTACTTCTATTTGGTTTTGAACTCAACCACAGCATCTTACTCAATAAAATAGAAAGGAAACAAAAAACAAAAGACACTAACAACTTAGCATAAAAACATTTATTCTTTATTTTCTGATATTGTACTTATTGATTTGTACTGCGAATAGAAGAAAACGGAAACAATTATTAGCATTAGGATAGATGATGTATAATTGGCAATAAAAATATTTAAGAACATAGGAAAACCTGCGAGCATTATTGCCATGCCCAATGCTAAACCACTTGCTGTTGCTGGCATTTTTGATAAGAAATGCTGCATTAATACTAATGTGATAGGCACAGTACTTTGCAAGCAGCTAACGCCAATGCATAGTATTAATAAATTATTCTTGCCAAACTGCAAACATAGTACAGCTACAATACTTGATAAGTATATCCAATATTTCCAATTGTATTTATCGCAAATTACTCCACCTATTAATTTTCCTACAAATGCTGCAATTGCAATACCTAATAACCATATTTGTTGATTCTCGGTATATAGATTAAAAATATTCCAAAGTAATGAACGCATAGCTATTGACAACAGCAATAAAATCATTAAAAAATCATGTGTATCAAAATCTATATTATACTTTTTGCGTTGGTTGGATTGTAGATATGGCAACTTTATTTGAAATATAACGACGAACAACAGCAGCAATGGAATGATTAATATATAAAACCACACACTAGGAAATGTGCCTAAAATTCCTCCTGATATTAATCCTAAAACGCCTGGTGCTGTAAATAAACCAGCGATGCTTGTATTGTTTTTGTCTGCTGAAAAAGTAGCTGCGCCACCGCATACATGTATAAATGCTGATGCTATGCCTGAGCAAATAATTGCAATAAGTATACTTTTATTCCAAAATAATATTGCAAGTACTAAAAATAGTATTGACACATAAGTAAAATATTTATTGTTTTTTTGTTTATCTACCAAAATTCCTGCAAGTGGTTGTAGTCCAAATGCCAGCATGCCATACAACAGAAAGACAAAAGAATTCATGCTCATACTACTTGCTATACTTGTGTGCGCTGATAATAAGTATCCTGCGATGAAATCATTAATTCCATGTAATACACCAAAAAACAATGCTATCTTGTATGCATTACTCATATTTTAATATTATTTATATAAATTCCTATTGCTGTGGTAATGCTATTCTGCAACAAAGAAATAAAAAATGCTTTTTTAAAATCTTGTAATAGAAATATTCTTATAATGATTGCTTCTACAACTGTAACACCTAACTCTAAGTATAATAAATGAATATTGGTATGGTGCAATAACAAATTGAGCAATGGCCATGAAAATGCATTTGCTAAGAATAAGATACAAATTGTAAATACAATACGATTTCTAAAAAATATAAAGAAAATTGGTATTTCTATTATTACTGTTAAAAAAAAATATTTAAACATAGACTATCTTATTCTTTCTATAAAGATAAAGCAGACTAATGGAAAGAATAAATAAACTTGATAAGGAAATTACAATTAATAGATTTTCTGGAAAATGGTTATCTGATTCTGAAAAAATTAATACTTCATTTTTTTTCTTTTTCTTTTTTCCTTTTTCAGTTTTTTTCTTTAACGAGTTTTCATATTCTATATTTGACCAACTTGTTGTGGTAATTTTTAGCTTATTATTTTCTATATAAATTTTAGCTGCTATTTTTCTAGTAATATCAATTTCTTTTTGATATCCATGTTCTAAAAATAGAGTAGTTGTATCGCCTAGAATTTTTTGGTTGCTATCTTCTGCCCAAACACGTGCGTAATGTTTATAAAAATCTATAGTTTCTTTAATATCTGTTTTTTTTATTGTATAGATTTTGTTTGGGTATATTTTTTCAATTTTTGCATCAGGCAAATTTGGATAAAAATAAAATTGAACATTTGGATATTTTTCTACATTTAGAAACTGCCAAGAAGTAGAATTCAGATATGTTGGTGGTGCTATATTTGCTGTTGCAAATAACACATTGATAAGTACAGCAAATAGAAAAGCATGCTTAATCATTGTGTTTTTCCATTCTGTTTTTTATAAAACTAAATACATAAATAGCAATCAAAATTATTACTGCAATTAATACGATTATACCTACATAGTCAGAAAAGTATCTTTGTGGACTTGTTGGAATGTCTAATAAAAGGAAATTAAATTTATTCATAATCTTTGTTTTATATATTTAAGTAATTGTTTACAAATACATTATATGGTTTATTAAAAGTAAACATTTTCTATGTATAAATCAAGTGCAAAATTTATATGCACAAAAAAGTCGCTCCAAAAGGAACGACTTAAATGAATGTATATCTATTATTTTTTATTAATCATTATATATTGCATCAATTTCTTTGCTATATATTCTGTTTATTTCTTTACGTTTTAGTTTCATTGTTGGTGTTAATTCTCCAGTTTCTGTTGTCCATTCTCTTGGCAATAATTTGAATTTTTTAATTTGCTCAATATGACTAAAATTTGGATTTAATCCATCAATAATACTTTGGATTTTGTTTAATACTTTTGAATCTTGTATCAATGTTTCTCTATTTGAAATATTAATTCCATTTTCTTTTGCCCATTCTTCTAATACTGGAAATGCTGGAACAATTAATGCTGAAACGAATTTTTTACTTTCTCCAACAACCATAATTTGCTCTATAAAGAAATCTTCTCTGAACTTACTTTCAATTGGTGCTGGTGCTACGTATTTTCCGCCAGATGTTTTTAATAATTCTTTTTTTCTATCTGTAATTTTTAAAAATTTATTTCCTCTGTTGTTGGTAACAAATGTACCTACATCGCCAGTGCTAAACCAACCATCTTCGCTTAAAACTTCTGCAGTTTTTTCTGGTTCTTTGTAATAGCCCATCATTATATTTGGTCCTTTTGCTAAGATTTCACCATCATCTGCAATTTTTATTTCTACATCTTTGATTGGCATACCAACGGTGCCTAACATTGCTCCGCCTTCAGAGAATCTATTGAAAGTTAAAACTGGAGAAGTTTCTGTAAGTCCGTATCCTTCTCTAATTGGAACACCTGCTGCTGAAAATACTCTTGCAATTTTTAATGGACATGCCGCAGAACCTGTAACTATTCCTAATACTCTTCCGCCTAATGCTTCTCTCCATTTGCTGAAAATTAATTTATCTGCAAGTTTGAACGCAAAAGTTGGTTTTTGATCATATTCGTATTTGTCTGCCATATCTAATGCCCAAAAGAATAATTTCTTTTTAAGACCAGTAAGTGCCAAACCTTTGTTTACAATTTTCTCATATACTTTTTCTAATAAACGTGGTACAGTAGTAAAAAAGTGTGGCTTTACAGTTCCTAATTTTTCTGCTAATGTATCAATATCAGAATAATATACATTTACGCCAGACATTAGATAAGTATAAATCACCATTCGCTCAAAAATGTGACACAATGGTAGGAAACTTAATGATACGTGTCCTGCTTCAATAGGTAGTTCTGCTAAAACTGTTACAACATTTGATATTACATTTTTGTGCGAAAGCATCACACCTTTTGGTTGTCCTGTTGTGCCTGATGTGTAGATTAGTGTTGCTAAACTATTCTCATCTATGGTGTCTGCAATTGCTTTGATTTGCTGAATATCACCATTTGGATTAAGACTAAATACTTCTGAAATATTTGGTGTATTTGGGATTTCATCAAAAGAATAGATTCCTAATAGATTAGGAACTTCGGTTTTAATACTATTTACTTTCTTATACAATTCTTCATCTGACACAAAACATACTCTAGCTTCTGAATGGTTTAGAATATATTTAAAATCATTTTCTGAAATAGTTGGATACAATGGTACATTGATAGCACCTATTTGCGAAATCGCAATATCGCAGATATTCCATTCTACTCTATTGGATGATGTAACTGTTGCTACTTTGTCTCCTTTCTGAATGCCCAATTGCAATAAACCTAAACTTAATTTGTTTGCCTCATTGATTATATCATCTGTGCTCAGTTTCTTCCATTCTCCTTTGTTTAAAGAAGCTAATGCCATTGCCTGCGGATATTTTTCCTTCTGATAATAAATGGTATCAAATAATCTCTTTACTTCCATCTTGTTTTGTTTAATTATTATAAATTGATTGAATTAATATGTTATAATGTTGTGCTATTTTTTTTCGTTTTAATTTCATTGTTGCTGTAAGCATTTCATTTTCTACAGACCATGTATCATCTACCAACCTAAAATCTTTTACTTGCTCAATTTTTCCAAACGATGTGTTAAAATTAGCAATAATTTCTTTATATAACTGTATAACTTGTGTATTTTCAATTAATTCTTTATTAGATTCAATTGTAATATTATTGTTTTTAGCCCAAGTGTTTAGTTCTTCGAAGTTTGGTTGAATAATTGCTGAAATATATTTCTCGCCATCGCCAATGATTGCTACATTCTCTATAAAAAAAGATTCTTTTAGTTTATTTTCTAATGGTGATGGTGCCACATATTTTCCACCAGATGTTTTGAATAATTCTTTTTTTCTATCTGTTATTTTTAAAAATCCTTCTTTTGTAAATTCTCCAATATCTCCAGTTAACAACCAATTATCTTCATTAATACTTTCTTTAGTGGCTTGTTCATCTTTGTAGTATCCTAGCATTACACTTGGTCTTTTACTAAAATCTCTCCATCTATTTCTATTTTCACTTCTAATGACGGTAATGTTCTACCAACACATCCAGCTCTAAAATATTTTTTTCTAAAGGAATTACACTAACAACAGGTGAGCATTCTGTAAGTCCATAGCCTTCTAATACTGGAATGCCTGCGTTAGTAAAAATTGTTGCCAATCTTGGTTGCAATGGTGCTGAGCCACAAATAATTGCTTTTATATTTCCACCTAATGCTGTTCGCCATTTATTAAAAATCAATTTATCTGCAATTGAAAATTTAAGTGTATCAATAAAAGATTTACTTGTGCCAAGTGGTGCATTTTTTGCTAATTCTAATGCCCAGAAAAATATTTCTTTTTGTGTGTTTTCTAGCTTCTCTCCTTTCTTTACAATTTTCTCAAATACTTTTTCCAATAATCTTGGTACAGTTGTAAAATAGTGTGGTTTTACATCTATCAAATTATCAGAAATTGATTCTAAACCATCTGCGTAATATATAGATGCACATGCTGCAAAGTATGCATAATTAATAGTACGTTCAAAAACATGACACAAAGGAAGAAAACTTAATGTTCTGGCTCTTGGCTCTACTGTAATAATCTGTAAGGCATCTTTTACATTGGATACAATATTATGATGACTTAGCATTACGCCTTTTGGTATTCCTGTTGTGCCTGATGTATATATAATTGTAGCAACATCATTTGGTGCAATACTTTCTTTTGTATTATCTATTAATGTATTGTTTGCATCTACTAGCAATGTCTTCCAACATTTCACATTTTCTACTTCATCAAAACTAAATATATGTTGGATGGTTTCTGTATTCTGTGCTACTTCTCTTATCTTTCTGTGAATTATTTTATCAGATACAAATAGTGCCTTAACTTCTGCATGGTTGAAAATATAACTATAATCAGAAGCAGAAATGGTTGGATATATTGGCACTGTAATAACACCAATTTGCATACAAGCCAAATCTATAAATTGCCATTCTGGTCTATTTGTTGTGGCAATAACTGCAATTTTATCGCCTTTCACAAAACCTAGTTGCAACATTGCTGTACTTACTGAATTTGCATTATTGATTACATCTTGGGTAGAATAACTTGTCCAGTTTTTTTTATCTACTCTTCTTGCTAGACAAACTTCCAAGTTTGCTGTTTGCAGTTGATGCTGTATAATATCAAATATTCTTGTGTACAATTTCTGAATTGGGAAAACCGAAGATATAAAAATAATCTTAATTCATAAAAAAATATTGATGTACTTTTATAGCTTAAAAATTTAATTGGCTAATACTTATTTTAAATTCAAACAATTTACAATACATCAAGATAGATGTGCCATGAAAGTATGTACAGATTCATGTTTATTTGGTGCTTTGATTGAAATAGATAAT
Source organism: Sphingobacteriales bacterium (assembly GCA_016699615.1). Lineage (NCBI taxonomy): Bacteria > Pseudomonadati > Bacteroidota > Sphingobacteriia > Sphingobacteriales > Sphingobacteriales bacterium. The sequence continues at coordinate 1,976,834 of CP064984.1, read as the reverse complement.
AATGCAAAACACATTTTAGATATTGGTGCAGGAACTGGATTGTTGAGTTTGATGTGTGCACAAAAATCTACAGAAAATGTATATATTGATGGAATTGAATTTGTATCTGATGCATACCAACAAGCTAAAGAAAATGTGGCAAATACAGCATGGGCAAATCGTGTACAAATGCTACATGGAGATTTTTTCACTTATGATTTTACAAAAAAATATGATTTATTGATTTGCAATCCACCATTTTATCAGCAACAATATGCAACCAAAAATATTCATAATAATATTGCAAGGCACAATGAAAATTTTGATTTAATTCATTTCCTAGAAATTTGCAATAATATAAGCACAGAACAGGCACAAGTTTATCTTTTATTACCTTATTACAGAAGCATTGAAATAATAGAATTTTTACAAACACATCCTATTTGGCACATAAAAAACAACTATACTATATATAATAGAGCAGAAAAAACACCGATTAGAACTGTATTTGTAATTACAAAAATGTTAATAAAACAGTGTCTAGAAAAAACATCTATATATATGGTATTAATAATCAATACACAAGCGAATTTAAACAATTACTAGAGCCTTATTATTTATAATTTTGCATTTTTTAACTTTCACATTTAAAAAAATTGTCGTATATTTGTATATACAATTAATTATAAAAATCGAATTATTTACTTATGAAAAAATTATTATTTAGCGCGTTATTCTTCATTAGCATAGTATCATTTGGACAAACAGCAGTTGGTATAAACACAAAAACTAGCAAATTAGATTGGAAAGGAAGTAAAATTATTGGAAGCCATAATGGAAATGTAAATTTTAGTTCTGGAAAACTTTTTATAAAAAATGGTGTTTTAACTGGAGGTGAATTTGTAATAGATATGAACTCAATTACATGTACAGATATTACTGATGCAGGAACTAATGCAAAATTAATCGGTCATTTAAAAAATGATGACTTCTTTGCAACCGATAAGCATCCAACTGCGTCTGTAAAGATAACTAAGGTTGAAAAGCTGAAAAGCAAAAAAGGCACTTACAACATTAAAGCTGATTTAACGATAAAAGGAATAACTAATTCAGTAAGTTTTCCTGCTACGCTTACTAAGTCAGGTAATAAATATGTTGCAAAAGCTAACATGAATATTGATAGAACAAAATGGGATGTTAAATATGGTTCTGCTTCATTTTTTGAAAGTCTAGGTGATAAAGCAATAAAAAATGAAATAGAATTTGGAATTAGTTTAGAAAGTTTGTAACTTTACAGCATCATTGTTCTTTGCAAGAGGGAACAATGGGTTTTTCATAGTTTTATGGTTTTTGTGGTAAATCCTGTTCGAAAGAGCAGGATTTACCTATTTATGTAAAGTCACATCTCATTGTATGTCTAATTTTATGTATACTAAAAAATAATTTTACCCCTAATTTTATTCTTTCAGTTTTATTTTATTAAACTAATACAAAATTTATAAAGCACTAGTTCTCAAACATAAGAATAAAAATATATGGTTGGCAATATACGAAAATTTGTATAAATAAACAAGCATTATTCCCTTAGAAATTTAATTATCTTTTGATAATTAAGAAAATAATATTAAAATAGTCTAAAGACAAATGCTCTTTACTCAACAATGAATAATATATCAATTAATATACACTAAATATTTCTAGATTTTAATACTACGATATATACTATAGTTACATACATCAATAACTGTAGTATTTGTTTAAATAGGAAGAAAACGTGCTGAAACTAAGTGCTAAAAAATTGCCTTAACAATAAAATAAAATTAAAAACAAGATGCTGATAAATTATTCTTCATCTTCTTCAGTTGCTGCTGCTTGTTTTGTCTTTTCTGTGATTAGTTTAATTTTATCGCCACTTTTTAATTCTTTATTGATGGTGTTGTATGGTCCAGAAATTACAGTTTCATTTCCATTCAAACCTTCTAAAACTTCAATATAAGTATCATTTTGAATACCTGTTTTTATCAATTTCATTAAAGCTGTGTTTTTATTTTCAATAAACACAACTTCTTTTGTTTCTATACTACCATTTATCAAAGTATCTTTTGCAATTACTGCTTGAATTGGAACTGCAATTACATTTTCTTTTGTTTTAGTTTTTATTTCTACTGTAGCAGACATACCTGGCAAAAATGGTTTATTATTCTCAGCAAATAAATCTTCATATGATTTTCTATCAATAATAATTTTTACTACAAAATTTGTTGATTGGTCTGAACTTAAAACTGCGCCGCTGGCTCCTTTTGATGTATTTGAAACTTCGCTTACATATCCAGAAAACTTTCTATCTAAATAAGCATCTACTTCAACGTCTGCGATGTCTCCTTTTTTTACTTTAATAATTTCGCTTTCACTCACATCAATTCTCACTTCCATTTGATCAAAATTTGCAATGCGCATCATTTCAGTTCCAGTCATTTGCAAAGTACCAACTACCTTCTCTCCTTTTTTTACATTCAACAATGATACTATACCAGACATTGGTGCATAGATTGTCGTTTTATTGAGATTATTTTTTGCATCTTTTATAGATGCAGCAACAGATTTGGTAGTGTATTGTGCTGCTTTTATGCCATCTTTTCCTGCATTAAATTCTGCCTGAGCTGATTTGTATGCTGTTTCAGCCTGTTCTAAATCTGATTTTGATGTAATTTTTTTATCATATAAATTTTTAGTTCTATCATATGCAGTTTTCGCGTTTAGCAATTGTGCTTCTGCAATTTTTAATCTTGATTGTAATGTAACTTCGTTTGCTTTAGCATTATTTAAGTTTGCTTGTGCCTGTTCTACATACGCAGCATAACTTTCTGCTTGTATTCTTGCTAGTATTTGACCTTGCTGCACAATATCGCCTTCTGCAACATACAATTCAATAATTTCTCCAGATACATCAGAGCTTATTTTTACTTCTTCAACAGGATAGATTTTCCCACTTGCAGCAACAGTTTGCACAATAGTTTGCTTGCCTATTTTCTGCATTTCTACTTCAATAGCTTCGTTCTTTTTTTTGTTTTTACCTACAAGTAAAGCAACAATAATAACAATGGCTGTCAATGCAATTAACAAATATAATAGTCTATTTTTTTTCATATTACTCTAATGATATATTTTTACCTTGATAAAATTCTAATAATTTTTTATTAAATAAATACTCATATTTAGCTTGCGTCCAACGTGATTGCGCACCAATAAGTGTGTTTTTTGCTAAGTTGAGTTCTAATTGTGTAGACATTCCTTCTTTTACTCTTTCTGCTGCAATATCATATGATTGCTGAGAAGCCAAGTATGCTTTTTGTGTGGCAAAATAGTTTTCTTCTGCAGTAATCGTTTTGATATATGCTTGCTGAATATTATTGTTCAACTCAATAGTTGATATTTGTTTGTTTAATTCTGCAATTGCAATTTGTTTGGTAGCTTGCTGCACAGCAAAGCGCACAGTATTTTTATTATATATTGGAATTGTTAGTCCTACGCCAAAACTATAATTTAAAAAGTTTTTTAGTTGTGGAAAATATTTTGTTTTAATGGTATTATATTGTGTTTCTGGTATCAATACTTTTTGCAAAGTACCTTCTACAAAACCAATTGGTGTATAATTTCCTGTAAGCATTTGTGCAGAAGTAGAATTCTGATTAGTATAAAATGTATTGATATTGCCTAAAAAATTGAGTGTAGGATAATTGCTAGCTTTTGCAATTTGAATATTTTTCTTTGCACTTTGTATTCTAAAATCGTGTGTTAAGATTTCTGGTCTATTTTCTACTGCAACAGCAAATACATCAGCAGCTTTTGGAATATCTCCAGTTTGTACATTTTCTACTAAAATTGGCACAACTACATCAATATCTTTATTTAAGTCCACTTGAAGTATATTTTTGAGTGTAAGCAAAGCCATATCATGTTGACTTTTTGCCATTGTGATATTGGCATCTTATGTAGCTAATTGCACTTGAATGTCTATTAGATTACTTTCTGGCAGTGCACCAGCTTCTATCATAGCTTCGGTTCTTGCTTTTTGCTCTAGTGTAGATTGTTGTTGTGTTTTATTTTGTGTTAATTGTTCTTTTGCGTTTAAAATATTAAGATATGCTGTTAAGATTTGCATTTGCAAATTTGTCTTCAATGCTTCATTATCTAATTCTAATGACTTTAAATCTATTTTAGATTTTTGGATTTGGTTTTTTGTAAGTAAGCCGTCAAAAATATTTTGTTGAATATTCAAATTATAATCTTGGTAATGCACCAATTGATTAACATATTCATTTTGAAAATAGTTGTAGTTTTTTCCTATTCTAAAATTATAATTAGATTGTGCGTTGATGTTTGGTGTGTAATTAAAAGTATTCTTCTTGACTTCTATTTCAGCAACTTGTTTATTAATACTTCCTAACTTAAGCTGGATGTTATTTTCCAAAGCATATTCAATACATTTATTCCAATCCCAAATTTCTTGTGCATTAGCAAAAACTATAGAAATGATAAAATATAGAAAGAAAATATTTTTTTGCATGTGCAAAATTAAAAAATTAATTTAGCAAAGGTATATTAAAAATAGTATTGCAAATGCATTCTGATAAATATTTTATTGAAGAAACCTTAAAAATAGCAAATGCAATTGGACTAAAAGATGAAGTGCCTGTTGCTGCGCTCGTTGTTGTTGATGGCAAAATAATAGGAAAAGGCAACAACCAAGTAGAAATGCTACAAGACCCAACGGCACATGCAGAAATGATAGCAATAACTGCTGCCTGTCATTATATTGGTAGCAAATATCTTAGTCAAGCCACATTGTATGTAAGCTTGGAACCATGTGCTATGTGCAAAGCTGCTATTGCGCATGCGCAGATAAAAAGAGTAGTATTTGCCACAAAAGACACATCAAGCAACAAAAATAATACTGAATATATACTTTTAGATGATGCATCTATACAACAAGATGCTAGCCAAATGGTTAGTCAATTTTTTAAGCAAAAAAGAAAGAATAAATTTTAATCTTCTATCATTGTTTCTGTTCCAACTACACGTTCATAAGCTATATATACTGCAATCATACTAACTGGCATAGACACTAACAAACCTACACCAAGTGCTAATGCACCTAAAATATTTATACCAAATATCATGAAAAAGAAACCTATCCAGTTTGGTAATTTAATTTTTATGATTTTTGCGCTATTCATTAATGCATCTATTGCACGCATATTTTTGAACCAAAGTAAATTAGGTGCAAATATTAGCAAAACACCAATGGCGATTGCAATAAAAAAGACAAAAACCATAAATAATACTAAAAATATTAACCCACTACCTATTGGATTTTGTATGCTTGATATTCCAAAAATTAACCAATATATGGCAAATGGTATAGCAACAATAGGAATTACAAGAAATAATACAACTAAAAGCTGTACAATATAATATATAATAATATCTAAAAACCTATCATATCCATCAAAGAAATTTTTGAATGTGTATGTCTGGTTTTTTAAGATTTTGTTTGCAACAATAAATGCACCAAAGCCCAATGGAACTAACAATACAGACACAACAAACTGTAGTGATTGATTCTTACTCATTAATGATGAAACTACTAAATACAACAATGTATACAATATATAATTTAATGCATTACTCTTAAATATTTCAAATGCTTCGGTAATATATCCTGCTGAGTCTGTTTCATAGCCATGTTGAATTATTTCATCTACTTCTTTAGTAGCTTGAGTTTTTAGAGATGTATTTTCCATAATAATATAATTTTCTAGATTAAAGTTATGATTTTATATTGGTTATATATTATTTTATTCTGACATAAACTACTTTCTCCACTTTTGCTATCGTTTCGTTTGCATCATTAACCACTTCTGTATAAAATGTAAAATTGCCTTTGCCTTCAATATCTACTTTTTCTTTAATTTGTTGTATTTCTGCCTCACTGATAGAAAAAGTTGCATACACAGCTTTCAAACCTGGTTTTTTAAATTCTATAGATGCTGCCTTGTCCCAAACTATATAACCTTTGCCCAAATGCTCCATCAAAATAAACATATAAAATGGATCGCACATGCTGTACAATGAGCCACCAAAATGTGTGCCTACCAAATTTCTGTTCCAAAAGTGCATCTTCATTTGCACTGTAATGCTTGTATAATTTTCATTTATTTCTTTTATAGAAATGCCAGCACCTAAATATGGTGGATAAAGATTGATTAATTTGGTTGATTTTCTTAAATTCATCATAAAAATTTGATTAAATATAAAAGTAATTCTGTACTTTGTATAATATCAAAATATAAATATTTATCTTAGACGTTTCATATATGACAAAGCATTTCGCACTTATTATTGTTTTAGTTTTTTGCTATTTTGGAATACACGCCCAGCAACAGAATTTACCATTAAATTTTGATTGGAACAATAGAGTTCAACGTTTTATCTCAGAAGATAAAAGATTGCATACTGCCATCAAACCTTATTTACAAAGCGAACTTAATGATGTTTCTATTGACACATTAAATGAACTAGGCATGCCTGATTCTTTGCAAGCTGGTTTCAAATTTGGACTAACAAGTGGTGATATGATTTCTTTTAGAGCAAAGAAAAAAAGAAATGTTTATTTATCTATCAATCCAATTGTAGATATGCAAGTTGGATATAATATTAATGATAAAGAATTAGCATATACAATTGGTTATGGTGCGCAAGCAAATTTTGATTTAGGTAAAAAACTATCTTTATCTTTTACTTATCAAGGTGTGCTTGAAAATTTCTTACCACAAATTACATCTTATGCAAAAACATATGGTGCGCTTACTGGCTATCGTGGTGTAGATTTTAAAGGAAATACTTTGCGCTCACAACAACTTTCTGGCTATATTTCATTTAGTCCAAACAAACATTTTAATCTACAGGTTGGTAATGACAAAAACTTTTGGGGCGATGGTTATCGAACATTTTTTATAGGCGACAATGCATCTAACTATCCATATGTGAAATTATCTACAAACTTTTGGAGAATAAAATACACCTACCTTCTAAATTTTATGAGATATGGCGAAGTGAATGGCTTTAATGTTGACAACAATCGCAATAATTTTAAAACAAAATATGGTTCATTCCATTATTTGAGTGTAGATGTTGCAAAATGGTTTCAGTTTGGTTTTTTTGAAGGCGTTACTTGGTTTCATGAAGATTCTAGTAGAGTGCGTGGTATAGAATTTTCATATTTAATTCCAAATTTATTTGTACGTCCTGTTGAGTTTGCTTTAGGCTCACCTGATAACGTAGTGCTTGGATTAAACTTAAAATTCAAACCTTCAACAAAAAATGACATTTATGTACAAATTGTATTGGATGACATGGACGTGGCAAAAGCCAGACGTGGACGTGGTTTTTATAGAACTAAAGTTGCTGCTCAAATTGGATTTAAGTCTTACGACTTATTTAAAGTAAAACATTTAGATTTCTTGACTGAAATGAATGTGGTGCGTCCGTATGTGTTTGCACACAAAGTGCCTGCACAAAATTATACGCATTTCAATCAATCATTAACACATCCATTAGGTGCAAATTTTTGGGAAAATATTACTATTATATCTTATTGGCATAAACATTGGCAAGCAAGTGCAAAAGTACAATTTGCACGCAAAGGTTTGGATGGCATTGCAGAACATAATGGTAGCAATATCTTTGTTTCTGACTTTATTATTGCTGCAGATTTGAATGAAGCATATGGCAATAAATTTTTACAAGGCATTAAAACAAACATTACAAATATTGAATTGCGTGGTGGTTATTTATTAAATCCTAAGATAAACTTAGGCTTAGAATTAGTATATAACTATAGAAATATTAAAAATGACTATGCTAAACAAAACTATAATTATTTTGGCGTAGCACTTCGTACAAATATCTTCAATAGATATAGTGATTTCTAATTACAATACATCTACATCTTTTATTACAATACAGTTTTTATATTTTTGATATTGATTCAATGACTGTATGTGATGATTTAACTCATTTTTTATAGTGTGTAATTGGGCAAAATGTGCTCTTGGAATTTTGATTAATATTTCTCTGATGTATAAATTATTTATCTTCTGAAATATTGGTTTTACTGGACCTTTTATCCAATTGCCAAATTTATTTTTTAATTGTACTACCAAATAATTGGCTGCACTATCTGCTGTATTTATTTCTTTATGCTTGAGTGTAATTTTTATTAATCTTGAATAAGGTGGATACAAAAATTCTTTTCTTTCTTGAATTTGTGCGTTATAAAATGTATTGAAATTTTGATTTTTAATTTCATTAATTATTGGATGCATGATATTGCTTATCTGAATCATGACTGTGCCTACAATATCTTTTCTGCCTGCTCTTCCGCTTACTTGTGTAAGTAATTGATAGGTTTTTTCTATTGCTCTAAAGTCTGGAAAATACAAAAGATTATCTGCATTGAGCACACCAACTAATTGTACATGTTCAAAATCTAAACCTTTGGTGACCATTTGTGTGCCTACTAAAATATCAAATTCTTTGTTTTGGAATGCATGGATAATTTTCTCATGTCCGTGTTTGTTTTTCACTGTATCATAGTCCATTCTTCCTATTTTTGCCTCTGGAAAAATAGCTTTTAAATCTTCTTCTATTCTTTCTGTGCCTATGCCTTTTTGTTGCATTTCGTTGCTACCACATGCTTTGCAAATACTTGTATGTGTTTCTGTGTATCCACAATAATGGCAACGCAAGTCGTTTGTATATTTATGATATGTCAATGTAATATCACAATTTTTGCACATTGGTATCCAATCGCAGATTTTACAACTTAGAAATGGTGCGTAGCCACGTCTGTTTTGAAATAATATCACTTGCTTTTGTGCATTTAGTGTTTCAATTATTTTATTTCTCAATGCGAATGTAATTCCACTAACTATTTGTTTGTCTTTTGTGCTTGTTTTAAATCAACAAATTGAATATTTGGCAATGGTACATTATTGTATCTACATGTTAGTTCTACTAATTCATATTTAGATTGTTTGCAATTGAAATAAGATTCGAAGCTTGGTGTTGCTGAACCTAAAACGATATTTGCTTGATGCATTTTTGCTAAATACAAAGCTGCATCTCTGGCGTGGTAACGTGGGTTTGGCTCTTGTTGTTTGTAGGATGCATCATGTTCTTCATCAACAATTATTAAATCTAATTTTTGAAATGGCAACAACAACGCAGAACGTGCTCCAACAATAATTTTTATTTCATTATTTAAAACTTTATTCCAAATTTCTACTCTTTCTGTATTGCTTAATTTTGAATGATAGACTGCAATATTACCTAGCCAATTTTTTAATCTTTGTATTAATTGTGTGGTTAGTGCAATTTCTGGCAATAGAAATAATGTTTGTCCTTCTTTATTTTCTAATTGTTTTATTAATTGAGTATATATTAATGTTTTCCCACTTGATGTAACACCATGCAACAATACTGTTTTTTGTTCAGCAAAATGTTCTTGTATTTTTATTAGTGCATCTTGTTGTACTGTGCTTAATGTAAATTGATTTTTTTCGTCATTGTCTATCTCAATTCTATCTACTTGTAATTCTTTTATATCAAATATTTTTTTATCTATCATGGCATTTAGTGCAGCATAGTTTGCGTTACTTCTTTCCAATAATATTTTTCTATTTACAAGTTCTGATGTTTTACTTAATTCTATATAAGCTAATAATATTTGCTCTTGCTTGGCTGCTTTTTTTACTAAATCAAATGCTTCTGCACGTTTTGATATTGGTTTAAATTCTGCTGACCATTGAATAAAAGATTCGATTTTGGGTTTGTATTTTTCTTCAACTTTTTCTTCAATATATAATAATTTATGTTGTATTAATTCTTTGATGACTTTGTATGTCGTTTTTTTCTGAAGTATGTTTTGTATGTCTTTTTGCTTTAGCTTTTCTTGAAACTCAAATGCTTCGCATACTAAAAATGCATCATCACTCAATTCTACATCTTGATAATTTATTTCTTTATTACTTACATAAATAGTTTCGCTGTCTAGTTTTAGATAAGCTGGCAATGATGCTTGCATTACATCACCTAATGTACACATATAATATTGTGCTATCCATTTCCAAAACTCAAGTTGTGTAGTGCTTACAATTTCATGTTCGTCTATTACTGCAACAATTTCTTTTGGTATATATTCTTTTGGTGGTTCGTCTAAAATATTTAATATAATTGCTGAGTATATTTTGTATTTCCCAAATTGAATTTCTACACGTTTTCCTACTTTAATATTTTCTTCTAAATGTGTGGGAACAGCGTATGTATAATTTTTTGGTAAGGCTAATGGCAGTACTACTTCAACATACATATTATATTGTATCAGTTGCTCCATCAATAATTATCTAATTTCCATGCCTGCATTTGTGTTTGCCTCTACAAAATATAATTTGCCATTTTCATCTTCTGCCATTAATATCATTCCATTGCTTTCTATGCCACGCAATTTTCGTGGTGCTAAATTTACGAGCACACTTACTTTTTGTCCTACAATATTTTCTGGTGCAAAATGCTCTGCAATGCCTGATACAATAGTTCTTTGCTCAATTCCAATATCTACTAATAATTTTAATAATTTATCAGCTTTGGGAACTTTTTCTGCTTCTACAATAATTCCTGTTCTGATATCCATTTTCGCAAAATCATCATAAGTAATTTCAGACTTGAGATCTGAGAATTGAGAATTTTCTTTTGTGTCGTTATTATTTTGAACTTGATTCAATGATTGCTGTAATTTATTTACTTGGAATTGCACTTGATCGTCTGTTATTTTTTCAAATAATAATTGTGTTGGATTTAATGCATCACCATTTAATTGATAATTAAATGGATTATTATCTTGCACATTTGCATTCAACATTTGAAATATTTTTTCTGCTGTTTTTGGCAACAATGGTTTTGATAATACTGCCAATGCATATACCCAATCTAATGCAACTGCTAAAATATCTTTTGTTTTGTCGGGTTCTGTTTTTACTAATTTCCAAGGTTCTGTATCTGCTAAAAATTTATTTCCACTTCTTGCGAATGACATTAATTCTTGCAATGCATCTTTAAACTTAAATTGTTCAATATTTTTACCTATTGCTTGTTCCGTTTCTATAATTGTTTTGTATAAAATAGAATCATCTTGATGCATGGTTTGTCTAAAAGCATGGTCAATTTTCCCTTCATAATATTTATGAATTAAAGTAACAACTCTGTTTACAAAATTTCCATAAGTAGCCACCAATTCATTATTTACTCTGTCTTGAAAATCTTGCCAAGTAAATTCTGCGTCTTTGTTTTCTGGCATATTTGCTATCAAACAATATCTCAATTCATCTTCTTTATTTGGAAATTCTTCTAAATACTCATGTAGCCAAACTGCCCAATTTCTGGATGTAGAAATTTTATTTCCTTCCAAATTCATAAATTCATTTGCTGGTACATTTTGTGGCAAAATGTATTGCGCTGTTGTTTTAAGAATGGCAGGAAATGTAATGCAATGAAATACGATATTATCTTTCCCAATAAAATGCGTCAACTGTGTATTTTCATCTTGCCAATAATTTTTCCATTCATCTTTAGATTTGTTTTTTATTTTATCTGAAAAATTATTTGGATAAGCGAACTTAAAATTATTTTCTTCTATTTCAGTAAACAATTGTTTTGTAGCAGAAATATATCCAATTGGTGCATCGAGCCAAACGTATAAAACTTTGCCTTTGCTACCATCTAATTCTTCTGGCACAGGAATTCCCCAATCTAAATCGCGTGTCATTGCTCTTGGTCGCAAGCCATCATTTATCCAGCTTTTACATTGTCCAATTACATGTGCTTTCCAATTATACTTTTCACTTACATCTTCCAACCATTTTTTTATTTCATCTTGTTGTTGGTCTAATTTCAAATACCAATGCTTTGTCTTTTTTAAAATTGGTGTTGAGTTTGTTAGTGTAGATCTTGGGTTGATTAAATCTGTTGGATTTAATGTACTGCCACATTTCTCACATTGATCACCATAAGCATTTTCGTTGCCACATTTTGGGCAAGTGCCAATAATATATCTATCTGCTAAAAACTGATTGGCATCTACATCATAATACTGTTCGCTTTCGATAATATCAAATGCATTTTTATTGTTTAATACTCTAAAGATTTCTTGTGAAGTATCATGATGAATTGGCTCTGATGTTCTATGATAGATATCAAATGCAATTCCAAATTTTTCAAAACTGTTTTTAATTATTTCGTGGTATTGGTCAATAATTTCTTTTGGTGTTTTATTTTCTTTTTTTGCTTTGATGGTAATTGCTGCTCCATGTTCATCACTTCCGCAGACAAAAATCACATCTTCATTTTTTAGTCTTAAATATCTTGCATAAATATCTGCGGCAATATAAGCACCAGCTAAATGACCAATATGTAATGGACCATTGGCATAAGGTAAAGCTGCTGTTATTGTATGTCTTTTTGGCATTTTCATGTTGCAAATATAAAGAATATAGTTGCATTTTTTTGATTATATAATTGCGTACTTATATTATATAATAATTCTATTTTATATTATTTTCTATGCTATATAAATATGTATCTACACTTATATTTTGATAATTTTTATAAAGATTGTGTACTGTACCTTCGTAATGCATACCACATTTTTGCATAATTTTTTCACTCTGCATATTTTCTACATGACATCTTGCAATAATTTTAATTATATCTAATTCACTAAAAATAAAGTTTATTCTATTTTTTACAATATTGGTAACAATACCTTTATTTTCACTATCACTATCAATCCAATAAGCTAACTCTACTGTCTTTTTTTTCCAGTCAATGTCTTTAATATTAAAATGTCCTATAATTTCTTGTTCATTAAAAATCATGTAAGCAAACTCTTGACATTTATTCCACAGTTTTATTTTTTCATCAATATATATTTTTGTATTCTCTATTGATTCATTTTTTTTGAGCAATGAAGGAAAATGATTTTGTAGTCTATCAAAATTCTTCCGAACTAACTGAAAAAAAGCTTCTTCGTATCCTTTTTGATATGGTTTTAAACATATTTTATCTTGAATTTGAACACAATCTCTTGCTATGGATTTTTTTATCATTTATCTGTAAAATAAAAAAATTTAATTAAATTTATCTATATTTAATTACTTATGAATCAATCTTTTTTAGACAATAAGCTTTCACTACCACTAGTAATACAACCACAGCAAAATGCTTCTTTGAAGTATCTAAATGATTGGATACAAGAAAACAAACAGCAAATTGATGCTAATATTACAAAATATGGTGCGGTTTTATTTCGTGGATTTGATGTACAATCACCTACACATTTTGAGCAAATAGCAATGGCTGTAGATAATGATTTAAAAAATGATTACATGGGAACTTCGCCAAGAGACAAAAAAACAGATTATGTTTTTTCTGCAAGCGAGTTGCCTCCACATTATCCAATTATGCAACATTGCGAAATGAGTTTTTTACCATCTGCACCACGAAGATTATTCTTTTATTGCCACACAGCACCACCATTTGGTGGCGAAACACCAATTTGCGATTTTAGAAAAGTATATCAAAATATCAATCCAGAAATAAGAAGAGAATTTGAACAAAAAGGCGTGCAACACATCAGAAATTATGCATCTCCAAATTCAAAATCAAGATCTGGATTTCAACTAAAAAGTTGGTATGATATGTTTCATACTGATGATAAAAAGTTGGTAGAATCAAAATGTAAAGAACATGATATTATTTGTGAATGGAAAGAAAATGATGGCTTGAGAATGACCAATAAAAGCAGTGCGTTTAAACAACATCCAATTTCTAATGAAATGGTTTGGTTTAACCACACTCAAGTATTTCATATTGATGCAGCTGCCATAGAATATGAATATATACATAAACGACAAAAAAGATGGGATACTTTTAAAACCAATCTATTTTTAGATTTAATGACTTGGTATAAAAAGAAAAAACTGAATCCATTTGAACAAAGTATGCATGTAACATTTGGCGATGGCTCAGAAATACCTACAGCTTATGTGCAACATATACAAGATGTAATTTGGCAAAATCTATCCATCTATGCTTGGAAAAAAGGTGATATTATTTGTATTGATAATTTTTCTACTTCACATGGTAGATTGCCATATTATGGTGATAGAGAAGTAATGGTTTGTTGGACATCATAGGAACATTCATTGAGTGAAATAGATAATATAATCGTAAATTTCTCAGAAAACTTCTGGTTGCTAAGTTTTTGCTTAGGCTTTATCATGTTTAGCATTGCTTTAGATTTAAAAAAAGAAGACTTTACACAACTATTAAAAAATCCAAAAGCTGCGTTAGCTGGTGCGCTTTCTCAATACATTGTATTTCCAATACTTACTTTTATTCTTGTTAAGCTTATTCAGCCACATCCAAGTATTGCATTAGGTATGATTTTGGTTTCTGCTTGTCCTGGTGGTACTATTTCAAATTTCATTACACATACTGCAAAAGGCAATGTAGCACTTTCTGTAAGCCTTACTGCTTTCTCTACAATAATAGCACCATTAACTACACCACTATTATTCTCATTTTATGCTAGTTTGGATACCAATACAGCTCATTTAATGAAAGACATACGAATAGATTTTTTTGAAATGCTAAAAAATGTATCTATACTACTATTAGTACCAATGCTTATTGGCATTGCATTTAATTATAAATTTCCGGCATTTACCAATAAAATTAAAAAACATGTAAAAAGAGTTGCATTACTAATATTTATAGCATTTTTATTTTTTGCAATAAAGGCTAATTTTCAAATTTTCTTAAAACATATACACTATGTTTTATTTATTGTTTTCATACAAGATATTATTGGGTTTTTCTCAGGATTTTATATTGGCAAGTTGATGCGACTTCCATACGAAGATTGCAAAGCAATTTCTATAGAAACAGGCATTCACAATGTAGGATTAGGTTTAATATTAATTTTTACATTCTTTGGTGGTTTGGGTGGAATGGCTTTGATTACAGCATGGTGGGGAATTTGGCATATATTTGCTGGTATGGCATTAGCATATTATTGGAAAAATAAAGCAACTAAAAAAAGTATATGAAAGAATTGCACGCATTTGATATTGGAATTTTAGGCGATTTAGATGCTACTGCTGTAGCTCAAAGAATAGAAAAGAAAGAATTTACATCAAAAGAAGCTGTAACATGTGCTATTGAACGTGCTAAAGAAATAGACAAACAACTGAATGCAATTGTAACACCTTGTTTTACGCATGCAATTGAAAATTCTACCAAAACAAATAGTGGTATTTTTGCTGGCGTACCTACGTTTATAAAAGATTTGAATGATGTAAAAGGCATTCCAAGTTACAAAGGTTCAGCTGCCTTCAAAACAAAACCTGCCGTAAAAAATGACAAAATAGTAGACCAAATTTTAGCTATCACAGGTAGTATTATATTAGGAAAAACATCTACTTCTGAGTTTGGGTTGCTACCATGTGGCGAAACTTTGCAACATGGAGAAACAAGAAATCCTTGGAATACTGCGCATTCAACTGGTGGTTCATCTGCTGGTTCTGCAGCATTGGTTGCAGCTGGCGTTGTGCCATTTGCTCATGCATCAGATGGTGGTGGCTCTATTAGAATTCCTGCATCATGTTGTGGCTTAGTTGGCTTAAAACCATCAAGAGGCAGAAATATAATGTCAATCTCTGAAGTAGCGCCAATTGATATTGCCCAAGATGGCATTTTAAGTAGAACTGTGAGAGATAGTGCGAGATATATTGCTGGATTAGAAAAATACCATCATAATTCAAAATTAAATCCTATTGGTTTGATAGAATATGCTGGGAAAAAGAGATTGAAAATTGGTATGTTCACGCACTCGTCAACTGGTGTAGATAGCCACACAGATGTTGTAGATACAGTTTTGAATACTGGAAAAATGTTAGAAGCACTTGGGCATCATGTTGAGTATATTAATAATCCATTTGAGCATAAAGTAACAAGAGATTTTTTGGTGTATTGGTCTTTTCTGGCGTTTGGTACTTTTATTACAGAATATATGTCTAATGGATTGTCTTTTAATCATCTTAAAACTGCAAAATTCACAAAAGAATTAGGTACAATTTTCCCTTTGCTTTCTTTGCGTGCGTTTAGTAGTATTAAACATTTAAAAAATCACACACATGAATATCATACAATTTTAAACGAGTATGACCTTTTGCTGAGTCCAACATTATCACATCCAGCTCCTAAAATTGGTCATTTTGGTACTGACGTAGACTCATTAGAAATAATTATGAAACTAAATGCATATGTGAATTTTACAACCACACAAAATATTACTGGCGCGCCTGCAATTTCTTTGCCATTAGGCATTAGCAAAGATGGATTGCCAATTGGTGTTCAGTTAGCATCTAAAGTTGGTGATGAAAAGACATTGCTTGAAGTGGCATTTGAATTAGAAGCATCAAATCCATTTTATACATTAAATTATTTTTCTAAAAAAAATTAATTTCTACTCAATTTTTTTGTTTTAATGTAAACTAATGATTAATTTTAGATTTAATAATCATTAATTGATATGGAAAATATTTCATCATATTCTCAACACTTTGAAGATTGGAATAGTAGAGAACTTAGCGACCAACTGATATTGCAAGATTTAATGCAATATAAAAAGGTAAATGAGAACGAAGCTAAGGAAATTTTAAGTACTTATAAAAAATCTAAAATTGAGAAAAGACAGACTTTAGGTTTTATTGCAGCAGGAATTGGTGCATTTTTATGTATGCTTAGTTGTATTCTTACACTTATTGGCGTTCTTCCAGAAATGAGAGGATTAATCTTATATGGATTTACTTCTTTAGGTATTACTGTAATTGTATTGGGTTTGTATTTAATCTTTGAAGATTAGTATTTTACAACCTCACACTGACTAAATTCATTATTTAGTTTTAGCTTAAATGCATCTGCGTAAGCTCTATTTTGGAATTTACCAATCGTCAATTTCATTGCTTTTTGTCCTTCAACCTCAATCTCTTCATAGAATAATGGTTGTTTATGCTCAGCTTGTAGTTTCTTTATTAGATTTATAATTTCATCTAGGTTGTAGAATTTACCTAAATCGATACCATACATTCCTACATTAGTTTTGTCTAGTAATGTTGCCATGTCATAATAATTTCTATGAATAGCATCATTATTACTGTTATTTGAAACATCTTCTTTTTTATCACTGTTATCTTTGGGAAGATTTTCTTTTTGTTTATCATCTACTGTTGGAATATCTTTCCAAGATAGTTTTTCTTGTTCAGTATAAGTAGATGCCGTATTATTTACTTCTTTATTTTTAAATTCTGCAACAAGTTCATCTTCATTATTTTCATCTTCATTCACAACTTCAACTTTCACATAAGTAGTACCTTTATTTCTAAAACCCAATAATTCTGCTGCTTTTGTAGACACATCAATAATTCTACCTTTTATATATGGTCCTCTGTCATTTACTTTTAATATAACAGATTTGTCATTTTGAGTATTGGTTACTTTTACTATTGTACCTAATGGCAATGTTTTATGTGCTGCAGTTAATTTATATTGATCGTATTTTTCGCCACTTGCAGTTGGTCTTCCATGAAAGTACGTTCCATAGTATGAAGCAATACCATATGTTGTGTTATTAGCAAACACATGCAAAGTAACAATTAGACAAAGAATAAATAGAGTGATTATATTTTTCATAACTTACTATATTTAATAATAGAACAATTTTTGGTTTTTTGTTCAGTGCAAAATTACGTGGCAAGTGTTAGCTTAGTTTTAACTTGTCAATTAGTTGCATTAAAGGTTGAGTTAGAATTTTATGTCCGCCTTTGTAAAAAATATGTGAAAACTTTAAATTTACATTATTATATTTTTTCATAATTGTGTCCAAAGTATCTTTTTGTACAAATTCATCTTCATCACCAATCAATGTGAAAATTTTTGCTGTGTGAATTTTCTCTGAGTTTAAAACTTCATCTGGAATAGAACTTCCCCAAAATACTAATGTCTCGATAGGATGTTTTGTATTCAAAAACCACCTTGCAACTGTAGAACCACCTTGTGAAAATCCTAAAACTACCAATTTTCTGACCTTATGTAAATTAAATGTAAGAAAAACATTATCTAAGTATTGCATATAGTCTAAAATCTCATTTTCTCTATCTTCAGTAGTCATCCACGATGCACCTACTTTTCCAGAAAGTCCATTCAAATAAAATCTATTTAACGCTTCTGGGGCAATAACAAAATGCTTATCTGCATCTAAATCTGAGAATCTTTGAATAAATTTTTCTGACAGATAACCATAACCATGAGCTACCAACCAAACTACATCTGCTTTGTCTATATTATTTCCATAAGTATAAACTCTTGCATGTTTTGTAATTGGCAAATGATGTACATTAGCTTTCATAATTTAAAATTATAAAAAAATGATGGACAAAAATTGTTAATTATTTACATCTATTGTTAAGCAAATCCTCAAATACAGATTAGATTTATAAAATTTCGCTATTTCATAGTACATTTGCTACCATGCATCAATTACCACAAATCGAACAAGAAGAGCTTACACATATCAATGTTTTGGGTGCCAAAGTACATAATTTAAAAAATATTGATGTACAAATACCAAGAAACCAATTTGTAGTGATTACTGGATTGAGTGGAAGTGGAAAATCTTCTTTAGCATTTGATACAATTTTTGCAGAAGGACAGCGAAGATATTTGGATAGTTTTTCTACATACCTAAAAAATTTTGTTGGCAATGTAGAAAGACCAGATGTTGAAAAGATATCAGGATTGTCGCCTGTAATATCTATAGAGCAAAAAACCACAAATAGAAACCCAAGAAGTACAGTAGGTACAACAACAGAAATATATGATTTTTTACGATTGCTTTTTGCCAGAGCTGGAGAAGCTTATTCTTACAACAGTGGGAAAAAAATGGTGCAATTTTCTGAAGAACAAATTATTCAACATATCCTAAAAAATTTATCTAACCAAAAGATTGCAATACTTGCGCCAGTTGTGCGTGGTAGAAAAGGTCATTACAGAGAATTGTTTGAAGAAATAAGAAAGAAAGGTTATTTGAGAGTAAGAATAAATGGCGAAACTCAAGAGATAGTACCTAAAATGCAAGTGGATAGGTATAAAATTCATGATATTGAAGTTGTTATTGATAGACTGACTGTACAAGAAAAGGAATTACAAAGAATTAGAAAATCGATACAAGATGCTTTAAAATTAGGCGATGGACTTGTGTTTATTGAAAATTTAGACACTAAAGCTATTAGTACATTTAGCAAGACACTAATGTGTATTGACACTGGCATTTCTTATGAAGTTCCATCTCCAAATACATTTTCATTTAATTCACCGTATGGTGAGTGTCCAGCTTGTCGTGGTTTGGGGGTTTTGAAAGAGCCGGATTTGAATAAGATAATTCCTGACAAAAATAAATCTATAGCAGAAGTTGGCATAGTACCTTTGGGTGAAGTGCGTGACACTTATGTATTTAAGATGATTGATTATTATCTAAAAAAATACAAAGTAAATTACAACACACCAATTAAGAATTTCCCAGATGAATTGTTGCAAATCTTATTGTATGGTAGTGATGATAAAATTAAGATTGAAGCTAAAGAAAATAAAGACCGAAAAACTGATGCTACTCATTGGAGTTTAACTTTTGATGGTGTATTTCAACAAATTAAAAAAACAATAGAAGACAGCAATCCAAGCAACTCACTTTTGAATTGGGCAGAACAATATATATCAGAAGTGGAATGTAGTACTTGCCATGGTACAAGATTAAAAAAGGAAGCACTGTGGTTTAAAATTGACAAAAAAAACATAGCTGATATTTCTACCTTAGATATTGCTGAATTGTATGATTGGATAACACATTTAGACAAAAAACTAAATGGCAACCAATTGATGATAGCAAAAGATATTTTGAAAGAATTGAAAGATAGAATTGGCTTTTTATTAGATGTAGGCTTAAACTATTTGAATATTGATAGACCAACAGGCACACTTTCAGGTGGTGAATCACAGCGTATACGTTTGGCATCACAAATTGGTTCGCAATTGATGGGCATAACTTATATATTGGATGAGCCGAGTATTGGATTGCATCAACGAGACAATCATAAACTGATTACATCACTTAGAAACTTGGCATCTATTGGCAATACTGTGTTGGTAGTTGAGCATGACAAGGATATCATGCTGGCATCAGATTATATTATTGATTTAGGTCCTGCTGCTGGCGAACATGGTGGAAAAATTATTGCTCAGGGCAAACCAAAAGATTTTATTAAACAAAAAACAATTACTGCTGGCTATTTAAATAATACGATACAAATTGAAATTCCGAAGGAAAGAAGAAATGGTAATGGCAATTTTATTGAACTAAAAGGTGCATCTGGCAATAATTTAAAAAACATAGCTATAAAAATACCTTTGGGTACACTTACAACAATTACTGGCGTTTCTGGCTCTGGCAAATCTACTTTGGTGTATGATACTTTGTATAGAATTTTGAATCAGCATTTTTATAGAACACCATATCAGCCTATGCCATATAAAAGTATAAGTGGATTGGAACATATTGATAAAGTAATAGAAATAGATCAATCGCCAATTGGACGCACACCAAGAAGTAATCCTGCAACATATATTGGTGTTTTTGATGCTATAAGAAATTTATTTTCGAGCTTGCCAGACAGTCAAATACGTGGTTTTAAACCTGGTCGTTTTTCTTTTAATGTACAAGGTGGTCGTTGTGAAGAATGCCAAGGTGGTGGAATGAAATTAATAGAAATGAATTTTTTGCCTGATGTGTATGTAGAATGTCCGAGATGCTTAGGAAAAAGATATAACAGAGAAACATTAGAAGTAAAATACAAAGGAAAATCTATCTACGATGTATTGGAAATGCCTGTAGAAGATGCTGTAACTTTCTTTGAACATATACCACAAATCTATAGAAAATTAAAAACATTGAATGATGTTGGACTTGGCTATATTAGATTAGGACAATCTTCTACAACATTGAGTGGTGGCGAGGCACAGCGTGTAAAAATATCAGAAGAGCTGAGTAAAAAAGATACTGGAAATACTTTTTACATATTAGATGAACCTACTACAGGTTTGCATTTTCAGGACATCAAAGTATTGTTAGATGTTTTGCAAAAATTGGTAGACAAAGGCAATACTGTAGTCATTATAGAACATAATTTAGATGTTGTAAAAATTGCTGACTATGTTATAGATATTGGTCCTGAAGGTGGAAATGCTGGTGGCTATGTAGTTGCAACTGGCACACCAGAAGTCATTACGAAAAATAAAAATAGCATTACTGGAAAATTTCTGAAAGAGGAAATTGATAGCTTAAAAAAACAAACTAAATAAATTTATTCTATTTTATAATGCTTTTATAAAATCTTCTATTAAGGTTTTTATCTTAGAAACATCAGTAGTTGGTTTTAATGGAAAGAATTGAAAATGGTCTGATTTTGGATTCCAACCACCAGAAAAACAATTGCTTGCGCCACTGCACATTATTTTTACTTTATTCTCATTACTCACTTTTACTACAGTTGCTTTCTTTAAATCTGCAATACTTATTGATGTAGTGTAGACAGTTGAGTAAGTATTATAAGTAAAATTTACATTACCATTCTCTACTTTTATATTTCTATAAATATCTCTATTAAACTCTAATAAATATTTATTTAGATTATCTAATGCTGTTTGGTAATTTCCTGAACCATTTACTTTTGATTCTGTATTAGAATCTTCGCCTTCAGAATATCCCATTAAATATGCAAACTCTTCCCAATAATCATCGTCATCATCAGTAGTTTTTTTGTTGGTTTCTGTAGTTTGTTTTACATTATTTGTGGTGGTTGATGTAGGTTTATTTTTACATTCTGCTAATGCATTATTTAATAATGTAATTAATTCTTGTGTATTGAATGATGTATTTTGTGAGAATGACATTTGCTCGTGTTTGGAATTTGTATATGTTGAAAACACACAATTTCCACTTTTGCATTTCACAGCTACTTTTGTGCCACTCATTACTTCAACAGCTTTATCCAAATCATTAATATTTGCTTCGCAATATTCGCCAGATTTAAATCTAGTATAAATTTTATTGCCCACAACTTCTAAATAACCATAATATCCATTATCAAATGTTTTTAGATATTTATTTAATTTTTGTAATGCTGTTTGACTGTTATAATTATTGCTAGTAGTTGTTGTAGAAGTATTGTTAGAACTATTCATTTGTTTTTGCATTTCTAACCTTTCTTTTGCTGCCTTGCTCAGGTTATCATTACTAGAATTATTGCTGTATGTATTGTTATTTGTTGATGCGTTTTCATCTATTATAATATCATTTTTTTCAATATCAACTGTTATTTTAATGCTTTCATTTTTATCCCAATTTTTATTTTTTTCATAGACACAATCAAATGAATAGCCATTATTTTTTGTACGTGCTTCCCATTTCCCATTGTATAATGCGTAGATAGTTGCTTTTAAAGTTGCATTGTCTTTTGGTATAGAAAATGTAGCTTCATTTAGTAATTCTTGATTTTTAATTTTGCTTTCTCCAACTTTTACACCATTGCGTTCTAATACTAATTTAGAATCATATGTGAATCCAGCTTTAGAATTTATAAAAATAAATTTGAAAGTAACATTTACATTTCCTTGTGCGTGTACTGTGTATGACAATATTATGCACGCTAATAACACTAGTAGTTTTTTCATTTTATAATGTATTTAACAATGAATTAGATTTTTAAAATTACAAATATTATACCAAAATAATACAACTTTTTCTGTTAAAGTATTTATATTTTAAACTTTATAAATTCAATTAAAATAGAATATAAATATTTGCTTAAAATAAAAAAAAGGGAATTTATTATAATTTATTTTATATTTTAAAACTACTTTAAAACAAATATTACTTTATTCTTTTTCCACCTTGAGCTTTTTTATTTGTACTATTTGTATTAGAATTGTTACTATTAGGTGTGGTTGATTTTTCCAAATTATATACATCTATGTTAGATTTGTAACTATTTATTTTTTCTTTTTCCGCAGCATAATCTATGTTTTCATCATCGTCTGCTTCATCTTGGCTTATATAACTATCATCAATAATTACTTCTTGTTTGTAAATATCAACTGTTATTTTAATTGTTGCATTTTCATCCCAATTTCTATTTTTTTCATATATACAATCAAATCCATAATTATTTTTAACAATACGAGCTTGCCATGTTCCTTTATTAAATGCATAAAGTGTAGCTTTTAAAGTTGCATTTCCTTTTGGTATAGTAAAAGTAACTTCATTTAGTTTCTCCTGATCTTTAACTTTACTTTCTCCAAATTTCTTTCCATTGCGTTCTAGTACAAGCTTTGTATCGTAAGTAAATCCTTTGTTAGAATTTATAAAAATGAATTTGTAGGTAATATTAACTTTTTCTTGAGCGTGTGCAACATATGACAATATTATGCACATGTATAAAAGTAGTTTTTTCATATTTTATATTTATAGTTTTTAAAATAGTTAGATTTTTATTTTATGATTTTTACTTTCACTTTATAAAATATAGTAGAATATTTTTCGTTCGGAAATTGGATAGTGCCATAATAAGTTTCATCGCCATTATCGATAAGTGTTGCTTCAACAGTTCCTATTTTACCAATAAATTTTTTGTTTTGTGTATAATATTTATCTGATGTAGAAATATCTACCACTTGCACTTGCGTTGCTTCCTCAATAATATCCTTACCTGCAAAAATATCAGTCACTGCTTTTTGGCGCATTTCAGATTTTTCATACGTTTTATCTTCCATTATTACTTTAGATGCTTCTTGTGCTTCTTTGTATGCTGCATCAGTTGCTGCTTTTAATTCTGCATAAGATGGTCCTGTAGATTTGGGTTTCCTTTCTGGTAGTGTGTAATTGAAATTTGTATTTACCGAATATCTATGTGTGTTAGTAAGTGCATTCGCTAAGTCTTCAGCACCAGATTCATCCATGTTTTTATGAAATTTAATACCAATATATTCAAAACCAAATTTTTTGTAATAAAATTCATATTTATCTAATAGATCATTTAAATCGATATCATCTACTTCTCTATCTGGTGGACCAAAAATAGTAATAGCATTATATTTGTATTTATTTGAAACTTCTGTAGCATCTTCATTTTTGTATTGAATTATCACGGCGCCTTTCCATTTATTTTTACTAGCCCATTCTGCATGTTCTTCAGCTAATAGCTGTTGTTCTTTCTCTCTAATTTTATCTTCTTCTATTCCTTTTAGTATTGCTAGATTGTTTTCATAGCTATAATAATTTATGCCGCTAGTTAAAGCAGCTGGTACGCAAAAATACAATCCATCTTGTACATCAAATTTTACACCCTCTGGTAACCAAATATTATATGCAGTGGGCAAATAAATGATGTTGTAGACTTCTTCATCAATACCATAAAAGTGCACTACACGATATGCTTCATACGGATATTGCTTTTCATTTTTATCTATAATAGCTCTGATTTTTTGAGGCGTATTTAAGTGTACTGGCTTATATTTCATATCGCACAAGGCAAACAGTTTATCCAAATCTGCATCCGAAATATTATACATTTTTCCTATTCTCTGTTTTTCTTCATTCGTTATTTCTACCATTTTAGATTTAAAATCCAATTTTAAATGATGTAAATAAACTCTATTGTTTTCTACTCTAAATCTTTCGTTTGCAAAACCAA
This sequence comes from Sphingobacteriales bacterium, assembly GCA_016699615.1. Lineage (NCBI taxonomy): Bacteria > Pseudomonadati > Bacteroidota > Sphingobacteriia > Sphingobacteriales > Sphingobacteriales bacterium. The sequence continues at coordinate 1,951,875 of CP064984.1, read as the reverse complement.
TGCTTATATCGTCGAAATATTTATCGGCTTTCCAAATTCCTTTTTTTTGTGTTCCATTTGCATACGTATATATTCCGTTACCTTCTTTTTTCCCATTTACATAATTGCCTTCAAAACTATCGCCGTTTCTGAATTTTTCTTTTCCAAAACCATTCGTAACATAATTGTACTTATTAAAAGAATTATTTCGTTTTTCAACAGATCCTTCATAAAATTCAAATCCATCTTCTGCAATAAATTTTGCATTACCAATTATATTTCCATCTTTGCAATTACCTTTAATAGTGTAGCCATTTATGTTTTCGATAATGCATTCGCCATTATCACAGTCAGATGAAATACAAACAAATTCTATGGTTTTCACATTCACTTTGTCAACGGTAATTGTTTGAATACTATTGTTGCGTAAAACTTTAAATGAATTATTGGTAAAAGCACTTTCTTTAAAAATTTGTGCTGCTTCTAATCTTGTTTTGTTTTTAATATTTTGTCCATTAAATTCTATGATAACATCATTGGTTTTAATACCAGCTTTTTCAGCAGGGCTCGATTTAATTACTTTTAGAACCACTAATGAATCTGAATTTTTTGGTCCGAATCTAAATCCAAAAGAATAGTTTTCATTTTTTAAAGAAATTGATGGTTTGTAATATTCATTAGATAATGGAGTGGTAGAAACAGATAGTTTATTGGTCACTTGGAAAAAGCCTTTTCCGTTTGTCGCTAATTTATCAGGTGGTAAATGTGTGTTTAGTTCATTAGGTACATACATCAAATATAAAATATCATTTGAGCTGGTGTACTTAAAACCACCATCACTATAACCTATCAACTCACAAACTTTATACATGATATAAGCTACATCTGTATTTAATTTATTTGTTGGATGATTGCGATAGTTTGTACTTTCAATTATTTTTTCTGCTTCATCTGTTTTTATACTAAGTGCTTTTGCAATTATTTTTAACTGGCTTTTGTCTAATAAACTCCAGCGTCTTGCTGAATAGTTGTTGAAATTTTCAATATCACTTACATAATATTTTGTTTTATCTTTTATTTCCTGTGCAAAAGATAAATTAGTAACAAGTAGTAATATTATTATCCAATATTTTTTAGTCATTTGTGTATGTTTTATTTTTATCATCTAACTTGTATTATAATTTAATGGATTATTTTATATTTCAAGAGTTTACTTTATTGGTATAATATTCAAACCCAAAAATAACCTAACTATATGCTGTTGCAAATCAACTTAGAAAGATTAAAAGTATAGCAATTGTTTTTTTCATAGTTGGTTTATTTCTAGTAATTCTATTTTATAATAAAGTTATGAAATTATAATACAATAATTATACCCAAATTTTAGTAATTTTCATTTTATTAGATATCTATTGCTTGTAGTTAAATTGAATATATAATATAAACTATTTTTTTATCTTAAATTCAAATAAATTCCAATACAAGTTTAAATCAAATAATTATTATTGATTGTACATTTAGTAAAAAACAAAAGAGGTTGTCTAAAAAGACAACCTCCTCACATAATAGCTAGTAATAAGAAATCTTATTTAAAACTATTCTACATGTTTGTACCATCAGCTGGATTTACTACAAAGTTTGGATAAGCAACCATTCCATGCTCTGTTGTATCCATTCCTTGTATTTCCTGTTCTGCTGGTATTCTTAAACCTAATGTGTATTTAATAATCAATAAAAATACGGCCGAAAATACTATACAAAACACAGCAACTGCTCCAACACCAATTAATTGAGAAACAAATTGAGCTGGACTTGCTAATGCTCCGAAAATACCTACTGCAAGTGTACCCCAAACTCCACAAACTAAGTGTACTGAAAGTGCTCCAACTGGATCATCTAATTTTAATTTTTCAAATAAGAATACACCTAATACTACTAAAGCGCCACCAATTCCACCAATAATAATTGCTTCTAATGGTGACATTTGGTCTGCACCAGCTGTAATAGCTACTAATCCAGCTAGACATCCATTCAATGCCATTGTTAAATCGTGACTTTTTGTAAATGCATATGATACAATATCAGCTACAATTATACCAGTTGCGGCTGCTAAGGTAGTAGTTACTAATACTAAAGAAACTAAACCTGGATCTGCACTCAATACTGAACCACCATTAAAACCAAACCAGCCTAACCAAAGTAACATTACACCAATCATAACTAATGGAATATTGTGTCCTGGAATTGGAATAGCTTTCCCATTTACATATTTACCAAGTCTTGGGCCGAGTAAGAAAATTGCAACTAATGCGCCCCAACCACCTACTGAATGCACAAGTGTAGAACCAGCAAAATCATAGAATGGTGTTTGCAAATCTTGCAACCAGCCACCGCCCCATTTCCAGCTACCTACTATTGGATAGCATATAGCTACATATATTGCTGAAAATACTAAGAATGATGATTCTTTAATTCTTTCTGCTACAGCACCTGAAATAATTGTTGCTGCTGTTGCAGCAAACATAGCTTGAAACAAGAAATCTGTCCAATAAGTATATCCTGGATTGTATGCTGATGTTGTGCCTCCGTCTGGTAGACTTATACCAAATCCTGCAAATTTAAAGAATCCTGCATCTCCGTCTTCAAAACCTGGATACATTAGATTAAATCCTGCAATATAGTATGTAATTAAACCTATTGCTAAAATCATTAAGTTTTTAAACAATATATTTACTGTATTTTTTGAACGTGTAAGTCCAGATTCTACTGTAGCAAAACCTAAGTGCATTAGAAATACTAATGCGGTACATAACATCATCCAAAGGTTGTTTATTGTAAATAGATTACTACTTACACTTTCTGTTATTTCTTTTATATTAGTTGGTTCCATAATATCTTTTTTTAATTAATTAAACTGCTTTTTCGTCTGATTCTCCAGTTCTGATACGTATAATTTTTTCTATATCGTAGACAAACACTTTACCATCACCTACTTGTCCTGTTCTTGCAGTATTTGCAATACAAGTCATTACTTCATCTACTTTTGAATCATCTATCAATAACTCAATTTTATACCTTGCTATGTAACCCATATCATATACTGCACCTCTGTAAGATATTGGCTTGCCTTTTTCTATACCAAATCCACGTACTTCGTAATAGGTAAAGAAATTAATATTTATTTTTGAAAGTTCTTCTTTCAAACTTTCAAATTTTGTTGCTCTTATTATTGCTTCTATTTTTTTCATAAATATTATTTTAATTTTTAGAATGTAAATATGGTTGCCATTAGAAGTCTGTACTGTAAATTGCTTCCATTTCCTTTTCTATCTAAGAATACTTTCTCATCTGCATAGTCTAATCTAAATTCTGGTTTTACAATTAAGAAGTCACTTATTGTAATGCTACTTGTTAAAGTAACATCTACAAAGTTTTTAGCAGCACCAGCTACATATGGCATTGCATAATCATTGTTATTTGCATATCCTAATCTCAATCCCAATCCTACATTGTCTTTAAGATTGTATTTTCCATATAAATATGTGGTAAAATATTGTACACTTGATGCATCATCGCCTTTTGCTAATTTTTGTCTAAATCTATGCCAAGCAAAATCTAAAGCCATTGAACCTTTGCTTTCTTTACCTAAAGTAGCTAAACCTGTAAATCCTAATGATGATTTGTAATTTTTAAATGGAGATAGTGTATCATGTGCATTTGTTTCATTACCACCTACCCAGTTTAAGTAGCCACTCACTTTATCGCCAGTGTATCCTACTTGAGCACCAGCATATTTATTTCTATCATTATCAGATTTAGTATCTGTATCATTAAAGAATCCTGTTAAGAAATTAAATTTTCCTTTTGTAAAGTTTGCTTTCAAACCTGTGTGATAGAATGGTCCATTTTGAAATGCTAATGAAGTTGAATAATGGAAGTTATTTTGTGGTTCAATTAACTCATATCCAAAGAATGTACTAAAGTTACCTAGTGTGAATTTTACCCAATCAGCTGGTGCATAAGACATATACAACTGTTTGATAGCAATAATAGAGTTTGCATACAATGTGTTGTTTGCAGCCTCAGCTCTTGGTCCAAAGCCTATGTCAGCCATAAACCCAATTTTTTAATTTCTTTTGATAGCATAAAATTAATCATGCCCAATTCAAATGAGTTTGCTTTGGTTGGAAAAGCTTCATTTAGCACAGTGTTAGTTTGTTTTGGAATAAAGTTTGTTTGAACATAGGCATCTACTGAACCTGAAAAATTCAAAGGTAGTTTAGTCTGCCATTTGTCAATTTTGTCTCCTACTGATAATGTTGTAGAATCTGTTTCTTCTTTTGAGTTTGCATGGATGGTTATTAATAATCCAAATACAAATAATAAAACTGTTTTTTTCATACGCAAATTTTTAAAATTATTAATTATTTGCAAGTTTATGTCAATTTTTACTTTCAAACAACAAAAATTATTTAGTTATTTTTAACATAAATTAATTTTAACGTACATTTTATTAAAAATACTTTAGATATTTCATTTTAATAATTTATAATATTTTGATTATTTGTTATTTAAGTAATTAAATAATTACAAAAAAAGAAAAAATATGCAATATTTATAAAATGTTACCAAAAACGAGAAAAAATGCCATTAAAAGAAATCTCTTCTAAAAAAACAGTTTGGTGAAATACTCCATCAAATAGAAAAAACATTTTCACATACAATTCAATTAAAAAATACTATACAAAAATTCAAAAATTTAACATCAAAAAAAAAGTCACAATACACTTTATGATGTATTTAAAACAACCTACGTTAACAAGCAAGGATAAAAAACAATAAACAATTAATAAGAATTTCTTAAACGATAATCATATTTATTTATCTCCATATTTGTTAATATTACAGTTCTTTTATTTTTTAAGGATAAATTTTTTAGCTAATGACTAATTATAACGAAAATTACGATGGTCTTTACAGACCAGAGTTTGAGAAAGATGCATGCGGCATTGGATTTGTAGCTCACATGAATGGACAAAAATCACATCGAACGATACAAGATGCGCTTACAATGCTAGAAAATATGGAGCATCGTGGTGCTGTTGGCTCAGAAATAAATACTGGCGATGGTGCTGGTATATTAATGCAAATTCCGCATGAATTTTATAAGAAAGAGGCAAAAAAAATAAATATAGATTTACCAGAATTTGGTCAATACGGAACGGGATTAATCTTCTTTCCAAAAAATGAAGAAAAAAGGACGTTTTGTAAAGAATACATAGAAAAATCAGCAAAAAAGTTAAACTTTACAATCTTAGGTTATCGAAAAGTTGAAACAAATAACAGCACAATTGGACCTTCTGCATTAGCAGTTGAACCATATATTGAACAAATTTTCATCAAACCAAATTTCGATTTTAAAGAAGATATTGAACTAGAACGAAAACTATATGTTCTACGCGCGCATACTGTAAGAGAAATCAATCATATTCTAGAAGGAAAAGACCATTTCTACTACACACATTTATCTTGCAGGTCAGTTATCTACAAAGGTCAGCTTACAACATATCAAGTAAGAGAATACTATGTAGAATTATCTGACGAAACGATGGAGTCAGCTACAGCAATTGTACACTCTAGATTTTCTACAAACACATTTCCAAAATGGAGATTAGCACAACCTTTTAGGTTTATAGCACACAATGGTGAAATTAATACACTAAGAGGAAATCTAAATTGGATGCGTACACGTGAGCACTTATTAGAGTGTGATGTGTTTACTCATGAAGAGATTGATATGTTTATGCCAATTTGCTATCAAGATCAGTCAGATTCAGCATCTTTAGATAATGTTGTAGAACTATTATACTTAGCTGGGCGTTCATTGCCACATGTTATTATGATGCTTATACCAGAAGCATGGCAAGATAATGAACAAATGGAAGACTGGAAAAAAGCATTCTACGAATTCCATGATTGTATAATGGAGCCTTGGGATGGCCCAGCGTCTGTTTGTTTTACTGATGGAAAAATCATTGGTGCTACCTTAGACAGAAATGGTCTAAGACCATCAAGGTATGTTGTCTACAACGATGGAAGAGTAGTTATGTCATCAGAAGCTGGTGCATTACCAACAGAAGAAGAATTAGTTGTACAAAAAGGAAGATTACAACCTGGAAAAATGTTTATTATAAACATGGAAGAAGGTAGAATCATAGAAGATACAGAACTAAAGAAAAAAATCTGTTCAGAATATCCATACAGAGAATGGCTAAACAAGCATAAAATTACTTTTCAAGACTTACCTAAATCTACCAAAGAAGAAATTAGACTTAGCAAAAAAGAATTACTTGAGCAACAATTAGCATTTGGTTATACTTCAGAAGATTTAAGAGTTATTTTAGAACCGATGGCAACTACAGCATACGAACCAATTGGCTCTATGGGTACAGACACACCATTAGCTGTACTTTCTGATCAATGTCAAAATATTTCAAATTATTTCAAACAATTATTTGCACAGGTAACAAATCCACCTATCGATCCAATTAGAGAAAGATTGGTAATGAGTACATTTACTACACTTGGTGGAGCTAGTAGTTTGCTAACTACCTCAGAAGATCATTGCAAGCAAATCCATATCAAACAACCTATTCTTACTAATGATGATATAGCTAAACTAAGGTATATCAAACACCCAGATTTTAAAATCATAACTATACACTGTTTATTTCCAGCAAATGGAAAAGCAGGTAGCCTAGAAAGAGCAATAGAAAGAATTTGTATCGAAGCAGAAGAAGCTGTAGCCAATGGAAATAATATTTTAATACTATCAGACAAAGGTGTAGATAAAGATAATGCACCAATTCCATCACTACTTGCAGTAGGTGCTGTGCATCATCATTTAATAAGAACAAAAACAAGAATAGATTGCTCACTTGTTGTAGAAAGTGGAGATATAAGAGAAGTACACCATTTTGCAACACATATTGGCTTTGGTGCATCATCAATAAATCCATATTTAGCTTACGAAACAATTATAGATTTAAATAAAGAAACACTAAAAAGTTTAAATATCACAGATAAAAAACTAGTAGAAAACTATATAAAAGCGGCTAGTAATGGATTGCTAAAAATATTTTCTAAAATGGGTATTTCAACCTATCAATCATATCATGGTTCTCAGATATTTGAGATTGTAGGGTTAAACAAACATGTAGTTGAAAAATGTTTTAATGGCACTGTATCTAGAATTGGTGGAATGGGATTTGATGAAATAGCTAAAGAAGCATTAAAAAAACACTCTTTAGCATTTCCAGACAAAGAAGCACCAAATGCAAGATTAGAAGTAGGTGGACAATATCAATGGAAAAGAAGAGGCGAAACACATTTATTCAATCCAGATTCAATACATTTACTACAACATTCTACCAAAAAGAATGATTATAAATTATTCAAGAATTACACATCACAAATTAACAATCAAACAGAAAAAGCAATCACTGTAAGAAGTTTATTTGATTTCGATTATTCAAAAGCAGCACCAATTTCAATTGATGAAGTAGAACCAGTTGAGAATATTCTAAAAAGATTTGCATCAGGCGCAATGTCATTTGGCTCAATATCATACGAAGCACACTCTACATTAGCTATAGCTATGAATAGAATGGGTGCAAAATCAAACAGTGGAGAAGGTGGAGAAGATGAAATAAGATTTGAACCAAAAGCAAATGGCGATTGGGAACGTTCTGCAATAAAACAAGTTGCATCAGGCAGATTTGGTGTTACATCATATTACTTAGCTAATGCTGATGAATTACAAATAAAAATGGCTCAAGGAGCAAAACCAGGTGAAGGTGGACAGCTACCTGGACACAAAGTAGATGATTGGATTGGAAGAGTAAGACACTCAACACCAGGCGTTGGATTAATATCACCACCACCACATCACGACATATATTCAATCGAAGACTTAGCACAATTAATCTATGATTTAAAAAATGCAAATCCAAATGCACGAATAAGTGTAAAACTTGTTGCAGAAGCTGGTGTAGGAACAGTTGCAGCTGGTGTAGCAAAAGCAAAATCAGATGTTATTCTTGTTTCAGGATATGATGGGGGAACAGGAGCATCTCCAATTTCATCAATTAAACATGCTGGATTACCATGGGAACTTGGTTTGGCTGAAGCACATCAAACACTAGTAAAAAATAATTTAAGAAGCAGAGTTACATTACAAACAGATGGGCAAATGCGTACAGGTAGAGATATTGCAATTGCAACTTTATTAGGTGCAGAAGAATGGGGCATTGCAACTGCTGCATTAGTTGTCATGGGTTGCATCATGATGCGTAAATGCCACCTAAATACATGTCCTGTTGGTGTTGCTACTCAAGATCCAATTTTGAGAGAAAGATTTACTGGAGATCCACAACATGTCGTTAATTACTTTACATTCTTAGCACAAGAATTAAGAGAAATTATGGCTGAGTTAGGCTATAGAACAGTAAATGAAATGGTAGGACAAGCTCAAATGCTAAAAAGAAGAGATGGAATTGAACATTGGAAATACAAAAACCTTACTGTAGAACCAATATTACACAAAGAAGTTGCAGACGAAACCGTTGGATTATATAAACAAACAAAACAATTACATCCAAAAGACGATCCAATTTTAGACCATGAATTAATTAAAGTTGCTAAAGATGCATTAAATGATAAAAAACCAGTATATGCTGAGTTTCCAATCATCAATACTGATAGAACAGTAGGTGCAATGTTATCTTATGAAATTTCAAAATTACACAAAGGATCAGGATTACCTAGCAAAACAATACATAATAAATTTATTGGAAGTGCAGGACAAAGTTTTGGTGCATTTTTGGCACCAGGTGTATTCTTTGAATTAGAAGGCGAAGCTAATGACTATTTTGGAAAAGGATTATCTGGTGGAAAATTAGTAGTTTATCCATCATCAAAAGCAACTTTTAAAGCATCTGAAAATATTATTATTGGAAACGTAGCATTTTATGGTGCTACCAATGGCGAAGCATATATTAATGGAATGGCTGGAGAAAGATTCTGTGTAAGAAATTCTGGTGCTATTACAGTAGTTGAAGGAATTGGCGACCATGGTTGTGAGTACATGACTGGTGGCATTGCTGTAATATTAGGTGAAACAGGCAGAAACTTTGCAGCAGGAATGAGTGGTGGTATTGCTTATGTATTTGATGCTAACCAAACATTTGAAAAAAATGTAAACAAAGAAATGATAGAACTAGAAAGTTTAGAACAAGACGATTTAGATACATTAAAAGGCTTGATAAGTAACCATCAAGAATATTGCAACAGTAGTTTAGCAAAAAATATTTTAGACAATTGGGAAATTACACAAAAACAATTTGTAAAAGTAATGCCAATAGATTATAAAAGAGTTCTTGCAGAAAGAAAAAAAGAATCTTTCGGTGTGAAAATATAGTTTCAAAAAACACGATTCTACATATCTAAAAGTCTGTCAATTTTGGCAGACTTTTTTATTTACGTTTATAAATATCTTACTATCTTGTTAAATATAAAACAAAGCGATGTTTAAGAAGATAAAACAAGTATTTAAAATAGACTTAGAAAAACTAAGTAGCTCAGACAGATTAGGATTATTTTGGTTAGATGTGTTTATGATATGGTTAGTTATACAAAACCTCATCTTCTTTGGTTTCGATTGGTTTTTTCAATATCCATTCTTCCAATCAGCAATTGAGTTCATCAGTCCAACATTTTTCATGTGGTACAAACTCAAAGTACATCCATATTTTGCCAATTGGGATTTAGTTTTCGTTGTTATTTTTCTCATAGAGTTTTTATTTAGATGGGGAAGAGCAATAAAACAAAAAAAATATGACTTGTGGTGGTTTTATCCATTCATACATTGGTACGATGTATTTGGACTAATACCAATGAAAGGCATATTCAAATTCTTTAGATTATTCAGAATTATAGGAATGATTATTAAGCTTCAGAAAATTGGAGTAATAGATGTTAGAAAAATGAAAATATATGCCTATTACAAAAGATTCAGAGCTGTTCTTGTTGAAGAGATATCAGACAATGTAATAAATAATTCATTATCTATGGTACAAGTTGAGTTGTCAAAAGGCATACCATTATCTGAAAGAATAATTGATGAAGTTATTAAAAATAAAGAAGATGTATTAATAGAATTTCTTGCCAAAACAATAAATACTACTGTAGATATTGTTTACAAACAACATAGAGAAGAATTTAGAGCCTACTTAGATGGAAAAGTGGTAGAAGCATTACAAGAAAACAAAGAAATAGATACTTTACGTTATTTACCAGGATTAGGTAAAGTATTCCAAAAAATGCTTGACAGTGCAGTAAGTGATGTTACATTTAATGTAATAGATAAAATTGCATTAGATATAGCAAGTCCAAAAAGCAAAGACACCATAAAACAAATTACAGATAATGTTTTAGACACCATTGTAGACCACACAGAACAACAAAACATAACCAATCAATTGATAATGAATATGATAATTGAAAGTATAGATATCATAAAAGAAAGAGTAACAGAAAAAGATTGGAAAAAATCAAAATAATTTATGAAAATAAAATATTTGGCATGAAAATTGTTACCTAATCATTAAGAAAATAAAGTAGCAAGTACAATATTTTTTCATTTGGTTGGTTTAAAATACGCAATTCCGATTATAGAGTAAATTTATAATCGGAATTGTTATTTTTGCAAAACACTAAAACACATATTATGAGCTTAGATAGTAACCTAAACAACGAAATAAAAGAAGCAATGCTTCAGAAAAATGAAGCAAAACTACGCACACTTCGTGCAATAAAATCTGCATTCCTATTAGCAAAAACTGAGAAAGGAAGTGGTGGAATCATTACACCAGAGCAAGAATTAAAAGTAATACAAAAGCTATTCAATCAACGTAAAGAATCATTCGATATTTTTTCCAAAGAAAATAGAGCAGAGCTTGCTGCTAAAGAAAAAGAAGAAATGGATATTTTACAAGCATATCTTCCAGCACAACTTTCTGATGAAGAGCTAACACAAGCTATACAGCAAATTATCACAGAATCGGGTGTTACATCTATCAAAGAAATGGGAAAAGTAATGGGCTTGGCATCCAAACAATTACAAGGAAAAGCTGAAGGTGGTAGAATCTCTGCTGTAGTAAAATCTCTACTAGGTTAATAAAAAATTAACTCAATAATTATTCTATTCAATAAAAAATTGTATTTTACTTACAAAAATACAATCTATGGCAAAAGATTCATGGGGTTCGCGAGTAGGACTAATTTTGGCAATGGCAGGAAATGCTGTTGGGTTTGGTAATTTTCTTAGGTTTCCAGTAAAAGCATTACAAAATGGTGGTGGCGCATTTATTATACCATATTTAACATGCTTCCTATTATTAGGCATACCACTACTTTTTGTAGAATGGGGCTTAGGAAGATACGGAGGCAGATATGGCAACCACAGCACACCATTTATATTTGATAGCGTATCAAAAAAAGCAGTTTGGAAATATGTAGGTGTATTTGGTTTATTTTGCAATATAAGCATTGCATCATACTACTGTTACATGGAATCTTGGACGATAACCTATGTTTTCAATTCCATTACAGGCACATTTAATGGACAATCAGCAGACCAAGTAGCCACATTTTTTGGCGATTATGTAAGTCTAAAAAATCCAGTAGTTCCAATTACATCTTGGCTAATATGCTTAACACTCAACACTTATATTTTAAGTAAAGGCTTAAGTGGTGGTGTAGAGAAAGTAGCCAAAGTTGGCATGCCATTATTAATAATTTTTGGAATATTATTAGCCATACAAGGTATCACATTGCAAGCAGGCACAAAAGGTGCAATAAATGATGGCACAGTAGGCTTAAATTTCTTATGGACACCAGATTATTCTACAATTTGGAGTCCAAAAGTTTGGCTAGCAGCAGCTGGACAAATATTCTTTACACTTTCAGTAGGCATGGGTTCTATTCAATGTTATGCATCTTATGTACGTAGCAAAGATGATATTGCTTTAAATGCATTAAGCGCAGGCTGGATGAATGAATTCGTAGAAGTATTATTAGGTGCATCTATCATTATTCCAATTAGTGTTGGTTACTTAGGTATAGATAGAGTTGTAGAATTAGTACAATCAGGTGGCTTAGGCTTAGGCTTTAAAACACTTCCATTTTTATTTACAAAATGGGGCGTAGTTTTAGGTGCAATTGCAGGTGTTATGTGGTTTGGTCTACTTTTCTTCGCAGGCATTACTTCATCATTGGCAATGGGTACACCATGTGTTTCTTTTTTAGAAGATGAATTTAATTTCTCAAAAAAGAAAGCCGCAATTGGTTTCGGTCTAATCATATTCATACTTGGCTTACCTACTATTTTATTCTTCAACCATGGTGTATTTGATGAATATGATTATTGGGCAGGCGATGTCAGTCTATTTGTTTTTGCCTTATTAGAAACTATATTATTTGTTTGGGTATTTGGCATCAACAATGCATGGAAGGAAATAAACATAGGCGCAGATATAAAAATTCCAATCGTTTTTAAATACATTATGTTATTCGTAACACCAGTTTTGTTGATACTAATATTTGCAAGTAATATTCCAGAAATGTATAATAAAATTGTATTTTCTGATATCAAAGAGCAATTAAGCGTAGCTACAGATGCAAGCATCATATCAGAATTAAAATCTCAGATGATGTATATGACTGGTTCAAGAATACTGTTAATATCATTATTCTTAGGAATTTCTTTTTTAGTATATAAAGCAAGTAAAAAACGTAACAATCTTAAATCGCAAATAATATGAGTAACTCAGCACTTATCATGATGATTATAACACAAAGCATTATATTCATTATTACTTTAGGATTATTTGTAAAAGTATTAAAAACACCACCTAAAGCAGAACCAGATTCTTATTCAGAGAATGACTTAGAAATTAGGTAATCTAAGTTATTGTTGAATTTAATTTCTGAAATAATGTGCTAATACTTTGTTGCAATAGTTCAAAATCTGGCAACTGTGTGTGCGTATAGCTAATAAAGTATGCAAATGATTGAGTAGATACTAATGAATCTTTTTGCAATCTTACAATATCTCTCATTTGTCTTTTAATTCTATTTCTATCTACAGCTCTAGAAAAATTCTTTTTTGGAACAGAAAATGCAAATTGGTGCACTACAATATCTTTTGATGTAGTATTGCTATTTAGTGTTGTACAATAATATATTTTTATGTATTGATTTTGTACAAATAACTTACGCCTGAAAAGTAGCTGTATAGTTTTGCGACTTTTCAGGCGTTCGTATGACTTAAATGTATGTATATTCTTAGCTATCGCGCTTATTTACCTCTCATTTCGTCAGATACAGAAAGTTTTTTTCTGCCTTTTCTTCTTCGAGCATTAATAACAGCTCTACCACCTTTAGTGCTCATACGCTCTCTAAAGCCATGCTTGTTTTTTCTCTTTCTATTAGATGGTTGGAATGTCCTTTTCATAAAAATCTATTTTAATAGGTTGGCAAAGATAATCATTTTTTTGGAATATCACAACAATAGAATGAAAATAAGATTAAATTAAAATAACCATTTTCAATCTAGTATTCTTTTAAATATTTCTAGATGCAATTGTGCAGATTTTTGCCAAGAGAAATCTTTGGCTCTTTCTACAGCTTTTGCTGCAAATGCATCTCTCAACTCTTTATTTTCCATCATGTCTAGCATGGCATTCTTTATTTCCTCCACAGAAAATGGGTCAATTAATATACCAGCATCTTTTGTTAGTTCTTTTAATGCTGATGTATTTGATGCAATAACAGGCACACCACAAGCAAATGCCTCAATCAATGGCAATCCAAAACTCTCTCTTATAGATGGAAATACAAAACAATATGCATCTTCCATATATTTTGCTACTTCTTTTTGAGAAATTTTGTGCGTTATCAAGGTTAGTTTCTCAATTTTCAAATCTACATTTGGATAATTTGGACAAACAATAATCAAAGGCATTCTAGTTTCTATTGGCAACTGATTATATGCTTCAATCAACCTATCTATATTTTTTACTTTTTGATAGATTGATACATTAAAAAAATATTTTTTTACGCCACTGTATTGTCTGAATATATCATCGTTATAGCCATGATAGATGATGCTAATTTTCTTTGGGTCAATATGGAGTTGCTCTATAATTTCTGACTTTGCAAATGTTGAAACAGTAATAATGTGCGTGGCTTTGTATTTATACATAAACCATGCAATTCGTCTTTTTAAATTCTTATACAACCCAACTATTTTTTGCTTGGTTGTAGTAAATGTATAATGCAATGGCAAGCTAAAATTTGATGCACCATGCAATGTAATTATCCATTTCTTATCAGAAAATAAAATCCTTCTATTTGGGTATTTTGCGCCTGTGCAGTTTGGATCCCAAACCAAATCAACATCATCTGGAATTGTTGAATGCTCATTAACTTCCACAAATACAACACCTGATTGCTCCAAATATTTGCGGATATTATCTACATATACTTTTACGCTAGTTTCATAATATCTTGGAATCCAAATGGCAACTTTCAATTTTTAAGATATATTATATTATATAAAAAAGCCAACTACACATGCAGTGTAGAAACATGCTATTGAGCCAGCTATTAATGCTTTTACACCAAGTTTTGACAAATCTCCTCTTCTTTCTGGTGCCATTGCGCCAATTCCTCCAATTTGTATTCCGATAGATGCAATATTTGAAAAACCACATAATGCATAGGTTGCTAAAATAACTGAACGTTCATCTTTAAACAAAGATTCTGTTTTCATGGTACCTAAAGATACGTATGCCACAAACTCATTGATGATTGTCTTCTCTCCTAGCAATCTTCCTACTAAAACAATATCTTCTTTAGCCACACCAATTATCCAAGCTAATGGCGCAAATACTAATCCAAAAATATATTCTAAACTAAGTGCCGAATATCTTCCATCTGTTGCTAATGCAATTGTTTTATTTAATGATAAATAGTGTCCTATTTCTACACTTCCAATGGCACTTAAAAATAAGTTGAACATGTATATAAATGCAATAAACACCAACAACATGGCACCTACATTTACTGCTAGTTTTATACCATCTGATGTGCCTATTGAAATAGATTCTAAAGCATTTGATGCTAATTGTTCATCTGAAATTTCTAATTCTTTTTCTAACTTATCGTATTCTGTTTCTGGAAATAAAATTTTTGAGGCTACAATTGCAGCTGGTGCACTCATGATAGATGCTGACAATAAGTGTGTAGCAAATATTATTTTCATTTGCTCATCGCCACCACCTAAGAAACCAATATATGCTGCCAATACGCCACCAGCAATAGTTGCCATACCACCAGTCATCAAACATAGCAATTCGCTATTAGTCATTTTTTTAATGTATGGCTTCACTAATAATGGCGCTTCTGTTTGTCCCATAAAAATATTACCTGCATCAGATAAAGACTCTGGACCAGATAAACGCATGGTTTTTTTCATTATCCATGCAAATAAATAGACTACTTTCTGTAAAATGCCAAAATAGTATAACAAAGAAGACAAGGCTGAAAAGAAAATAACAGTAGGTAAAATTCTAAATGCAAAATTTATTACTGGAATTTCTACATTACCTGAAACAAAAGAACGCAACAAAAAATCTGTTCCGGCATCTGTACAACTGGTCAATTTTGCAAAACCTCTGGCAACAGCATCAAACATTTGATGTACAAATGGTATTTTAAGTACTAGTAATCCAAAGATAATTTGTAAAAACAAACCTGTAATAACCAATTTCCAATTGATGTTTTTTCTATTATTGCTAAAAAGATACAAAATAGAAGTTAGGACAACAATGCCTAATAAACTTCTAAAAATATGATTTAATTCCATTTATAAATTTTATGTAAAATAGAAAAAAATATCATTTTTCGGTGTATTAAAAAAAATATCATTTCCACACTTTTTAAATAAGGTGTAAAAATATTTAATAAGTATAACTTATCTTGCAGTCTCATGTCTAGCAATAAAATATCAGCTATAGATTGGATTACTTTTTTTGCCCTTTCAATTATTTGGGGTTTTTCATTTTTCTTTATAAAAAAAGGGTTAGAAGCATTCCATCCGTTGCAAGTTGCTGCATTTAGAATGTGCTTGGCATTCCTAGCATTTATTCCATTTATATATATCTACAGAAAACAATTAAAAATTGAAAAACATAAAATTAAATATGTGCCTTTGCTTGGATTGTTTGGCAATATGCTTCCTGCTATTTGTTTTTGTGTAGCAGAAACCAAAATTGACAGTGCAATTGTTGGTATTCAAAATTCTACAACACCTATATTTGCATTATTTTTAGGCAGTTTTTTTTTCAATGTTCCATTGTCCAAAAATAAGATAATTGGTGTAGTACTTGGATTTTTTGGTGCATGTGTAATTATATTAGCAGAAACACGTGGCATTAAATCACAAGCTATTTCCTATCATATCTTTCTCCCATTGATAGCTACGTTCTGCTATGGCATTAATGCAAATTTATTTAAACATTTCTTTCAGAAAGACCATCCTTTGGTAATTGCCATGTGGCAATATGGTTTTGTCTTTTTAATATGCATGCCATATCTTATTTTTTCAGATACAATTGAGAGAATACAAATCAACACAGATAGTGCATTCAATAGCTTAAAGTATTTAGCAATACTTGGAATTGGAGGCACAGCTATTGCTCAAGTTTATTTTAACAAACTCACACAACGTACCAATGCACTATTTGCAACCATGACTACTTTTGTTATTCCTATCGTTTCTGTATTAATTGGACTTGCTATTGGTGAAAATATAATGCCATTACACATTATTGGATTGCTCATTATTTTTTCTGGCATTTATAGTGTAGCGAAAGGCTGATGGTATAAAGTAATTGTATTTTATTAATTTGAAATAAAGAAATCTTATGAAATGTTGATTGATTTAATTATTTGATAGCTAGATTTTATTACAGAAATCACAGAATCACTTAACTCATTAGGATTTGCTATGTAAATGTATGCTAATCGCTTTCCTTCTTGCCAATCGGATAAGGTTAATTTATTTGTAATAGCTTCTTTCATAACTGATATTTTCACTTCTTTTTTGCTATATGGTGTTAGCCATAAGTAAATTTTACTTCTCCTTTTTGCATTTTTTAGATAAAAAGAGACATGTGTAGGTGAATATCTTACTTCATATTCTGCTATATCTATTTCTTTAGAAACAAAATTAATAATATAATTAATCAAATTCAATACACCTAATTCTACTTCATCTTTTATTTGAAAATTATAGTATTCATCCCAGTTACTAAAAACAGTTTTTGCCCATTTTTCAGTCTTAGTAGTTTGTATATCATCATTAATATCTTGTCCTTCCATTAACTCATCCATTTCTTTCAATATTTTTTCTAAGCTGTCTGTAAGTTTTTGAATTTCTGTTGCACCTTTCCTCTCTTCATATAATTCTTCTTGAAAAACACCTACTATTTCAAATAGGTTTTTAGATAAATTCTGTTGATAAGTTACAGGGCTTGGTTGGTCTTTATCTTTCTCTTGATACAATAAATCTATAATGCTTGCAAGCTCTGTTGATATCTTCTCTATATTTTCGCCCTTTGAATGCATTTTTAAAAAAGATAATTGAAAAATTAATTCATGAACTTCATCTTTATTTATTTTTTTATCCTTTAGAATTTCTTTGAGTTGCTTTAAAAAAGCACTATAAATCTTTAGTTTTTCTTCAAATATTTTACTGCCCTTTTCAACTCGTTCTTCATTTGCACTCTGACTGGATAATAAAAATACTGTTATTATTGCTGTAAGTATGGCTCTATTGCCCCATTATTTATTTCTTCTACCAATTTAGGAACCCTATCTTCATAAACTTTTGAAAACATTAATAATGCAAAACTCATTAATAGTATTGCTCCTAACCAATACAAAATTTTATCTTTTTTTAGATTTTTTATCATCGTATAACTATAATGTTATTTATTTTATTCTACCTTGCAGTTCGTGTGTTTTGTTATACCATTTTGCTTGATACTTAGATTTTACATATCTTACTTTTAATGTTTCTCCACTTGAAACAAATTTTAAAGGAGTAGCATTTGATTTGTCTTTAAAATACCATATACTATCACTATCTTTTGCTTCATATTCATTGTCTGTTACATAAACGTATAAGTCAGGTGTGCCTGTTACTATTTTTACTTTAATAGCATTAGAACTTGATGATGTTTCTTTTACAATTGCCATAATTTTTAAAAATATTTATTTTAATAAATATATCTACTATCTAAGGTAGTAGAAAAAGTTCCTTCTATAATAATATTACCACTAGACCTACCTAAAAGAATTTTACATTCTATTTTGTTCGTATTTTTTATATGTCTTATTATAAAACCACTATTATCATAACTAAAATCATAAACTTGATAATGACTATAAGTTGAAGGGTATATTTTATAAAAATATTTAACATCTTGAAAAGTTTCTTCTTTTCTTAAATATTCGAAAGTAACTTCTGCACGCTCTCCAGGAATTGTTACAGTATATCTATTTGGGTATGATATTTTTTTAAAAATTAATTGTCCTTGATATCTTATATTTTTAATATATGCTGACCCCGAAAAAGAGTTTGGAAAATCTAGAAAAGTTAATTCGTTAAATACTTTTTTCTCTGGAGTAGGGTCAATTATAGTTGTATCATCAATAATTGGGTTATTTGGGTAATTTGTGTTTACACCTTCATTTTTTGAACATGATATTAATAAGAATGTCATTAATAATATCATAAAATTTAATTTCTTTATCATATTTTATAATTATAGAACAAAGAACTATTTTTTAGTATATTTGTACAACTACGTGTGGCTATAATTTATACATTTTAGCTATATTTGAGCTATAAACTTTTACTTATGAGTGTAGAGTCAGCATTACGAATAAAAAAAATTAGAGAATTTAGAAACTTTACTCAACAATATATGGCTGATCAATTAGATATTTCTCAAAATGCTTATAGCAAAATTGAAAATGGTACAACAAAAATTACTATTGATAGATTAGAAAAAATTGCTCAATTATTAGATGTGCCTTTGGAAAATGTAATAAGCCATGAGAAACAAGTATTTAATGTAGAAAATCATGCAAAGTTTTATGCTCATATAGAAAATCTACATGAAGAGAATAAAGAAATACTACTTCAACAAATAGAATTTCAGAAACAACAACTTATTTTTTTACAACAACAAAATGAAACTCTAATTAAAACAGTTGAATTATTAAGTAAAGAAACACATCATAATTTGAAATAAAATATTTAATTTTAATATTGATAAATATTTAGAAAAATGGGTATTCAAACAAGAGAAATACAATTTGTTCAATCATTCTTAAATCTACAAAGTGAAGAACTTATCTTAAAATTGGAGAAAATTTTAAAGAAAAATCAAATTGATGAGTTGCAAAAAAATTTCAAACCTTTAACCATTAAAGAATTAAATAGTAGAGTTTCTCAATCAGAAAAAGACTTTGAAAATGGTAACTATAAAACTACATCTGAACTTTTAGCAAAATATTAAAAATTGGAATATAAAATTATTTGGTCACATTTTTCTGAAAATCAAATTGAAATAATTTTCAACTACTACAAAAACCAAGTAAATTTAAAATTAGCAAAAAAAATTATTAGAGAAATAATTTCCTCAACAGATGTGCTGATTAGAAATTCTAAAATTGGAACATTCGAACCATCATTAAAGAATAGAAAAATTATTTACCAATTCTGTTTTAACATAAATAAATACACTTCTCTACATTAATTTTTAGGTTTATTTCATACAAATCACTGCGTTTTTTTTTCTTTTTATCGCCGAAAGTTGGGCAACCACATTTTTTGGCTTTTTGTGCGGCACAACTCATTAGCAAAAAGCATAAACTAAGAATGAATATCTTTAGAATAAAAGTTTTTTGTATTTTGGACTCTATCATACTATAAATTTATAAAAAATGTCGTTAATAATACCATGCAATAACATTATGCCAAAATTTGGCGAAAATTGTTTTATTGCTCCCAATGCTACTATTGTAGGTGACGTAACCATGAACAACGATTGCAGTATTTGGTTTAATGCTGTGCTACGTGGCGATGTGAATAGCATTATAATTGGCAATAAAGTAAATATACAAGACAATGCTACCATACATTGTACTTACCAAAAAACAAAAACCATTATTGCCGATAATGTTTCTATTGGGCACAATGCCATTGTACATGGCTGTACCATTGAAGAAAATGTATTAATAGGCATGGGTGCTATTGTGATGGATAATTGTTATATAGAAAAAAATGCTTTGATTGCAGCTGGTGCTGTTGTTTTGGAAGGCACAAGAGTAGAAGCAGGAAGTATTTATGCTGGCGTTCCTGCCAAAAAAGTAAAACAACTTGATGCAGAAACGTTTAAAGACCAAAACGAACGCATAGCTAATAATTATTTGATGTACTCGAGTTGGTTTAAAGATTTATAAATCTCATTGAAAAAAACAAAAAAAATATTATTTCTTTCGCCGTATCCTTTTGGTACTGCACCAAGCCAAAGACTTAAATACGAACAATATTATGATGCCTTGCAGCAAAATGGTTTTAGCATAACTACTCGTTCGTTTGTAAGTTTAAATTTTTGGAAAATTATCTACCAAAAAGGGTTTTTGTTTTTAAAAATTGCCTACACACTTTTTGGCTATCTCGGAAGATTTTTTGATTTATTGACTATCCGAAAATATGATGTGGTGTATATTCATCTTTGGGTAACGCCTTTGGGTTTGCCTATTTTTGAATATTTAGTGTGCTTATTTGCCAAAAAAGTAATTTATGATATAGATGATATGATTTATTTGCAACAAGATTCATCAAGATTTATAGATAAAATAAAAGGTAGAAAAAAACCTATTATACTCATGAAAAAAGCAAATCATGTAATTGTATGCTCACCATTTTTAAGAGATTTTGTATCTAAATATAATAAAAACATAAGCGTGATTTTAGCTACTTACGACACCGAAAAATCATTGCCTATAAAAAATCATATTGAAAAAGATATTATAAGTATTGGCTGGACAGGCACACATTCTACTTTAAAATACTTAGAAATTATTCGACCAATTATAGCAGAAATAGCAGCAATTAGAAAAATAGAATTTTTAGTAATTTGCAATGCACCTTACCATACTAACAATATAAATATAAAAAACATTCATTGGACTGCCGAAAACGAATTAGATGATTTGCGAAAAATTGATATTGGCGTCTATCCTTTAGAAAAAGAAGAATGGGTGCTGGGCAAAAGTGGCAATAAAGCTTTAGCTTATATGAATTTGAGCATTCCTTGCGTGGCAACAAATTTTGGTACCAATCAGCTTGTGATACAAAATGGCGAAAATGGTTTTTTGGCTGACAATGCTGCTGATTGGAAAAAATATTTACTATTACTCATAGATAGTGCAGCATTGAGAGAAAGAATTGGTATTGCTGCGAGAATGTCTGTAGAAAATTATTATTCCGTAAAAAATAATACGCAAACCTATATTGACATTTTGAGCAAATCTGTATAGATTTACATCAATAAAATATAATAACAATTTTATTTAAACTATTTGTAACTATTTTTAGTGATTTTCGTATATATAATTCTTGATTAAACACAGTAGATTTTAATGATAGAGATTGCAAAAATTGAACTCAGCTCTAAGCTGGATAATGTCAAAAAGATTGAAACACTCATCGATAATATAAAAAACAATTATCAACTTAGAGATAGTGTGTATGGCAATGTAATGATAGCTTGTATAGAAGCTGTAACAAATGCTATAGAACATGGCAACAATTTAGATTGTAAAAAGAAAGTGAACTTCAGTGCGTTCATCAATCAGAAGAGTATTAAAATATGTGTGAAAGACGAAGGCGATGGTTTTAATATAGATGAATTAGACGACCCAACTTTGCCTGAAAATAAATTAGATCCAGATGGTCGTGGTGTGTATATTATGAAAAACTTAGCTGATGATATCGTCTTTGAAAATAAAGGCGCGTGTGTAAATATGTATTTTAATATTTAATATGCGCTCATTTTAAAATTAATTGTATACTGATTTCTTTTTGTTTCTAAATACTTACTATGATTAAATGCATTTGCTTTTGCTAGCATTGGCTCGATGCATATATATGGTTTTTCTTCATTATTTGGATAATATATTTGTACAACTTTATAATCATTATCCAAAATAAACTCCACATTATAATGTGTTGTTTCTAATTTATAATTCACTTCATTATTTGTGTGTATAAATGCGTGGTCAATTTTTCTATTGTCAATATCTAAAACATTGTTTTTAATATCAAACAACAAATGACTTTGTAAAAATTGATAAGTTGGAATCATTTTATCATCAACCAATGCAAGCACTGAATCTGGAATAGTTAATTTATTTTCAGTTGAATTTTGCAAATTAAAATATGGATGAAAGCCAAAAGTCAAAGGCATTGGTTTATCATCTAAACTATCTACTTGAACTGAGTATGATACCATATCATTTTCTAATGTAATTTCTAATTGCACTTTGTGTTTGTATGGGAAAATAGTCAACAGATTTTCATCATCAAAAATGATTTCAGCACGCATACTTGCATAATTTTCTTCTTCTTTAAGTGTTTCTAATTTCCATTGAGTAGATTTTAAAATCAAACCATGCAATGGCAAATTATTTGCATCTCGATGTAAAATATTTTCAATGGCATCATTTGTTGTAAATGCTTTCTCAAAAATAAAATCGCTTTCTAATCGATTTGACCATGGATGCATGAATGGCACACCAGCTAACTTTTTATGTGTTTGATAGTTTTTTAGTGTGTCATTAAAATATATTATTTCTGTGTCTTTATATTTCCAACTGTACAATGTACATCCAATATTTATTGCAATTTTGATAGTTGAGTTTTGGCTGCTTAATTCAACTATTTGAATAGCTTCTTCACAATATGTTGATGCTTTGTGTTTCATTGATTGATAAGAATTAACTGCATATTATCTGTGTATAATAGATACGCCAAAACATTTTGGTTATACAATTTTTCATAAGCTTTTTTATACACCAAAATTTGTTGTTCGTGGCTACGTTCTTTTTGTCCAGTTTTATAATCTATAATAATTATTGATTCTGGTGTTTTAATTACAATATCTGCTCTGTACGATTTATTATTAAAATAAAAATCTCTTTCATAAAAATATTCATACTTATCGTTTATAAATTTATGACTAAGAAACAAATCATATACACTTTCATATATTTTTTTGAAAGAATCTACATCATCATCAGACAATGAATATGTATGTTTTATTATTGCCAACTGTGTACCCAGCATAGTTGTATCATGGATGTACATTAACAAGTTGTGTAGTATTTCTCCTTTTAGTGTAAAATCATCTTGATAGCTTGATGAGTGCAAAGTATAATTATTATTTTGCAAGATATTTGAAAAATTAAACACATCTTGTTTACTTAGCTTATCAGATTTTGTTATTTCTAATTTGTGTCCAAATAAAAAATTACTTTCATCAATAAAATATTTTTTGAGTATTTCGTCTTGTTGCAAAGAATAGTACAACAAAGCATTCGCAGATTTTATTTCGATAGCTACTGTTTGCTTCGTTTTTTTATCATCTTTAGCTATTGAATTTGCATAGATATACAATTCTTTTTCTGCTCTTGTAAATGCTACGTACAAATTATTGATATTATCTACAAATGCCAATTGCGTTTCTGATTGATAGGCATCACTAAATTCAGAATCATCTAATGAACTTGAATAAGACAATGGAATAGCAGAATTATCATTAAAAAAAGAATCGTTTTCAGTCCAAAAAATAGTATTGGATTTTGGTTGCAAATTCCAATTAACGAATGGCAAAACTACAACTGGGAACTCTAAGCCTTTGGCTTTATGAATTGTCATTATCTGAATTGAGTTTGTATCGTCTGATGGCAGAATGGTTATTTTCTTTTTATTTTCTTGCCAATACCTTAAATAACCTAATACATTATTGTCTACATTTTGTATGTATTGGTGCACATCATCCAGCAATCTAAGTATATATATATTGCTTGAAGAATCAAATTTATAAACAGACAGCAACATCTCTACAGTATCTAAAAGTGTAGATGTATTGATGTTTATTATATCAAAATTATTTTCGTTCCAATAGTTTTCAAAATTAAATTGTTCTTTTTTTCTAAGTACTTTATCTGTATTTTCTATACCAAAATAAATAGAAAATACATTATCTAATTTGTATTTATAAAAATTATTATTAAATATTAAACATTCTAATGTATCTATAATTAATTGTACACTTAAATGATTGCTAATTAAAAATGACTCGGCTGAAACAAATGGTATGTCTGTTGCATTTTGTTGGAAATAAGTAGCTAAATTTTCTGCTTCTGCATTTGTTCTTACCAAAATAGCAACATCTTTCCAATTGTACCTTTGATTAATTTGTCTAAGTTCTTGTATTAAGATTTCAAATACGTCTTCCTCTTTTTTATTTATCCATTTGCATGCTACATAGCCATCAAATATTGTATTTTTTATATTCTGTTCGTGCTTATAGTATGCATCTTTTAGCAACTGTAAATTCTCATATTTATTAGAAATACATGAGAATAGTGAGTTATTAAATTCTATAATTTTTGGACAACTTCTGTAATTATCTTCTAAAACAATTTCTTGCTTTAAGGCTTTGTAATTTTCTAAATCTATATCTACTTGATGTAGTATCAATTCCATTTTTCCGCCACGCCACCTATAAATGCTTTGTTTAGCATCGCCAACAATTAAACTTAAACCATAACCTTTGGATAAAATCTCAATTATAATTGGCAATAAACTTTTCCATTGCAAAGCAGAAGTATCCTGAAATTCGTCTATCAAAATATATTGAATAAACGTACTCATTTTCTCATATATAAATGGTGTTGCTTCTTCATCTGCAATTTTTGCAATAAAATAAGATGCATCTGATATTAGAATAATATTCTCTTGATTTCGATATACACTAAGTTGATTTGCCAATTCATCTAACAATGCCATCGAATATATATTTTTCAAGATATTGTTAGCTGTATTATATTTACTTATGTTATTTATATGATAATTTAAGATACTATTAATTGCATCATGCAATTCATTATGCCAAATTTCTGTAACTCTATCTACTTCTTCAGGAAATTTATCCATAGTATCTTTTGAAAACAAAGCCATTTCGCCATCTACCATCTTTTGCACTCTAGCAAATGAATCTACAAAGCCATTTTTTGCTTTATCAACAAAAGAACCAATAGAACTATTTTTATAAGAAAACAGCATTACATTAATATCGTTTTTTTGTATAATTTCATTGGCTAAATTTCCTTGTGTGCTTACAAATTTCTTATAATCACTTATAATTTCTTGCTGTTCTTTGGCAATTTTTGTATACTGTTCAAAATCTATTTTATGTGTATGTTCAATATCTTTTTTCAGCAATACATATTCTTCTTTTAATAATTCTTTTCCTAACTCAGTTATTTGTTTTTCAATATTCCAACCTTTCTCATTATCTATTTGATTGTACACATATTGCAACAACCACTCAGAAATATCTTCATCAACATACTCGTAGCTTTCTAATAATTTTTGAACGCAATATTCTAAGACTGATTGTGTGTCAATCTCAATTTGCATACCTATTGGCAACTTTAGTTCTTTGGCAAATGAGCGAATAATTAGTTGAAAGAAACTATCTATTGTTGTAACTTGAAAGTGCGAATAATCATGCAATATGTACTGAATAGCTTTTGCAGCTTGCTTATGAATTATTTCACTGACATCAAATTTATATTCATTTTTTATCTCAGCTATTACATCAGCAATCAATTGTTTATTTGAGTTGTCTGTTATCTGTTGAAGAAAAAGTAGAATTCTATTTTTCATTTCAGCAGTAGCTTTTTTGGTAAAAGTAATTGCCAAAATATTTTTGTAGTGCTTAGGATTTCTTATTAAAATTTTTACATAAGATTTTGCAAGCGTGTATGTTTTTCCAGAGCCAGCTGATGCTTTATATATTTTAAGTTGTGATTGCACTTATTAAAAATAAGAAAATATTTGAATGCAGAAGAATTATCTTTTATATCTTTGTCTTGTGCAATATCATTTATCTAAAATTGCGAGTATTTTAAGTACAGAAAACAATATTATTTCTGATAATATTATTACTCAAGTTGCTATAGATTCAAGAACAAATCTACACAAACATACCTTATTCTTTTGCATTGTTGGCGAACGAAACAATGGTCATCATTACATAAAAAATTGTTATGAAAAAGGTGTTCGCAGCTTTATTATTTCAGAAAATATTGATGCAGAAAAATTTCCTACTGCACAATTCATTACTGTAAAAAACTGCTTAGATGCCTTACAATCATTGGCAACATTTCATAGAGTACAATTTAATTTGCGTACTATTGGAATCACTGGTTCTAATGGCAAAACAATTATCAAAGAATGGTTGTATCAACTAATTCATCAAGATAGAAAGACAATAAAAAGTCCAAAGAGTTATAATTCTCAAGTTGGTGTAGCATTGTCCATTTTAAATATAGAAACAGAACATGAAATAGGAATTTTTGAAGCTGGTATTTCATCTACAATGGAAATGGAAAACTTAGAAAAAATGATACAGCCAAATATTGGTATTTTTTCTAACATTGGTCCAGCACACGATTCTGGTTTTATATCCATAGAAGAAAAAATTGAGGAAAAGCTAAAGTTGTTCAATCATGCTGATGTAATAATTTACCATATTGAATATGAGCAATTGCATGAAAAATTAAAAAACAGAAATAATACTTATGCTTGGAAGAAAGAAAACATAGGTAACAATCTTTACAATATTTGCATCTATCACAAAGAAAATAAAATATTTGATCAAAGTTTTCATATACATTTTGAAGATGCAGCATCTGTAGAAAACTGTATTCATTGTATTGTTTGTCTGTACCTTTTAGAATATGATACTACAACAATACAACAACGAATAGAAAAGTTGCGCAACTTACCAATGCGTTTAGAACTCAAATATGGTATTAATAATTGTACAATAATTGATGATTCTTATTCAGCAGATTTTCTATCATTACAAATTGCTATTGATTTCTTAAATCAACAAGATGCTCAGAAAAGCAAAACCATTATTCTTTCTGATTTTGAAGAAAGTGGCTTAAGCGCAGAAAGTTTTATACAAAAAATAATTTCTATTTGTCAGCAACATCAATTTAAAAAAATAATTGGTGTAGGTAAAATATTTACTGAATACAAAGCCATATTGCAAAAATATATAAATACAGTTTTTGTTTTTGACAATACAGAAAACTTATTAGATAATATTGCAACATTAAACTTTAATAATGAAATTATTTTAGTAAAAGGTGCAAGAAAATTTGAGTTTGAAAATATCACCAAAGAATTGATTGGACAAACACATGAAACAATTTTAGAAATAAATCTAAATGCACTTACACATAATTTGAATATTTATAAATCTATTTTAAATAAAAATATTGGTATAATTGCCATGGTCAAGGCATTTTCTTATGGAAGTGGTAGTATAGAATTGGCAAGTTTATTGGAGAAAGAAGGCGTGTCTATACTTGCAGTTGCGTACACTGACGAAGGTGTGACGCTTAGAAGAAACGGCATTAAAACACCTATCATGGTTATGAATCCTGATAAGGTTGATTTTAATAGAATGATACAATATCAACTTGAACCTGAAATATATTCTATTTCAATTTTAGAGAAATTAATAGAAAAAGCTGATGGTGTGCCAATATGTATTCATCTTAAAATAGAAACAGGAATGAATAGGTTAGGCATTCCAAGCACTGAAATTAATGTATTAATAGACATACTTTCTAATCATCGTAATATCACGATAAAGACAATATTTTCGCATCTTTCTGCAAGTGAAGATGAGATTTTTGATAATTTTACGCATCAACAAATTGATACTTTTAATGCAATTTGTACATCAATAGAACAAGCACTGCAAATAAAGATTCCAAAACATATTTTAAATTCTGCTGGAATTGTTCGTTTTAAAGATGCACAATTTAATTTTGTAAGATTAGGTATTGGTTTGTATGGCGTAGACAGTAGTGGCATTTTGCAAAACAAACTACAAACAATTAGTAGATTAAAAACAAGAGTTGCCCAAATAAAACATGTAAAACAATTTGATACTGTTGGTTATTCTAGAAAAGGTGTAGCCAATCGTGATATTACAATTGCAGTTTTGGCAATTGGCTACGCTGATGGTTTTGATAGAAGATTCGGCAATGGTGTTGGTGAAGTTTCTATCAATGGGAAACGTGCAAAAATTATAGGTAATGTATGCATGGACATGTGCATGGCAGACATCACAAATATTGAAGATGTACAAGAAGGTGATGAAGTAGAAATCTATGGAAAAGAAATTTCTATTATAGACCAAGCAAAGAAAATTGGCACAATTCCTTACGAATTATTGACCTCAATTTCATCAAGAGTAAAAAGAATATATTTTTTAGACTAGGTAAGTTGGTATTGTAGTTTAAGCAAATTATTATACATTCCAGATTCCAATTGGCTCAACTCGCTATGAGTTCCGTGTTCAACAATTTTTCCTTTATCTAATACATAAATAGTATCTACGTTTCTTATTGTAGAAAGTCTATGTGCAATAATAATTGTTGTTCTATTTTCCATTAAATTATTCAAAGCATCTTGTACTAGCACTTCAGATTCTGCATCTAATGCACTTGTTGCTTCATCTAACAATAGTATTGCTGGATCTTTTAAAATTGCCCGTGCAATTGCAATTCTTTGTTTTTGTCCACCTGATAATTTTACGCCACGTTCGCCAACGATTGTATCAAGACCTTCTGGAAAGTTTTTAATAAATTGCCATGCATTTGCCTTTTTTGCTGCTTCTAACAATTCTGTTTCTGTAGCATCTTTTTTACCGTACAAAATATTTTCTCTAATTGTTCCACCAAACAATATTACTTCTTGTGGTACAATGGCAATATTTCCTCTTAATTCTTTTACTGTAATATCATTTATACTTACATTATTTATATATACATTACCGCTATCTGGCTGATAAAATCTAAGTAATAAATTAAAGATAGTTGATTTTCCTGCACCTGACGCACCTACAAGTGCAATTTTTTTACCTTGGTTAATTTCCAAATTTAATGCATCAAATATCAGAATATCTTTTCTTGATGGATATGCAAAGCTTATATCTTTAAATACAATATCACCATTCAAAACTTTTGATTGGTATTCATTTGCATCTGTTTCTGTTTTGTCATTTATCATATCTAAGATACGTTCGGAAGAACCTAATGCTTTTAATATTCTTCCAAAAGCATCACTCAGTCCACCTAATGCTGCACCAATAAACACAGTAACTATTAAAAAAGAAACTAAATTTCCTTCTGACATTCCTTGACTTGAATTGCTTTGATATTGTTCTACCAAACCAGAACCATACCATAACACAAACATTATTGAACCAAAAGTTGCCACAATGATGAATGAAACAAATGTGCCTCTGTATAATGAATTTTTAAGTGCTAATCTCAGTGTGTTTTCTATCTTCTTCTTATATCTATTGCTTTCATAATTTTCGCTGGTGTATGCTTTTACCATAGAAATAGATTGGAAAGTTTCTTCTGCAATTACATTTGCTTCAGCTAGTGCTTCTTGTGTAAGTCTTGAATTTTTTTGAATAAACTTACCAAATATTACTGCAATTAGAACTACAATAGGAATAGACATTAGCATAACCATTGTCAATTTTACTGAAGTAAAAAACAACATTGCTATGCCTATAATTAAAACTGATATTTGTCTAAATGTTTCAGCTAATGTTAATGATAAAACATCTTGTAATGCTGCGACATCATTAGTAATTCTACTAGTAAGATCGCCAATTCTTCTTTCTTCAAAAAATGGAATTGGCATACTAATGATTTTATCATACAAATCTTGTCTGATATTTGCTAATGCTGGCTCGTTTGCTTTTGCAAAAAGATATATTCTAAGAAAAGATAAGACACCTTGCGTAATAAATACGATAATAAAAAACAATCCTAGTGTATTCCTATTTTTAATATCATAGAATGATTTGCCTGTAGAAACATCAACCAAGCCACCTATTAATTTTGGTAAAATCATAACAGACGCACTAGATAAAACCAATGCTATCATTCCTATTATAAAATAGATTTTATATGGCATTAAATATTTAAAAATACCTAATGAATAAAACAATCTATCCTTTGAAATTTTATTCGCCTCTTTACCTAATTCCTGATTACTCATATGTGATTACAAATCTATTGCTATGCAAATATTAAAAAAATACGACTTGACTAATAAAGTTAGTACAAATTACCTTTCTTCAATATTAGGATACGTTCTAAGCACAGCACCTGTATAGATTTGTCTTGGTCTACCTATTGGTTCTTTATTTTCTTTCATTTCTTTCCATTGTGACACCCAACCTGGTAATCTACCTAATGCAAATAATGTTGTAAAAATATCTGTTGGGAAACCAATTGCTTGATATATTATTCCAGAATAGAAATCTACATTTGGATATAAATTTCTTTTTACGAAATACTCATCAGTCAATGCAGCTTGTTCTAATTCTCTTGCTATTGTTAATTTTTTATCTACAATATTCAAATCTTTTAAAACATCATCTGCTGCTTTTTTAATAATTTTTGCTCTTGGATCAAAGTTTTTATACACTCTATGTCCAAAGCCCATTAATCTAAATCCAGATTCTTTGTCTTTAGCCATATCCACAAATTTCTGTGTAGAGCCACCATCCTTTTCAATAGCTTCAAGTTGCTCTAATACTGCTTGATTTGCGCCACCATGTAATGGTCCCCAAAGTGCTGCAATGCCACCACTTACTGATGCATAGATATTTGCATTTGATGAACCTACCATACGCACAGTTGATGTAGAACAATTTTGTTCATGATCAGCGTGTAATATTAATAATTTATCCATAGCATCTACAACTGCTGCAGAAGGCATTGTGCCAAAAGCCATGTTTAAGAAATTCTCAACATATCCTAAAGATTTATCATTGTTAACAAAATCTTTTCCTTGCGAATTTCTCATTACCATTGCAACAATGACTGGGAATTTAGCTAAGATATTAATTAAGTTTTCATTTGTAGTTTTTGCAGCATCTTTTCCAAATACACCAGATAGTGCTATTGTTGCTGCTGCTAACTGTGCCATTGGATGTGTGCCTTTTGGCATAGCTTTTATTATATTTCCTATTTCTTCTGGTATGTCAGAATTCTTTTTCAATTCTTCTTCAAAAGATTTTAATTGAGCTGCTGTTGGTAATTCTCCATACAATAATAAATATGTTACTTCAACAAAGTTTGATTTTTCTGCTAGTTCTGAAATATCGTAGCCTCTGTATCTTAAAATACCTTCTTCTCCATCAAGAAATGTAATTTTACTAGTAGTTGCGCCTGTATTCTTGTATCCAAAATCCAGTGTTACAAAGCCTGTATCTTGTCTTAAATTACTAATATCAATTGCTGGCTCATTTTCTGTACCAACTATTACTGGACAAATTGTTTCTTTGCCACCGATGTTCAATGTGATTTTTTCTTCTGACATAATGATTCAATTACTTTTGATAAAAATACAACAATTCTTGAAAAAATGAGTTAAGATATTATTACAATCTGATATATTTTTATGGCTCAACTTGAAAATTTCTATCAATCATATTAATTTCTATTGATGGAATTTTGGCTGGCACTATTCCATGGTGTAAAATTAATTTTGATGCTCTTGATTTGAAAAGAAATCTTGAAAACAATTTCTGCTTAGATGTCATGCTTTGTGTAGAAATTATAGTAAGTTGTCGCATAAATGGATAAGAACTTTGAAATATTGCTTCTTGGTTGAGTTCAAATACATCTTGCCCTGATTTTACTTTTAATAATTTATATTGATTGTAAAAATCATTAGTTTCTCTAATATTTTTATTTGAAATATTACTAAACTGCACAAACCCAATTGCTTGATTTGTTACAATGAATGATTGCATATCTTTAAAATTCTGAATTAAATTGGCAGCTACTTTCTGGATAGTATCTGGCATAACAACTTTTGCAATTCCTGATTTACTATTATCAAAAACCATCTGATAGGTAGTATATTTTGAAGTATTAAATATAGAATCTTGATTGTTCTTATTTGTAAAAACAGCAATGGCATCATATGCAAATGTAAATTGAGATGATTCTGAGGCTTTGTGTTGGTTGGCATAAGCTACTTCATTCTCAGACAGTCTTCTGCTCAGAATAATATTATCTGTTTTATTATCAAAATAGTCTTGTAATATTTCATCTTCATATTTGTACACAAATTTTATTTGAATATTTGGATAGATATTTTCAAAAACTGGAATAAACTGATCTAATAATACAGCAAGATTTGTGTCAGCATATATTTTAAGTTCGCCTTCTAAATTTTCATCTTTCTTCTTTTGCTTACATGATGCAACAAGCATTGCAAACATCATAAAATACAAAATCGTTCCTTTAATATTCTTCATTTTTAAATTTTATTGCTCTATACAATCTAAACAAACCATATGCGATTATTAACACAGAAAATATTATTTTTGTTTTAGTAGGTAATCCAAAGAGATTTATTTTAAAAAACATCAATATTAATCCTAAAATCACATAGGCAACTCCAATTGACATTCTTAGGATTTGACCTGATTGTTTTAAAAAATCCATATTCATAAATGTAATAAAAAAGTCCAACACAATGGTTGGACTAAAATCTTAAAAATTATTATTATTATTGTAATTTGAATGTAACTGGCAAAGTATAATATACTTTTGCTGGCATACCATTTTGCAGTCCAGGACTCCATTTTGGCATAGCTTTTATTACTCTCAATGCTTCTTCGGCACATCCTCCACCAACTGGATCTTTTACAATTGTTGGATTTTTTATTGCACCATCAGTATCCACATAAAAGTTTACAATT
Organism: Sphingobacteriales bacterium; assembly: GCA_016699615.1. NCBI lineage: Bacteria > Pseudomonadati > Bacteroidota > Sphingobacteriia > Sphingobacteriales > Sphingobacteriales bacterium. The sequence goes on along the minus strand of CP064984.1, from coordinate 1,918,579 downwards.
ACTTTTCCTTCTAAGCCATTTTCTCTTGCTAAAGATGGATAATTAATATTTTTACTTAAATACTTCATCAACTCAGCTGGACCTCCAGGAAAAGACGGCATCACCTCTGCTCTTGTTAAGATTACAGGTTCTTTTGGTTTCTCTGGTTGTGGCTGCGGTTGCTCAGGACCTTTTCCACCTTCCTCTTTTGGTATAATTATACTTGCTTTCGCTTCCTTATCGCCTTCTATCGTTTTAGTAGAAATTTGAGTTTCCTTAATTTCTTCTTGCTTAGTTACTTTTTGCTCGTTCACTTCCTCATCTTTCTTAGCAATAAGCTCAACTAATTTTATAGTTGGACGAACTGGTGGCGGTGGTGGTGGTGGTGGCGGCGGCGGTGGAGCTTCTTCAACTGGTGGTGGAGCTTCAATCTCTACATCAGTCATTTCCAACAACACTTCTTTATCTTTTTTCTTTCCAATATTTTTAAATACTTTCAATTGAGAAGCACCTACAAATAATAGAAAAACAACAGACGTAACAGCAAACGCTCTTAGTGTGTTCTTGTTTACTAATTGACGCAGAACATAGGCACCATAATCTTTGTTGTGTCCTTCAAAGACCATGTCATCCCATGTTGCGTTATTAAATTTTTGATTATCCATACTTAATATAACGTATAAATTAAAAAATTATTTTATTATGGTGCAAAAGTTTTAACAGTTCCACCATTGTCTATTGCTTCTTGTTCAATAGAAGCGATATCTTGTATTGAATATATTTTTGTTTTAGTTATATCCATTTCATCCAAAATATCTACTAAATTCTTATAATTAGCCTCTTTGGTAGTTTTGATTAAGACTATAGTTTGTGTATCACCATCTTCATCTTTTCCAAATTTTTTATCAACTAATTTTTGTTTATCAAGTATTACTTGTCTTACTCCTTTTTCACCTGGACTATAGTCAGCTACTTTTAGACCTACAACTGTAGTTCCTTCATAGTGCCATACTTTGTTGTCCTTATCTAAGATTAAGTTCAATACTTTTGATTCTTTAACTGGCTCAGGCTTTACAGTTGGGTCTTTTTTTGGCATGTTCAAATCCATAGCCACTGATTTGCTCAACTGTGTAGTAAGCATAAAGAACGAAATCAACAAGAATGCCAAATCCACCATTGGTGTTAAATCTACTCTGGTTGATAGTTTTTTACTGCGGACACCGCCTTTATGTTTGCCGTGTCCTCCGCCGGACGAAGTATCTATATCTGCCATTGTCTATTATTTTTTTATGTGATTAATCTCTTGTTCCTTCTAATGTTGTGATTAGATTGTAAGAATACACATCATTCTCACGGAATATTTCGATTAATCGTTTTACACCATCTATATTTGTTTCTCCATCTCCTTTTATTGCTATTGGAGCTTTTTCCATATTATCTTGTTCTACATATACATATCTAACAGCCATTATCCAGTCTGCTAATTGATTGTTAGTAGAATCTGTTGGAATACCTTCTAATGCACCACCTTGTCTTAGTTCCATTAGGCGATCAGCTTTCATACCAATTGTATTTGGTAGCTTTTGCATAGGAACACCAATTATTTCTAAGTCTTTAAATTGTTTTTTTTGTGCAAGAGAAATTGGAATATTTGCGTACTTATCTGCTTTTATTTCTAATAGTTTATTTAATATCAATTCTCTTTTTTCAGGTTTTGATATATTCATAAATACTTTTCCTTCGCTATCTATTAAAAAAGTAACCAAATCATCTTTTACTTCTTTTGAAGCTCTTGAAGTTGGTTGAGCAATTTTTATAATTTCTGCAGGAACAAACTTTGCAGTTAAGATAAAGAAAGATAATAAAAGAAATGCCACATCGCACATGGCTGTCATGTCCACGTGAGTACTTTTTCTAGGAATTTTTACTTTTGGCATAATTTATTTTATGTAATTAAAGATATTATTTTCTAGATGCAAATGTTTGAGCAATAGTATAGCCCATTTCATCAATTGCATATGTCAATTTATCAATCATATTTGTACATAAGTTGTATGATACAATTGCAATTGCTGATGTAATGATACCAATTGCTGTATTGATTAAGGCTTCTGAGATACCTACTGCTAATGCTTCTGGATCTGCACCACCAGCACCTGCTAATGCTGCGAATGATTTAATCATACCTAATACTGTACCAAATAATGCTAATAATGTACCTACTGAAGCAATAGTTGCTAATATCCACATATTTTTTTCTAATGCAGGTAATTCTAAACTTGTAGTTTCTTCAATTTCTTGTTGAATAGCTAATACTTTTTTCTCACCTTCTAATTCTGTGTTTTTTGACATTTCAGCATATTTGTGTAAACCTGCTTGTACTACATTTGCTACTGAACCTTTTTGTTTGTCACACTCAGAGATTGCACCATTGATGTCTCCGCTTGATAATTTTGATTTTACTACTCTTAAGAAGTTCTCAATAGAACCTGTTCCTTTTGCTTTGCTGATTGTTAATAATCTTTCGATTGTGAAGATAAAAGATACTAAGAATGTACCTAATAAGAATGGCACTACCCATCCACCTTTGTAAATTAATCCCATAAAATTTGTAGGATGTCCTTTATCATCTAATTGTTTGCTAAATACAAAATAAAAAATTAAGTTACTAATTACCATTGCAATTAGAACAACTATCCCCGCTGATAGTCCTGCTGATTTTTTTGTTGTTTGTGCCTGAGCCATAATTATCAATTTTAGTTTAAGTTGATGTTGATTTTATTTTATTAGGTTGTAAATATATAGTAATTTTTTTTTTGTAGGTAATATTTTTTCTAAAAAAAACAAAATCACTATTTTCCATTATAACGTATTATATTTGATTTTTATTTTAGAATTATGACTATTTTTTTATTTCATCATGCTGGTGGTGATAAATATGCTTTCCAAAGCATTGAAAAACAACTACAAAATAGATACCAAGTTATTGTTTATGAATTGCCTGGCAGGAATTATAGATTACATGAACCACTTGAAAATAATATTGCTGTAATTATTGAAGACACATATAATACACTAAAAGAACACCTAGAAAACAATCATGAATTTGTGTTTATTGGTCTAAGTATGGGTGCATTGATAGCATTTTTATTGGCACAAAAACTACAAAAAGAAGGCAAACCAGTACCCAAACATATCTTCTTGGCATCTAGAAAAAGTATAGAACAGTATGAATATAATGAACCAGTGTCGCAAAAAAGTAGTGCTGAATTTTGGGATGCTGTAAAATATTTTGGTGCAAATATTGATGGATTACTACAACATCAAGAACTGAAAGATTATTATGAACCCATTATCAGAAATGATTTTCATTGTTTAGAAAAGTTCAACCGAAACTACCACTCATATACATTACCAAAATTAGATATTCCAATTTCTGTGCTTTATGGAATGGAAGACAAAAGTATAGATGAAAAAGGTGCTTACTCGTGGCAACAGTATTGCAATAAAACTATTGATGTAAAATCTTTTAATGGTGGACATTTTTTTCTTGTATGATAGTCATAGTGCTTGGATGTATATTTTAAAAGATACTTTGAAGATTTTGAAATACAAATAAAAAACTCACCCTACAAGAGCTATTGTCTATTTTAATATCTTTTATTTTTTTTTAACGCTTATAAAACATACTTTATTAATTTTTTATATAATTTTGTATGGTAATTACACATGAAAGTATATCAGAAGATATCGACATTATTCATTGCGCTTGTATTCTTATTTACGACTTCAGGGTTAGTATCTATAAGTCATATTTGCTTGAGCAAAGCATTTGAAGCAAATAGTTGTTCTTCATGTACATCTACCGAAAATAATTGTTGTAGCCAAGAAGAAAGTAGCTCATCTAAATGTTGCACTACTTTATTTTCATACAACAAACTTAATATTGATGGTTTTACTGAAAAGAGTATTAAAATAAACAATAATACCCATTCAGAAATTCTTATACCAATTATTTCATTTATTAATAATGGCATTTATTATAATAAAACAAACAATAGTTTCTCTATAAATAAGCTTCAACAGCTTCATTTGCATCAGCAATTGCAATTAAAACCAACAGACTTACAAATATTTAGATGTTAGCTAATTGACTTAGTTTTTCAAAACAACAATCAATTAATTATCACTTAAATATTAAATATGAAAAGTAAAATCTCAGTTTTATTTGCCCTAATTTGTATAAATGTATACACACAAGCAAATGAAACATCAACAATAAAAATTAATGTACGCAGCAGCAAAGACCATGAGCCATTAATTGGTGCAAACATCTATTGGCAAAACACAAATATTGGAGTTATTTCTGATTTTAATGGCGAAGGCGAATTAGATAAAAGCTCAGTAAAATTGCCAGCATTTCTAATTGTTACATACGTAGGTTATGTACAAGACAGTATAAAAATTGGCGAAAAAGACACTTCTGTAATGATTCATCTAAAAGAAGAAAATGTATTAAGTGGTGTAGAAATAAAAACGAAAAAACTTAGCAATTATGTATCTACATTGGAAACAATGAAGATGGAGAAAATAACCTATACTGAATTTAAAAAAGCAGCATGTTGTAATTTATCTGAGAGCTTCCAAACAAATGCTTCCATAGATGTTGGCTACACAGATGCAGTAAGTGGTGCTAAAGAAATAAAACTATTAGGATTAAGTGGCTTGTATGTTCAAAATTTGATTGAAGGCATACCATTCATGCGTCGTTATAGTTATGCATTTGCATTAGACCAAATGCCATCACCTTGGATTCAATCAATTTCTATTTCAAAAGGTATTCCATCAGTAAAAAATAGTTATGAAGGCATACCTGGTTCATTATCATTAGAACTAAAAAACGCATTTAATCAACCCAATAAAATATATTTTGATTTATTTGGGAATAGTGATGGACGAATAGAAGCAAACTTACTTATACATCATAAAATAAAAGAACATCTGGCTACATCTTTAGCATTTAATGGTGCATTTAGACCATTGATGATGGATAGAAATGATGATGGTTTCTTAGATATGCCTAAAATAAAACAATACAATTTTATGCAACAATGGGATTTGCATCGCCCAGACAAAAACGTAGAAGGAAAATACTTTATAAAAGTAATGAGCGAAAACAGAATATCTGGACAAAACGATGTGAATTGGAAAGATAATGATCCAAATGTTTATGCTGTTAAAATAAATACTAAACGTGCTGAAGCATTTGCCAAAACAGGTTTTATGCTCAAAAAGAATGATGCAAGTATTGGCACACAGTTTTCTGGTGTTTATCATCATGAAGATGCACTATTTGGCAACACAGATTATAAAGCACAGCAAGGCACATTTACTGGAAATATATTATATCAAACAAATATAAAAAGTGAAGCACATTTATTCGTAACTGGTGGTGGCATTATATTAGACTTTCTTAAAGAAACATATAATACAAATACCAATCAATACAAACAGATTATTCCAGGTTTATTTGCAGAATATACATTTAAACACAAAGATAGAATTACTATTATTGGTGGCATGCGTTTAGACTATCCAACATTTGCAAAAATACAAGCTAATCCAAGAGTACATGCACGATTTGTACTAGACAAAAAATCAAATACTGTTTTACGTGTTGCAGCAGGAAGAGGTTTTAGAATACCAAATGCTTTGAACGAAAATCAATCATTAATGGCAAGTTCTAGAACACTCACTATTAGAGAAAAATTAGATTTAGAAAATGCTTGGAACTACGGAATCTCTTTACAACAAAAATTCAAACTTTTAAATAAAGATCAAAGTCTTTCAATAGATGTTTTTAGAACAGATTTCCAAAACCAAACAATTGTAGATATTGATAATGCTGATGGAATTGCAACATTTTATAATCTTGATGGAAAATCTAATGCGACAAGTGTATTAACTGAATTAAACTTAGAATTATTAAAAAACTTTACATTAAAAATGGCATATAAATGGGAAAATGTACGTATTACTTATCATCAAACTACGTTACAAAAACCATTGCAAATTATGCACAGAGGCTTATTTGTTGCAAGCTATACTATTCCAAATCAGAAATTACAATTTGATGTAATAATTCCTGTATTTGGTAAAAGTAGGCTACCGAATAGCTTTGCAGGCGATGCTGGCAATCGTTATACACAAAAATATGCTTTACTAAATCTACAAATGTTGGCTATGTTTAAGAAAGCAGAATTTTTTATTGGTTGCGAAAACGTAACTAACTTCAAACAAAAAAATCCAATAATTGGTACACCTACTGGCACTAATTTTGATACTTACCAAGTATGGGCACCTATTTCAGGATATTCGCTATACAGCGGTTTTAGAATATTTATGTAACTTTATTTATCATATTATTAATCAACTAAAAAAAACAAAAAATGAAATCTTTAAAATTTTTATCAATCGTATTATTAATTGTAATTGCAATATTTACAACTACAGTAGCATGTAAAGGAAAATGTGACAAAGGTGACAAAGGTGACAAATGTTGCAAAAAGAAATGAAAGAAGGCGAATGTGACAAAGGTGACAAATGCTGCAAAAAAGGAATGAAAGAAGGTGATGGACATTGCGACAAAGACAAAGAACACAAATCTTGTTGCAAAAAAGACAGTACAGCTAATACAACTAATGCAACAGCAGACAGCACAGAAACTCATTCTCACGATCATTAATCACTAAAAAAAAATTAAAAAATGAAAACATTATCATTAATATTTCTAATGCTATTTGGATTAAATATCTCAATAGCGAAAGACAGCCTTGCTGAAGCTACAATAAAAGTAAGTGGCAATTGCGAAATGTGTAAGAAAACCATAGAGCTAGCTGCTTGGCAAAAAGGTGTAAAAACTGCACAATGGAATAAAGAAACAAAGACATTATTTGTCAAATATTCTCCTAGCAAAATAACTCTAGAACAGATTGAAACAAATGTTGCAAAATCTGGCTATGATACTGAACATGTAAAAGCTAGTGATACTACTTATGGAAATCTACACCAATGTTGTCAATATCCAAGAGAAAGCGAAAAATAATTTCTATTTGGATTGACATACATAAACAAAAGACCGCAAGAATTACTTGCGGTCTTTTTTAGTTTAGATATATCTTATTTTTGTTATGCTACTTTAAGTTTTGAGAATGTAGACTTATTAATTTTAGTTTCGACATATGCTTTATTTAATGTAAATGTTTTTACATCTTTTTCAGAAGGCAAATCGTACATGGCTTCTGTAAATACGATTTCGCAAATAGTACGCAAACCACGTGCACCCAATTTGTACTCTAATGCTTTATCTACAATAAGTTCAATAGCTTCATCTTCAATGATTAATTCAATATCTTCTAACTCAAAAAGTTTTTTATATTGTTTAATTAATGCATTTTTTGGTTCTAATAAAATAGATTTCAACGCAGCTCTATCCAATGGATTTAAGTGTACCAATACTGGCAATCTTCCTAATAATTCTGGTATTAGTCCAAATGTTTTAATATCTTGATGATTGACGTATTGTAAATAATTTTGTTCTGCTTGGCTTATGCTTTCATGCTCATCTGCATTTTTAAAACCAATAGATGATGTATTAGAACGTTTGGCAATTATTTTATCTATACCATCAAAAGAACCACCACAGATAAATAATATATTTCTGGTATCTACTTTTATTAGTTTTTGCTCAGGATGTTTTCTTCCGCCGTGTGGTGGCACCAATACTTCTGTACCTTCCAATAATTTTAACAATGCTTGTTGTACACCTTCGCCACCTACATCTCTTGTAATTGATGGATTATCGCTTTTGCGTGTAATTTTGTCAATTTCATCAATATATACAATTCCACGTTCTGCTTGTTCTACGTTAAAATCGCAGTTTTGCAATAATCTTGATAATATACTTTCAACATCTTCGCCTACATAGCCAGCTTCTGTAAATGTGGTTGCATCTACGATTGCAAATGGTACATTAAGTTGTTTTGCTATTGTTTTCGCTATTAGTGTTTTTCCTGTACCTGTTTGTCCTACTAATAAGATATTAGATTTTTCAACTTCTACATCATCATTAGTTTTTTTCTGGTTCAATCTTTTGTAGTGATTATATACAGCAACGGCAATTACCTTTTTAGCTTCTTCTTGTCCAATGATATAACTATCTAAAGATGATTTTAAATCTTTTGGTTTGCTTACTAAAAATGGCTTTATTGTTTTGTTTTGTATAGCCAATTCTTCTATTGCAATATTATTTGCCAATTCTGCACAATTATCACAGATATATGCATTCAATCCTGCAATTAAAATTTTCACCTCACTTTTTGGTTTCCCACAAAAGCTGCAATTGGATCCAGTATCTTTTTGTTGTTTTGACATATTAGAATAGATGTGTATAAAAATAATATAGTTGCACGTTACATGCAACTATATCAAACATAGATTTTTTGTTGTACTATTTTTTTCTTATTAATACTTCGTCAATCATACCATATTCTTTGGCTTCATCTGCAATCATCCAATAATCTCTATCGCTATCTTTCTCTACTTTATCAAATGGTTGTCCTGAATGCTCAGATATGATGTTGTATAATTCTTTTTTAAGAATTGTAATTTGTTTGTATGTGATTTCAATTTCTGATGCTTGACCTTGTGCGCCGCCCATTGGTTGATGAATCATTACTCTTGAGTGCTTTAGCGCAGAACGCTTTCCTTTTGCACCAGCACACAATAATACTGCTGCCATAGATGCTGCCATACCTGTACAAACAGTTGCTACATCTGGCTGAATGTATTGCATAGTATCGTAAATTCCTAATCCAGCATAAACACTTCCACCTGGTGAATTGATGTAAATTTGTACATCACGTGTTTTGTCTGTTGATTGAAGAAATAATAATTGAGCCATGATGATGTTTGAAACGTAATCATCGATTGCTGTGCCCATAAAGATAATTCTGTCCATCATTAATCTGGAAAAAACATCTAATGCTGCTACATTCATTGGTCTTTCTTCAATGATGTTTGGTGTAAGGTTGGTGATATTAGTATCAATAAATTGATCTACATATACACTTGATAAGCCATGATGCTGTGTGGCATACTTTCTAAATTCATTACCTAAATTCATATTTTAGTTATTTTGATTGATTAATAAAATCTTCAAATGTAATTACTTCATCTGTAATTTTCACTTGAGATAATAAATAATCAAACAATTTTTGTTCCAATGCAGAATCATATGACTTTCTGACATGCTCATCTTTTTTAAGCATATTATCATTAAGCATGTCTAAGGTTTTGTCATCTATGCCAGATGGTCCAGCATACATTCCAAATTGTTTGCGGATTTGCTCTTTTGAATGTGCTTTTACTTCATCAAACTCAATTTTGATGTCGTTATCTTTAGCTATTTTTGCTGTAATTAAGTTCCATTTTAGTCCTTTTTCAAAACCTGGAAATTCTGTATCTATCTGCTCATCGCTGATAGGCTTCTCATTACTTGCTTTGATAAATTTCTTTAAAAATGCTTCAGGTAGTTGTATTGTCGTTGTGTCAATAAGGTTTTTGTAGACACTATCTTTCAAACCATTTTGCTGTGTTTGCTCTACATAACCAACTATCTCTTGTTTTATCTTATTTCTAAACTCTTCTTCTGATGCGACAACACCTTCGCCATAAACTTTATCAAATAATGCTTGTCCTATTTCTGCTTTTTTGATCCTAGAAATTTTAGTTATAGTTACTTCGTAATTGTCAGTAATATCATCATGATTATGATTTCCTTCGTTTTTCACACCAAGTATATGATGAATAATTTGCTCTCTATCTCTATCTAATAATTTAAAAATATCAGCTTTAAAACTACTACCAACTTTCATTTTAGCTAGTTTTTTTCTAATAGTTTTGTCCACAATCATATCTTCATTGATGACAGTTGTATTTTGCAGACCATTTTCTTTGATATTATCGCCATCTAACTCGTTAATATCAATTGTCAGAATATCTTTATCTTGTACTGTTGCATCTTCTGGTGTTTCTGCATCGCCATATCTTTGAGCAATATCATTAATTTCTTTGTCTACAGTTTCTTCAGATACTTCAATCTTTTTGTTTGTAATATTGATTGATTTTAAATCAGGCAATGAAAAATCTGGAGCTAGTCCAATTTCAAAGTCAAAAGTTACATCACTTGGATTGTAGATATCAATTTGAACTTCATTGTTTTTTTCAGTTGGCAATGGTTGTCCTAGAATATCTAGTTTTTCTTCAGTTATATATTTGTTTAATGCTTGGCTAGTTGTTTTATTAATTTCTTCAAATAGAATAGCATTACCATACATTTTTTTAATAAGATTGATAGGAACATGCCCTACTCTGAATCCTTTTAGTGTAGCTTTTTTTCTATAATCTTGTAGTGCCTTATCAACTGCTGGTAGATAATCTTCTTTACTAATTTCTACTTGTAAAATTGCATTTACTTCGTCTGTGTTTTTTTTGGTAATGTTCATTATATTGAATTGTCTTAAAAATTTAAAATGTTGAATAATAGACATCTATCTACCATTCAACATTTTGATTTGGTACGGGTGGAGGGACTCGAACCCCCATGGTTGCCCGCTAGATCCTAAGTCTAGTGCGTCTACCAATTTCGCCACACCCGCTTTTGAAGTGCAAAGATACAACTCATTTTTTGATATTTATATTAATTTTTCATTTTTTTGGTAGCATGTTTGTTATCTAATGCTTACATAAAATATTATTTACCAAAGTCCTTTTTCTTATCTTTGTTTAATAATCTGTATTAATAATGAATAGAAAAAGGATAGCCGATGCTATTTTCTTGGTATTTTCTTTGTGTTGTCTATATTTATTTTTTAGAGATTATGCATTATATCTGGATATATCTATGGCAGATGAAACAGTGTATATGCAAAGAGTCTTGTATAAATTCAAGAATCTTTTAGGTTCTTTTGCGCCATTTTACACACTTACCTACAAGTTTTTCCATCTTTTTATCCAAGATTATATTGACTTGCATCACTTTGCCATTATTTCTTTATCGTGGGTGCCAAGTGTTGGTCTGTATTTTTTTCTACGTAGTAAAAATGTGCCTTTTTTTATTGCCAGCTATTTATCGTGGTGTTTATTGTTTTCCAGCTTTAATATGGCTTTCGATTGGTGGCCAAGAATTTCGCACTATTCTTTGTTCATTATTTTTATCTATTTCATTTTTATAAATTATTATACCAAAGAATATACAAAGATTTTTGTATTTACTGGATTCTTTTCGTTGTTTATGGCATTCGTTCGTCCAGAATTTATGATGAGTAGTTATGCGTTTTTCATTTTAGGTATTATATCTATACTATATCAGAAATATAAAAACAATATTTCTATTCAATCAATATTCTCAAAAAGAGAATATTTAGTGCTGATATTTATGGTACTTACCATAGCTTTATTAATTAGAGTTTGGCATTCTCCAATGTATGGTGGTCGTATGTATTATGCAATGGGACAACATTATACATTTAATACCATAAAATGGAACAAACAAGATAGATTACCTTTTATTCATTGGGAAGAAATCTTCAAAAATAAGTTTGGAAATAGCCAAAGTGTTGGTGATATGTACAAAGCAAATCCTGATGAGCTAAAGAAACATATTACTGAAAATATAAACTCATATATTTCACAGACATTAAAATTTGGAACTGAGTTATTTTTTCCAAAGCGCTTGTACGATTTTAATTCTTACTATATCTATATTTTTCTGTCAATTATATTCTCATTTGCAATTATTAAAATTGGTATTAAAGAATACCTCATTGCTTTAAAAAAAATCATCTACAAACAAGGTGTTTTTACATTATGTGCATTGATATTAATTGGACCATCAATTGTGGCATCAGTAATCATTTTTCCAAGAGAACATTATTATATATTGCAATTAGCATTCTACTATTATTTGATTTATATTTTAATTCAGCCAATATTATTGCACTTTGAAAAAATTGAAAGCAATGTTTTGTATTCAGTTTTATGTATGATTCTGGTATTTTTCATGCTTTGGAAAACGCCGAAATTAAAAGAATATCCTAGATACAATAGTTTTCATCAATACGAACAACCAAACTATGTGCCTTATATTAAAGCTGTGAGAGACTTGAACATAAAAAAACCAACAACATTTTTGGTGAGTGAAATTTTACCCATTTACATGAATGATCATTTTAAAATTTGCATTCAATTTTTAAAGAACCAAACATTTGATAGCTTGATGCATCAACAAGATATTGGAATGATGTATATCTCAGATGTAATATTGAAAGATTACAGATTTTACGAAGATAGTACATGGAATAATTTCATCAATAATTATCCAAATCTTGGTTGGGAAAAGCTACAACTACCAAACAGAAAAGAATATATTATCTATAAAAAAGATTTATTAGAAAATGAAAATAGCACAAAATAAATACCTATTAATACTACCAATTTTACTTTCTATTGTAATTGGTTTTTTTCTGTTTGTGCAAACTACAGTAGATGATGCTTATATATGTTTTAGATATGGTTACAATTTGATTAACTATGGTATTTGGAATTACAATGCAGACCACAATTTAATTGAAGCATACACGAGTTTTACATATATGATACTTTCTGTGTTTCCACCAATATTAGGCATTCAACCACAGTTGTTTTTTAAGTTTGTTACATTTATATTTTTCATACTCATCATCAGAAGAATTTATATAAGTATAGAAAATAAAAACTATGCATTATTAGCAATTTTACTTTTTGTTGCCAATTGGCAAACGCATGTACATATTTATGCTTGCTTAGAAACAATATTTTGGTTTTGGTTATTGCTAGAAGTTTTTGTTGCACTCAATAAACCAGAAATCAGCAAAGCTACGCAAAGTAAACTTTGGTTATTCGCATTATTACTTCCACTTACAAGACCAGAAGGTGCTGTAATTTCCTTATTCATATTTTTATATATTTTAATCATTAGAAAAGATAAAATCTATTATCCAATATTGATTTTATTTGGAAGCATAGGTGTTGTCTATTTTATTGTTAGATACAAATATTTTGGATTGCCATTGCCACTTTCTTTTTATCACAAATCTGTGGGCAATAACTTAGGTGTACTTGGTTTAATCTACAATTCATTGACGATTTGGCAATATTTAATTACGTTTGTTGCTGTGTATTATATATCAAAATCGCATAAGTTATTTAAGTACGTTGCGTTGTTATCAATCTTTATTTATTATTTTTTTTATGGCACTTCTGCACTTTTAATGAACTATGCAAACAGATTTGGGTTTCAACTATTCTATCCAGTTTTTGTCTTTGCATTAATTGTAGTTTTCCAACATATTAATGATGAAAAAAAGAAGAAACATATTTCTATTGTGATGCTAATATTCTTGGTATTAATAACAATAAAAGGCATCTTCGCACATAATATTGTAGAAATATCTTCTATTAAAAACAATGCATTATTTTCTTTTGCCATGCAAAAAGGACATATAAAAACTGGCAAAGCTATTGGAAATATTGGCAAGAAAGATTTGAAAGTAATGTTGGGTGATGCTGGCGTAATTCCATATCTTGGAAAATCTACATTTATAGATGTGCAAGGCTTAGCTGATGTGCATCTTTCTAAAAACAAAATAGATAAAAAATATTTTGATGAAGTGAATGCTGACTTAATTGTTTTGGTATCATTTTCGAGTGACCCAGATTATGTGCAAACTGACAAAGGCACTATGGGCATTTTGTACAACATTATACAACAAGAAAAGAGACATGAATATGTTGGTACACTAGCATCTATGCGTGGCTATTATAATTTATTTTTTTATGTAAGAAATGATAGTAAGTACAAAAATGAATTAATAAAAAATCTTGACGAAGCTATTGTTGCATCTGATGCATATACATTTTCTGCAAAAGATTTCTTGAGTTTAAAATATCTTACATTTTAATTAGTGTGTAGTTTCTGTAGACATATTTTTCCTTATCACTTACATTAAAATTTAATTTATTTACATTTTTTGTTTGCAATAAAACAAAATCTATTTTATTATTGTTTAATTCTTTTTTCCAATCATTATATTGAGTGAAACCTTTTCTTTTGATAGCATACAATTGTTGGTTCAAGCTGATATCATCAAAACAGAAAACAGTTTTAAAATCATCACAATCGTTGTTGTTCAAATATTCTTGAAATGCTTTGCTAAATAAAATCTTGTCTATTCTTTGTGCTTGTTGTTTTTCTATTATGTAGTATTTGCAATAAAAAACATTTATCACTAAAAACACAATAACTACAAATTTTATTAATTGCTGTTGTTCAAAATTTTTAAGGTGTAAAAACAAAGCAATAATTGCAAACAAAATAAAAGTGTAGAAAAACGCATAATAATACTCATGAATGATGAGTTTTTGCATGAATAACAACACAAACAATATTGTAATTATCAATGTAAATAATGTGATTTGCTTAAGTTCATTTTTTGGTGATTTAATCAAAAAGATGATTGCAAATAAAATAACTAAAACACTTGTTGGTCGCCAAAAATATGTTTTTGACCATGAAACTGTGATGCGCCAAATAGCCAAACCAATATCATACAATGACATAGAATAGATTGGTTTGCTTGATAAAAAATAATAGGTGTTGCCAAATTTGCTATTAATATAAAATGCATATAAATACCAAATAATTGGCAGACATATTAAAATAAACAAGATGATATAATTATAATTTTTAAACTTTCTTTCTTTATATTCGTACAATATTATCCCAAACAAATACAAGAAATAAGATGCTTTGAGTAGTGTTGCTAAACTCAGAAACAAAATACATAACATAAACTTATGTTTGCTTGTATGATTTGAAAAATAGAAACTCAACCCAATAATACAACAAGAAAAAGCTGGCACATCGCTTAGAAAATTTATACCATAAAAAATAATTAATGGTGATGTAAAAACAAGCACGACTGCACTTATTGAATAAAAATTGCTCTGTAAAAAATATTTTGCTAATTGAAAAAAACGATATCCTGCAACAAATAACATAATGCTATGTAGTGTTCTAAGTACTAATTCTGGATTAGGAAATTTTGCTGCAATGTAATAGAATATTGGAAATTCGGCCACACCTTTTCCATCTATTGATAATAAATTATACATTTCTGGAACAAAGAATGATGTGCCTGATTGTTTAAAATTCCAAACCATTGCTAGGCAATCAGCTTGTCGCCACAAATGTGCACCTTGAGCTGGAAAATGAATTATATCAAATACATTATAACATACTAATAAAACAATCAATATTATAATATATATTAATAAACTTCTCAATAGAAATTACTTTTATATGGATAACGTTTATGATACATATCCTGAACCATTAACACCAATGTATTTCTAAAATCATCCATTCTTTCTTTTTCGGTAGCTGCAACAAAAACACAATTTGTGTTCATTGCACTTGTCATATTTTTTTCAAATTCTTCAGACAGCTCTTTCTTGATATCTTCTGGTAAATATTTATCAAAATGTTTTTGTCTGTACAAATCCATTTTATTAAAAACAATTAATCTTGGTTGCTCCGTTACGCCCAATTCTGTTAGCGTTTCATTTACTACATTAATGTGGTCTCTAAAATTATCGTGCGATGCATCTACAACATGTATTATAATATCTGATTCTTTTGCTTCATCAAGTGTAGATTTAAAACTTTCAATTAGATGGTGTGGCAATTTTCTAATAAAACCAACAGTATCACTCAATAAAAATGGAATATTATCAATCACAACTTTGCGTACTGTAGTGTCTAATGTTGCAAAAAGTTTATTTTCTGCAAGCACATCACTTTTGCTCATTGCATTCATTATGGTAGATTTTCCTACGTTGGTATATCCAACTAATGCTACGCGTATCAACTCTCCTCTTGTTTTTCTTCGAGTTTCTTCTTGCTTATCAAGTATAGATAAATCTAATTTTAGTTTTGCAATTTTATCATGAATTACCCTTCTATCTGTTTCTATTTCTTTTTCACCTGGACCACGCATTCCAATACCTCCACGTTGTCTTTCTAGGTGTGTCCAAAGTCCTTTTAGTCTTGGTAAAAGATATTGTAACTGTGCCAATTCTACTTGTGTTCTCGCTTGTGCAGTTTTGGCTCTTTGTGCAAAAATATCTAATATCAAACCTGTTCTATCAATAATTTTGCATTTAAGTTCTGCTTCTAAATTTCGCTGTTGTGCAGGAGAAATTTCATCATCAATAATTACTGTGTTTACCTCTTCAAGTTCATTATATATTTTTATTTCTTCTAATTTTCCTGAACCTACAAAATATCTTACATCTGGATGTTGTAATTTTTGTGTAAATCTTTTTACGGTAACTGCGCCAGCAGTTTCTGCTAAAAATGCCAACTCATCTAAATATTCATCTATTAAGTGTACGGTTTGGTTGTCTCTAATAATTGCAATAAGCACTGCTCGTTCTATATATTCTGGATTGGTTTCAATCATATACAAAAGTACTAATTAAAGTTTGATAAATAAAAAATGCGTATCATTCTTGATACGCATTTATCCCAAGTTCATAGAATCAATGATTATTTCTTGTTTATAGCACTGATAATATCCGTTTTAACTTTGCTGTATTGATCTGCTGTTAATATACCTTTTAGTTTACTATCAATTTCTGCAACAATTTTGTCACTTTCTTGCTTTTGTACTGTTGCATTATTTTTATTTAAGTTACTGTTAGCATCGGATTTTACTTTTGCTTCTGTAAGCACAACCATTGTTTGCATTACTTGTACATCACTCATACCGTATTTTGTTTTCATTGTATTAATCAATGCTTGATATTCTGGAGTTATATTTTTACCTGTAAGGATATTTACTTGAGCTACTAATACGCCAAAAAATGTATTTGCTTGTGTTGCTGTAAGTGCTGACTTAAATTGATTAACATATAATGGAGTTCTTTTGTCTAGAGCTGCTTTTTGTTGGTCAATATTATTTGGATACGATGTAGCAATTGCTGCAATTTCTGCATCGTATTTTTTAGCAATAGCCAATGCTTTTGTGTATTGCGCATCAGTTAATCCTAATGATTTTTTCAATTCTGCTAATGTGTTTGCTGATTTTATTTGAGATAAATTCGCATTATTATTAACCGAAGTTGTTGTGTTCGTATTTGAGTTTACAGTTGTGCTTGATTGCTAGTACCAACTCTTGGTGTAGTATCTTTTCCTAATTTTCCAGATTTTAGTAATGTTGTAAATTGATTGTATTGTTCATCACTCAAGTAAGCTTTTACACTAGTATTTGTCTTATCTACCAATACATCAAAGTCTTTTTTTGCTTTTAGGATATTTCCCGAAGCACTTTTTGCGATACTTTCTGTACCATTGAAGAAAGAAAGATAATCTTTAGATATTTTTTGAAATTGGTTATTATCCAAAGCTAATTGTATTGCCATATTATCTACAACTTCTTGATGGTCTGCAGGCAATTTATTATACTCAGCGTTTTTAGTGTATGTATTTGGAGTAGACGTATTTGTAGATGTAGTCGTATTACTTTTAGATGTAGGTGTCTTTGTATTTGTTACACTTGCAGTTAATGTTGTATTTTTATTAAAATACGAATTATATTTCGATATCTGCGTTGATGGTGTGCTTTGTTTTAAATTTTGATTACTCTGATTTAGTATTACTTTTGCTTTTGTTGCTTTGTCTTGTGCAGAGATATTTTGTTGCATTACATCTTGCAATGCGATACTTTTATTCGTATACTCTGTTGTAAAATTACTTCTTTGTTCCTTTGGAATTTGTAATTGGATAGCAATATTATCTGCTGTAGTCTGAATATCAGATTTTGTCACAGTTTGTTCTGCCATTGTGATTTTGCTTAGTGCAATTAGTCCAAAAAATAAGTATTTTTTATGCATAATTCAATTTTGTGTAACAAATATACAAATTTTGTACCAGTTTTGTAAGTCTAATTATTTATAAACACTAAGGCATCTTGCACAGAGCGTGTTGGAATTTCTTCTTGTGGAGAATGACCTACCTTATCATATATAATTATTTTATTATCTGAAATGACTTTAAATGAATCTACCATTGCCACATTTATCAATACGTCTTCATTTCCCCAAAGTATTAAAGTAGGAATTTGCAAAACAGATAAATCTTTTGATATATCTGTTTTTATCGTTTGTACTCTATCAATAAATGCTTGTCTGTTTCCTGTTCTCATGCTCATATCATAGTACATTTGCTTGGTTTGTTCGTTTATTTTCGAATCATCAAAATACACTTCTTTTAATGTATTGTTGACCATTAATTTTGTATCTAGTTTTTTTAAAGAATTTGCTATCCACTTTTCTTTTGCCAAGCTAAATACTAATGATTTGCTTCCATTATTTTTATCCATAAAACCAGCTGCATCAATTAAAATCATTTTTGATATTTTTTGCGGAAATGTGTGGGCATAATTCCAAGCTATCTGTCCACCAAGTGAATTTCCAGCAATTACAAAGGTATCGACATGTATATTAGTCATAAACTTGTTTAAGAAATCTACATAAGATTGTATACTATAATCCTTGTCTGGTCGTGGTCAGTAAGTCCAAAGCCAGGCATATCTACTCTAATTACTTTAAAATTCTTTTTCAAAGAGTCTGTCCAAATATCCCAAGTTTGCAAGCACGAGCCAGTGCCATGTATCAAAACAATAGGTTTTCCATCTCCTTCAATTCTATAATGTACTTTCATTCCATCAATATCTATAAACTGAGAATTTTGGTTGGTGTACTTTGGAATCAGTTCTTCAACAGGAATATCTTTTTTGATTAATGCCATAAATGCAACTGCAATTATTAGCAATAGAATAAAAATTAATCTTATTATTTTTTTCATATTTATTTTTGATTAATTACGTTTTCTAAGACACATCGTTTAGATATTAAATATACATAATTAATTGTGTTTCTGATAAATTTGCATCTATTCTAAGCAAATAAGTTTTTGCCTTCTTCTATTGCAGTGCCTATTACTACAATATCTGCGCCTGCATCAAATGCAGCTTGTATTTGTGCTTTATTTCTAATGCCTCCACCAACAATTAATGGAACATTTATTTGCGACTTTACTGTTGCTATTGTATCTGTAGATACTGGAACTAAAGCACCACTTCCTGCTTCTAAATACATACAAGACAAACCTAACTGTGTGCCTGCCAAAGCTGTTAGTGCCGCAATTTCTGGTTTATGTTGTGGTATTGGTGTTGTATTGCTCATATAACTTACAGTAGTTGTAATGCCACCATCAATTAAAAGATATCCTGTTGGAATAATTTCTAAGTTGCTTTGTTGTAGTATAGATGCATATTGCACATGGTGTCCAATTAGTAATTCTGGATTTCTGCCTGATATTAAACTTAATAATAAAATTGCATCAGCGTGTGTAGAAATTTGCATGCCATTTCCTGGAAAAATAACTATTGGCTTTGCTGTGTGTTTTTTTATTTCGAGTATAGTTTTTTCTGTATTTTGCTCAGATAGTAAGCTACCACCAACAAAATAGTAGTCTACATACTCATCTATATTACTAATAAAAGAAAAAATATTATTGCGTTGTGCTTTATCAGGATCAATTAATACTGCAATTTGTTTTTTTTGCTGGTTAAATAATTGATATATGTTCTTACTTTGCATAAAATTAGCTTGAAGATATGATTTTTCTTGTATTTTTGAAAACAGATAATATAAATTATAAACCTGATTATGTTTAAAAATTTCAAATACACTTTTGCTTTAGATATTCTGTGGTTTATAATGGCTGGAATTATTGCTTATATAATCTTATTTTCTGTTCAAAATAAAATAGACGTAACCTATTTTTATACTTTATATTTTAGTTTGGTAGTTGCCATTGTTTATCTAAAATGGATAATGTATCCTACTACTTCATTTTTTTTCAATAACATTTTTGCTAAGATATTACTATTATTACTCAACTTACCATTCGCCTATTTTATATTAAGAGAATTCAATTTATATATTGAGAATATTGATGATTATTCTATTAATTTCAATCCAAATATAAGCTTTCCACTCGCTAGCAACCTTAGTGTAGACTCATTACTTTGGATAAAAAACTTGACGCTCATCAGTTTTATTTCTGTTTTAGTGATGATAGTTTTAATGCAATTTAGAATAATTTGGCTTTTGATGCGTGCTGCTAGAAGCAAATTTTCTAAAGATAGTGGGTATTAATAAGGGACAATCTGTATATATTTTTCTTGCTTTCTAATGTAAGTAATTATATCTTTTTTGGTATTGCTATATTCTTGAATAGGTCTTAAAGAATCTACTAATTCCTCAACATTTTGTATATAACTAGGCTCGAAAAAGGTATATCCGATTAGATTGC
Source organism: Sphingobacteriales bacterium (assembly GCA_016699615.1). Classification (NCBI taxonomy): domain Bacteria; kingdom Pseudomonadati; phylum Bacteroidota; class Sphingobacteriia; order Sphingobacteriales; species Sphingobacteriales bacterium. Next base: position 1,898,058 of record CP064984.1, on the reverse strand, counting down.
CATCCACAATATTTATGGCACATTTTTCTTGTCCACTTCTTCCATGTAGAAAAATAAAAAATCGTTGATGTGGGTATTTGTATTTTGCTAATATTTCTTCTAATCTTTGATTGTAATGAAATCTCGAATCTATTTTCTTAAAAATTGGTCCTAATCGTGATGCATTTAAAATTTGATTGAGCATACGTTCGGCTTTCAGTTTTGATGTAAATTTTATGATTGGTTCTTCTTCTTCATCTAATACTTTAACAGACAATTTATAATAACCTTCTTCGTCTATATCAATATACATTCCAACATTAAAACTATAATGCTTTTGTACTTTATTGTATCTAGGTATATGTTTTTGAATGTAATTTTCTGTCAAGAGATTTGCCAACAAATCGTTTCCTGTTATTTCAAAACTTATATCATGTGTTTCTTGGTGTAATAATTTTTTATATCTATCGAAAGATTTTTCCTTGTACATTTTAAATAGATACTCTTTAATATTTTTTGCTGCATGTACAGCAATTATATCGTTTTGTTGATTTAGAAAAAAAATAACGCCAGCTTCTTCTGATAAATTTTCTATTGCTTTTGGCGATAAATTTGGTGGAAGATTGAGTTTCTTTATATCGTCTTGAACTACTTCTTCTAAAAAATTATCATTATACTGTGCTATTATTTTTTTGAGCAATTCTACAGTTGCCTTTGCATCTCCAAGCGCACGATGCCTATTGTCTATAGAAATACCTAAATCTCTACAAATATTTCCTAGACTATGTGAGCGAAATTGAGGAAATGTTTTTCTACTCAACAAAACTGTATCTAAAGTTCTTCGAGAATATTCTATATCTATTTGTTTAAACTCATGTTTTATAAAATTATAATCAAACTTTACATTGTGTGCTACAAAAATATGACCATGCGTAATTTCTAAAACTGTTTGTGCAATTTCTTCAAACTTTGGTGCATCTTTTACCATATGATTGGTAATACCTGTAAATGTTGAGATAAATGGACTTATTGTTTTTTCTGGATTAACTAATGTGCTATATTCTTGTATAATTTTATTCCCATCAAAAATTAGAATTGCTATTTCAATTATTTTTTCTGCACTTGGATTTCCGCCTGTGGTTTCAATATCTATTACAGCAAACATATTATCTCAAATCTAATTCTGTATTATCTCCAATATTTAAACACTGTGATGCGCCTTTTATGTCTGTATCATTTCCTATTAATGATTGATGTAACATAATACTTTTCAAATTGGTATAGTCTCCAATTATCGAATCTTTGATAATGCTATTTCTAATTACGGCATTATTTCCAATTGTTACATTTGGCCCAATAATTGAATCTGATATTATTGTGTCTTTTCCAATAATCACTGGTTCTACAATAATTGTATTATGTACATTTTTTAGATTTTTTACACTCTTTTTCTTGTTGCGTTTTAGCAAAAGTGCATTCGTTTGAAGTAATACTTCTTTTTGTCCGCAATCATACCAATTATCTACTTTAAATGCTTCAAAAACTACATTATGCTTAGCTATTAGTTGTTGTATGCCATCTGTAAGCAAATATTCGTTGTTTGATTTATTTTTTTGTTTAATATTTTCTTCTAATACACTTATCAAACTTGCATATTCTTTTATCTTGTACAAACCTACCAACGCCATATTGCTCTTTGGTATTTTTGGTTTCTCTGCTACTTGAATTATTCTATTGCTTTCATCTATCTGTGCTACACCAAATTTGCGTGGATCTTCTACTCTTTTTACTGCCAAAACAGAATTCTCTGATTCTAAGATTGTATTTATGTTAGCATCAATTATTGTATCGCCAAGTACAATAATAACTTCACTATCTTTTGGAATGCTATTTTTTGTAAGCCAAATTGCCTGTCCCAAACCTTCTCTACTTTCTTGTACTACATATTTTTTATTTATATCAGGATAATTTGCTTCGACATATTCTTTAATTTTCTCGCCTAAATATCCAATCACAAATACAAAATCATTAATATTTACTGCTTTTAATTGCTCTATAATGTATCCTAAAATTGGTTTTCCTGCAACCGGAATTAAAGACTTAGGTTGAGAATATGTATGTGGTCTCAGCTGTGTGCCAATGCCTGCTACTGGAATTATTGCAATCATACTATCAAAATATATCGTATAAATATATAGAAATTTTGATTCCTATTGTATTAAAAAAATTATACTGTGGTATAATGTTTTCCTGGTAATGGTTTTATTAAGTCTTTTAGCTCTAATTGTAGTAAAATATTAGATACATAACTAATGCTTTTATTTATATTAGACAGTATTGTATCAATATGTATTTTTTTATGTGTTTGTATAAGTTGATATATACTTTCTTCATCATCATTTAATTGTATAAACAACTGTGTTTGTTTATGTTCAGTTGGTTTTTTAAAGTCAATATCCCAATTTAATAATGTAATAATATCTGTTGCATTTGTAACTAATTGCGCTTTATTTTGTTTGATTATCGCATTGCATCCAACAGAATATGTGTTATCAATATTTCCTGGCACTGCAAATACTTCTTTATTATAAGAATTTGCAATTTCTGCTGTAATCAAAGCGCCACCTTTTTCTGCTGATTCTACTACCAACACAGCATCAGCCATACCTGCTACAATTCTATTTCTACGTGGAAAATGTTGCTTATTGGGCAAGGTTTCTGAAAAAAAATCTGTAAGCAAAGCACCATTTTCTATTATTTTATTTGCCAAATTTTTATTCACACTTGGATAGATAATATCTAAACCATGTCCTAATACTGCAATATTTTGAAGTTCATATTTTACAGCACTTTGGTGTGCAACGCTATCTATTCCAAGTGCCAAACCACTTACAATACATACATCCAATGCTGCAAGTTCTTCAATAATTTGATTGGTAATTTTTCTACCATATTCTGTAGCATGCCTAGTTCCAACTACACTTAATACTTTATGCGTATTAAAATCATAAACTCCTTTACTAAACAATAAAAAAGGCGCATCGTGACATTCTTTTAACCTTGTAGGATATTCATTGTCATCAAAAAATAGGACATCTATATTATTTTTCTCAATAAACTTTATCTCTTTCTCTGCTCTTTTTAATGCTTCTGTTTTATTTTTCAAAAAGTCAGTTGCAGACTTTTCAGCAAATCCTTTTACATGTATCAATTTTTGGAATGATGCCTCGAATATTTTGGGTAAAGTACCAAAGTGTGTTAATAATTGCTGTGTAATCTTTGTTCCTATGTTTGCAGTTTGGTACAGTGCTAGCGCATATAATAAATCATCTCTCATCAGTATAATGACGTAAAAAATCAAAAAATCCATAAATTTTTATGTAAAAAATATAGGAAATAAATTAACTACGCTCAAAACATATTCAAAATGAATAATTTAGATGTTTTTTTATTGGTGTAAATTATTAAATAAAAAAACGCAACAAAAATTGCTGCGTTTCCAAATTTTGGCGGTCCGGACGGGACTCGAACCCGCGACCCCATGCGTGACAGGCATGTATTCTAACCAACTGAACTACCGAACCGTGCTTTGCTTAAAAGCGAGTGCAAATATAAAACAATTTTTGAATTCAAAAAACAAATCATTAGATATTTTTAAAAATTAAAGAAAATAAAATTTACTTTGGTAAATTATCTATTTAAAGCAATAAAATAGAAATACTCAACAGATATTATATTTTTATTAATGACTCATGTATCATGAATATATTTATCTGTTTTCTATCCATTGTACTTTTAGTTTTCTATTCAAGAAATACCATTTATTATCTATTTTTTTGTATATATCTTCATATCTAATTGGTGCAATCATAAGTTTTTCTGTATCATCGATTTTGCTATAATGATATGCTCTACAATAGACAATTCCTTCAGCTTCGGTATCAGAATTAATATCAATAAGGCTTTGTCCATTAAAATGCATTGTTTTAGGAAATGGCGATAAACTATCTATAAACAATTGTTTTAAATTTTCTTTACCTATTATTGTCTGTATTGGTGTATCAGAAGTTGAATCATAGTAAATTTCAATTTTATAATCATCAGCAAATAATGCTACCTGTTTATCTGTTTGTTTTGTATCTGCATAATTTGCGTAAAGGTCAATTATTGTACGAATTTCTCTTTCGTTATTTAAGTTGTTTGTGATTTCTGTATTCATTTTTAGTTATTTAATATTTTTAGAATCGAATAAATTTTCATCATAATAAACTACATCGCTATCTACAATTCTGGCTGGAGCAGTATAACGATGTTCTTCTGATTTTGCAACGCTCATAATATGTAAAACTGTCCAGCCTTTAGTTTTTAGATAATCGGAAACCATAGAACGATGACAACGCCACCAAAGTACCTCAGCACACATATATGCAGTAGCTTGTTGTTGTGCAATTTGTTCTAATTCTATAATTGCATTTTTAAAATTATCGGTTTCCATATAGTCAGCATATCCTCTAAAAGAATCATTGCGCCATCTTGTATTTTTAGAATCTTTTTTTACTTTCTGTCTTCCACCTAAACTTAATAGATGAAGGTACTGAATGTCATTTTCTGGTAAAATAATTTGTAAGTTTTCTTTATCGAATTGCGGAAATTTTCGTGAACCAGGCAGACTTCTAATATCTACTAACATCATTATACCAAAAGATTTTAGCATGGCAAGAAATTGCTCAATGCTATGTATTGAATGGCCAATAGTATATATTGTTTTCTGTTTTTCTTGCATTATAATTTGCCTTCAAATGTTAGAATATATTTATCAATATACAATTGTTTTTCTTTTGATTTATACTGCTGAATATACCTTGGATGTTCTAAGATACATATTCTATCAAATAGCTTAATTTCAGAATTTATTTTTGTAATAAAATCTTCATTTTTCTTTCCTAAGACATATATTTCAGAAGTATCTAAATCAATTTTAATTTGCTTGTTGAATGTAATTATTCTTTCTGCAATGTTTTTCATTATTTTATGTTACAAATAAATTTACATTTTTTATGGTAAGTTATTCTACGAATGATGTTATTTATCTGTCTAACCAAATTTTGATGCATTTGTACCAAATCTATTTTTAAATGCTTTAGAAAAATGAGAAAAATTTTCGAAGCCTACATGATAATATACTTCTGTAGGTTTTTGATTTTTTTCTTGAAGTAAAAATTTTGCTTCTTCTAATCGTTTGTTGAGTAGCCATTTTTCTGGCGTGTCATCGAATACTTTTTTAAAATCTCTTTTAAAAGTTGAGATACTGCGTCCTGTTAATCTCGCAAATTCTGCAATAGAAATATTGAAGGTGAAATTTGTAACCATATATTTTTCCAAATCTATTTTATATGGTTCACTCAAATCAAACAAAATATTTTTTATATCAGGATTGCTGGATAATAATAATTCAATAGCTTCATTGGTTTTGATGTCTGCCATTTTTTCGCTGAACTTATTAGGCTCATCGAAATAAGGAAATAAAGAATTCCAAAATGCTCTGATAAAACGATTATTACTTAAATCTATAATTGGTTCTCCTGTGTATTTTTCTTGTACAGAAATTTTTTGAGCCAATGCATAATTGCGCAAAATTTCATCGCTAAAAATAATATTGATGGCTTTGAATGGTTGTCCATTTTCAGCTGGAATTTTCAATACTTTTACCAATTCATTTTTTCTGATAAGTGCAATATCGCCAACTTCTGCAATAATCTTAGTATTGGAAAAATTCATTTCTAATTTACCAGAAACTATATATCCTAAAACATGGTAAGGAACAACTTGCTCATCAGAATATTTTTTGGCTTTATCACAACTAAACAAGATATTGCTTACGAGAAAACTTTGATTATTTTGAATCATCATCTCAAATTATTTATAGAATGTATTCATGATTAATTTATCAAACATGGCATCGCTTAACAACCATTTCATAAAAAGTATTGGTTTTGCCATAGCACCTTTACGTAACGTGCTTTTGGATTTTTGATTCTATCGCTTTTTTAATTAATTCAGCAATAACTATTGGCTCTGGTGCGCTGTTGTTTTGCTCCATATTTTTTACAAAGTTGTACATTTTATTAGCATATTCTGAATAAGCAGAATCTTTAGAAGCTTCTACCATTTTACTAAAAGCAATGCTGCCCCATTCGCTTTTTATGCCACCTGGTTCTATCACTACTACGTTAATGCCAAATGGTTTTACTTCTAAGCGAAGGCTATCGCTTAATGCTTCTACTGCAAATTTACTTGCGTGGTACCAACTTCCCATAGGATTAGAAACTTTTCCGCCAACCGAAGATACATTTATAATGCTACCACTTTTTTGTTGTCGCATATAAGGCAAAACTAATTGCGTAATTCTTGCCAAACCAAATACGTTTACTTCCATTTGGTATTTCGCATTTTCTATTGAAACATCTTCAAATGCACCATATTCGCCATAACCTGCGTTGTTTACTAAAACATCTATTTTTCCTTCTTTTTGGATGATAGTATCAATAGTATTTTTTATGGATGCTTCATCTGTAACATCCATTGCTATAGTTTGAATACCTAACTTATTTAATTCTTCCAACTTATCTACACGACGAGCAACGCCATATACTTTATAGTTGTTTTTTGCTAAATAGATAGCTGTTTCTCTGCCAATTCCAGAAGATGCTCCTGTGATTAAAATAACTTTTGTTTCCATTTTTTTTTATTTTTAATAGTACAAAGTTATGGTGTGTTGTTTTAATAGATTTTGCTTACAAGTTCAATTTATTTTGCTCAGCAGTTCAAATTTATAACTGCTCACTCATTTCCCATAATCTATTTCCAATGTTACTGTCCAATTTTTCGTTAAATGAAATCATCTTTTTATCTTCTTTAAAAAATAAACCAGATACATTTTCTACTTCATGTGTTGTTGCTAAATAACTTGCAATATCGCAAACATCTTTTTCGGATGGTTTGAATAATTTTGTTGCTATTTTTAAATACCATGGTGCATTTGCCATTAGATTAGATTTAATTGGACCAGAGTTAAAGATATTAGCAGTAAGCTTAGTGCCTTCTAATCTTTTTGCTAATTCTAATGTGAAAAATAATCTAGCATACATGGCATTTGCTGCTGCTTTTAATCCATTGAAATTATTGGTGTATTGTAGGTTGTCGAAATCTAATTTGGCATTTTTTAAAAATAGCGCATTGCCACCAATGGTAATAATGCGAGCAGGATGATTAGCTTTTAAAATATCTAACAAGTTGGTGGTTAGCCAAAAATGACTCATGTAGTTGATAGCAAAACTGCTTTCTATATTTTCGGTAGTAAATTGCATTTCTGAAAACATAGCACCTACGCAATTGGCTAGTACATGTAAATTGTCGTATTTGTTTTTAAAATCTTCAGCAACCTTTTTTACAGAAGTTTTTAAGGATAAATCTGCCAATAAATATTCTGTTTTATTGTTGCCTGTTCGTCGTGCAATTTCTTCTATTGTTGCTTCGCAATTTTGTGCATTGCGACCAATAATAACAACTTTATTATTTTGTTGCACTAAGCTAATGGCAGTTGCTTTTCCTACGCCAGATGTGCCACCAGTAACTAAAAATATTTTGTTGTTATCATTATTCATTTGTTGCTTTCTTATTTCAAATATAAATAAGTTATTTTTATCTGATTGATTTAATATAATAATGACACGAATGTATTAATAAAAATCATAGGTGTATTTGAAGCAAATTAATTAAATTTGAAACTAAAAAAATATAACCATGTTACAACATATCTATCAATATTATAATGGAGAGAAATTAGGAGTACCTTATTTTGTTTCAATAGGAATCATTTTTCTATTAGTTGGACTTTTACTTTGGTTGAAATTTTTTGAAAATCCCATATCAAAAGGTTTTGGCACAGGTTTGTTTATCGTTGGTATTATTTTAGTCGTAGGTGGTTTCTCTGCTTTAAAATTCAACAATCAAAAGATTGCACAATTATCAACAAGACAATCGGAAACAGAACTTGTATTGAAAGAATCAGAAATTATAAGAATGGAAAAGGTAATGAACGTTACCTTTCGTTATGCTTTTATTGCATTTGCTACTATCACAACTATACTTATTTGGATAACTGTATTTACAAAAAGCTACTATTGGAAAGGATTTTCTATTGCGTTTATTTTATTAGTATTAATACTGTTAATTTTTGATACCTATAATTCAAAAAGAAACGCAGCCTATTTTGAATTGGTAAAAGAATATAAAATTGAATAAGCTCAACTATTTGATTGAATTAAATTTGTATATTCGTGGAAAATATAAATAGCTTACAAAATTGTTAGCGTCTAATTTCAACTATTTTCTTAACATGTTTTTCATTTTTTCTAAAATGCTATTCAAATCATTTACACTTTTTAATTCTTGTTCTTTTATCCAATCTTGTTGTATCAAATTGTATTGAATATTGTTCTCAAAATCCTTTACTTCTTTCTTTGAAAGTACTCTATATTTTACACCTTTTTCTGCCAATTTTACTAATTGTTCCTTGTAGCTTTCATCCATTATTTTGCCCAATTTTTTATAGGACTTCGCAGCAGCTCTTAGTATGGCATCTTTATCTATTTGCTCTAACCTTTCCCAAATATTTTTGTTGATGGATACAATATAAAGATGTCCTAACCAGAGCTTTTTTGATGTCAGAAGATACGGAGCTTGTTCATACACTTTTAATTGATAAGCACCATCTATGTTTACCATTAAACCATCTAATCTGTTTTCTTCAAATGCTTTATATACTTCTGGTCCCCAGGGAATTGAAACAGGTATGGAACCAAATTTTTTAAGATAATCTCTATGCCAAAAACTTGCAGTTCGCCAAGTTTTATTTTTTAAATCCGATAGTGAGTCGATTTGATTTTTACTGAAAAAACCAACGCCATATCCTGTGGAAAGAAATATCGGAACCACATTGTTTTGCTGAAGTTCTGTTGTGAATTCAGGAACTGTTTCAAACATTTTTCTAAAGAATGATACTTGTTTTTTGCCACTTGGTCCTACCAAAAAACTTTTAAAAATTTGCAGACGAGGCAACTCTTTTGCTGCATATTCTGGAACAATTGTTGTTATATCAATCGTATCGCCTTCGCCAATTTTCTTTAAAGCATCATAAGAAATAGAAAGTTCACCATTCCAATACGCATCGGTCTTTATTCGTCCTTTTGACTCTTTTTCAATCGCAGGAAAAAAACATTTTTCAAGAACAAAGTTCTCATTTCATTTGGCGATTCGTGGTCGCTGTATTTCAATGTTTTTTGAGCTTGAGAAAAAGATATTAAGAAAAATGAACAAAATTAAGTGAGGAAATATTTCATTTTGAATAAGGTAAGTTTTTTTAGGTTTAAAAATTATATAGCGAAGCCGTATTCAAATTTAAATTTTCATTTTTTATTTTGCCACGAATACATGAATTATTTTTATTCGTGCATTAGTGACAATATTTAAGTATTAAATTTTACTTCAAATTCTCTTTAAAGAAAGATTCTAATTTATCAAAAGGAATTTTATTCATTTTATCGTATAAATCTACGTGGACAGCATTAGGAATAATCAGTAGCTCCTTTGGCTCGGTTGCGTTTTTATAGGTGTCCTCGCTCATATATCGTGAATGTGCATTTTCGCCTGCAATTAACAGTATTGGTCTTGGTGCTATTTCTTTGATATAGGTCAGCAATGGCATATTCATAAAGGACATTGCATTAGTGGCAGTCCAAGCTCCATTGGAGTTTAATGAACGTTCGTGAAAACCTCTATCTGTTTTGTAATAATCATAATATTCCCTTACAAATTGTGGTGATTTTTCATTGGTCTGCCCTAATCCATTTTCCGGATATTTTGGTGTACCGTTTTTTGCATCTTCCCAACGTTGCAAGCTCATTTCTTCCAGAATTTTTGTGCGTTGTTCGGGTGTCATCGAACCGAAATAGCCCTCGGCATTCACACGTGAAATGTCATACATACTGGTAGTAGCAACGGCTTTTACGCGTTTATCTACAGCGGTAGCATTTAAGGCGAAACCTCCAAAACCACAAATTCCGATAATTCCGATTTTATTTCTATCGACTTCATTTTGTAATCCAATAAAATCTACGGCAGCACTAAAATCTTCTGTACTAATGTCGGGCGATGCAATGTTTCTTGGTTCCCCGCTGCTTTCTCCAGTATAAGAAGGGTCGAAAGCCAATACTATAAATCCTCTTGTTGCCAATTCGTTGGCATACAATCCTGATGATTGTTCTTTTACTGTTCCGAAAGGTCCGCATATCACTAATGCGGGAAGTTTTTGTTCGCCTATATTTTTTGGGGTGTACAAATCGCCAACTAAAATAATACCATAGCGGTTTTTGAAGTTTACTTTTTTGCGTGTTACTTTTTCATTGAGTTGAAATGTATAATGGTCAATATTTTCCATTTTGTTTGATTCTTTCGATTTTGATTGTTGAGCCTGACTAAAGGTAGTTCCCATAAAGAAGAACACCAATGCAAGGGTTGTGATTATATGTTTCATTATAAACTATTTTAAAGATTATTCTAATTCAAATTTTACTGTTGGATTGCCTGTGCCTAAAGCAGTTGTTAAGCCCTCCGTATTATCTATTTTCCCAATTTTGGTGTAGGAATAGGATGTTGAAAACGTTTTGTAAAACAATACCAAAACATTGTTGCCGTAAAGCATTAAATCGCCATTTTGAATGATTCCCGGATTACTTGCGTTTGTAGGTAAACTATTAGGCAAATCGGCATATTTTTCATTATTGTTCAACTCATTCATAGTAAGCGTCATGGGCAAGAGTGCTTTAAAGGCTTTTGCAGAAGCATTATCTAGTAATGTCGCCGTGAATGCCGTGTTATTGATGGTGATTATTAAATTCATTGATTCTGATGTATTGGTGCTATCTGTTGGGTTTGTTACCGTTGGATTATTAGTTAAGTTACCATCATTTTTTGAACAAGCCGAGATACTCAAACACAAAAAACTCATTAGTGTAAAAAGTAGAGTTTTCATTGTAAATTATTTTTAAATTTCTTTAATAATTTTCGCAGGAATTCCGCCAACAATGACATTGTCAGGAACGTCTTTAGAAACGACTGCTCCTGCTGCAACAACCACATTTTCGCCAATAGTAACCCCTTGTAAAATGGTGGCATTAGCACCAATCCAAGCATTTTTTTTGATGTGAATTTTCCCTGTTGTCAAGGTTTGACGTTCTTTGGGAGAAACTGGGTGTCCTTCGGAAAGCAAACTCACTTTTGGGGCAAGCATTACGTTGTCTTCAATGGTAACACCTCCTAAATCGAGAATGGTACAATCGAAATTGACAAACACATTCTTCCCGATTTTGGTATTCTTTCCGTAGTTGATTTGAAAGGGTGGGAAAACGGTTGTAGTATCTGCTATTTCAGAGCCTGTAATTTGGCTTAACAGTTTCCTGATTTCTCCTAAATCTGTTTCGCTGTTCAATTGCACTAACAACTTACGTGTTTCGTTACACGCATTTCCGATGTGGAAATAATCTTTATCACCAAACGAAACAGCTTCGCCATTTAAAAGCCTTTGAAATATGTTTATGCTCTGTGTTTCCATCATTAAAATTTTTCTATTACAAAGATAAAGTGATAATTTGCTACATTTGTTACACATATTTCTATAATAATGTCAAATATCACCTATTTTGCACCGCAATGATTATTTAAATTCAAATGGAAAGCAAGCAACGAATTATCTTGATGGATGTCGGTAGATTAAAAGATTTGCCAAGGCAATTTCTAACATTCTATCAAACACATATTTACTGCCATAAAGGCAAACTCGAATTTATATTTAAAGACAGAAAATATGAATGTTTAAAAGGTGGTTTTGTATTTTGGTTTGCAGAAAGTGATGTTAAGGAAATTTCATTTTCAAAGGATTTTGAAGCAAGTGTTTTGTTGGTAGAAAAGCAATTTTTAATGGATAATATACCAGACAGAAACTGGAGTATTGACGTTCAACTGTATTCTCGCGATAATCCTATTCAGAAAATGAACAAGCCGAGTGACAAGGTTACGGTGCTCAAAAATTTCAATCGGCTAAACGATTGTTATTTAGAAAGCAAACATCTTTTTTATGAAGATGTGTTGCGACTAGAAATGAATTTATTCTTATTTCAAATGTGGAATATTTTCTCAAATGCTTACCAAAGAAGAAAACGAACCGTGCAAACTGGGACTTTGTACGAACGTTTTCAAAATTTAATTTTAGTGCATTGTATGCAGGAACGGGAAGTGCAATTTTATGCTGATCAACTACACATAACCGCTAAGTATTTGAATTTTATTTGTAAACAAAATTCAAATACAACAGCTTCAGAATGGATTCAACGAAGTGCGAAAGATAGGATAGTTTTACTATTACAGAATAACAACTTTAATATTTCGGAAATAGCCGATGAAATGAATTTTTCGAGTCGTTCATTCTTTACACATTATGTAAAAAAACTAATAGGTATGACACCGAAAGAGTATCGGGAAAGATTGAGTTAGTATTGAAGTGTCACAAATTCCCGAATGATTTTACTCGTGTATTTGTGGCATAATAATTCAATTAAACGCCTCTAAAAAAGCCATAAGGAATTTGATTAGTGTTACTTAAAAACAACACCATTACTCCATCACTAAAACTATTTTTCCTTTTGCTTCTCCATTTTCAATCATTCGGTGGGCTTCTTTGGCATCTTTTAGCGGCATTCTTTTGAATACATTTGGATTTATTTTTCCCTGTTTCAATAATTCGAAAAGCGTAGCTAAGTCTTGCTTAAAAAATTCGTGTTGTTTTTTATGCCAATCGCCAATCAAATAAAATTTAGAATTGGGTTTGGTTGGTAATAAATCCCAAATCATAATCTTGATGAAGTCAATGTATTTATTGCCACCTTTTCCACTTGCTGCATTTTGAAAACCAAAACCGACTAAGGTTCCCTCTTTTTTCAAAGTCTTTAAGGAACGAGGGAAATAATCGCCACCCATAGGATCAAAGACGGCATCTATTCCGCCCGGTTCATTTTGTTTTATAACTTGTAAAAAGTCTTGGTTTTTATAATCAATAAATATTCCTCCAAAACTTTCAATGTATGCTTTTTGGCTTGCTGAAGCGGTGCCATACATTTTCAATCCCATTAATTGACCCAATTGCAAAAATGCAGTACCAACAGCACCACCTGCACCGTGAATTAAAATAACATCGCCCTTCTTTACCTTGGCTACACGATGTAACATTTGATAGGCTGTAACATAAGTAAGTATTAAACTTACTGCGTCCGCATCGTCCACACCGTCAGGTACAATGGCGAGTTTATCAGCCTCCAAAATCATATATTCTGAATAAGCACCAATTACAGTAAGTTCAGCTACTTTTTGACCAACTTTTAGATTGTTTACGCCACTTCCTAATTTATCGACAACACCCACCATATCATAACCTGGCGAAAGCGGTAACATTTTTTTTGGAACATCGGGATAAATACCTCTGCGAATTAATGTATCAGTATAGGCAGCACTGGTTGCCAATACTTTTACACGCACTTGTCCTACCTTAGGTTCTGGAAGCTCGTTTTCGGTAACATATTTTAAAACATCTATATCTCCAAACTCTGTTAGTTTAATTTTGTGGTACTGCATTTTTATTATTTTTTAGTGTTAGGATTAAAATTGGGAAATTATTTCAATAGGTAAATAATTTATTTAGTGAAAAAATCTAATGCTCGTCTTGTAAAATCTTCGTAGTATTGAAAAATACCACCGTGTCCTGCATCTTCATAAATTTTCAACTCCGCATTTGGAAAACGTTTTGCAAGGTCGTATGAATTAGGTGTTGGTACCATTCTATCATTATCGCCATTGACTACAAAAACAGGAAGATTATAAACTGATAAATCGGCTGGTGTATCGTGCCCCCAACTTTTGATTGCTTTTAATTGGGTTTGAAAAGCATTAATTTTTATGTCTTTATCACGATTTTCTTTTCGTTCATTGATGCGGTCAATAAATTGATGTGCAGCTAATTTTCCAATTTCATCACGATTAAAAAATAAGAATACTTTAGGGTCTTGGAAAGTGAAAAAGCCTTTTGCCATATCCCAATAAGTTGTCCAAACTACATCGCTAATGCCTTCGCCACCTCTTGGACCTGTTCCTGCAAGAATTATTTTATTAATCAATTCAGGCTTTTTAACTAATACTTCTTGGGCTATAAAACCACCTAAAGAAAACGCAAGAACATTTACTTTGTCAAAACCTAATGCTTCGATAAATGCAATAGCATCATCAGCCATAGCATAAATACTATCAGGTGTTTCGCCTGTTGTTGCACCAATTCCTCTTAAATCAAAAGAAATAATTTGATGATGTTTTGCTATTCCGTCCATAATCCGAGGATCTGCATTGTCAAGCGTACCCGCTAAATGCTGAAAATAAATAATTGGTAATTCACCTTCTTTACCATAAGAACGATAAGCGAATGTGATTCCGTTTGCTTCTATAGACTGCGTAGGTACAGTAGCATATGTGTAATTTTCCATTTTTATTTGTTTTTAAAAGTTATAAATTATAATTTTGCTTTCAAATTGCAAGTACAAAGTTATAAAACAACTTTTAATTTGCAAGTGTTTTTAAAATATTTTTTTGAAATGGAAGAAAATAATAAACGTTCTGATTGTCCAATTAGCGGTTCACTCGATATTTGGGGTGATAAATGGTCATTGCTTATCGTTAGGGATTTAATGATGAAAAACCAATGTACTTATGGTGATTTTCAAAAATCGGATGAAGGTATTGCCACCAATATTTTAGCTTCTCGGCTAAAAGGTTTGACCGAAAATGGCATTATTGAAAAATTGCAACATCCCGAAAGCAAGGCAAAAGTTCTTTACCAATTGACAGAAAAGGGAATTGATTTGTTACCAATAATGGCAGAAATAAATATTTGGATGGATAAGTATTATAACATTCCACCAGAACGGAAAGATGAGCTTAAGGCTTTGAAAAAAGATAAGGAAGGATTTATAAAAGAGAGCAAGAAAACACTCAAAAAAATGCTAATAACAAAGTAGTTGTATCAATTAAACGATGCTCTAAATTCCAAATATGTTTGGTTGGCTTTTGTTTTTGAAAGATTATTGTTGTATCCAAAACTATTTACACTATCTTTTAATATTTATCCAAAGAACCCATTTTACCTGAGTGGTAATTATCGTAAGCTTTTCCAATATTTTCTTGTGAATCCATCACAAATGGTCATCAAAAAATAATGGATAATCAATTTTCTCGCCACCTAATAAAACAATATCTACAGGAAGCTCTCCATATGCAGTTACTTCTATTTCGTCGCCATTGCTAAGCAATACTAAGTCGCCAATATTAATTGGACCTTGTTCACCAACAATAGCTTTGCCATTAATAATATAAATGCCAAGTTCCCAGCTTTCCTCTACGTTTAAAACCACTTTATTGAAATTATTAAAATGAATATGTGCTAACAACGTTGGACTTGCCGTTGGCAAAATACCTTGGTGACCATTTAAACTACCTGCTACTAATTTTATAGCATTGTCATTTACTGTAAATGTTGGAATGGTATCTGATTTATAAGAATAATATTCAGGTTCATCAAACTTTTGTGCAGGTGGTAAACTTGTCCAAAGTTGCAAGCCACGTCTAGAACTCTGTGGTGTTTCTTTATGAATAATTCCTTTACCAGATTTAATAAATTGAGCATCGCCATCTCTTAGTGTATCAACATTACCGAGGCTATCTTTGTGTACACTTTCGCCAGTAAATAAATAACTGATGACTTCAATTCCAGCATGAGGATGAGGTGTATCGCCAATGCCTTTTTTGCCTTTGGTTTCGTAATAATCTACAAACACAAATGGTCCTAATGATTCCAATTGATTAGTAGGCAATGAACGATATAATGTTATGGTGCTATCTTTTATTGCAGGAATTCCTTGGAATGCTTTTGAGATATTTCTTTTCATAAATTTATTTTTTTATCGTTGATAATCCTATTTTCTAACTAGCTCTGTTGGTGCTATTCCAAATTGTTTTTTGAATGCAGAAGAAAAATGAGATAAAGCTTCAAACCCTAAATCTATATATTAGTTAATATTTATTTTTTTTATTTAGAGTTCATAATTTTCAGCTTAACCTATTCCGTCCCACCATTGTTTAAATTGTTGTGTTGTATCATTTAGCCAAAGTACTTCTCCAATCATAGGTGTTGCTAGCTTATATTCTTTATTTTGAGATAATTCTGTTGCTAATTTTAGCGGTTCATCCCAAGGATGTCTTGCTAAGGTAAATTTAGAATGATGTACAGGCACCATCTGTTTTGCATGTAATTCTTCTGTAGCTTTTATTACTTGATATGGCAATTCATGCACTGATTCCCAAGCTGGATTGTATTGTCCAAATTCCATGATTGCCCAATCCATTACTCCATATTTTTTATATATTTCATTAAATCTATTATCATATCCACCATCGCCACTATAAAATAATTGCATGGTTGGTGTTTTGATAATATATGAAACCCAAAGTGCTTTATCTCTTGCCAAACCTCTTGCGCAATTATGTTGTGTGCTTTCAACAAAAATTGAGAGGTTATTATTTATTTTTATTTCATCGCCCCAATCTTTATCTAGAATTTTATCAGCAGAATATCCCCAATATTCAAAATTTGCACCAACGCCCAATCCACATACTACATATTTTATTTTAGAATTGAGTTTTTTTATAGTTTCATAATCTAAATGGTCATAATGGTCGTGTGATATCAATAAATAATCAATTTCTGGTATATCATCGACAGTATAGATATCAGCACCTTTATATGCTTTTACAGAACCTGGAATTGGCGAGGCATTACCACTAAAAACTGGATCTACCAAAATTTTTATTCCATCTATTTGCATTAAAAATGACGAATGTCCAAACCATACAAGATAATTTTTGTCTATTGGAAGTTTTTTTAAATTTGTTCTTATTGATGGTAGAATTTCTGATGGTTCTGTTCGTGGGAATTTTTTCGTTAAGGAAGTCCATAATACGTCAAAAAAGCTATAGCCTTCTGCAATCATGGGAAGTTTTACTTTGTTATGAAATTTTCCATTTCTATAATTGGGTGAATTTTTGATTTGCTCAAGTCGTTTGCCTTTGGGTAATGCTCCAAATTTTTCTTGACGTAAGTAGATATATCCGCCTGTGGCAGAAACTACAATTACAATTAACGTGGACAAAATCATATTTTTAATTATTTTATTTGTTCGTTTCATTTGCAGCTATCCTAATATCATTAACTTCTAAAATTTGCTTAGAATATCCATTTTCAACTACATTAATCATTGCTTGTCCAACTTGAGAAAGTGTAAGTGTTGCTTTTGGCATAATGTATTTTAGTATATTTGCCATTAATTTGAATATTGGCTTTACACTTTTTTGTCCATCAAAAGGCAACATTAATGCTGGTCTAAAATTATGCTGTGCTTTGAAACCAAGTTTCATTAAATCATTTTCTGTTTTTCCTTTCACTCTAGCCCACATCACATTTCCTTTTTCTGTAGAATCCGTACTTCTTCCAGAAACATAGTTGAATACTATATTTGGATTTACCTCTAACAATGTTTTTGCAAAAATCATTGATGTATCATAAGTTATTACTGTATATTCTTTTTCTTTTAATCCTACAGAACTGATTCCTGCACAAAAGAAACAGGCATCATATCCTTTGAGTTGTTCTTTGTATTCATTAATTTTCAAGAAATCAGGAACTATTAACTGTTTTACTTTTGTACTGGATGTATCGTACTTTTTCTACCAACAATTAAAATCTTTGAAATTTTTGGATTATTAATACATTCAAACAGAACACCTTCGCCCACCATTCCTGTTGCGCCAGTTATTATTACTTTCATATTTATATTTTTTATAAGTGTGCAAATTTACATAAACTATCTATAGTAGCCAACCATGTATTTTTATTTTCAAATTAATTTCATTTGGTACCAATATATTTTTGACTTTATAAATAGAAAGTAAAAATTTTAAAACAATGCATTTCCTAACAAGACAAGCTAGTTTCTAGATTCTATATTATTCATGATGTTGCACCAATATTGCTCAAATACAATATACATTTTTTGAAATATTTTTTATTAGAACAATATCCAGCTTTATTTCAAAGAGTTTCTAAATCTACTATCGCACATTACTTAGGTGTATCAAGAGAAACATTGAGTAGATTAGTAAAAAAATAAATCCTACATTCAACATGAATTCTTATTTTACAAAAAATCTATCATGAAAATAGAAACTGCAAATAGTAATGATTTAGCTACAATATTTCAGTTGTATGATATGGCAACTTCATTTCAAAAGACAGTTTATGAAAAACAATGGGAAGGCTTTGAACAATCTTTAATAGAAAAAGAAATTGAAGAAAATCGACTTTGGAAAATTAGTGCTGATAAACAAACTATTTGTGTATTTTCTATAAATTTTAATGACATTTTATTTTGGCAAGAAAAGGACAAACAACCTTCTATTTATATTCATAGAATTGCATTACATAATGACTTTAGAGGAAAATCTATCATGCAAAAGATTATAGATTGGGCAAAAATTTATTGTAAAGAAAATGGAAAACAATTTATCCGTATAGATACTTGGGGCGAAAATCTTAAACTAATAGATTATTATAAAAAATGTGGCTTCACACACATAGAAACTATCGATTTAGATAACACTAAAGGAATGCCTAAACATTACAAAGGAAAATTAGCTTTATTAGAAATGCAAGTAAATTAATCTATTTCTTTCCAAATATTTTTCTAGTAAATCAACTATAATCATTAAATTTCTATCTCGATATACATTTTTTTCTGAGTTCAGTATTTTTATAATATTTATTCGATTAATTATTGTATATTTGGATAAAACGGACGCCACTTTGTAGCAATGAGTGTATTTCCACTTATTCATACAAAATTTTATTAAATGAAAAATGCATTTCCAATGCTTGAGTCCGACATTCCTACGAATGAAGTTACTACAACAAGCTCTATTAAAATCGCTTACTTTATCTTAGTACACCGATTACCCAATCAGTTTAAAAGAATGTTTAAAGCAATTTATGTTCCTGAAAACTTCTATCTCATTCATATCGACAAGAAGACTTCAAATGAACTGAAAAATGAAATTCGATTATTCTTGAAGCCATACCCAAATGCATATGTTATGCAAAGCGAAAAAGTAATTTGGGGCGGCTACAGTATGGTGCAGGCAGAACTAGATGGCATGAAATATCTATTGGAAATAAATAGCGAATGGGATTATTTCATCAACTTAAGTGGTCAGGATTATCCTTTAAAATCTCAAAAAATTATTAGTCAGTTTCTTTCAGAAAATAATGGAAAAAGTTATCTAAAAATTGCCAATCAACAGCTATCACGACCAGAAACGATGAATAGAATTGAAAATCATTTTGAAGAACTGGACGATAGCATATCAGCAATTACACATACTAGAGCTTTTATGAAAGATGTAGTTCCGTACATTGGTGGACAATGGATGATGCTTACTAGAACATGTTGCGAATTTCTTTGTCATAACAAAGAAGTGGAACGTTTTGAAAAATATTACCAAAATACATTGATTGCTGATGAATCATTTTTTCAAACGGTTTTAATGAATACTTCTTTTGATGGTGTATTAATAGATGATGATAAAAGAGCGATTATTTGGATTCCAGATGGCGAAATCAAACTACGACCAAAAACCTTTACTCATGAAGATTTTAATTTCTTGCATATTGGTGAACATCTCTTTGCACGTAAATTTGACGACAATATAGATGATACAATAATAGACAACATGAAGTCTCATTTTCATCTGGCATTAAGTCGGAAAAGTAGCAAAGAAAATTTTAGTACTGTATAGATTTAACTTTAAAACTTTTTTTAGAATATTCTATAATTCTTAAGTTACTTTTTCATTGGTGCTTCTACACCTGAAAATTGAAGAACATACTCTGGTAATCGTTCACCTAAGATATTAATTTCATTAAGTTCTTTATTGAATGTTTGTAATTCGCTATCAGAAAATTTAATAGCATCTGCACCAATATTTTCTTTCATGTGTTCCATTTGTGTTGTGCCTGGAATAGGAACTATCCAAGGATTTTGTGCTTGTAACCAAGCTAATGAAATTTGTGTTGGTGTCGCATTTTTATTTTTTGCCCATTTTTTCAAAAGCTCCACTAGTGCCAAATTATTTGGTAAATTTTCTGTCGAAAAACGAGATTCTACACCACGAATATCGCCTTGCGCAAAACGTGTATTTTCGTCGATAGCACCTGTTAAAAAACCAACACCTAATGGACTCCAAGGTACAAAGCCAATTCCTAATTCTTCGCAAAGAGGAATAATCTCATTTTCTGGTCCACGCCATAGTAAAGAATATTCATTTTGTATGGCGGTAATAGGTTGCATGGCGTGTGCTCTTCGTACTGTTTGTACACCAGGCTCAGATAAACCATAATGCAATACTTTGCCAGCTTTCATTAAATCTTGAATAGTGCCTACCACATCTTCAATAGGTACTTCTGGATCAACACGATGTTGGTATAACAAATCGATACGGTCTGTTTGTAAACGTTTTAACATACCATCAACTACTAATTTTATATGGTCTGGCTTGCTGTTTAACCCTGGTAATCTTTTTCCAGTTTCTTGGTCGATATTCCAACCAAACTTAGTAGCAATGACAATATCATTACGAAATTCTTTTACACCTTCGCCTAAAATTCTTTCTACTTCTAATGGTCCATAAGCTTCTGCTGCATCAAAAAGTGTAACACCATTTTCGTAAGCATTACGAATAATATTATGCATTTGAGCTCTGTTAGGAATAGTAGTTTGATACGTTCTGCTCATATTTTGTACTCCTAATCCAATACTTGAAACTTCTAATGTTTTTCCTAATTTTCTTTTGCTCAAATTAGTTTTAATATTGTTAGTTACTTGTAATTTCTTTTTATTCTTTGCAAACACATTAGTCGGTGCAACAGCAATTCCTGCAATACCTAATCCTATTGTTTTTAATAAATCTCTTCTTTCCATTTTATTATAATTTTGAATGTTGGATGTTTAATGTTGAATATTAGTTTGTGCAGTTTTTACAATGGATGTCAATATTTTAATTATACTTTCAATCTCTATTTCTAATTCTGTATAATCATAATGGATAAAACCACTTGCTTTAATCAACTTTAACCAATATGCTGTTTCCCTTGCTTCTTTCGATGCTATTCCCATTTTGGCAGCAAACTCCTTTTTACTATAAGTCATGGTGGCTTCTTCAACATTTGCTCCAATGCTTGTCGCTGAACGAAAAAATTGTCTTGATAAAACATACTCATTTTTATCCAACAACATTTTATAGAGTTCTATTGATTTTAAAGCAAATTCAAAAGATTTCATTTGAATTATATTTTCTTTCATTGTGTTACTTAATTATATAAATTCAATTTAGAATACAAAATTAAACATTTAAAATCAAGCATTAAGACTGAACTCTTGATGCAAACCATTTCACTCTTTCCGGATCTCTGTGGTCGAAGAAATGACTGGTATTTGTATCTAAAGTAGCAATAAGATTCATATCTTCTTGTGATAATTCAAAATCAAAGACATCAAAATTTTGTTGCATTCTTGATGGCGTAACTGATTTTGGAATTACAACAATATTACGTTGAATCATCCAACGAAGTGTAACTTGTGCTACTGTTTTGTTATATTTATTTCCTATTGTAGTTAATACTTCGTTATTGAAAAAATCTGCTTTGCCTTCTGCAAATGGTGCCCATGATTCGTGTTGCACATCTAACTCATTCATAACTGCTTGGTCAACTGTTCTTTGAAAAAACACATTTGTTTCAATTTGATTCAAAGCAGGTTTTACGTCATTAAAGCTATATAAATCTACCAATCTATCTGGATAGAAATTGCTTACACCAATAGCTCTTACTTTTCCATTTATATTTAGTTCTTCCATAGCTCTCCAAGAACCATAAACATCATTATATGGTTGATGTAATAAATACAAATCCAAATAATCTAATTGCAATTTGTTTAAAGAAACTTCAAATGCACTCTTTGCTTTTTCATAACCATAATCTGAAATCCATAGCTTAGTTGCTATAAATAATTCATTTCTTGAAATTCCGCTTTCTTTTATTGCATCACCTACTGCTTGTTCATTTCCATAAATTTGTGCAGTATCTATACTTCTATAGCCTATTTCTAAAGCTGCCAGAACACTTTTTTTACATTCTTCATAATCTGGAACTTGAAATACACCGTATCCTAAAATTGGCATTTCTACACCATTGTTTAATATTACTGTTTTCATCTTTACTAATTTTACGATACAAAGGTATAACTATAAATAAGATGCTAAGTAATATGAATCAAACTAAAACTTACGAAAATCAAATAACTACAAATGACTAAACAAATTAAAAGTTGAAAATAAGTTACATTTATAATTGTATTTATCTTGTTAATTTTATGAGATAAATACAAATTTAGATTTTTATTTGTGTATTTAAGAGTATGGCTCATTTGTGGAATGATTGATACAGTCTTTACTTAATAATTTTATAAGTTTCTGTATTGCGAAGGTGTAAGTTCTGTTGATTTTTTGAAGAAATTATTGAAGTGTGTTGTTTCTTTAAATCCTAATACATATGCTATTTCCGAGATGTTCCAATCTGAATAATGAATTAATGTTTTTGCTTCTTGCAAAATGCGTTCTTTAATTAATGCTGTAGTGCTTTTTTCAGTATTTTCTCTTACGGATTTATTTAAATGATTGACATGCACATTGAGTTGTTTTGCAAAGTCTGATGCAGAAGTTAATCTTAATACTTGGTTAGTTGATTCTATTGGAAATTGTCTTTCTAATAATTCTAAAAATTGCAATGTAATTCGCTTTGATGCTGATTGTGTATCGTGTTCATGTGCATCAAAATTTGCAGATTTCATAGTGATATGTACTATATCTTCAATCAACAATCGTATTATATCGTATTTATAAAGATAATTTGAACTTAATTCTACAAACATTCTTTTAAACAATAATTCTATAACTTTCGCATCTTTAGCGCTTAGTTCAAACAAAGGCAAAGCATTTGCTTTAAACATTGGAAATTCAATAACTTTCTTGTACTTATGTAGAAATTGTTCATTGAAAAGACAGTAGTAACCTTTGGTAATTTTATTTCGTTCTTGCCAACCAAAAGGTGTGTGTGGATTAGAAAATGTAATAGCATGCTTTTTTACTTTATATTCTTTTCCAGAACTTTGATAAATTCCTCCACCAGCAACTAAAACAATATTGTACCACTCACGCCTGCCATATTCTAAATCTTTTGCACCTTTTCCGATGATTGGATATTGTAGTTGAAATACATTAAAATGTCCAAGACTGTTTCTTATTTCAGTAGGTATCCATTGAAATCTTTCTTCATAGAATGCTTGAATGCTCTCTGACTTTCTCACTTTATAAAATTACAAAAAACAATCAATTTTATATTGCTTTAAGAAGACAAGTTATTTATCTAATTCTTTAATTAATACTTTTGCCATTTCTTTTGAGCTAAATGGGTTTTGCCCAGTTATTAAATTTCCATCTACAACTACTTTT
Organism: Sphingobacteriales bacterium; assembly: GCA_016699615.1. NCBI lineage: Bacteria > Pseudomonadati > Bacteroidota > Sphingobacteriia > Sphingobacteriales > Sphingobacteriales bacterium. The sequence continues at coordinate 1,874,253 of CP064984.1, read as the reverse complement.
GATGTCATTGGAATTAATGCTTTGTTATAAATTACGCCTCTTTCATTTAATTCAGCTTCTAAGTTAAATGGCACTTCTCTTTTTCTTCGCGCAATAGACTCTTCAAACCAATCGAAACCTGTTAATTTTTTTCCTTTTATTAAATATTCTCCATTACTCAATTTCACATTTAACAATCCACCAACACCATGGCAAATAGCTGCTACAATTCTATTACTTTCATATTGTTTTGCAAGTATTAATTGTAATGTTTTATCATCAGGAAAATCATACATTGTTGCGTGACCACCTGCCAAATATACACAATCAAAGATTTCATTTTCAATTTCACTTAAAGCTTTTGATTGATTGAGATTATTCATAAACTCTTGATTTTCGTAATAATCTTTTGTAATTTTATCTAAGACCAATGGTTTTAAACTTTCTGGATCTATTGGCACATTGCCTCCTTTTGGGCTTGCAATTGTGATATTCCATCCTTTTTCGTTTGCACTGTGGTATATATGTGTTAGTTCGCTTAACCATAATCCTGTTTCCAATCCGCTTGCATAATGGTCTACATTAGTAACTATTAATAATATCTTTTTCATGTTGCTTTTTTTGTGATTTATAATTTTATCTAATTACGTTATAAATATAATATTTTAATAGAACTATGCTACAAATATCATTCCTGCTATTCCGATTATATATACCAAAATAGCTAGCCAAGAATCTATGCCCATACCATAGTATCTTTTATCAGATTTTAATGCCATTCCTATCATATAAATACTTGTAAGTATAATAGACAAAGCTGTTAGGTATATATTTGAATGATCTGCACTTGGCAATAATGTTGAATGATTGATAATAGATGCGATTAAAAATAAAACAGGCAGAAAAGTATTTCCTCCAAAAATATCACTAACTATTGATTGATAATTTCTTTGTTTTACAAAAGCTAAGCCACCAGAAATTTCAGGTAGACTTGTTACAAATGCTAATATTGTTGCACCAAATATCACACCATCTATATGAAATTTATCTGCTAATTTATCGCTTGTGTATCCTAATAAATAGCCAAAAACAAATATTGCTGTACCTAACACAAACAGCATAATCAATGCTTTTGATTTTGTATAATTCGACAAAGCAATATTATTTGCCTCACTGTTATCTTCTTTTATGTTTTGATTGCTTTTATGCAGCAAATACAAACTAGACAACCAGAATATACCTATAAAAATTTCAGCTATAGGTAAATTTGTCGAAATTTTATTTTTACTAAACTGTGTGCCCATGATAACAATTGCTAAAATTGCAATTAGAAATAAGCCTTGCATGATGGAGACAATTGGATTTACCAAAGCACTGAAAGGCTTGCTATCGTTTTTTCTTGCAGAGAAATCAAACAAACTTAGCAATAATGTTTGCATGGCTATTCCGCCTAAAATATTTCCAATTGCTAATGATGTATCTTTTTGCAATACACCTTGTACAACAATAGATAATTCTGGTAAGTTTGTTGCAATTGATAACATTATTGTTCCACCAAATGCAGCACCTAGTTTAAATGTATCATCAATATAATCTACCACATCAGATAGTTTATTGGAACAATACCAAATTATAATTCCTGATATTACAAAAACAAGTATGAGTATTGGTAGGCTTTGCATAATGGTTATTCTATCTACTAAAATAATAATTTTTTTAAGTTTATTAGTTATGAATTATCTATCACTAAGAGAATAATGCTTTACGCAAAGCTAATGCTGCTTGTTCAGTAGAAAATCTTATAGCATCAATATGGTCTAGTGGATTTAATAAACCATAATCATGTATAAATCCATTATAAGTTTGAATAGTAGTAGGTACACCTGCTTCGTCTAATTTTCTTGCATAAGCCAAACCTTCATCAAACAAAATATCATTTTCTGCCAATTGTACCAATGCTGGTGGTAAACCTTTTAATTGTTCAATAGTAGCACTAAATGGTGTTGCATAATATTCTTTTCTTTGTTCTTCATTGCTTGTATAATTATCCCACATCCATTTCATTAATGAAGCTGTTAAAAATCTTTCTTCGGCATATTTCTGCCAAGAATCTCTAGTAAAATTAGCATCTGTAACTGGCCACAACAATAATTGAAATTTTATTTTTGGACCACCTTTATCTTTTGCCATCAAGCACAGTACCGCAGTCATATTACCACCAACGCTGTTTCCTGCTGCTGCCATATTATTGCCATCAACACCTATTTCATCGCTATTTTCTGAAACCCATTTTGTAGCTGCATAAATCTCATTTATAGCTGTTGGATATTTGGCTTCTGGCGAAGGCGTATAATCTGTAAAAACGGCTGCTGCACCACTATTTACTACTAAATCTCTTACGAGTCTTCTATGTGTTGGATAATCTCCTAATATCCAACCACCACCATGTAAACATAAATACAGGTAATTTTGTAGCTACTGCATTAGCTGGTTTTACGATATGTATATTTACAGTAATTCCATCTTGTGTGATTGTTCTTTCGGTTTCTACAATATCTGAATAATCGAACTCAACAGATTTTTGAGCATCAATTAATACTTGTCTTGCCTCTTGTGGTGTCATTGTTTCCAATGGCTGACCTCCACTATTGTTTAGTGCTTTTAAAAAAGATCTAATTTCTGAGATGATTTGAGGATCATTTTCTGCTTTAATTGTTTTCATAATAGTTAATTTATTTGTTAAGTATTTTTTTAATTTAATTTATAAACTTCATCAAATGGCACTCTACATCTTTCGCCAAAAATACCTTCTTCTCCTTTTCTAATACCACAAGCCACAACCATATTTATTTCTGCACCATTTGGAAGTTTTAGTGCTTTCTTCAAAACTTTACTATCAAATCCTTCTAATGGACAAGTATCATATCCTTCATTTGCCATTGCAATCATAAATGTTTGTGCAGCTAAAGCAGTAGATTTATGAACTACTACACGCATATCATTTTCAGAAACTTCTCTTGTTATAGTACGAAATAAACCAATAACTTTAGTTAGTCCAACTCTAAATGTACCTAAAACACCAAAGAAATTTGTATAAAGCAAAGGCATTATTTTTCCATAATATAGTTCTCTATCTTTTATTCGTTTTTCCTGTCTGTCTTTTGGACTATTTCGTGCTATGTTTTCTCTTTCAAAATCTAAAACAAACTTTGCATGCTGTTTATTTTTGTCTTTTCTAGTAACAAAAACTACAAGTTGTGTAGCTGTTTGCGTAGCTGTTTGGTCTAAACATGCATACGAAACTTTATTCATTAACTCAGGATTGGTTATATGGTAAAATTCCCATAACTGCATATTAGAACTATTAGGAGCTAAAGTTGCCAATTCTAAGCAATGTTTTACTTTTTGAGTATCTAATGGTTTTGTTTTATCAAAAACTCTTACAGAACGCCTGTAATTTAACACTTCTTCTAAATTCATATTTTTATATTAATTAAATGACTGTCTAAATTCTAATGGTGAAATATTGGTTTTATTTTTAAATAATCGATGAAAAGATTGTGCATGCTCAAAACCTAATTGATAAGCAATTTCTGATACGGACAATTTTGATGTACTCAGTAATTCTTTTGCTTTTTCTATAATTCTATTTTGTATATGTTGTTGGGTTGTTTGTCCTGTTTGTACACGCAACATATCACTTAAATAATTTGGACTTAAATTTAATTGACTCGCTATTTCTTGAACACTTGGAATACCAAACTCTTCTATATTTTTACTTTTAAAATTGTTATCTAAAATACTTTCTAGTTTAGTTAATAAATCGCTGTTTACTTTTTTGCGTGTTAAAAATTGTCGATTGTAAAATCGGTCATTATATTTCAACAATAATTCTATATTAGAAATCAATAAATCTTGCGTAAAAGCATCCATATTGGTGTTGATTTCTTTACTAATATTTTCAAAAATATCTAATATAGCTTGTTCTTCTTGTTCCGAAAGAAAAAGTGCTTCGTTGGTAGCATAAGAAAAATAGCCATATTGTTTTATGTTGGTTGCCAATGGATAGCCATGTAAAAAATCTGGATGAATGACTAAAACTTTGCTTTTTATTACTTCGAGCAACATATCTTCAAACTGTAGTACTTGTTGTGGTGCTGTAAAATACATTACGCCATCATCATAATCGTAGTATTGTTGTCCGTATTTGAATTTACCTGTACATTCTTGTTTTATAGCAATAACATAAAAATCAGATGTAATTGGCATTGTTAATTCTGCAACATTAGATGCTATGCTTGAAAAATCAAACACACTTATTAATGGATGTTTTGGTTTTCCTATGCCTAACAATTGATGCAAATTATTGATTGAATTAACTTTTATAGGTGTTGTCATATTTTATATTTTTATTGCCACGAATGTTTTATTGTTCATTTTTAATTTGAGTGATGCCTTGCTCATAAGTGGTAACTACAAAATTTGGAAAATGTTCTCTGAATTTTGAATCATCGAAAATATTGTTGTGTTCATATCTTGGCAATAGTTCTAGTAATTCTTTTATTCTATCATTAAACAATGCACCAATCCTAAAAACAAATTTTGGTATAACTGTATAGTTCAATTTTTGATTATAAACAGTTTCTATTAAAGCAATAAATTGTTTGTAGGTTAATCGCTTATCATCTATTGGTAAATGCCACGATTGATTATAAGCACTAGGTGTATTACCAATTAATGCTGTAGCTCTACTGGCATCTGGTGTCCAAATTAAACTACGTAATTTTGAATCACTTAATGGTACTCGTAATTTTTTATTTTCTTTAATATTATTAAAAATAAGTGAGTTGGTTATGCTTTGTGTTTTGGCTGGTCCATAAAATTCTGGTGCTCTACAAATTACTGCTTCAATATTTCCTGCTTGCATTTCTGCCAACAACATTTCGGTCATCTTAGCTCTTACTTTTCCTTTTCTACCAACAGGTGCAAACTTTGTTTCTTCTGTTAAAACTTTATCATTTTGTGGATACATATAAGTATTATCAAAATAAACCAATTTAGTATCATTGATTTTACAAGCATCTATTACATTGCGTAAAATAAGTTGAAATTGTGCTTCCCATAAATCAGTGCTTATTGGTAACCCTAAAGTAAAATAAGCTATCTTGCAATCTTTTACAGCAGCAATGGCTTGTTCCTTATTCGTTAAATCAGCAGCAAATAAAGTATCCGTTTCATTTACTTTCTCTGGCTTTCTACTTACAATACGAATATTTGAAGTAAAATTTCGTTTTAATTCTTTGGCTAACTCATAACCAATTTGTCCGTTGGCACCTAATATAACTTGCATCGTATTAAATTACATTACTTTTTTTAAATAACTCATTTTTTTATCTGAATAGGGTGGATATTTCCAATCAGGTTCTCCCCAATTTACTTTCTCTATAATAGATTTTTGATGTGAAAAAGTATTAAAACCAAATTCACCATGATAATTTCCAATACCAGAATTTCCAATACCACCAAAAGGTAAATAATCGTTGGTAATTTGCATCAATGTATCATTAATACAACCTCCACCAAAAGAAACATAGTTTAAGAATTTATCTTTTTCTTCTTGATTTTTAGTAAACAAATAAGCAGCTAATGGTTTTTCTCCATCAATAATTTTTTGCAATATTTCATCGTAATTATTATAAGATATAATTGGTAAAACTGGACCAAAAATTTCTTCTTGCATTACAGCATCTTCCCATGAAACATTATCTAAAATGGTTGGTTCTATATATAATGTTTCATCATTGTGTTTGCCACCATAAACAATTTTATCATTATCTATTAATCTTAAAATTCTGTCGTAATTTCTTTTGTTAATGATGCTTACATAATGTTCTGCACCATCAGTATATTGAATTTTATCTAGTTTGCTTTTAATGATTTCAATTAATTTTGGTTTCACAGATGCTTCTACCAACAAATAATCTGGTGCAATGCAAGTTTGTCCACCATTTAAAAATTTCCCCCAAATTAATCTTTTAGCTGCAACTTCTAAGTCAGCTGTTTTGGTTACTATTGCTGGAGATTTCCCACCTAACTCCAAAGTAACTGGCACTAAATTTTTTGCAGCTGCTTCATATACAATTTTACCTACCATTGGACTTCCAGTAAAAAAGATTTTATCAAATTTGAGTTTTAATAATTCAGTTGTTTCTGGAACGCCGCCTTCTACTACAAATAAATAATTAGATGAGAAATTTGTATTGATTAATTTAGCAATCAAATGCATAGTATTTACTGGCAATTCGCTTGGTTTTACAATGCAAGTGTTGCCAGCTGCAATGGCAGTTACCAAAGGTAAAAGTGTTAGTTGATATGGATAATTCCAAGCACCAATAACCATCGTAACGCCTAATGGCTCTGAATATATAAAACTCTTGCCTGGTTGAAGACTGATTGCTGTTTTTACTTTTTTAGGTTTGCTAATTGTGTTTAAATTTTTTAAGAAGAAATCTATTTCATTATAGATAAGATTTAATTCTGTTAAAAAGGTATCGAATTTGCTTTTGCGAAAATCTTTATAGATTGCATCGAATAATTCTTGTTCATTATTTTTTAGAATGCTTTTTAGTTTAATTAATGTTTTTTTTCTAAATGCAATATCTTTTGTTTTATGTGTATTGAAAAATACTTTTTGAGAGTGAAAAATGCTGTTAAAATCCATGACTGTATTTTTTATTTTGATTCAATAATTTCTGGTGTATATAATGCTGCTTGAAAATCTGGTTGATAATCATAGCGTATTAATCTTCCTAAATCTAATGATTTTATATAGGATGATAAAGCGCCATTACTTAAATTTAATTGCACATCGTTTTGTTTGCTACTACTCGCTTTTTGAATAGCACGAGTATCGTTGTAGCCATGTGTAAGTTTATCTTCTTTATTTAGATTAATAAAATTAGAACGAGTTAGAGTTGGTTTATTATTTTCTATTTCTAATTTTTTTCCTATCATAGTAAAGTCTAAATTTCCTTGTTCATCATAAAAATCAAAAGTAATTTCTTTGTTGTTTTCTTTATAATCTATAGGAATTTTCCATTTAGGTAAATTATAACCAACTACACCACGCACTCTTGCTAAGTCAGTATTTACTGGTAACTTCAAAACATAACCCCAAAGGTTTTTATTTTTTAATTGACCTAATAATGAAAATACACCAAAGTTAGTTGAGTTAGGTTTTGTAGTTGCAATAGAAATGGAGAGTTCATTATATACATCATTGTCGCAATAATGATAAGCATAAGCAGTAATAGCAATTAGACCTCTATTTGGAAAAATAGAAATAGGCTGAACAATATTTTTTATTTTATCTGGCATTAATGCTTTTAACTGTTTTAAATCTGCAGTATAAATAGCTGTGATACTACTATTCTTATAATAAAAATTGGGCGAATAAGTTTCAAATCCTACATTCTTTTTTACTTTTTTTATGGTTTTAAACCAAGATAAATCAATTTCTGGACTTTCATTTTCTATAATAGCAAGTGGTGGATTAGAATGAAATCTATCATACAAACCATCTTTTAAAATAGAGACTTCATTTCCAGCAAGATTTATGATTGTTTGATTGTTATTTATTGTGTTCATGATTTCTGTAATTTATAAATAAATATAATAAGCCTAATTATTTAATTTGATTTTGTAATTGTTGCATAACTACTTTTGCCATCTTTTTAGAACTAAATGGATTTTGTCCTGTAATCAAGTTTCCATCAACAACTACTTTAGAAGTCATAGGAATAAATGCTTTTTTGTAATTTGGATTTTTAGTTTTTAGTTCTGCTTCTAAATTGAATGGTACTTCTTTTTTTCTTCGAGCTAATTTTTCTTCAAACCAAGAAAATCCAGTCATTTTTTTATTTTGAATTAGATAGTTTCCATTAGTTAATTTTACATTCAACAAACCACCTACACCATGACAAATAGCCGCAACTATTTTTCCAGACTCATATTGTTTTGCAATAATGTTTTGCATGGTGGTATCATTTGGGAAATCGTACATCGTACCATGTCCACCTGCTAAATACACCACATCAAATTTTTCGTTTTCTATAGCTTTTAAACTTTTACTATTTTTCAAAAGATTCATAAAAGCACTATCATTTAAGTATGCTTTTGAAACTTTATCGAGCATCATTTTCTTTAAACTTTCTGGATCCAATGGTACATTGCCACCATTTGGACTTGCAATTGTAATGTCATATCCTTTTGCTTCTGCAGCAGCGTATAAATGCGTTAGTTCACTCAACCATAAGCCAGTTTCTAGATTTCCACTTTCATATTGGCTAATGTTTGTTACGATGATTAAGATTTTAATTAGATTCATTTTGTTTGTATTTTATGATACAAAGTTGCGCACTAAATACACAGCAGCTGTAACCTAATTAAGGAACATTGTAACAAAATCTCGGATATGTAGTATTTTTAGGAAATAAAGCATAGAAAACAATTTTATATATCGTGTGTCTCAATATAATTATTAGCTTTAATAAATTAAATTTGATTAATAAATGACAATACTCCGAAGGTATAAAAAATGGTTACTGAGTATCTTTATTATATTATTTGTTTTAATCAATGCTATTGCTTATTTCCATGCTTATAAGTTCACACATTTTGACATTGAAGAAACTACAAGAACCAATGACCCAAACAAGTTATCTATTGTTCAAAAAATAAGAACTATAGTGTTTGGCATTGATAATCCAAGACCAACTAACACTTCATTTCCAAATAGAAAATTTAAAACAATTAAAATCAAATACAATTCAGACACCATTGATTGTTGGCACATTATTATTGATAGTCTACAACCTACAGTATTGATTTTTCATGGCTATGCAGGTTGCAAATCTCAAATGATTGAGAAATCAAATTTATTAAATGACTTAGGATTCAATACTGTCTTAGTAGATTTTATTGGCTCAGGCAATTCTACAGGAAACAAAACAACGATAGGTTATTTTGAGTCTGAACAAGTAAAATATGTTTTTGATTACTTTAATAAGTATACAGCAAAATCTAAAATAATATTGTATGGAATATCTATGGGCTCAGTTGCAATTATGAAATCTATTAGTGATTATAACTTAGAACCAACATCAATTATTATTGAATGTCCATTTGGAAATATGTTAAAAACTGTACAAGCTAGATTTAAAATCATGAATGCACCAAGTTTTCCTATGTCATACTTACTTTTATTCTATGGTGGACTTCAAAATAATTTCAATGCATTTAACCACAATCCAACTGAATATGCAAAGAAAATAAAAATAAAAACTTTATTGATGTATGGTTTGAAAGACAACAAAGTTAGTAAAGAAGAAATTGATTTAATATTTAAAAATCTACAAGGAGAAAAACAATTAAAAATATATAAATCTGCTGGGCATGAAGATATTGTAGACAAATACAAAGAAGAATGGAAAGAAAATATAATTAAATTTACGAAATAAGTTATTGACCGTAACAAACATTTAATACATATAAATATTATAGCAATCAAGAAATTATAATACATTAGTGCTATTATCCATCTTATGACCAAAAACTTAAAAATATATCTAGATAAATTCAACTTACTTTTAGACCAGTTTGAAACTAAAATTCCATATTATCGATTACAAGACAACACCATATCCAGAGTAAGTATTGGCTGGCATATAGAACACACTTTAATGTCATTCAATGAGTACGCTGATTTGTTATCCAAATCAAATCCTGAAGAATACAAATGGCGTTTTAATTTTATTAGAAATATTGTTCTTATTACAAAAATGATTCCAAGAGGATTTGGCAAATCACCAGAAACTTTGCTGCCCAAAACTCATATCGATGACAAAATACTAACAAAACTAATATCTGATACAAGAAAAAATATTAAAAAGTTTGAAAATCTTTCACAAGATGCATTTTTGGAACATCCAGTTTTTGGACAGCTTAAATTAATGCAAACAGTAAATTTTCTTGATACACATGCCAAACATCATCTAGAAATTATTGATGACATAATAAAGCAAAACAAATAAACACAAATACATTTATCAATTTTCAGATTAATTTGTAATTGACACATCTTGGACTTAACTTCGTTTTCTAAAATACTCATTCAATAAAAAACGATTAGATGCACACTATCACACTCACAATTATTTTTACATTTTCTCTACTTAATATTTTTGCAAACGAAGAAGCAAAATTAAAAATAGCTCATCTTACTGGCAACTTTTATATATACACCACATATAATACTTACGAAGGAACAAAGATACCTGCAAATGGCATGTATCTACTAACAAACGAAGGTGTTGTTTTATTTGACACACCTTGGGACACCACTCAATTTCAACCTTTGCTTGATAGCATACAACTAAAACACAACAAACAGCTGACTTATTGCTTTGCAACACATTGGCACAGCGACAAAACTGAAGGACTAGAATACTACAAGCAACTTGGAATAAAAACTTACACAACGGCACGCACAGACGAACTAAGTAAAAAGAACAATAAAAAGAGAGCAGAATTTTTAATCACTAAAGACACTATATTCAATATTGGGCAATATGCTTTCGAAATTTATTATCCAGGAGAAGGACATACCACTGACAACATCACTATTTGGTTTGATAAGGAAAAAATACTATATGGTGGTTGTTTAATAAAAGGTGTAGATTCAAAAAATTTAGGCTATTTAGGCGATGCCAATGTTTTTGAATATGAAAATACACTCAAAAATGTACAACAAAAATATCCTGAACCAAAATACATTATCATTTCACATAGTGATTGGAACAATTTAAACTCATTAAAACACTCCATAAAACTTGCAAAAAAACTAAAAAAGAAAAACAAATAAACAAGCATAATCTTATTCAAAAAAAAGATTTGAGTATTCGTATTTTTTTAGGCTGAGTAAAATATTATTGATTATTTTTGGAATGTTTTTTGATAAAATAAAATAAAAAAATTATGTCTAAAAAAGTTTTAATTATTGGCGCTGGTGGCGTAGGCAATGTTGTAGTAAGAAAATGTGCTCAAGCTCCAGAAGTTTTTTCTGAAATCATGCTAGCAAGTAGAACAAAATCTAAATGCGATGCCATAGCAAACGATATTCCAAATGCAAATATCAAAACAGCATCAGTGGATGCAGATGATGTAAAACAATTGGTAGAGTTAATCCATAGTTTTAAACCAGATTTAGTCATTAATGTTGCGCTACCATACCAAGATTTGCCAATTATGGATGCTTGTTTAGAAACTGGCGTACACTACTTAGATACAGCAAACTACGAACCTAAAGACGAAGCAAAATTTGAATATTCTTGGCAATGGGCATACCAAGAAAGATTTAAGGAAAAAGGAATTATGGCATTGTTAGGATGTGGTTTTGACCCAGGACAATCGCAAATATATGTGGCACATGCTGCAAAACATCATTTTGATGAAATTCATTATTTAGATATTGTTGATTGTAATGCTGGCGACCACGGACAAGCATTTGCTACCAACTTCAATCCTGAAATTAACATCAGAGAAATAACACAAGATGGAAAATATTGGGAAAATGGCAAATGGGTCACAATTCCTGCAATGTCTATTCACAAACCTATCGAATATCCAAACATTGGCCCAAAAGAATCATATCTATTATACCACGAAGAATTAGAATCTTTAGTAAAAAACTTTCCAACTATAAAAAGAGCAAGATTCTGGATGACATTTGGACAGCAATATATTACACATCTAACTGTAATGCAAAACATAGGCCTAACTTCTATCAAACCTATTAAGTTTCAAGGACAAGATATTGTGCCATTAGAATTTTTAAAAGCATTATTGCCAGAACCAGGTTCTTTAGGCGAAAACTATACTGGCGAAACATCGATAGGCTGCCAGATAAAAGGTATTAAAGATGGCAAAGACCAAACTTATTTTATTTGGAATAATTGCAAACATCAAGATGCATATGCAGATACCAAAGCACAAGGCGTTAGCTATACAACTGGCGTTCCTGCCATGCTTGGCGCAAAATTGATGCTTGAAGGCATTTGGATGAAACCAGGCGTATACAATACTGAAGAAATGGATCCAGATCCATTTATGCAACAAATTGGCAAACTTGGACTGCCATGGCATGAACAAGTTGGTCTTACATTACCACACGAATATTAATACATTTCAATTAACTAACTACATACATCATGTAGTTAGTTAATTCATAATCTTATAAATTAACTCTTTTAGCAAATTAGCATCAGTAGTATTGTTACTTGCGTACAAGCCTTTTGCTTTAGCATCAAACTCGTTGAGTAAGTGCAAAATTTGTATTGTTTTTTGTGCAGAATACTGTCGTACACCTATTTTATAATCTTGTAAATAGTACAAGCCCATACTTTTTAGCTCATTATCACTTTTAGATTGTTGCGTGTGGTATAAAAGTAATTTGCTAAAATATGGATACAAGAACGCTATAATTGCAATAATAGAACCAGCTTTGGGATTTTTCTCAAAATACATTGAAATCTTTATAGCTTTCTCAAAATTATGATGAATAATTGCCTTATTCATTTCTGTTAAGTTGTATTCTTTTGAAATGCCTATCCATTTTTCAATTACTTCTTTTGTAATATTACTTCCATTGGGCAATACCACTTTTAATTTTTCTAGTTCATTATTAATTCTAGACAAATCATTACCTAAATTTTCTGCCAATAAGTTACATTCAGTTGCATCAATTTTTAAGTCGATTTGTTTTACATGATTGGCTATCCATGTTGGCAACATTTCTTCTTTAATTTTGTCTGCCACAAAAAACTCAGATGCTTTTTCAATAAGTTTGCTAATCTTTAATCTTTTGTCTAATGCTTTATGTTTGTGGCAAAAAATCAATACTGTACTTTGTATTGGCTTACTAAAATAACTTTCTAAATCTTCCCAAACTTTTGCTTTAAAATCCTGAGCTTCTCTTACCAACACTATTCTTCTTTCTGCAAACGATGGATATTGACTTGCTGCATTCAGTATTTGTTGCGCATCAATATCTTTTGCATAAAAAATATCTAAATTAAAATCGCGTTCATGTTCTTGTAGTACATTTTGGAGCAATGCTTGCTCTAGAATATCAATAAAATAGGATTCTTCTCCACAAAAAAAATAAATTGGCTTAAATTTTTTGGTCAAAATTTCTTTATGGATAGCATCAAAAGTCATCATTTATATAGTTAAAATAGAATTTATTCGTCTATTTTTGCTAATGTATTAAAAAGCTATTGCAATAAAAAATAATGCAAGAAAATAAAATCAACATTAAAAAAGAAAATGGTAAAACATTTATTCATTGTCAGATTAGAAAGAAATGGATAATCTTAACTCCAGAAGAAAAAGTACGCCAATTTCTAATTGATTATTTTGTTACAAGCTTGCAATATCCATTAAATTACATTTCGGTTGAAAAACAAATAAAAGTTAATCAACTTAAAAAAAGATATGATATTGTAGTGTACAACCAAGAATTGCAGGCACATATTTTGGTAGAATGCAAGGCAAATTCCATTACTATCAACCATGATACTTTAAAACAATTATTGAATTATAATATTTCCATAGCTGCGCCATTTTTAATGATAAGCAATGGCACACAACATCATATTTTTGAATTGAATGAAGGTCAATTTAAACAGATAGATAAATTACCATCAAGATTTGAAATATTTACTTAAATTGCAAATACTATGATTACAATCATCATTATTATTATTACTGCCGTCACAAGTCTATGGGCTTTTAGCAATCCAAAGATCTCTCAAGAATTAATTTTTAATGCCTATGTTATCAAAGCTAGGAAACAATGGTATCGTTTTTTTAGTTATGGATTAATACATGCTGACATGTTTCATCTTTTTTTTTAACGTATGCTTTGTATTTATTTGGTACATTGGTAGAAAACTTTCTCATTAGTTATTATGGAAAAACAATGGGTAGTTGTTTGTACTTAACATTATATATAAGTGCTTTAGCCATTAGTAGCATTCCAGATTATAAGAAATACAACAATTTTCCTGCATACAATGCATTAGGTGCAAGTGGTGCTGTTGCAGCAGTAATTTTTTGCTGTATCATTTTATATCCACAACAAGGAATTATGATATTCCCAATTCCATTTTTCATACCTTCTTATATTTTTGGACCACTGTATATTGCTTATTCATACTATATGTCTAAGCGAAATTTGGATAATATTGGACATACTGCGCATCTTTTTGGTGCTTTGTATGGTGTTATCTTTATATGTGTTGTGTACAAAGATGCTTTAGCACATTTTATAGAACAAGTCAGATAAAATAATTTACAAATAAAAGATTAATTTTGTGGTGCAGGTCGTTCTATCGCGTTTATAGTTTTATAGATGAGGAAAGTCTGAGCAGCAAAGAGTAAATCTGACAGCTAACAGCTGTATGCAGTAATGTATGGAAAGTGCCACAGAAAATAGTACAGGTAGTGCTGTAGTGAAACATGCTTTTGTAGTAATATATTAGCACAGGCAAACCCCAGATGCTGAAACATCATGTAACCCAATGCTTGACAGTTACTCGCTGGATGTTGGTGGGTAGATGGATAGAGGTAGTTGGTGACAACTATCCCAGATAAATGATAGAAATAAAATAGCAATATTTTATACAGAACTCGGCTTATAGACCTGCATTTATTTATATATTCTTACAATGCTTTCAGCACAACGCTCGCCATCTATGGCAGCGCTCATAATGCCACCAGCATAGCCTGCGCCTTCGGCACATGGAAAGAGTTTTTTAGTTTGTATATGCTCCAATGTTTCTTTGTCTCTGGGTATTCTTACTGGCGATGATGTTCTGCTTTCTACACCAATTATCTGTGCTTCATTGGTATTAAATTGTTTGATTTTTTTCCCAAATGCAAGAAATCCTTTTTGTAAGCAAGTAGCTACAACTTCTGGCAATACATCGTACAAGTTTGTAGCTGCCAAACCTGGCTGGTACGATGTTGCTAATACTGTACTTGAATTTTTCTTTTGAATAAAATCGTTCAATAGTTGTGCTGGTGCTACTTGACTTTGTGAGATGCGCCATGCATTTTGCTCTGCTTGTTTTTGAAATTCTAATGCTGCAAGTACACCTTTACCTTCAAATATTTTCCAATCATTTTCATCTATACTCACTACAATACCAGAATTGGCATATTGCGAATCTCTTTTTGATGGCGACATACCATTTACTACTACTTCTGTTTGCGCAGTAGTGCTGGCACAACAAATCCGCCTGGGCACATACAAAATGAAAACACACCTTTCGTTGTATTTTTGTATGCTACATTATCCACCAAACTGTATGATGCTGCTGGCAACAAATTAATATCTTCGCTATTGTGGTATTGATGTTGGTTTATAACTTGTTGCTGATGTTCTACACGTACGCCTAAAGCAAATGGTTTATTTTCTATCTTAATTGATTTATGATGCAATAATTCAAAAATATCTCTTGCTGAATGTCCTGTTGCTAATATGTAGGCGATGCCTTTGTAATCTTCTATTGTATTGTTTTCTACATCTATTGCAGACACAGATTCTATTGTATTATTTTTTACATTAAAATCTATAAGCTTTGTATTAAAGTGTATTTCTCCACCATATTCAATAATTGTATTTCTAATATTTTGAATAATCTTAGGTAGTTTGTTGGTGCCAATATGTGGATGTGCATCAGACAATATATTTTCTGCTTTGCACCATGTTGTACCAAAATTTCTAACACTCTTCTTATATCACCACGTTTGGTAGCTCTAGTGTATAATTTTCCATCGCTGTATGTGCCTGCACCACCTTCGCCAAAACAATAGTTTGAGTTTTCATTTACAATATTATTTTTATTGATGTTGGCTAAGTCTCTCCTTCTGTCTTGCACATTTTTTCCTCTTTCTAAAATAATTGGTTTTATGCCAAGTTCTATTAACCTTAGTGCTGCAAACAAACCAGCTGGGCCAGCACCAATAATAATTACTTGCTGTTGCTTAGATACGTCTGTATAAGCAAATGAATTTTGGAATAAACTAGTCATAGGTTCATCAACAAATACATCTGCTTGTAGATTTACTTTTATATTTCTTTGTCTGGCATCAATAGAACGTTTTAGTATTCTTATACTAAATTTCTGTTCATCTTTAATTTGCAGTTCGTGTTTAATGTGTTGATATAGTTTGCTTTCATCGAAGGCAATAGCTACAGGCAATGTAAGTAATAGATTTTTTTTCATGTTTATTCAGTAACTTATTTATAGTTAAATGATAGTGTAAAGATACTTAAGAGACATGAGACTTTTTTAATTAGTAGTAAGTAGCAAGTATTAAGTAGTAGTAAGTAGCAAGAATTGAGTAGTAAGACTTTTTGCTTTTGTATTTCATTGTTACATTAAAATAGACATAAGATTTAAGACTTTTTTAATTAGTAGTAAGTAGCAAGGATTAAGTAGTAAGACTTTTTGCTTTTGTATTTCATTGTTACATTAAAATAGACATAAGATTTAAGATATAAGACATGAGACTTCTTGCTTTTGTATTTCATTGTTACATTATCGAATTGCTTCATTATTAAATTATTCATGTTGTGTTTACTCTATAAAATGTGAACTGAAAATAGACATAAGATTTAAGATGTGAGACATAAGACTTTTTGCTTTTGTATTTCATTATTACATTATCGAATTGCTTCATTATTAAATTATTCAGTTGTGAATACCTTTCAAAATGTGGTGTGTCACAACAATAATAAAAGTAGATATTACGCAGAAATCGTTGTGAATACCTTTCAAAATGTGGTGTGTCACAACATTACAACTAACATAAAGGCAGCGTTTTCTGTTGTGAATACCTTTCAAAATGTGGTGTGTCACAACTGCGTTTTTTTTGATGAAAAAACTATGCCAGTTGTGAATACCTTTCAAAATGTGGTGTGTCACAACGGAAGGTGTGGTAGTATCGAATTTAGTATCGTTGTGAATACCTTTCAAAATGTGGTGTGTCACAACAATGATAGTATTTGTGTCTATTTATTGAAGTTGTGAATACCTTTCAAAATGTGGTGTGTCACAACACAAAGACATGATTTTAGAGTATTATAATCGTTGTGAATACCTTTCAAAATGTGGTGTGTCACAACTGTATATATAAAATATATTCAAGAGTATATGTTGTGAATACCTTTCAAAATGTGGTGTGTCACAACACAAGCACTTACCGTACTTTTCGTGAAGGGTTGTGAATACCTTTCAAAATGTGGTGTGTCACAACTAAGAAGAAACGCTTTCTACCTGAATTAGCGTTGTGAATACCTTTCAAAATGTGGTGTGTCACAACAGACACATGTGTTTTTGATACCATTGATTAGTTGTGAATACCTTTCAAAATGTGGTGTGTCACAACAAATACCTGTTTTATATACTCCATCTCCAAGTTGTGAATACCTTTCAAAATGTGGTGTGTCACAACGGTAGGCATAGGATTTGTTGCAGATATAGTGTTGTGAATACCTTTCAAAATGTGGTGTGTCACAACATTTATAAGCTTCTACACCACCAGCGGCATGTTGTGAATACCTTTCAAAATGTGGTGTGTCACAACAATATGTTTTACCTACTGCTGTTGCAGATTGTTGTGAATACCTTTCAAAATGTGGTGTGTCACAACGGCTTGTTTATAAAGTGCTAAATATAAATAATTTAGCTTGTTTTCTGCTTTATAAAAATGCATGTTTTGGTTATATATTGGTATTATTTTGTTGTTTTAGTTTTAATAGATTTCCAAATCCTTTTTCTGCTACATCTAAATGAAATATTTTATTTCGTAGTTGTTTTTCAATATCCACGAAAGCGTTTACATATTTACTTTCAATATAACTTCTAAATACTTCAAATTTTTTATGCTCAAATTCTTGCGGAATAGGATTGTTAATAAGGTCTATTTTATTTTGTATAGCCGCCCAATCTTGGCTTTCTCCATATTCTTTCTCGTTCTTTAAAATTTCTGATACATACTTTATACTTTGTTGGTAATAACTTTGTAATCGCTGAACTATGGTTTGATATTCGAAAGTTGTTTTTGGATTATCTCTACCTTTTTGAATTTCTTTTTTATACAGTAGCTCCATCATTTTTATAATGTGTTTTTTATGGATTACTCCATTATTTCTTTGCAATAGCTTTATAGGTATAAAAGTATGTAGTTTTATGTCATTTATTATATGCTCTATTTTAATATCTTTGCTTCTAGTTCGCTTAATATCAAATTTATGTGATTGTAAATTAAAATAATTGTCTTTTAATTTAGCAAGTAAGGCATCGTGTACTACATCTTGATAAAAGGTTCTTGCCTTATTAAAATCTTCTTTTTCTAACCTATTACTAAAGGCATCTTTTGATACCAAATAAGGTTGTGCATTTTGATTATTCTTGAAATACTCCTGATATTGTTTTCGTTTTTCTTCAACAAATTGAACTATATGAGTGTTTTTTGTGGCTATAAATTTTTCTTTAAAATTATCTATTGTTTCAAAAAACCAGTTGGATAATCCAAAAATATAGCCTTCCTTAAAATTATTTTCATCTATATAATCATATTTAAAAACATAAGGCATTACCAATTCTTTTATTCTATCTACCTCTTTTTTTGTAGCTTCTCTAAAATCGCTATTAGCAGAAAGCGTATATGATTTATTAGTTAAATCTAGTTCTTTACATCTTTGTAATAGCCACATTAATCTTCCATCTGTTTTATCTTTTGATGGTGGTATGCTTGTTGATGTTTCTTTACTGTTTGTTTCTATGTGTTTATTAATAGTTTCTTGCAAAGTATTGTATTTTTTAATGGCTAAATCTATTACTTGTAGATAGGCTTCATCAAAACTTGTAGCTGTTGTAAAAAAAATATTGTGTAATGCTTTTCTTTCTACTAGCTGTGGGTTTTCATCTGTTTGGTATTCTTCTTTTGTGGCTAGTCTTGTAAGCCATTCAGAAGCAGAATACAAGGCTAAATCTGAATCTAATTTTTCTATTTTATCATTTTTAAGAAATTTTTCAGCAGAGGTTTTGTCATCTAATAAATAAATGTATTTGCATACTGCTTTCTTTTGTTTTGGGTCGTTAAATTTTTTAGATTTCTCTAAAATCCATTTCATTACAAAAAGCAGTTCTTTCATTTTACTGAAACGAATTTTTGTATTCTTCTTTTGTATTTTTTTATCTTCTTTTAAAAGTGTGTCTAGTTCATCTAATCGCTCAGTATTAGCAAAGTTTTTTTTATCTAAATTGTATTCTGATTTTAAATTATTAAACTCTTTAATTAGCTCTGCACTCATTTTATAATCGTGATAATTGGTATCAACTGCTTTAGATTTCATTTCTTCTAAAACACCAATTCTACTTTTTGCTTTTTGTAATACTTTTGTTCTCAGTTCATCGACAGGAATTTCTACAAAATCTGTATTTTTTATTGCAAAATAAGCATCTAAAAGAGGTTGTGGAATTTGTAAGCCAATAGCGTTTTTATCTCCAGAAACTCCTTTTTGGCAAAACATTTTTATATATTGTGTTTTGTCTAAATCAAAATCGTTGGTTCTGTATCTGATATATTCTACAAGCTGTTTGTATTCTTCTGCAAAAACAAAAAGATTATTCACTACTTTATCAATATGCCCGCCAATAATCATTGTTGCCCAATGAGTAAGAGCTTTAAGCCCAATATTAAATCGTATTCTTGAATTATCAGTAAAGACAAGCTCTATTGCAGTAAGATTTTTATCTGTGTATGGTTTATTATAATACTGAATTACTTTAGATTTATCAGAATCGTCAATTTTAAACTGAATACCAAAGTTGGTGTTGAATTTATGGACTATTTTATCATAGTTGTTAGGTATTTGTTTATTTTCATTTTCAGATACTTCTCTTAATTCTTCTTTTCTTATAGGATTTCTTTTTTCAATAGTATATTCGGTAACTTTCCAGTTTATTTGTCTTTTGTCGTTATTATCTTTTAAAAATTTTGTTGTATGCAGGGCAATATATTGTGATAAAAGCACTAAATAATTATTGTTCAATCTTTTTACTTGATATTTCTTTTGGTTAATATTTAATTCATTGTATAAGTATGCAGGTATGGAGTTAAGGTAGTTTTCTGTTTCTATTTTTAGAATTTCAAGGCTTTGTTTATCTAATGTTATTCCTTCTTCGTTATTAATGATTTGATCAGCTAAATATTCATCAAATAATGTATCTTCTTTTTTCAATGAAGCAATATTTAGTTGGTGCCCATCTGACAGGCAAAAATGTGTATTTACTTTTCTCATAAAATCAAAGTCTCTTATATTTTCAGAATTCTTTGATTCTTTCTTTACGCCTTTCATTTTAAGATATTCACGATTATTCATAAATAATTCCATTTGGCTCTTTGTTAAAAAGAAACTTAAATAAAAGTTTATGCCTTCGGTATTAAATTTATTTGTTTCTGCATTAATTAAAATAGGAACTTGGTTTCTGTAATATTTTTGAGCAAAAGGATATCTAGC
Organism: Sphingobacteriales bacterium; assembly: GCA_016699615.1. Classification (NCBI taxonomy): domain Bacteria; kingdom Pseudomonadati; phylum Bacteroidota; class Sphingobacteriia; order Sphingobacteriales; species Sphingobacteriales bacterium. The sequence continues at coordinate 1,853,621 of CP064984.1, read as the reverse complement.
ATCATAAGAAGTTAATGCTTCATTAAACTTTTCAATAAGAAAAGCTCTAAAATCTTCTTTAAAAATTACAATACCAGCATTATCATGCCAATAGTGTGAATGAAAGTCTCTTAATCGCCATAAAAGGTGCAACATATGATTTATCATCTCTATTTCCCATGGTTTTATATATTTTATCTTTCCTCCTTTTTGTTCTTTCCACAAGTATATTTTTAAATTGGTGTAGGTACTTTCACTAAATAAAGCTTCAGAAAATTTTTCGTGTTTTATATCTACATCACCAAAATAGTCTCTTATTTCATCTTTAGCATTTTTTTCTTGAAGTTTAATATATTCGCTTATTCTATTATAAGCCAAGTTATAAAACAGAGCTAATTCTCCATTTTTCTCTAGTGTTGGTTGAGAATAATTTTTTTCTCTTTTGTTATTTGTTTCCATAGTTCTATAATTTATTGTTTTTAGTTAAATTTAAATTTCCATAGCTTGGTCGGTTTTGGCTATCGTTAAAATATTTTCCATTTAAGGTTTTATTTTTAGCATTAAAAGTTAAAATAGTAATACCATCGTGGTCAGTTAAGCCATATTTCTCGTGGTCATCATGTAGCTTATCTGCTTTATTTTTGTATCTGTAAGTAATAATATACTCATTATTAGGTTTCTTATCAATATCATGCGAAACACTATACGATTCTGAACTATGTTTTAAAGATGCTTCATGTTCATAAAAAAATGCTTCGACATAAAAACCATTTACATTCTGTGAAATACTAATTTTTACATATTTAGTAATATGTGGTTTGCTTTCATCATCATCTACATGATAACTACTTTCAAGCTTACCTGTATAGTTTCCTCGCAAATCAGGTAATCCTAAAAAATAACGCATTATACCAAAACAATAATGGTTCAGCAGGTAGGCAATTGTTGCTACAGAAAAGAGACTCATTATTAATGAAATAATTTGCTTTGCTTCTGAACAAAAGTTTTTAGTTATTTGCGCAATTAAATTATTAAATCCTAAGAAAGCAAGAGATGAGCTAATGACTATAGCTATTGCCGCAGAAATAGTATAATACTTAAAAGAAAGTTTTTCCATAATTGTATAGTTTTACTATATCAAATATAATAGATTGTTAATTTTAAAATTTATATTTTTGCTACAAAGATTTCAACATTTTAGTATTTTTCCTTAGTGCGTATATTCATTAGCCAGCTAAACCTACAGCTACTTCAACAAATTGCATTATTATAGTATTGCTTCAATTTTTTAATGGAGAGTTCTTATCTTTACACACTTGATTACTAGAGACACCATACGAAAAATTATAGACACAGCCCAGATTGTTGAAGTGGTGGGCGATTATGTGAATCTGAAAAAATCTGGCAGTATCTACAAAGGTAATTGTCCTTTCCATCAAGAAAAAACACCTTCGTTTGTGGTTAATCCGAACAAAAATATATTCAAATGTTTTGGTTGTGGCAAAGGCGGCGATTCCATCAATTTTATAATGGAGCACGAAAAATTATCATATCCTGAAGCTCTAAAATTTTTGGCGAACAAATATCATATTGAAGTAGAAGAAACTTATACGCAAACTGAAGAAAGTAAAGCCGAGCAAGCACAAGTAGATAGCTTATATATTGCTTTAAATTTTGCATCTAAATTTTACCACAAACAATTGCTAGAAACAGAAGATGGACAAGCAATTGCTCTAAGTTATTGTACAGAAAGAGGCTTGAGCCATGAAGTGATTGAAAAATTTCAGATAGGGTATGCACCAGATAGCTTTGATGCATTCTTAAACGAAGCTAAAAGCAATGCATACAATGAAGATGTATTGTTGAATGCTGGACTAATTAAAGAGAAAAACAATAAGAAATATGATTTCTTTAGAGATAGACTAATGTTTCCAATACATAATATATCTGGCAAAACAGTAGCATTTGGCGGAAGAGTATTAAGAAAAGCAGAAAATCAGCCAAAATATATTAATACAGCAGAAACAGAAGTATATCACAAAAGTCAATTATTGTATGGCATTTTCCATGCAAAAGAATTTATCAGGAAACAAGATGAATGTATTTTGGTGGAAGGTTACACAGATGTTATTTCATTGTACCAAGCTGGCATAAAAAATGTAGTAGCGAGTTCTGGTACAGCACTTACACGCGAGCAAGTGTTACTCATCAAAAGGTTTACTCAAAATATAGTTATACTGTATGATGGTGATGCAGCTGGTGTAAAAGCAGCTCTACGTGGATTGGATATTGTTTTGGAAATTGGCTTGAATGTAAAAATTGTAATGCTTCCCAATGCAGAAGATCCAGACTCGTTTGTACGCAATAATGGCACTGATGTTGCATTAAATTATATTCAAAACAATCAAAAAGATTTTATATTATTCAAAGCATCGCAAGGCATTGAAGAAGTGGCTAACGACCCAATCAAGAAATCTGAGATTATAAAAGACATTGTACGAAGTATAGCATTGGTTAGCGATAATATTAAACGACAACTATACATAAAAGAATGTGCTAAAATTGTAGATATTGATGAAAAGATTTTAAATATTGAAATCAATAAAATAAAATCTCAGCAGCTAAAAAAACAAGAAGATTGGAACAATGATAATGAAGCAGAAGAATATCCTACACAGCAAATTGAATTAGAAAAACAGCAAACAAAAACAGCAACACCAACTTTCTATTTCCAAGAAAAAGATATCATTCGGGTTTTATTGGAACACGCCGACAAAGAAATGAATGAAGATGAAAACGTGGGTGTTTTTGTACTTTCAGAATTAATAGATACGCCATTTAAAAACTCAATTTTCGACAAAGTCATTAAATATTATATTAATGCTTATGAGCAAGATGTACCATTTGAAGAAATTAATCAACTGACGCATATTGAAGATGATGAAGTAAAAAAAACCTTGATAGACATACAAGCATCAAGCTATGAGCTGAGTCCAAATTGGTTGAAAAGGCATGAAATTATAGTAAAAGAAGCCAATAGAACTTACAAAACCGATGTCATTTCTGTCATGAATAGATATCAGTATCTTAAAATAATGGAAGCCATACAGCAAATTGATGAAAAAATAAAAGAATCTGAAGAAAGTAAAGAAGAAGAGCTTACTTTTGCATCCTATTTAAAGAAAATACAACTCTTAAGCATTAGAAACGAACTAGCCAAAAAAATAGGCACTGTTACACATCCGTATTGATAAACAATTATTAACGAATAATCTAGCTTTTGTTTCTTATTTTTACAACCTTGTTTTTAAAATTATTAAAAACCAAAAAAATTAATATATAGCAATGAATTTTATACAAATATTTTACTTGTTTTTAGGATTGTCCTTACTAATTATTCTTCATGAAATGGGACACTTTATTCCTGCAAAACTTTTTGGAACACGTGTTAAAAAATTTTACCTCTTTTTTGACTTCCTTTTCCCTTTCTCCAAAGTATTGCCATTTTCAATATTTAAAAAGAAAATTGGTGGTACAGAATATGGCTTAGGCTGGTTTCCATTTGGTGGCTATGTAGATATTGCAGGTATGGTAGACGAAACTACATCTGAAGAAGAACTAGATAAAGACGACACACCAAAGGAACAACAATTTAGATTTAAACCAGCTTGGCAACGACTGATCATTATGGTTGGTGGCGTTACTGTAAACTTGGTGTTGGCAATGTTTATATACGCAGGCTTATTTGGCGTATATGGCGAAGATTATTTGCCTAATAAAAATGTAAAAAACGGAATTATGATAGTAGATTCTGTTGCTTATGACTTAGGTTTACAAACGGGCGATAAACTAGTGGCTCTAGATGGAAAACCAATTGAAAGATTTGATAATTTCCAAAAAGATATGCTACTCAACCAAGCATCTACATTAACTATAAATAGAAATGGCGAAGAGCAAACATTAAAAATTTCAAAAGAATTTTTAGGTACATTAATACAAAAGAAAAAAACACAAATAGTAATGCCTATCATGCCATTTGTTATTGATAGTGTATTAAAAGACAATCCTGCGGCAGCAGCTGGATTTAAAAAAGATGATATTTTACTAGCTGTAGATTCTATAAGCACACCAACCTATGTAGAAGCACATAACGAAATTGCAAAACATGCGAATACAAGTATTCCTGTTACAGTGCTAAGAAATAACGATACTGTAGACATACAAGTAACGCCAAATAAAGAAGCTAAAATTGGCATTGCTGCAAAATTTGAATTAGAAAATCTATATCCAACAGAACATATAGAATATGGTTTCTTTGCTGCAATAGCTAGAGGTTTTAAAGAGCCATTTACAAAAATTAGCGACTATTGGAAGAGCTTGAAACTAATGGCATTGCCAAAAGTAGAACTAAAAGACAACTTAGGTGGATTTTATTCTATGGGTAAAATAATGCCAGCAACTTGGGATTGGAGAGCATTTTGGAGCATCACAGCATTAATATCTGTAATATTAGCATTCATGAATATATTGCCAATACCTATGTTAGATGGTGGTTATATTGTATTCTTATTTTACGAAATGGTAGTAGGAAAACCATTACCTATAAAAGTTCAAAATGTGTTACAAAATATAGGATTAGTAATAATACTAGGATTAATGTTGTTTGCTAATGGAATGGATATTATAAGAGGAATTTTTGGTTGATAATATTTTGAAATTGAAATAAAATAATTACTTTTACAAAAGTTCTTTAAACAAATTGCCGAAGTGGCGGAATGGTAGACGCGCACGACTCAAACTCGTGTACGCAAGTGTGTGGGTTCGAGTCCCACCTTCGGTACAAAATAGCTCATTATTTGTTGTTATATAAACATTACATCTAATTGCTTTACTATCTCAGATAAAATATCTTGGGTAATGGTGCAAAAAATAGTTGTTGATTTTGTTAAAAATAATGCTTAATATTCTACTGTCAACCAAAAGAGGAAGTAGGCTCTGCTGGAGAGCAACCTACCAGCAATATGGTTGATACAAATATGGTAATGGGCAGTCTTTAAGACTGCCTTATTTTTATTACCAAATTGTTCTATGGCTAAAAAAACTCATTTCTGATTTTTAAAGTATAAATACCATTTAATGAAATTGGTTCTATGTTCCTTGGTCAATCCACGATGCATTAAAACATGACTTTTGAGATGCCCGAAGAATGCCTCTAAGCCATTAGTTGATTTTGGTATTCTTGGATTAAATAGATACGTAAATAAGTTAGGAATTGCGTTTCTAATATGAACAAATGCTTTACGAACCATTTTATGTTTATACCAATATCTATTTGTGGTAATGCTGTATGATTTTTCATTAATAAATGAGCTGTATTTTAAATGCCAGTCTAGCACTTGTTTTATCCAATCATGAGATTGCTCATGTGTAATAATGGTGTGTAATTGATGCACAATAGCTAGTAGCTCTACACCTGCAATATGTTTAGGTTGAGTAGTTAGCCAAGCTCTGCATTCTCTCTGTATATGAACTGTACAGCGTTGTAAATAAACCTGCTTACAAACTACCTTGATTGCTTTTAGTATCGATTTGTGACCGTCACATGTAATACTATCTATACGAATACCAAGCGATAAGATATTTTGTAAATCTTCTTTAATTTCTTCAAAATATTCACCATCAGTAATCCTATACAGTTGTGTGAGTTTTATCGTATCATCTCGGTAAATTATTAAGCAAATATTATTAGAAAAATAAGTGCCATCAATAAGCAAATTAAGTTGTTCAGATGGATAGAATTTATGCGTTGGTGCTTTTTGCAGATAAGTATCAAATAAGCTTTTTAAACTCCGAACACTATAATTACTTTCTATTGCTAAATCAGTAATTGTTTGTCTTTGTAAAATCCATTTTTTAAACTAAATAAACTTGTTAGATAAACTAACAGATTTATTTTGTCTGATAAATAATAGACCACAATCTTTACATTTAAAACGTTGTTTACCTTTTTGAAAACCCCATTTTATTACATTGCTAGAACCACACGACCAGCACTTTTTTTAGCCATTTTTTAAGTAAAATAAATTAAATTGAAATCATTTTCAATAACCATACCCTAAACACCAATAAAAATTGACGCTTTAAGCCATTTTACCAACTATTTTTTGCTATTATACCTCTTCTTGTTAGCTTATTGTATTACTTTTTATAGAGAAATTTTCTTAACTCTGATGTAGTGATAATTTTTGTAAATCCTTTTTTCTTCAGACCATTTACTAGACTTCTATCAACTGTCCATAATAAGCATCTTTTGTATAATGCCAATTCTACAAATTCTAAGTCATCCAAATCTATATCTTTTACCAAATCAAATGCTTTTTGAGTATAATATTTAGGAATACCATTTGTATCTACAAATTGGATATTTGCAATTAATTCTTTATAAATTAATTCATATTCATTAACTGAATATCCTGTTAATTTTAAAATCTTTTCTTTGTGCCTATTGATTTCTACTTTCAGAAATTCAGGTGCTATAATTTTGAATTTTCTTTTAGAATGGATGATATTTGAAATAGTACCATTTGGCGAAACAATAGCACTAATAATTATATTACTATCGGATATCAAGAGCATCCAAACGTTTTTTTGTGTGGTTTTTAAAAATACTCTTATTAATTTCTTTAGATAATTCTAATATTTGTTTATTTGAAACTTTTTTAACCTTAGGTTGAATTTGCTTTTTCAATCTTGACAATAATTTTATCTGTTCTTGCTTTGGCAATTTATCAACGTATTCGCTAATTTCAGAAACAATATTTGATTGAAACATCATAATACAAATATACTAAAAAAGAATTAATTTTGTTTTGCTTAGTTTCAGCACTAGCTACTCCTTTTTCAATAAACATAATAATAAGTATAAAATACTACAGAAATTATTTCAAGAAAATCGTCTATATTTGTGTGTTACGTTTTTTCACTCATTAATGTATAAATACATCTGAATCTCGAATTTTTTATAGCAAAACGAATTGTACTTGGCGAAAAAAAATCGTTCTCCAATTTTATAATTAAAACTGCAATTATTGCTATAGCACTTAGCTTGGCTATAATGATAAGTGCCATATGCTTAGTTGGTGGTTTTACAAAAGAAATAAAAGAAAAAATATTCGGCTTCTGGGGCGAAATACATATTCACAAATTAGAAAACAGCAATTCATTTGAAGCTAGCTCAATTCATATCAACGAGATAGATATTCCTAAAATAAAAAAAATTGATGCTGTAAAATATGTGTCGCCATACATTACAAAAGCTGGAATAATAAAAACAAAAAATGACATTGAAGGTGTTGTAGTAAAAGGCGTTGATAAAAATTTTGATTGGAACTTTATTCAAAAATATATCACAAACGGGCAACAAATACAATACACTGACACTGGTTTTAGCAAACAAGTTTTGGTTTCGTCTGTTCAAGCAAAAAAATTAAAACTTGAAGTTGGCGATAAATTTATTTTATATTTTCTAAAAAAAGGCGCGCCACAACCTATTGGTAGAAAAGTTGAGATTGCTGGCATTTATAAAACTGGATTGTATGAATATGATGAAAAATTTGTGCTTTGGGATGTTGCAATGTTACAGCAAATAAATCAATGGAATAAAGATGAAATAACTGGACTAGAAATTAGGCTAAATGATATAAACAAAATGGATAAAGTAAAAGATGAAATTTACTACACCATTATCGACAATACAAAATATGCCGAAACTATAAAAGAAATATATCCAAATATATTTGAATGGCTTAATCTACAAAAAATGAACGAGTACATTGTGCTGCTCATCATGGCAATTGTTGCAATGCTCAACATGATTTCTGCTTTAATCATATTAATATTAGACAGAACACAGATGATTGGTATTCTAAAAGCACTAGGCGCCACAAACCAAAAAATTAAAACAATATTTTTATATCAAGCATCATACATCATATTTTTTGGAATACTTATTGGCAATTTTATTGCATTTGCAGTATGTCTCTTACAAAAATACACAGGCGTCTTTAAGCTGAATGAAGAAAACTATTATCTTTCAGAAGTTCCTGTTTTCTTTGACCTTCCGATGATATTACTCATAAATATTCTAACGTTTGTCATATGCTATCTTGTAATGTACCTACCTACAAGAATAATTGCCAAAATAATGCCCATAAAAGCAATGAAGTTTGAGTAGTTTTTATGCTACTATTGAATATATAATAGAAAATGTTTTACAATAGCCGCAAGTTGTTGCGAAGCAATTTCCAAATCGTCATTCACAATCGCAATATCAAAATGTTTTTTCTCGTGAATTTCCACGCTTGCTTTTTCCATTCTCTTTGCAATTTTTTCTGGCGAATCTGTGCCTCTATTTTTCAATCTTTCTTCTAATACTTCAAGATTTACTGGATCAATAAAAATCGTTAAAGGTTTAAACTTTAAATTCTTCATAATATTGATAGCACCAAAGACATCAATAACTAAAAGTGGAAATTGATTGAGTTGATTAATTCTATCTAATTCTGATTTTAGTGTGCCATAATAGGTGTCTTCATATACTTCTTGCCATTCTAGCAAAGCATCATTTTTTATTTGTTCTTCAAAAGCTTGAGTACTAATAAAATAATAATCTTTACCTTCGGTTTCTCCAGCACGGATAGGTCTTGTAGTTGCTGAGACTGAATATGCTAATTGTGGAAATTCTTGCATTAGCTTGTCTCCTAGTGTGTTTTTGCCAACACCTGATGGTCCAGAAAGTATAATTACTTTTTGCATGCGCAAAGATACTAAACAATTTTGTTTGCATTCTATATTTTCAAGAATTTTATATACTTTTATACAATGTCAATAAAACAACATATTCCAAACTCACTTACCCTACTCAATTTATTTTGTGGAGTGGCTGGCATTATATTGTGCTTATACAATCATTACTATTTAGTTCCTGTAATGGTTTTTATTTCGTTGGTGGCTGATTTTTTAGATGGATTTGTTGCCAGAGCATTGAAAGTAAAATCAGACTTAGGTGCGCAATTAGATTCTTTGGCAGACATGACTACATTTGGTGTTTTGCCAAGCATGATGTTATTCTCCATGCTCAATGCAATACAATCAGATGCACCATTGCATTTTCAATATAATAAAACAATGGGAAACCATGAAATAATATTTCCTGCATTATCATTTGTAGCTATATTTTATGCCATATTTGCCTGTTTGCGTTTAGCAAAATTCAACATAGACACAAGGCAAACTGTAAATTTTATTGGTGTACCAACGCCAATCTTGCCATGTTTGTATTGGGTTTGTATTGCTATTATACTTTCAATCATGGTGTAGTCAATACACTAATTATCAACCAATATACATTGATAGCAACTGTTGTTGTTTTATCTTATTTAATGGTTGCTGAATTGCCATTATTTAGTTTAAAAGGAAATCCATTTAACTACAAGGAGAACAATATTAGATTCATTTTTTTAATACTATGCATTCCACAAATAATAATTTTTAAATGGCTAAGTATGCCTACCATTATTTTATGTTATGTATTATTTAGTATAATAGACAACAATCGAAATAAACAAAATGCCTAAGTTAAATACTTTTTATTTTACTTTAATTTTTGCAGTATTTGCCATTTTACTTTTATTTATAATGCTCAATTTTTCTATGTTTGGTGTTGCAAATGGCAATGGCGGAAGATTTTGTGAAGCTGCACGTAATGCATTAATTCTTCAACCATCAAACTCATGGTCTAATGCTGGCTTTGTTTTCTTTGGCTTATTTGCTGCGTGGCAAATTACCTATCAGAAAGAAAAAATTGTGTGCCACAATGCATTTTCTGTTTCTAGTTTCTTTCCAAAATTTCTGTGTTGTATGATGGTGTTATTAGGACCATGTTCTATGGCAATGCATGCTACAGAAACAGATTTAGGTGGCTTGTTTGACATGAACAGTATGTATTTAATTGCTGGCTTTATGGTAAGCTATGCATCAGTAAGGTATTTTAAATTAAGCCATAAATATTTTGTATTAATTTATTTAAGTTGTTTAATATTGGGCAATCTATCGCCATATGCTCATCAATTCATAGATATTAATTTCTTTCTTGGAAATTTAGCTTTTGGTTTTATGTGTTTTATAGGTGTAGTGATTGAAGTATTAAATATTAAAAATACAATATCGACATTAAAAGAAAATACATATTTTATTGTGTGCTTTCATTTGTTGTTGCTTTTATTATTTGGAATTTTGGCGTAGATGGAAGTTGCTTTTGCAATCCACATTCATTATTTCAGTTGCATGCTGTTTGGCATATATTGTGTGCCTTGGCTATTTATTTCTTATTTAGATATTATGTATCTGAAAACGAAGTGTAATTACAAACTAAATTGTTCTGTAATTAATTTAGCTATACTTTTTACTACTAAAAAATCATCTTGTATTGCAATACTATTTGGATGCGAGTTTGTTGTATACACACATTGTATTATTCCTGCGTTTTTTAATTTCTGCAATGCATCTTGAATAAAAAGTCCATGTGTGGTAATTACAGCAATATTGCTAGCGCCTGCTTCTTTATAGGCTTTTGCTGCTTGTATCAAACTACCACCAGTGCGTATCATATCATCGTAAATAATGACTAGCTTATCTTTTACATCAGCAGAAATAGATGTGATTTGTGTTTCATTACCAGATATTCTTCTTTTAAAACACAAAGTCGCATTTACATTCATATCATTTGCTAATGATTCAACCCATTTTGCTCTACCAGCATCTGTAGATGCTAATACAAAATTTTGATTTCCGATTTCTGCTGCAGCTTCTTTTATAATATTTTTGCAATATACATGCACCGTTCTACAATTTTTTTCAAAATAGTATGGCAAACCTTCGGTGTGTAAATCGAATAGAAAAATATCATTACCAAATGGTGTTTGTGGAATGGAAGAAAATAATAATGCACGTGTTTTTGCTTTTACTATTTCGCCAGATTTTACAGCTCTTTCCATTGTTGCATATCCAAAATATGGAATTACAATGCTTAATTTATTGGCACCTAATTGTTCGCAAGCAATTGCAATATCATACAATTCTAATGTAGAGGAATCGTCTGTTGTTCCACCAATAATAACAACATGTTGTTGTGCTACTGTGGTACATATTTGATGATAAATTTCGCCATCTGGAAAAGTGTTTGTCTTTACTTCACCTAATTCAAATCTAGAATCAATTTTAATAATTTCATCTTTGAGATATTCGTATTTTCTTGTAGCAAAAAGAATCATTTGTGTATGTGCATTTTCAACTCAATATACAAAAAAATATGCTACGACCATCTTTCGTCTAACACACATCTATTTGGATATTTGCCTGTATGTATTTTATCTTTATAATAGTCCATGATAACACGCATATCTTCATCTATATTTCCTGTTGGATAGAATATTTTTCCGATAACACCTTCTTTGGTGTCATAATCTAAGTGTGCTAATGCAATAGGTACTTTTGTTTGCAATGCAACATAGTAGAAGCCTGTTTTCCACTGATGGCGTTTGCCTCTTGATGCTTCTGGTGTAATTACCATACATATTCTTTTATTTCTTTGGATAAGATTTGCTAATGCATCTACCAAACTTAATCTTTGATTTGTATTTGCTGATTTTGGTGTTCTATCGATTGGCAATCCACCAAGATATCTTAACAGCCAATTTAATGGAAAAAAGAATGCTTCTTTTTTGATGGCGAATCTTGCAGGAATTTTACCCATTGTGAATATTGCTCTTCCAAGTACAAAATCCCATGCTGATGTGTGTGGCGCAACAATGAGTACGCATTTATCTATTGGTTTTGCCAAATCTACATTGTATGTCCAGCCTTTTGCAATTAATATAATTCTTGAAATTATTTTTAACATTTTCAATTATTTGCGTGCAAAAATACATTTCAAAAAGGATAATTTTATACCCAAAAGTAACTACTAAAAAACTTGGTTTGCATTATGAATATCTAAGGTCTGTGCTAAATTTTTCTGGATATTTGCCTTTGATATCTTTGTAAAAAGCCATAATTGCTCTTAAATCTGCTTCCATATTATCTGATGGGAAAATAATTTTTCCGATTCCTGCAATTTTCTTTTCATAATCTAGATAACCACACAAAATTGGTACGCCTGCTAATTTTGCAGTATGGTAGAATCCAGTTTTCCATTCTGTTCTTAGGCTTCGTGTACCTTCTGGCGTAACCATGATATGCAATTCTTCATTCTCTTTAAATAAATTTGCCATTGCTTCCACGGTACTCAATCGTTGTTCGCCAGCTACTTTTGGTGTCCTATCGATAGCAATGCCTCCAAAGTTGCGCATTATTCTTTTAAATGGAAATCTGAACCATTCTTTTTTTAGTGTGAATTTTACTTTGAGTTGCATTAAATCAAAAGCTGCTAGAGAAATTATTAAATCCCAGTTGCTTGTGTGTGGCGCAGCAATAGTAATAGATTGTTTGTAATCTTTTATCATTTCTGTTTGTAGTTTCCAGCCTTTAAGCTTGAATATGAGTTTGAAAATCCAAATGAACATAATGAATGGTTGTTTGATAAAGGTAATATATTTTTCATTGATTTGGAATAAAACAGTATTTTTAATGAAGTGTTTTTAAGGTTTAAAGAAATATTTTATCATACTAATTTCTATAAGTTATTCTTTGGTCTGTTTCTAGCTCAATGTATTAATACTATTGGCTTTCTGATTTTACCTAAACTATATTCGCCACAAGCATTTGCTACTTTTGGTGTATTCACATCTTTTGTATTTATTTTAATAGAAATAATTAATTTAAAATTAGATGTTGCTTTGCAAGTAGAAAATAATCAAGAAAAACAAACTCAAATTTTATATCTATCTTGTATTATTGGTAGTGCAATTTCTATCATTGTCTCTATTCCATTTTTATTCATCTATAAAGAAAATTATTGGCTTACATTTCCTGTAATACTTGTTTTGTATGCACTCAACCAGCCAATGATTGCATATTTGAATATTATAAAAAAAGTAAATTACATTAGTACTTCAAGAATATTAATGGTTGTTGCAACATTATTTTTTTCTATCGTTTTCATAAAAGTTTGGCAAAATAATTTTGGATTAATTTATGCATTTGCAATTGGGCAAGCAATAGCTACAATGTATTTGTTTTACAAATTGCGTCATTTATTTTTTGTAAAAATTGACATATCTAATTTCAAGCAATTATTGCAAACTTACATTCAGTTTCCTACATTTGGTGTATTATCATCTATGGTAAATACTATTTCTAGAAACGGAATTATACCACTCATTGAATTATTATTTGGCAAAATATTTTGTGGTTATTATACCATGAGTGTTAGATTATTACTGGCTCCAGCATCATTGTACCAAACTGCAATGACACAGTTTTTTCTGCAAGAAGCCAACAACATTACAAATGAAAAACTTAGAATAAAAGTGTGGCAAACGTTTTGGATTGGAATTATTTTAGGTTGCATTCCTGTTTTGATTGTCGCATTTTTTGGAGAATCTATATTTTATTATCTTTTTGATAGCCAATGGATAGAAGCAGGAAAGCTATCGCAATATTTGGTATTTTGGTATTTTGCTAGTGCTGTAATTTCTCCAATTTCTATGGTATTAGATATAAAACATTTGCTACACAAAGAGCTAATTTGGAATATTATTTTGTTTGTTTTCAGAGCATTTGCATTGTTTGCTGGCTATTATTATAATGATTTTTGGACAGCAATTTTGTATTTAGTATTGGTTGGCATTGTCATGAATTTGGCATTGTTTTTTTATATCTTAAAAATAACTAAGCCAAATGGAAATTAAGCTTGCAATAAAAAATATTGATAAGCATTTCTATTCTTGGAAACAGAATAATTGTTGTTATTATATCAGTAACAATCATTTGGATATTGAACATTGTGCATTTGATAGTTTAGAACAAATTTTAGATGATGTAACTTCTATCGAGCAAAGCTTTTCTTTAATTATACATCATGAAGATTTTTTGTTTGCTTGTGTAGATGCCATAAGTGCATTCCCATTATTTTATAAAATAAATACGCACGAAATCAATATAACAAACAATATTCTAAGAAATGAAAATGACACAATTAATACAAAACAAGTTGAGTTTTTTAAACAGCATTTTTGTACAGAAAATGAAAACACATTGATTGACAATTGGAAAAGATTACAAATTGGCGAATATTTTTATTACAATAAAAAAGAAAACACGTACAAAATTGATAGCTATTTATCTATTATAAAAAATAAATATTCTGAAAATAAATCCATAAACTTCTATGATTTACTATTAAAAAAAGTAGAAAAAATTAAGCAACAATTTTATGATTATACTTTTGTAGTGCCACTTTCTGGTGGATATGATTCGCGTGCTGTACTTTGTTTGCTAAAAGATGCTGGCGTACAAAACATATTTACTTACACATATGGAAATATCAACTCAGAAGAAAAAAAAATAGCTGAAGAAGTTGCTAAAAAATTAGATGTGCCATGGTTATTTATTGAGTATGATGAAAATTTATTACAATTATTTTTTACTGATGTTTGGAAAGATTATGCATTGAACAATCATCATTTTACATCATTGCCACATGAGCAAGATTTTTTTGCATTACACTATCTAAGACAACAACAAATTGTTCCACATCAGTCAATTTTTTTTCCAGGTTTTATTGGTGATTATTATGCTGGAAGTATGTTTAAAGATGAGCATGCTATAAAATATTATTCAAAAGAATTAAATCAAGATTATATATTTTGGTATCTCAACAATAGAGCATCAAAATTTATTGTAAATGCTGTACGAAGTTTTGAGTATTTTGGCTATCAATGGCAGTTGATATTGTATGATATCCAACTTATCAATTATTTTTTTTTACAACAAAAAGACACAACATTTAGTCAATATGAAGATTTAATTTTTAATAACTTATTTAAAAACCATTGTGTTGATTTTAAGAAATCGAAGCCAGCAAACATTAAGCATTATTTAAAAAAAATTACGCCAAAAAAAATATTACAAACTTATCAGAAATACAATTCAACATCAATTAAAAATGACCCAATAAATGCGAATCTGATATCTAAAAAAATGACTATATTTGATACTACATTGAAGCAACATAAATTTAGAAATTTCAATAATATACACGCAATTTATTTTTTAAAATCAATACATATATCATGAGAAAATTAAGCATCATCCTAGTAATAAGCGTCTTATTTCTTGGACTAGCCATGTGTAATAAAAAAACTAAAAAAGGCATCGTAAAAACTCAAGAAAACAACACATCAACACTCATACAAATGCAAAAAAATGGCATCACATTAACTGAGTTAGTTTCAGTAGAAAACTTTGACAATGCAAGCTTAGAGTTGCTTGAAGTTGCATCAACAACTGAAGAATTAGACAACAACAAAATTAGATTAAAAGTTAATACACAAAATTATACTTTAGGCAAACAAACAGATTTGGCAAACACAAAAAACTGTGCAAACTCTGCACAAGGTCAGCATATACATTGTATTATAAATAACGAGCCATATTCTGCACAATACACCAACGATTTTGTGGTAGATGCAAAAAAAGATGGCATGCATACAGTATTGTGTTTTATTTCTCGTTCATACCATGAAAGTATTAAACATAGCAAAGCATTTTTTATTGATAATATTATTACTGGAAAAAGTAGATATGCTGTTAGATATGCCAACAAAGATTTATCAAAACCTATGTTGTTTTACAGTAGACCAAAAGGCGAATATAAAGATGCAGAAACAGATGCTGTTTTATTAGATTTTTATTTAATGAATTGTGATTTATCTAAAGATGGTTACAAAGTAAAAGCAGTTATCAATGGCACAACATTTATATTAACAAAATGGAGTGGTTATTTTATGGAAGGTTTGCCATTAGGCAAAAACACTATAGAATTAACATTATTAGATAAAAATAACAATGTAGTAGAATCATTATACAATAGTGTAAAAAGAGAAATTACACTAACTAAAACTAAATAAGATCTCATTTCATCAACCACAAAACTGTGTGTTTATATTTTTATCAAACTAAACTAAAGTATTTTCATACATTAGCTATATGAAATTTAGTGATGTAATTGGACAAGAAGAACTAAAAAGTCATTTATTAGAAATTGTGCAGCAAGGCAATATTCCACATGCACAATTATTTTTAAGTAATGCTGGTGCAGGTGCATTGCCATTAGCATTAGCATTTGCACAATACTTAGTTTGCACCAACAAGCAAGCACTAGATAGCTGTGGCACTTGTAGTGAATGTGTAAAATCACAAAAACTAATTCATCCAGATATACATTATACCTATCCAATTATTCCTAAAAAATCTGGCAAACCATCTTTGAGTACAGACTATATTGTAGAATGGCGCAAAGCAATTTTAGACAATTCTTATATTGATGTAGAAACTTGGCTACAACTAATTGATGCAGAAAATAAACAAGGAAATATTTCTGCTGATGAGGCAAGAAATATTATTAGAAATCTGAGTTTAAAATCTTATGAATCTGAATATAAAATACATATTATTTGGCTGGCAGAAGCATTAGGCAAAGAAGGAAATATCTTATTAAAATTATTAGAAGAGCCACCAGAAAATACCATACTAATTTTAATTTCAGAAAATCAAGATGCAATATTACCAACCATCATTTCTAGATGTCAAATTCTTAAAGTGAATATGTTGTCTGATGATGAAATTGAAGTTGCATTAATAAAAAAAGGAATAACTAAAAGCAAAGCACAGCAAGTTGCATTTTTAGCAAATGGAAATCTGATGCATGCTTATCAAATTTCAGAAAAAGAAATTGATGATATTACTTACACACTCATCAGTTGGATGAAATGCACCACAAGTTTTGATGTGAATGCGATACTAAAATGGGTAGACGAACAAGCCAAAATGGGTAGAGAAAAAATCAAAGCATTTTTGGAATACACAGAGCATGTTTTTAGAGAAACCATGCTACAACAATACCAAGCAAACTATGTACCTAAGCTAAATGATGAAGAATTGAAAATTGCTAAAGCTTTGAGAAAATATTTTCATCATTACAATCAAATACATGAAGTAATAAAATTGCTTGATCAAAAATATTACGAAGTTGAACGAAATGTAAATGCAAAAGTTTTGCTTACATCTGCTTCTCTAAAGATGAACCAACTACTTAGAAATGCATAATTGCATTTACAATTAATCTATTCTATCTAAGTGTATTGCTGCTTTGTTTGAGATATTGATAGGCACATTTTCAACTCTTACGTTTGTTCTTTCCAAACCAAAATCTACTTCTGTTGGTAAGCTTAAAGATTTGATAGTTGTATATGCTTTAATAGCTAATTGATTCCATCCTTTTAGTTCGTTGTCTGCAGAAATACTTGAATTTATCAATACAAATTTAAAATCTGCTGGATAACCATGTTTACGCAATGATGGATAATGACTCAATAAATCAATTTCTCCACGTTTGCCCATTTCCTCCACTATTTGCATAAACATTACATGCACCTTGTGTTCTACTTTGAAACCAAACTTCAATCTTACAAAGAAACATTTTTTTGGAATAATGGTATCTACGCTATAAGTTCCACCATAAGGTTCGTTTGTAATATCTACATGCACAAACCAATAAGTATCTGCGCGTTTAGGTTTTTTTCTAAAGATAGAATAAATGATATTTGAGTCTACGTGTTTTTTATCGTTTGCATTCGCCAAATAAACTAAGTTAGTTGCTTCTTTTGGTATCGAAGTATCTGCTTGTAAATCTTTAATATCATCTAAGAAATCATTAATCTCAACAAATTCTATATGTTTTTTTCTTAATTTTTTGCCTTCATTAAAGAAATACATTGCCATAAAAATAAACACTGCAATAATAAATGTAAACCAACCACCGTGTGTAAATTTCAATAAACTTGATGCAAAGAAAGAACCTTCTATCAAAAGAAATAAAATAAGGAAGCTCCATACAAGTACACTTGGCTTTCTTTTTATATACAAATAATAGGTAAGTAAAGCTGTAGTCATCAACATATTTAGTGTAATTGCCAAACCATATGCAGCTTCCATTTTTCCTGATTCTTTAAAAATAAGTACAACTGCTATACATCCAAAAAACAATAACCAATTGATAGATGGAATATATATTTGTCCTTGTTGCTCTGTTGGATAAATTACTTTCATATTTGGCCACAATTTTAGTTTCATAGCTTCATTTACTAGAGTAAATGCGCCAGAAATTAATGCTTGCGATGCTATAATTGTTGCTGCAGTTGCAATTGCAATGCCTATTGGTAAAAATGAACGTGGCATTATTGCATAAAATGGAGCAGTTTCTTCCCAATTATATCCACCATTATTATGTTCTAATACGAAAGCAGCTTGACCAAGATAATTTAATATTAAACAAACTTTTACAAAGCCCCAACTTACTCTGATATTTTGTTTACCACAATGACCTAAATCTGAATATAAAGCTTCTGCTCCTGTGGTACATAAAAATACGGCGCCTAAAAACCAAAATCCACCATCGTAATGAAAAATTAAATTGAAAGCGTACATTGGATTTAACGCTTTAATGATTGAAGGCATTGCTATAATTTGCATACCACCTAATATTCCAATCATAATAAACCAAATAAGTGTAATTGGTCCAAATAATTTACCTACTAAGTTGGTTCCAAATTGTTGTAATAAAAATATTATTGTAATAATGATTAATACAATTCCAACAATATCATTTGTAGTCAGTTTTGGATATAAAATAGTAAGACCTTCTACTGCTGATGAAATTGAAATTGGTGGTGTAATAAATCCGTCTGCCATTAGTGCTGCACATCCAACAAGTGCTGGAATGATAGTCCATTTTGCTTTATATCTTCTAACCAATGCATACAATGCAAAACTCCACCTTCACCTTTGTTATCTGCATTTAATGCTAGATATACATATTTGAATGAGGTAACGATGGTTAATGTCCAAAAGACACATGAAACGCCACCTAGTACTAAATCTTCTGTAACTTTATGGTTTCCTGAGATTGCCATTCCCATTATTGCTTTGAGCACATAAATTGGTGAAGTACCTATATCTCCGAATACAATTCCAAGTGTAATCAATACACCTGCTGTAGATAATGAGTGTAATTTATTATTATTTGCCATGTACCTTGAGCATATTAGTTCTGAAATATAATATGAATTGAATTACTTAATTAAATAGAAAACAATTCACACAAAAGTGCGCTAAGATAATTATTTATAAAATAATGCAATATTATTTTTGTCTTTTCTTTCCTTCTACACTTAGTGTAGCATGTGGCACAGCTCTAAGTCTATCTTTTGGTATTAGCAATCCTGTTTCTCTACAAATACCATACGTTTTATTTTCAATTCTAGCCAAGGCATTCTCTAGATGCACAATCAGTTTTTGTTGTCTTCCAATTGTTTGGTTTATTGATTCTCTTTCTGTTGTGTACGAACCATCATCCATACTTGAAAATTTAGTTTCGCTTTCTGCTGAGCTTCTTATTTGTGCTATATAGTAATCAACTTCTTCTTTTGCTTTTCTTAGTTTTTCATTAATTAATGTTTTAAACTCTTCAAGCTCAGCATCACTATATCTAACAATTGTTTTTTGTTCTTTGGTTAATGGTTTTAACTCTTTGTGTGTATATGTTTCGTTTGTATAGCTTGGAAGATGTTGCGTACCAACATGCAATTTTGTTTTAGAAATCTCCTTCACACTCAATTTCTGTTGTCCTTTCTTTCCTGTATTTGTTTTTTTAGCTGGCGTTGCTTTTGCTACAGTTTTTGTTGCTGCATTTTTGGTTGGCGTTGCTTTTACTACAGTTTTTGCTGCTGCTTTTTTAGTTGGCGTTGCTTTTGCTACAGTTTTTGCTGCTACTTTTTTAGCTGGCGTTGCTTTTGCTACAGTTTTTGTTGCTGCTTTTTTGGTTGGCGTTGCTTTTGCTACAGTTTTTGTAGCTACTTTCTTCGCTGGCGTTGCTTTTGCTATAGTTTTTGTAGCTGCCTTTTTAGCTGGCGTCGCTTTTGCTATAGTTTTTGTAGCTGCCTTTTTAGCTGGTGTTGCTTTTGCTATAGTTTTTGTTGCTACTTTTTTAGCTGGCGTTGTTTTAGCTACAGCTTTTGTAGCTGCTTTCTTTGCTGGCATTACTTTAGCTACAGTTTTAGTAGCCGATTTTTTAGCAGGAGCAGTTTTCGTTGCTGTTTTTTTTGTTGCAACTACTTTTTTATTTGTTTTTATAGTTTTAGCCATTTGTTACTTTTTGAATTTCCATAAATAATTCCTCACCGTTAATATCAAATATTTTGCCTTTATTAATATCTTCTACAAAATAGATGCCATTACATAAAGTTTCGTTGCAAATATAATCTTTAAACTGATGAAATACATCGTTGAGAACCAAATGGTTTTGCACATTTATGGTTATTTTATCTGCAACGTTGAAATTCTGTTCTTTTCGCTCATTTTGTACTTTATTGATGATTTCTCTAGCAAATCCTTCTGATTTTAGTTCCTCTGAAATATGAATATCTAATGCTACTGTGATATTTTTTTCGCTGGCAACCAACCAACCTTGTATATCATCAGAAATTATTTCTACTTCATCTGCCAAAATTTCATATTCTGTGCCTTGTACTTGTATTGCTATGCGTCCGTTCTCTTCTAATTCTTTTATTTGTTCAGCATTAAATTGTTGAATTACATCAGTAGCAAACTTCATATTTCCACCTAATTTTTTACCTAATAATTTGAAATTTGGCTTTGCTTTTTTAGATATAATTCCTGAAGTATCGCTTATGTATTCAATTTCTTTCACATTAACCTCAGACAAAATCAAATCTTTTACTAGATTAATTTGCTCAATTAATTGTTTATCAATTATTGGTATCAGTATTTTTTGAAGTGGTTGTCTTACTTTTATTTTTGTCTTTTTTCTAAGTGACAAAATTAATGATGAAATATTTTTAGCATATTCCATTCTTTGTTCTAAATCTGCGTTTATGTTTTTTGTATCAACAGCTGAAATAAATTCTAAATGCACAGATTCTTTTTGCTTGTCTTGATTTAAGTTGGCATACAACCAATCTGCAAAAAATGGTGCAATTGGCGACATCAATATGGATATTTTTTCTAAGCACTCAAATAGTGTTTGGAACGCTGCTTTCTTGTCTAAGGATTCTTCTGTATCCCAAAATCTTCTTCTACACAAACGCACATACCAATTTGACAAATCATCAATAACAAATTCTTCTATTGCTCTTGCTGCTTTTGCTGGCTCATAATCATTTAATGATGCTGTAGTGCTGCTTACTAATGAATTTAGTTTTGAAATTATCCATTTGTCTATTTCTGCTCTTTCAGAAACTTGAATTTGTTGTGATGGATTGTATGAAAACTGATCAATATTTGCATAGATAGCGAAGAAATTATAGGTATTATATAGTGTAGAAAATAATTTACGTTGCGTTTCTACTACACCATCCATATCAAATTTTAGATTATCCCACGGTTGTCCATTGCTTACCATGTACCAACGAACTGCATCTGCTCCATGTTTTGCGATAGTTTCAAATGGATCAATTGCATTGCCTAAACGCTTAGACATTTTGTTTCCATTTTTGTCTAAAACCAAACCATTGGAAACTACATTTTTGAATGCAACACTATCAAACAACATTGTTGCTATTGCGTGTAATGTATAAAACCAACCACGTGTTTGATCTACACCTTCTGCTATAAAATCTGCTGGAAAATTATCTTTTAATTGCTCTTTGTTGTTGAATGGATAACCCAATTGTGCGTAAGGCATAGCGCCAGAATCGAACCAAACATCTATTAAATCTGGTTCTCTAAACATTTTTTGTCCTGATGGTGCTACTAAAATAATTTCATCTACATATGGCTTATGTAAATCTATTTCTTTGTCTAAAAATGATTTATCTAAATATCCTTTTTCAATTGATGTATTGATTGCTGATTTTAATTCATCAATGCTTGATATACATAATTCTTCTGTGCCATCTTCTGTTCTCCAAATATTTAATGGTGTGCCCCAAAATCTTGTTCTAGATAAATTCCAATCTACTAAATTTTCTAACCATTGCCCGAATCTACCTGTTCCTGTGCTTTCTGGTTTCCAATTGATTGTTTTATTTAGTTCTACTAATCTTTCTTTTACTGCTGTAACTTTGATAAACCAAGAATCTAATGGATAATAGATAACTGGCTTGTCTGTACGCCAGCAATGTGGATAGCTGTGCTCGTATTTTTCTACTTTGAATGCTTTGTTTTCTTTTTTTAGTTTTATGCTTATATCAATATCTACTGATACGTAATTTGGCTCATCTTTATAGTCTTTTACATATCTGCCAGAAAATTCGCCAACACCAGCTACAAATTTTCCTTCTTTATCTACTAATGTCAATCCACCAATTCCATTTTCGTTGGCAACTTTCATGTCATCTGCTCCAAAGCTTGGTGCAATGTGTACGATGCCTGTTCCGTCTTCTGTGGTAACAAAATCGCCTGTTATTACTTTAAATGCATCGCCACTGATTTTGTCTTTACTATTTGCTTCGAATGGTAATAGTTGGTTGTAGCTAATTCCTGCTAATTGTTCTCCTTTGAATTCTTTTACAACTTGAAATGGCAAATTTTTCCCATCATTTTGATATTCTGAAAATGCCTTATTCTCATCATCTTTTGAAAAATATTTATTCAGTAGATTTTTTGCCAATATTAGATTGACTTCTAGGTGTGTGTATGGATTAATTGTTTTTATTAACACATAATCTATATTTTTTCCTACGGCTAATGCTGTATTTGATGGCAATGTCCAAGGTGTGGTTGTCCATGCTAAGAAATATGTATTATTATTATTGGTCTCAAACAGAAACATTGATTGCTCATTTTGAATGATATTGAATTGAGCAATAACTGTAATGTCTTTTACTTCTCTATAACATCCTGGTTGGTTGAGTTCGTGTGAGCTTAATCCTGTGCCTGCTGCTGGTGAATATGGTTGGATTTTTAAGCCTTTGTATAATAGATTTTTTTTATACAACTCTGATAACAACCACCAAACTGATTGAATATAATTGTTTTCGTATGTGATGTATGGATGTTCTAAATCTACCCAATAGCCTACTTTTTCAGTCAGTTCATCCCATTTATCTTTGAACTTCATGACTTCTCTTCGGCATTCTTTGTTGTAGTCTTCAACTGATATTTTAGTGCCTATATCTTTTTTTGTTATACCTAGAGTTTTTTCTACTTGTAATTCTATTGGTAGTCCGTGTGTGTCCCAGCCTGCTTTTCGCTCAACTTTGTATCCTTGAATTGTTTTGAATCTACAAAAGATATCTTTAATTGTACGTGCCATAACATGGTGTATGCCTGGCATTCCGTTTGCGCTTGGTGGTCCTTCGTAAAAGACATAATTTGGGCAATCTACTCTTTGCTCTATACTTTTTTTAAAAATATCTTTTGATTTCCAAAATTCTGCAACTTCTTTTTCAATTTCAGTTAGATTAAATTGCTTGTATTCTTTGTATGTGTTTTGCGTCGATGTTGCCATGGTTTCAGCTTGGTTGTGTTTGAAAAATTTGGTGCAAAAATACGAAAAAACTTAGATATGTTTAATTCGTAATCAATATATTATGTTTAAGTATATTGCACTAGAATAAAAAAGCCTGTTGAATAACAACAGGCTATGTAAAAACTTTTTATATGAATAATTAATTATTTTCTAATAGCTTGTATCCTTGACCGTGAATGTTTAGAATTTGCAATGATTCATCTTCTTTTAGATATTTTCTAATTTTTGAGATAAATACATCCATGCTTCTTGCTGTGAAGTAGCTATCATCTTGCCATACGTGTCTTAATGCTAATTCTCTTTCTAACAATTCGTTTTTTCTTTCAAAGAATAATCTTAAAAGTTCAGCTTCTTTTGTTGTAAGCTTAGTTTCTTTATTATTGATTATTAATTTGTGGTTTTTATAATCAAGTGTTGTTTTGCCTACTTCATAAGTGTCTTGTGTTGGCTTAATTTCTTTTTTCTCTGTTCTTCTTAGAATTGCATTCATTTTTAATTCTAAAACTTCCATAGAAAATGGTTTGGTGATATAGTCATCAGCGCCAATTGTTAGTCCTTTAATTTTATCTTCTTTTAAAGATTTTGCTGTAAGAAATATAATTGGAACTTCTTGATTGTCTTTTCTAATTTCTTCAGCTACTTCAAAGCCGTCTTTTTTTGGCATCATTACATCTAATAATATAATATCGAATTTGCCTTTTCTGTAGGCTAATAAGCCTTCTGCGCCATCTCTCTTTAGCTCTACTAAAAAGTCTTTGTGTTTAAGGTATTCTTGTAGTAATGCGCCTAAATTTGGGTCATCTTCTACTAATAAAACTTTCTTTTGCATATTATTCTGTTTGATTTGTTGGTATTTGTATAATAAATTTTGTTCCTTCTTTTAATTTACTTTCTACGGAAATTTTTCCATGATGTGCTTTTACAATTGATAGTACGTAGCTTAAGCCTAATCCAAATCCTTTGACATCGTGTACATTTCCTTTGGCAACTCTGTAAAATTTATCAAATATTTTATTTTGATTTTCTTTACTAAGTCCTATTCCATTATCTGTTACTTCAATTTGTATGCCTGAATTGTAGTTTGAAGTGTTAATTTTTATTAATGGCTTTTTGTCGTTGTATTTAATGGCATTATCAATCAAATTATTTATCATATTGGAGAAATGCAATTCATCTACTTCTAATATGTCATTTTTGGCATTTAGACTAAGTTCAATCTCTCCTTCTAATTCGTTTAATTGCAATTGAAAACGTTTGCTTGCGGCGTCTATTATTTCATGTACACTTCTGTAATCTTTATTAAGTTCTAGTTCGCCTTTTTCTAGTCTTGCTATTTGCAATACTTTTTCAACATGGTTGGCTAGTCTTTTATTTTCATCAAAAATAATATTGGCGTATTTGTTTCTATTTTCTGACAATGATGATATACTATTATCTCGCAACATTTCGCTGGCAATGGAAATTGTAGCAATTGGTGTTTTTAACTCATGTGTCATATTATTTATAAAATCATTCTTCATATCTGATAATCTTTTTTGATTAAAAATAATCTTGAATGCTAACATGAATGCAATGATTGTTATAAAGAAAAAGAATATAGAACTTGCTATTACAACCCAAATTGATTTGAAAATATATTTATCTTTATCTGGAAAATATAGTCTTAGTGTTTTGTTTTGTTTCACAATACTTTGAGGAAATAAATCTATACTATATTTTGTTTTATATAGTTCTACAAATGGTGTGTTTTTAGAAATTAGTACAAAATTATTTGGTGCAATATCAGTTAATCCAAATCTAAAATCTGTTTTTATGCCATGATGTAAAAGCGCTAATTGGATAATCTCTCTCAACTTTTGTGTATCCAAGTAATTTTGAATTGGGACAATACTAATAAATTGTGATGCCATTATTTGTTGAATATTGTCTATTTGCAATGGCATTGCTTCTTTTATTTTTTCTTTAATTGCGGCAAACTTTTCTGCTGAAAATGAATCTGATAATGCTAACTGAATTGGATTGCCTTCTTCGTCATAGTTTTTTACCATCAATTCCTTAGAGACACTCAGTCTATCTAAATCTTCATCTCCGAACATACTATGCATGAATGGTTCTATGTGAATATCTTCTATATGTTTGGATACATCAAACATTGTTTGATAGACATTCTTATCAAAATCTTGTTCTTTTGACTTTATTGCTTTCTGTAACCAAATAAATTGCACCACAGCAATACCTATCATTCCAATGAATAACATGATTGTTGTTATAGTAATTAGCTTCTTGTTCACAAAGCAAAAATAAATTATCTATCAGAATAAATTAATAAATTAACTATTTTTAACCGTACTATGGTTTTGTTTGGATATTGATTGCTTCTTCAATACTTATAATATTGCCTTTGTAGAATGGCACTACGAAAGATTCCTCATAAAAAGTTTCATCCAGTTTTTTAATCATTTTATTCGCTTCATCGTAGGTTTTGAAATCGCCAAGATAATAAATTGTTGTTTTATCTACCTTAATAAAAGTAATTTGTCCATAACCAGAAATATCTTTAAAATATTTTAATCCCGGATCTTTTAAGAAAGTTGCTAGATTAATTTTAAAAACTAAGTCATTTACCTTGCTTTTTTTACTTTTTACTACTGATGTATCTTTCGGTGGCTTTGGAGCTTTTACTTTGTTCTCTACCAAAACTTCTTTCGATGGTTTTTTATCTACTGTTACTGTTTGATTTTTATTTTTTAAGCTATCAACTTTCGGCGGCTTTGGTGCTTTTACTTTATTCTCTACCAAAACTTCCTTCGATGGTTTTTTGTCTACTGCTACTGTTTGATTTTTAATTTTTACGCTATCAACTTTCGGTGGCTTTGGTGCTTTTACTTTGTTCTCCACCAAAACATCTTTCGATGGA
Organism: Sphingobacteriales bacterium; assembly: GCA_016699615.1. Lineage (NCBI taxonomy): Bacteria > Pseudomonadati > Bacteroidota > Sphingobacteriia > Sphingobacteriales > Sphingobacteriales bacterium. Next base: position 1,826,958 of record CP064984.1, on the reverse strand, counting down.
TTTTTATCTACTGCTACTGTTTGATTTTTAATTTTTAAGCTGTCAACTTTCGGTGGCTTTGGTGCTTTTACTTTGTTTTCTACCAAAACTTCTTTCGATGGCTTTTTATCTACTATTACTGTTTGATTTTTGATTTTTACGCTATCAACTTTCGGTGGCTTTGGTGCTTTTACTTTATTTTCCACCAAAACTTCTTTCGATGGTTTTTTATCTACTTGTGCTGTTTGGTTTTTAATCTTTACGCTATCAACTTTCGGTGGCTTTGGTGTTTTTACTTTATTTTCTACCAAAACTTCTTTCGATGGCTTTTTATCTACTACTATTGTTTGGTTTTTAATTTTTACGCTGTCAACTTTCGGTGGCTTTGGTGTTTTTACTTTATTTTCTACCAAAGTATCTTTTTTACTTTCAATCAATGCAAGGTCTTTAGTAAGTACAACTTCTTTACTTGGAATACTAGCATAAAAATTCTTCTGTTTTTTTATTTCATCTTGGTATTTGATATTCCAAATTTGTGCTTCTGCTTTCTTATCTTTTTTCTCTAATATAATTGCATATTCCTTGTACACATCCAAGTTTATATTTGGGAAATCAATAATTTTTTTATACTGATCTTCTGCTACACTATAATTTTGTAAAAAATAATTACATCTTGCCAAATTCACTTGTGCTTCTGTTATATCGTACTTCTGATTAATTTCCTTGTAAACATCTATAGCTTCTTTGTATTTTTTTCTAAAAACAACGCATTTGCTTTTTTTCAACAATGAATAACTATTTCCAGCAAATAAATTACATGTAATAGTAAAAAACAATATATATATAATTCTTTTCTTCATAATTATTGAAGCACATCTATATCTTCTAATCTATTTTGTATTTTTTTAGTTCGAATTACTAAAGTATAAATCCAATATGATAATAAAATCCATGCAATGCATGCTGGATAAAAAACCAATCTCAATCTATTATCTAAATCATATGCATTAAAACCTGGATTGCCGCCATTTCCCGGATGTAAAGAATCTGTAATTCTAGGAATTATCATAATAAATGCAATAAACATCACAAATGCAAAGATATTGTACACAGCACTAAATCTTGCAGATTTGTCTTTATCTTCAAAGGAACTTCTCAAAATAAAATATGCCGCATATATTAATAATGCAGCCGCAGAACCATTCAATTTTGGTTCAGAAAATACCCACCATGCGCCCCAAGTTGCTTTTGCCCAAACGGAGCCAGTTGTAATACCTAATATGCCAAATAAAAAACCAACTGTGGCAAAAGAACTTGCTTTTAAGTCAAATTCAGAATCAAATGTATTTAGATATTTTAAACTGTAAAATAATGATGCAAACATTAAAAACATCATGGCAAACCACATTGGCACATGAAAAAATAAATTCCTAATAGATTCTTCTAGAATGTTTAACTTGGGAATACTGAAAAAGAAACCTGCACAAAAAGTATACATTAGCAATATTACACAAACCAATTTCCACCAATAATTTTTCATCTATTTAGTATTTATTCTTTCCAAAGATACGGAAATAAGATAATTGATAATATAAATATTGAACAATCTAATAAAAGTGCAGCACCAGAAAATATATAAATATCATTTATTGCTGTATAAAAATCTGCCAACATACTGAGTTTAGAAATTACCAACACCAACGGAAGTACAATAGGCAATCCTAAAACACCTAACAATACTACATTCTGAGTTTTTGCTGTAATTCCAGAAAGCAAGGTAAAAATACTAGCAAAGCCAAAAGAAGCCAAAAGAACAGTACTTATAAAAATGCCAATATAACCAATTTCTTGTCCAAAGAACAACTGCATGATAATTAGCGTCAGAATTGATATAATAAAATTAAATATTGTGTTGTACACTATTTTAGACACAATAATCTCATTAGCTGAAGCTATATTTTTCAAATAATAAAAATGTTCGTTCCCATCTTTTATAAAAATTCTATATGAGGATTGAATGACAGAAAACAAACTTATAATCCAAAAAATTGCCATCCATACTCTAAAAGTAATTTCACCATTGAAAATTAGATAAATAAAAAAAGTTGTTGCTAACAAGTTCACTATCAAGCTACCAATTGATGATTTAAATCGCCACTCAAACAACATTTCTTTTTTTAATAAAATATAAATTGTGCTTAATTTCATTGAAGACTACAAAGATAATTCTATAATTTTTATAAATTAGCAATGATGAAAAAAATATTAGTTGCCAATCGTGGAGAAATTGCCTTAAGAATAATGCGAACATGCAAAAAAATGGGCATTAGCACTGTTGCTGTTTATTCTACAGCAGACAGAAAATCACCACATGTGCGTTTTGCAGATGAAGCTGTTTGTATTGGCGAACCAGCATCGAAACAATCTTATTTATCTATTGAAAAAATAATAGATGTATGCAAAAAGCTACAAGTAGATGCTGTGCATCCAGGTTATGGCTTTTTATCTGAAAATGCCAATTTTGCAAAAGCTTGTAGCGAAAATGGAATTATTTTTATTGGCCCAACTACTGAAGCTATAGAAGTAATGGGCAGTAAATTGGCTGCCAAACAAGCAGTAGGCAAATACAATGTGCCATTGGTTCCTGGCACAGACGAAGCAATTACAGATATAGAAAAAGCTAAAAAACTTGCTACTGAAATTGGATTCCCAATACTCATTAAAGCAAGTGCTGGTGGTGGCGGAAAAGGCATGCGTATTGTCAATCATGCATCTGAATTTGAAGAACAAATGAATTTGGCTGTATCCGAAGCAATATCAGCGTTTGGTGATGGCTCTGTATTTATAGAAAAATTTATAGACTCACCAAGACATATAGAAATTCAAGTTTTGGGTGACAACCTTGGAAATGTTGTGTATTTGTTTGAACGTGAATGCTCTGTTCAACGAAGACATCAAAAAGTAATTGAAGAAGCACCATCAGCATTGTTGAGTGCAGAAGTAAGAAAAAAAATGGGCGAAGCTGCTGTAAATGTGGCAAAAGCTGTAAATTAAACTGGAGCAGGCACTGTAGAGTTTATTGCCAACAACAATCAAGATTTCTATTTCTTAGAAATGAATACACGCTTGCAAGTAGAACATCCAGTAACTGAAATGATTACAGGAAAAGACTTAGTAAAAGAACAAATTTTAATAGCACAAGGTAAACCACTGAGTTTTGCTCAAGATGATTTGACAATAAATGGACATGCAATTGAAGTTCGTGTGTACGCCGAAGATCCAAAAAATGATTTTTTGCCAGACATTGGCACTTTATCAGCTTATAAAATTCCAGAAGGCGATGGTATAAGAGTAGATGATGGTTTTGATGAAGGCATGGAAATTCCTATCTACTATGACCCAATGATTGCAAAGCTTGTTGTACATGCAGCCGATAGAAATGCTGCAATAGAAAAAACAATAAAAGCAATAGATAATTATATAATTGATGGTGTAAAAACTACTTTAGATTTTGGGAAATTTGTGTTGCAACATCCAGCTTTTATTTCAGGAAATTTTGATACTAAATTTGTAGAGAAATATTATCATCCAAAGAAAATAAATACCAACGAGCTTAAAATTGCAAGCATTATTGCAACACAACTTTATCATCAAAAAATAAAAATAATGCAACACACTTATACAGCAATAGGCTTAATGAGTGGTAGTTCTTTAGATGGTTTAGATATTTGCTGTGTGCAATTCATTAAAACAGAAAAAAGTTTCCAATATCATATTCTACATTCTACATGATAGAATATGATGCTAATTTTCGGACTGAACTAAAAAGAAGCTACACAACTTTCTGCTATTGATTTGGCACGCTTGCAGCATCATTAGGTCGTTATTTTGCTAAAGAAGTTGTAGCATTTATTGAAACAAATAAAATAAGTAATATTGATTTTATTTGCTCACATGGTCAAACTATTTTTCATCAACCTAAAAAACGATTTACAACTCAAATAGGTTGTGGTGCTACAATTGCACAGCTTAGTGGCATTACTACAATATCAGATTTGCGTACTGCTGATGTTGCTCAAGGTGGACAAGGTGCGCCTATTGTGCCTATTGCAGAGAAATATCTTTTCCCTAATGTAAATATCTTTTTAAACATTGGTGGCATTTGCAATATCTCATTTCATGATACAATATCTGAGCAAATAATAGCCTATGATATATGTGCAGGAAATACATTACTCAATTATCTTGCTGCAAAAAAAGGATTTGCTTATGATGATAATGGCAACATAGCAAGTAAAGGACAAGTTCATCAAGCGCTTTTGGATGAGCTAAATAATATAGAGTTCTGTAAACAAAATGCTCCAAAATCATTAGGCACTGAACATGTAATTGAGTTTTGGATAAATAAAACTGAAGAATATAATATATCTGTTGAAGATAAAATGGCAACTTGCGTAGAACATATTGCTATGCAAATTGCTACTGAAATAAAAAAGCACACAACAGAAGAACAGCAATTATTGATAACTGGTGGTGGTGCATTTAATTCATTTTTGGCAATTAGAATCAAGCACTATTCTAAGTGTACAATTATTGATACTGACCACAAAACAATTCAATACAAAGAAGCATTAGCTATTGCATTTTTTGGATTATTGAGAGTTTTAGAAATTCCTAATTGTTTGAGTAGTGTAACAGGCGCATCTAAAAATGTAATTGGTGGTGCATTGTATTTACCTTAATTCTTATATAATATATTATGATAAATAATCTTTAATATTCTAGAATGCTATAAAGAAATTTACAACCATTTTTTTCGTCTGAATACGAGAATGAAAGCTAATGTAATTGCTATCGTCAATAGCATTATAATCGTAAACGAATGTGGACGTTCTTGAAATGGCAATGGAATATTCATACCATAGATTCCAGCTATTAATGTTGGTACCATTAGTATGATGGTAACACTTGTTAGCCTATTGACTACATTGCCCAAGTTATTAGAAATTATTGAACCGAACGCACTCATCATATTTCCTAAAATATTAGAATACACATTTGACATTTCTATGGCTTGGCTGTATTCAACCATAATATCTTGCACTTCATATTTTATTTTAGAATTATCCAAATGAAAGAAATTATTTCGACGCAACTTAACAAGAACCAACTCATTTGCTCTTAAGTCATTTACAAAATAGATAAGAGCCTTTTGAATTTTAAGTAGTTTATTCAAACCAATATTGCTACTTGAAAATTTTAAATCTTTTTCTATGGCAGATATTTTTTTATTAATTTCTCTTAGGTAGAATAAATAGTAATACACATTTCTATCAAACAAATTGAGAATTAAATTATCTAAAATATTGTCTTTTACCAATACTGAACTTTGTGTGGTGCACAAATTGAGCATTGGATTTTTTACGGCACAAATTGTAATTATTAAATCATCTTTTTTTATAATACCAACTGGCAATGTTACATATTCTGCTTCATCTTCCATGTCTATATCATTGTTCTCTATTGGTGTATTAATGATGATTAATTTACAGCTTTCATCTTCTTCATATCTAGATTTCTCATACATATCAATACAATCTGTAAAGAATGAAAATGGAATTTTCTGTTCTATAGCAAATTGCTCTAAAATTTCAAAATTGAATGGTGCAACTAAGTTTACCCAATTTGATTGCTCTAAGCTTGCCACTACTTCTACTGTATTGGTAGTAATGTTATAATATTCAAACATGAATTATATTTCTATTTCTCCTTCAAATACTTTTGTTGCCTTTCCTTCCAACCAGATATCTGTGTACTGATTATCTATCTTTGAAAAATAAACATTTAAAGTTCCACCTCTTGTTTCTAAAGCAACGGAGCCTGCATTGATATTTTTTTGTTGTGCAATACACAAAGCTGCAGCCACATTTCCTGTTCCACAGGATAGTGTTTCGTCTTCTACGCCTCTTTCATAAGTTCTAATTTTTATAGTATTGCCATCATCAGAAATAAAATTGACATTGATTCCTTTTTCTTTAAAATCATTATTGTATCTAATAGCTTTTGCTACATCTACAAAATCATCCAACTCTACTGTATTTACAAATTTTACATAATGTGGCGAACCAGTATTTAATACAAAATCACCATTATAACTATCTATCTTTTGAACATCAATCATTTTAAGTTTTATTAGATTGTTTTTATATTCAAAATCGTGTTCGCCATCAATAGCAATAAATTTGGCATTTTGCTCTTGCACTACACCAATATCTAAAGAAAATTTTGCAATACATCTTCCACCATTGCCACACATACTACCTTCTTTGCCATCTGCATTATAATACACCATTCGGAATGCGTAATCATCAGCATGCTCAAGCAACATCAATCCATCTGCGCCTATTCCAAATTTTCTATCGCATAGTTGTGCAACTAGCTTCACATCATCTTTTGGAAAAAGCTTATTCCTATTATCAATTAATACAAAGTCGTTTCCAGTACCTTGATATTTATAAAATTTAAAATACATTGAATCAAAAGTAACTAAAAAAAATAATTAAAATTATACAACTAGCCGATTAACTTTTTTTAACCCGCATTTTACACTTTTTAATATCTATATAGAACTTAACTATATTTATTTTGTATTCTATTATATAACAAAGTAAATTTTTGATATGAAAAAGTATATCCCATTTTTTTTAATCGCATTAATAGTTTCTATATTGACATTAGCTATTAACAACAAGTTTCTTGGAAAGACAACTATAATCAGAGAAAACAACCAAAACGGTAATTTTAAATTTGCTAGTATTAATGGCCCACAAGATGCTTTTGTACAGGCAGCAAAAATAAGTACGCCTGCGGTAGTTCACATCAACACAGAAGTGAAGGTTAGTAGAAAGAACCAACAACAAATGGATCCATTTTGGCAATTTTTTGGAATGCCATTTGACCAAGGACAAATGCCTGACCAATTACAACAAGGCGCTGGCTCTGGTGTAATTATCTCAAACGATGGATATATTGTAACCAACAATCACGTAATTGAGAATGCTGATAAGATAACTGTAAACTTAGATGACAACAGAACATTTACTGCGAGGCTAATTGGTACTGACCCATCTACAGATTTGGCAGTGATAAAAATTGAAGCAAACAATTTAAGTTTTCTATCTTTTGCAAACTCAGATAATGTTGAAGTTGGACAATGGGTATTAGCTGTTGGTAATCCATTCAATTTAGCATCAACAGTTACAGCAGGTATTGTGAGCGCAAAGGCACGTAACATCAATATTTTAAGAGAAAAAGCTGGCAATTTAGCCATAGAATCTTTTATTCAAACTGATGCTGCTGTAAATCCAGGAAATAGCGGTGGTGCATTAGTTGATTTGAGTGGAAATTTAATAGGAATTAATTCAGCCATTGCTACGCCAACTGGAAGTTATGCTGGATATTCTTTTGCAATTCCATCAAATCTTGCAAAAAAAGTAGTTAAAGATATCTTAGATTTTGGCATTGTTCAGCGTGGATTTTTGGGTGTAAATATTAGAGAAGTAGATGATGAACTAGCAAAAGATTTGAATTTAAAACAAATTAAAGGTGCGTACATCACAGATATTGTAAAAGGAAGTGCCGCAGAAGATGCTGGATTGAAGAGTGGTGATGTAATTACTAAAATTGAGAATTTAGAAATTAAAAACACTGCAGACCTTACTGAACATGTAGCAAGATATAGACCTGGAGACAAAATTGTTGTAGATTTTATAAGAAAAGGTGAAACATTACAAAAAGATGTTGTATTAAAATCTAAAGACAATAAAACATCATTATTGTCAAAAAGTGATGTAGAGAAATCTAGTGGAAATATTTTGAATGACTTAGGTATTGAAATAACTGAATTAACTTCATTGCAAGCTAAGAAGTTAGGCATTGGTGGTGGTGTCATAATTAATAAAGTTACTGATGGTATTGTAAAACAAAATACTAATTTGAAGGAAGGTTTTATTGTGTTTGCTATCAACAATAAATACATTAAGAGCAAAGATGATTTTGAACAAATTATAAAAGAAAGCAAAGGTGGTGGTGTGTTATTGCAAGGTAGATACGAAAACAGCAATGGCATTCAATATTATGCTTTTGGATACTAATTATTATTTATTTAAGCCTTATACACTTAGTCTATTTGAGATTAAGTGTATAAGCACTATTTTTTATGAATTAAGAAAGACACTATCTCACAAAGTGTGTAAATTGAAAGAGTTTAGATTTTAATTCTGTGTTCAAATATAATGATAAATTGGTTTAAAATAAGTCCCCAGTTTTGAATTGGCATTGACCACTTTTTCGTTGCTTCTCTTAGGGCTAAAAATACAGATTTTAATACTGCATCATCTGTTGGAAAGGACATCTTATTATTGGTATATTTTCTGATTTTCCCATTCAGGTTTTCAATTAAATTCGTGGTATAAATGATTTTACGGATTTCTAAAGGAAAATCAAAAAATACAGTTAATTCATCCCAGTTATCTTTCCATGATTTGATAGCATAGGCATATTTACTTTCCCATTTCTGGGCAAAATCATTTAGTGCTTGCTGTGCAGCTTGTTTATTGGGTGCTGTATAAATATGCTTCATATCGGCAGTAAACTCCTTTCTATCTTTCCAAACAACATATTTACAAGCATTTCTAATCTGATGCACCACACATATTTGGGTTTGTGACTGTGGGAAAACACTGCGTATAGTTTGCGTAAATCCATTAAGATTATCTGTGGCTGTAATTAAGATATCATCTACACCACGAGCTTTTAGGTCTGTCAATACACTCATCCAAAAGCTACTACTCTCACTCTTACCCAGCCACATACCAAGCACTTCTTTCTTACCTTCTCGGTTCAATCCTACTGCTAAATAGATGGTTTTATTGATTACTTTGGAGTTCTCTCTGACTTTAAATACAATACCATCCATCCAAACAATAAGATATAAACTATCCAATGGTCGGTTTTGCCAATTCACTACTTCTGACGATATAGCATTGGTTATACGTGATATGGTAGATGTTGAAATGTCAAAATCATACATTTCCTTAATTTGTTCTTCAATATCACTAACACTCATTCCTTTGGCATAAAAAGAGATAATTATATTTTCTAATCCATCAATGATATTATGCCGTTTGGGTACTAGAATTGGATCAAAGCTACCTTCTCTATCTCTAGGAACTTTGATAATATCTTCTCCAAAAGAAGTTTTTATCTTCTTTGTTCCATGACCGTTGCGGTAATTTCCAGATGTGCTTGTTTGATGTTTCTCATTATCCAAATGCTCATCTAATTCTGCTTCGAGCATATGTTCTACAGCTCGTTTGTGCATTGTTTTAAAGAATGAACTTAGTTCTGTTCCATTCTTAAAGGATTTGTAAAATTCCTTGTCGTTTAATAATTTTTCTTTGTCAATCATAACTATGTAAATTTATTGGTTTGAAAATATTATTTCTAAAAATATTATGACCATTTTGAGGTGGTCAAAATTTTTAGAATAAATTTTCAACTTACACAGTTCGTGAAATACTACCTTAAGAAACCTATTTTAATTCATCATTTTTAATGCTGTGATGGCAGCTTCTGTTCCTTTATTTCCATGTTTGCCACCAGCTCTGTCTAATGCTTGAACTTCTGTATTTGGTGTAAGTACGCCAAAAATAAATGGCATATTATATTGCAAATTTAATTGTTGTAGTGCATGTGCTACTGAGCTATTAATATATACATCATGGTCAGTTTCTCCTTTGATAACGCAACCTATACATATTACAGCATCTTGTCCTTTTGTTGCCAACTGTTTTGCTGCATAAGGCAACTCAAATGTTCCAGGCACAAAACGAATATCAATATCTTGTATATCAACTTCAAATTCCAATAAAGTTTCTACACATGCTTTTAATAAGCTGAAAGTAATTTGTTTGTTCCACTCAGACACAGCAATGCCAACTTTTTTTCCTTTTCCTGAAGGAACTTTTTCTACATCATAGTTGGATAAATTTTGTAATGCTGATGCCATTAAACACTATTTAATACTACTATTAAGATTATTTTACTTCTTGCTCTAATTTTCCAATAGCTAATTCAGCTGCTTGTCCTTCTTGAGAATTTGGATAATCTTTATTCAATTTTTGGTACAAAGCAAGTGCTTCGTCTTTTTTTCCTGTAATATCTAATGCTAATGCTGCACGATACATATATGTAGGTGCTGTTAATTCATTATCAATTTCAATTGCTTTTTTATAATTGTCAATTGCTTTTTCCATTTGTTTTTGCTCTGCATAAGCATCACCTAAGCAACCATATTTTCTTGCGCTTAATATTGGATCATCTGTTTTAAAATCTTCAAGATATTTCTCAGCTTCTGCAAATTTTCCTAAATTTAAATTACAAACGCCTGCATAAAATCTTGCTGAATTTCCTGCAGCTGTGCCACCAAAATCTTTTACTATGCTTTCAAAACCTTTTACATTGCCAGAACCTTTTAGTGCTAATGCAAAAGAATCTTGTGCAAATAAGTATTGTGCCATATAGATAGCATCTTTTGCTTTTTCTTCTTTTGGTCCTTTAATATAATTTTTATAGATAAAAGCACCAGCAAATAGTATAACAATTGCAGCTGAACTTCCTAATATTATATGTTTATATTGCTCAAAGTAATGATTTAGATTATCCAAAAAATCATTGATTTGTTCTGTAGGTTCTTTATGACTTTTTTGCGTAGACATTGTATTATAACATTTTAGAACCGCAAAAGTACAATTTATTTACTAAATCCAATATATTTTTAATTATTTTGTCGCAAATTTAATATGCTCTCCTTCACACAACATATTTCTAAAATAGTAATTGAGAATTTCAAACAGTACCACCAATGTGCTTTTGACTTGCATCAGAAACTAAATATCATTACTGGGAAAAATGGTGTTGGAAAGACTAATTTACTAGATGCCATCTATTATTCTTGTTTTTTAAAAAGTAATTTTAGCTCATCAGATTTGTTGGTTTATCATTTTTCACATCAGGCTATCCAGCTAAATACATATATTAATATAGATGAAAAAATTGATAGAATTAAAATCAATAATCTAAAAGATCAAAAAAAGCAAATTTCATTAAATGACATTCAGATTGATAGACAAACAGAAATTGCAAGTAGGTATCCAATTATTTTTATTGAGCCAAACGACCAAGAAATAATATTAGGCACTGCAGAAATAAGACGTAAATTAATAGATGCAACACTTTCTTTGAGTAATCCAGCACATCTTACAAAATCAACTGAATACCAAAGAATTATAAAACAAAAGAACTCATTATTAAAATTATTACAAACGCAAACACGTATTGACGAAGCTTTATTAGATATTTATAATCAACAACTTATTACACTCAATACTTATATTTTTGAAAATAGAAGTCATTTTTTAGAACAATTTAATACCATTTTTAAGCAATACCATAAAAATATTTTTGATGGTGAAGAAAATGTGTTTATACAATATGAATCAAAGTTTATCAATCAAGATATTAAAGCATTTTTAATTGGAAAGAAACAAGAAGAGATAAATGCTCAGAAAACATTATATGGCATTCATACTGATGATATTACATTCAATCTAAACGATTATCCTGCTAAAAAAATTGCTTCGCAAGGACAGCAAAAAACCATTGTGCTTGCAACAAAACTTGCACAATACGAATACATTAAGCTAAAAACACAAAAAAAACCAATTCTATTTTTAGATGATATCTTTGACAAATTAGATATGGAAAGAATAAAATCATTATTAAGCTTGGTTTATCAAGATAATTTTGGACAAATATTTATTACCTACACTGATGCGAACAGAATATTGAGTATCTTAGAGCAACTGAAAATAAATGATTACAAACATATAGTACTATAACAAATTGAAAACAGGAAATTTTAGCACATTGAAAGATATTTTGGATGACATGATCCAAGAGATGAGAATTGGAAGCAAGCTCAATGAGATAAAAGTGAAAAAAATTTGGTACGAACAAATGCAAGGCATCATAGCCAAACACACCAAAAGAATTGTTTTAAGCAACAGAAAATTATATGTACAAATTGACTCAGCAGTCATAAAACAAGAGTTATTTATGGCAAGAGAGAAAATATGTCAGATAATCAATGACAAAATGGGCGAAAAAATAATTGAAGAAGTAATTATTAACTAATTTCTTAACTTTGGAACTTTATTTGATAGAATTTGTTTAAAAATATAAAATACTAAGTTATGGCAAAAGAATTAACAAACGAGAACTTTAACGCATCAATTATAGAAAATAGTGGTGTAGCATTGGTAGATTTTTGGGCTGAATGGTGTGGACCATGTAAACTAATTGGACCAGTAATCGAAGAATTATCAACAGAATATGATGGAAAGGCAACCATAGGAAAATTGAACGTGGATGACAACAGAGATGTTGCAGCTCAATATGGCATCATGAGTATCCCAACTTTATTATTTTTTAAAGGTGGTGAGTTAGTAGACAAACATGTTGGTTTAGCATCAAAATCAGACCTAAAAAAGAAATTAGATAGCTTAATAGCTTAATTTTCAATGTAAATATTTAGAATAAAGTTGGTTCCTAGTAGCCAACTTTTTTTATTATTTCAATATATATAACATAATTAGCTAACTTTTTTTAACTATAAACTAAGACAGATATACAACATACAATTTTATTTTTGTGTTTCTCAATATATATTATGGAATCTATCGACATTAAAGCATTAAATGAAAAAATTCAGCAAGACAGCATTTTCCTTGATTTGCTAAATTCTGAAGTATCCAAATCTATCATAGGACAAAAATATATGATAGAAAGATTACTGATTGGATTGCTAACACAAGGGCATATTTTGCTAGAAGGCGTACCTGGACTTGCAAAAACCTTAGCTATAAAATCATTGTCTGATGCAATTAGCACACAATTTAGTCGTATACAATTTACACCAGATTTGTTGCCAGCAGACATTTTAGGCACCATGATTTACAACCAAGCAAAAGGAAATTTTGAAGTAAGAAAAGGCCCAATTTTTTCAAACTTCATCTTAGCTGACGAAATCAATAGAGCACCAGCAAAAGTACAAAGTGCTTTACTGCAAGCAATGCAAGAAAAATCTGTAACAATTGGCGATCATGTATATAAACTTGAAGAACCATTTTTAGTAATGGCAACACAAAATCCAATTGAACAAGAAGGTACTTACAATTTGCCTGAAGCACAAGTAGACAGATTTATGCTAAAAGTAAAAATTGGCTATCCAGAATTTGAGGAAGAAAGACAAATCATTAGACAAAATGTACAAGGCAGCTCACCTAAGATAATGCCAGTAATAAAACCAGAAGAAATACTAAGAGCTAGAGAAACTGTGCGTGCTGTGTACATGGACGAAAAAATAGAAAAATATATTTTAGATATTGTTTTTGCAACAAGAAATCCGGCAAACTATAAATTAGACAATCTACAAAATCTTATCAGCTATGGTGCTTCGCCACGTGCAAGTATAAGTATGGCTATGGCTGCAAAAGCATACGCATTCATAAAAAAACGTGGTTATGTAATTCCAGAAGACATTCGTGCTATTTGCACTGATGTACTAAGACACAGAATAGGCATTACCTATGAAGCAGAAGCTGAAAATATTTTCCAAGAAGATATTATACAAACAATTATCAACAAAGTAGAAGTGCCTTAACAGTGTTTTACAACAACAAAACAAGGAACATCTATAAAATTAATAACTAAAAATTCTATTTTTTGGAAACATCTGAATTACTAAAGAAAGTTAGAAAAATTGAAATCAAAACAAAAGGTTTGAGCAATCATATTTTTTCTGGTGAGTATCATAGTAAATTCAAAGGCAGAGGAATGTCTTTTTCAGAAGTTAGAGAATATCAATATGGTGATGATATTAGAAATATTGATTGGAATGTGACTGCAAGATTCCAAACACCATATGTGAAAGTATTTGAAGAAGAAAGAGAACTTACTGTAATGCTTTTGGTTGACGTAAGTCAATCAACTTTTATAGGCACACTCAATCAAACAAAAAGAGAGATGATTGCTGAATTGTGTGCCATTATCGCATTTTCGGCTATCAATAACAATGATAAGGTTGGATTAGCATTCTTCACCAATAAAACAGAATTATTTCTTCCACCAAAAAAAGGCAAGCAACAAATACTAAGAATTATTAGAGAATTATTGCAATATTCTTCTGAAAACAAAACCACAGACATTGCAAATACATTAGAAGGATTTAATAATAAGATGAAGAAAAAGGCAATAGTATTTGTGCTTTCAGATTTCTTAAATGATGGATATTTTGAACAACTATCGCATTTGGCAAAAAAACATGATGTGATTGGAATAAAAATAAATGACACACTAGATGAGCAAATACCAAATGTTGGTCTAATTCAAATCTATGATGTAGAAAAACAAACACATATTTGGATAGATAGTAATGACAAATCTTGGGCAGCCACATACCAACAATCTTATCAAGATTTACAAAAATATTTTGAGCAAAGTTTTGGAAGAGCTGGCGCAGATAAACTAATACTTAAAAGCAATCAACCATATGTTAGTGCATTAATGAATTTCTTTAAAAAAAGATAAATCGCTTGAATAAAACTATACACATACTACAATTAAAAAAAACCAAAAACTACAGCATTAGAATCTTTAGTTTGATACTATTACTTTTTACTTTCAACAATATTGTTGCACAACAAGCATCAGCATTTGCTAAAAAGAAAAATTACTTAATTGGAGATTGGGTACCTATTGATATTACAGTTTCTGTTGAAAAAGATACACGTATATTTTTTCCTGATTTTAATAAAAAAGATTCTACCAAAAGTACAAACATTGAAGTTGTTAATGCATCAAGTATTGATACAATAAAAGAAGGTACAAATTATAGATATCATCAATTAGTAAATTTTATTTGTTTTGATACTGGAAAAATATTATTTGAACCAATTCCAATTCTTGTAATACAAAAAGACAAAACAGACACAATCTACACAGACGCAGTGCTTGTTCATGTTGCTGGCGTAGCTATTGATACTACAAAAGATATCAAAGCAATAAAACCACCTTTAAAAGTTCCATATACTTTTAAAGAAATTGCACCTTACCTATTATTACTTTTTGCTATCATCATTATTGCTATTGCTGCATTTCTATTTTATAGAAAAATACAGAGAGATAAAATGCCTAAAGATTTAAAATATATTTTGCCACCACATATTTGGGCATTGCAAGAGCTTGATAAGATAAAGCAACAAAAACTTTGGCAAAATGGTAATGTAAAATTGTATTATTCGCAACTATCAGATGTGCTTAGAAGTTACATAGAACTTAGGTTTAAACTTCCTGCAATGGAACAAACAACCGAAGAAATAATGACATCATTGCACAAAGGTGTAGTTAAACAAAAACTAAAAGAACCATTACACCAATTTTTATCAATGAGTGATTTTGTAAAATTTGCAAAAGCACAACCTGACTTAAATGACAATGAGAATGCAATACATATTATCCAAGATTTTATCAATCAAACCAAACCATTAGAAAAAGAACAAACAGAGAAACCAAAATAACAACAAGATTAAAATGGGTAATTTACTAACATATCAATTTGCGCAACCACAGTATTTTATTTTACTGTTGCTTGTTCCATTTATGATATATTGGTATTTCTTTAGAAAAAAGAACCATTTTGCAAGTTTTTATGTACCCAATATTGATGCAAAATTATTCCATCAACAATCATTAAAAACTAAACTCAATTATTTTTTACCAATTCTAAAAATATTGTCTGTAATATTTGCCATTATTGCTTTAGCAAGACCACAAAGTAGCTTATCAGACAAAGAAATAAATTCTGAAGGTATTGATATTGTATTGTCATTAGACATATCAGGAAGTATGCTTGCGAGAGATTTTAAGCCTGATAGATTGGAAGCAGCCAAAAAAATCTCTATGCAATTTATTCAAGAAAGAAAAAATGACAGAATAGGTTTGGTTGTATTCTCAGGAGAAAGTTTTACGCAATGTCCAATAACGATTGACCATCAAATATTGCTCAATTTATTTAAAAATATAAAAAGTGGCATGGTAGAAGATGGCACAGCAATAGGCATGGGCTTAGCTACAGCAGTTGCACGACTAAAAGATAGTCAATCAAAATCAAAAGTTATTATTTTAATGACTGATGGCATCAACAACATGGGTTACATAGATCCAGAAAGTGCCATAAAAATTGCACAAAGTTATGGCATTAGAGTATATACAATTGGCGTTGGCAAAAATGGTACTGCTCCATATCCAGTAAAAGACCAAAAAGGAAATACTTTCTATCAAAATTTTCCTGTGGAAATAGATGAAGTATTGCTCAAAAAAATAGCACAGCAAACTGGTGGTGTATATTATAGAGCAACAAACAACAACAAACTTAGAGATGTATATGATGCAATTAATAAATTAGAAAAATCTAAAATAAAAATTGCCAACTACAATATGAAAGCAGAAAGATTTCATTTCTTTTTATTCATAGCATTGTTTTGCCTAGCACTTGAATTTATATTGAGAAACACTTATCTAAAAACCATTGTAAATTAATGCTACAGTTTGCCCAAATAAAATTTCTATATCTACTTTGCTTAATTCCAATAAGCTTTGCAATATATTTCTATTGGCATTCCAAAAAAGAAAAACTACTAAAAAACTTAGCAGATAAAAGAATAATAAATACGTTGTTGCCAGAAAGAAGTGTGCAACGTACACACCTAAAATTTGCATTATATCTAATTACATTATTATGTTTTATTCTAGCATTGGCGCAACCTCAATTAGGCACAAAAGAAGAAAAAATAAAACGCAAAGGTATTGATATAGTTATTGCATTGGATTTATCAAGAAGTATGTTAGCTCAAGATATTGCGCCCAATCGTCTACAAAAATCAAAATTACTAATTCAAGAATTATTAAAAAATTTAGATGGAGACAGAGTTGGACTTGTCATATTTGCTGGTGCTGCATACACACAAATGCCATTGACAGTTGATTACTCATCTATGTTGTTGTATTTAAAATCGTTAAATACAAATAGCGTACCTACACAAGGTACAGCAATAGCTGAGGCATTCAACCAATCTGCTGCATTGTTTGATGAAAAACAAAGAAAATACAAAGCAATTATTTTAATCACAGATGGAGAAGACCATCAAGAAGATGCAATAGATGCTGCGCAAAACTTAGCTACTGATGGTGTGAGAATTTTCACAATTGGCGCAGGAACTAAAACTGGTGCAAAAATCCCAATTTCCAATCAGCAAAATACTGTTACATACAAAAAAGATGCAGAAGGCAATGATATTGTAACTAAACTAAACGAAGATATTTTGCAAGCTTTGGCAAAAGCTGGAAATGGAAATTATTACAATTTAGACAACTCAAAATTGGTGGCTAAACTTTTATCAAAAGATATTGCCAAAATAGAAACTAAAACCATTAATGATAAAGTATTTACTAATTTCGTTGAACAATATCAATATTTTTTGGTTTTAGGTTTATTGGTACTTTTTATTAATATATTTATACCATACAAAAAAAGATGAGGAAGTATTTTGACAAAATAAGAACATTTGCCAAAAAGAATAAAACACTTTTAATCGTAGTTTTTGTATTAAAGACTATCATTAAAATTGGAATATTATTAGTAATTTTTTTAAGACCTAAAGACTCAGCTGCACAAAGTACCAATTCATTAATAAGAAGTGGCAATAAATCTTATGACCAACAAAAATACAACCAAGCAACAGATAAGTACACAGCAGCATTGAGCAAAGAGCCAAATAATGAGAAAGCAATTTTCAACCAAGCAAATGCAATGTACCAACTAGGCGAATATGAAAAAGCTGCATCTTATTTTGATGCAATAAGCAAACAAACTAAAAACTTAGATGTAAAATCAAAAGCATATCACAATCTTGGTAATACATTCTACAAACAATCTCAGTTTGAAAAAAGTGTACAAGCCTACAAAGAAGCACTAAAAATAAATCCATCTGACAAAGACACCAAATATAATTTGATGATGGCAATGGCAAAACTGAAAGACGACCAACAGCAACAACAAAAGCAAGACCAGAAAAAACAACAAGAAAACAAGCAGAATCAGCAACAAAATCAGCAATCAGCTCAAGACAAAAATAAAGCTCAGCAACAAAAAGAACAAGAGCAACAAGGAAAAATGAGCAACGAAGAGGCACAACGTCTGCTGGAAGCCTTGGAAAATGAAGAAGGCAAAACACAACAAAAACTGCAACAACAGCAAGGCAATGGCAAAAAAACCAAAGTTGCCAAAGATTGGTAAGATTTTACAAACGACAGTAGTTCACACATCAGATACTGTACACATTTTACAGAATGTATGCTATTAAGTATTTTATTTTTACACAAAATCCATATCCTATTGATTTTTAACAGCTTGAATAAGTTTCATAAAAATATTTTTGTATAGGAAAATATAATTTTTACACATACTTATTATTAAAATTCCCAAATTTCTATTATTTTTGCAACTCTTTAAAAAACAATAGAATGGCAGTTATAGGCAAAATCAGACAACGTTCATGGATGTTATTTTCATTCCTTGCAATAGCATTATTTATTTTTATTATACAATCAGCTTTAGAAACACCGTCAAATATATTTTCTGGTGGCAAAAAAGATAGCGTTGGTAAAATAGATGGAAACAATGTTTCTGCATCAGAATTTTCTGAAAAAATTACAGAATATGAAGAAGGATTAAAACTTATCAATCCAAATATCCAATTGAATGATGAGCTTCGTGCCCAAATCAATGATGAAGTATGGAATAATGTTGCAAAAGAAGCATTGTTAGACAAGCACTTAAAACAACTAGGCATTGGAATTACAACTAAAGAAGTTGGTGAATTAATGTGGGGACAAAATGCACATCCATTAGCAAGAAATTTTTGGCAACAAGTTGGTGCAATCAATGCACAAACAGGACAAATTGATGAAACAAAAGCTAGAGATTTTATTAAAAACATAGATAAAAATGACCCAAAAGGTGAAAATAATCTAAGAGCTACAATTGAGCAAATTGAAAAATTAATAAAAGAAGAAACAATAAAAACAAAATATACTGATTTAATCTCTAAATCATATTACATGCCTGCTTTCTTTACAAAAGAAGTAGTTAATTCTTCAAGAGAAGCAGTAACTAGTGTTTTATCAATACCTTTTACTAGCTTAGCTGATGACAAATACAAAATTTCTGATGCAGATATTACTAAATATATCAACGACAATCCAGCTAAATTCAATCAAGAAGCAAGCAGAACTTTAGATATCGTAGTATTTGACATTATTCCAACTGCTGAAGATTCATTAGAAAGAAAATCTAAATTAGAAAAACTAAGAGCTGAATATCTTACAATCACAGACAAATCAAAAGATACAGCTTTCTTAGAAAGAAATTCTATCCAAGGTGAGCAAATTACATTCTTCTCTAAAAAAGATTTAGCAAATACAGGAAGAGATGTAGAAAATTTATTTACATTACCAGTTGGTACACTTACTGATATCTATGTTACAAATGGTAGCTATGTTTTTACAAAAATAATTGACAGAAAAGTAGCACCAGATAGTGTACGTGCAGCTCATATCTTATTATCATTAGGCAACAGAACAGATGCTGAAATAGCAGCTGCAAATAAAAAAGCAGATAGCTTAATAGCATTAGCTTCTTCTGGAAAAGCTAGATTTGGTGACTTAGCAAACCAAAACTCAATAGATGATAATTCAAAAATTAAAGGTGGTGATTTAGGCTATTTTACAAAAAATACAATGGTTAAAGAATTTAATGATGAAGTATTCTTTAAAGGAATGGCGCCAGGACAAATTGCAAAAGTTGAATCACAATTTGGTCTACACATTATCTTATTATTAGACACAAGAAATCCGCAAGTACTTACAAAATTTGCAGATATTATTGAGCCAATCAGACCAAGCAAAAACACGGATAAAGATGTTTATGCTGATGCTACTGCATTCTTCCAAAACAACAATACAGTAGACAAATTCAACAAAGCATTAAAAACAGAAAAAGCATTTAAAAACATCATTGTTACATCAAATGCAAATAACATACAAAATGTAGGTGCAGCAAGAGAAGTTGTAAGATGGGCATTTGAAACAGATAAAATCAATGAGATTAAGTTCTTCGATTTATCAGAAAAATTTGCAGTAGTAAAATTGAATAAAATCTCAGAAAAAGGTTTAGCACAAGTTGATGATGTAAGAGCAGAAGTATCTTTAATCTTAATCAAAGAGAAAAAAGCAGAAGAATTAGCAAAACAATTAGAAAAAGCTAAAGCAGGAAAAACAAACTTAGCAAGTATTGCATCTAGCTTAAAAGACGCAACAATAGATGATTCAATCAGAGTTACATTCACATCAGGATATACAAAATTTGGAAGCGAGCCAAAGCTTGCTGGTGCAGTGTTTGGTACTAAAGAAAATTCAGTATCAAAAGTAATTAAAGGAAATGAAGGTGTGTATTTAGTACAACCATCAACTATACAAAAAGAATCTCCAAACTTAAAAGTAGAAGAACTTGGTGCATACCAAAAACAAATGCAACAAATGGCAGGTTCAAGAATTAATTATCAAGAAATTATTGAATCTATCATTGATAAAGCAAACATCAGCGATAAAAGATATAGTTACTTTTAATCTTACTATTTAGGTTTTTTAAGAATTGCATATAGTAATTATAAACTATATTGTAACAAATCTTTTCTTTACATGGAAATCATCAACAAAGTTGCAGAAAGTGGCATCATTACACTTGATTTGGAACAATTTTATCCAAAAGAAGAGATTGCTGAATTTGACATCAAACAGTATCTATTCAAAGAATTAATACTAAAAGAAATAGAATTTAGACAAGCACTAAAAACTATTGATTGGTCTCAATATCAAAACAAAATCGTTACAATATTTTGTTCATCAGATGCCATTTTGCCACAATGGTCATTTATGCTAATCACACAATATCTTGTACCATATACACCAAAAATATATTTTGGAAATAAAGAAAAAGTGGAACAAGATTTGTACTTAGAAAATATTAAACAATTAGACACTACAATTTATATAGACCAACGTGTAGTAATAAAAGGTTGTAGTAATAAGAAAAACTTAGATGCAGCTTTTGTCGAAATTTCTAAACTATTGATACCAAAAGTAAAAAGCTTATTTTTTGGTGAACCATGCTCAACTGTACCTATTTATAAAAAGAAATAATATGAAGAAAAACAAAATAATAATTGCAAGCACAACACTACTATTAGCTACTATTTTAATGAGTAGCAATAATGCATCAACTAAAATTTTCAAGTATTTTAATTTAGGTTCAAACAAAGAACTCACAACAGGCATAGAATCATTACATATACAAGCACCAAAACTACCATCAAGTATTTCATTTGCTGGCGAGCAAGTGCCACTCAATGATTGGGAAGTTAGAGAAAGACTAGATAGAGAATTAGTTGTAAATTGTAATTTACATTCATCAACGATTTTTTTAATAAAAAAAGCAAATCGTTTTTTCCCAACTATTGAAAAAATATTAGCAGAAAATAATATTCCAGATGATTTTAAATATTTGTGCATGGCAGAAAGTGGCTTAGACAATGTAGTTTCGCCTTCAGGTGCATCTGGTTTTTGGCAATTTATGCGTGGCACAGCACCAAGCTATGGTTTATTCATTAGTACAGAAATTGATGAAAGATATAATTTAGAAAAAGCAACGCTTGCAGCATGCAAATATTTGCTAGAGGCAAAAAATACAACTGGTTCTTGGGCTGCTGCTGCTGCTGGCTACAATATGGGCATTGTTGGTATACAAAACCAAATTAACAAACAAGGCAGTAGCAATTACTATGATTTATATCTAAACTCAGAAACCAGCAGATACTTATCTAGAATTATTGCGTTGAAAACAATTTATGAAAATCAAAATAATTATGGTTTTTATTTAGATAAAGATGATTTGTATCCAGTACTTGCAACAAAAGAAATTGAAGTAAATGGCAGTGAAGATTGGTACAATTTTGCTAAAAACAACAACACATCTTACAAAATGATAAGAAAACTAAATCCATGGATTCGTGAGCCAAAACTCATAAACAAGGAAAAAAGAACTTATTTTGTAAGTATTCCAAAATAAAATTATCAAAAGATAACTTTTGTAAAATAAATCATTATATTTAGTTAATGATTTATTATGAACAAATTTACATACATTACCCTATTATCAATTTTAATATTTGTTGCTTGTAGAAAGGAAAGCACAAATGCTCGTATACAAAAAGCACAAAAGCCAATTGATGCTGTTTTAGATACCTTTCGTATGAATCAAATACAATGCATTGGTTCTCACAATAGTTATAGAATAAAAACAGATCCAGATATTTTTAGACAATGTGGTCAGAAATGGAGCAAAAAACTATCTTTTAAGTCAATAACCACGGTTGTTATGAGCAATATCATTGAAACTGTTTTCAATGATATTATCTTAGATAATGAAAAATCTAAAAAAATGCCAAGTTTGTGGCTCTAATAACTTCCATAAAAAGGGAATAAGAAATGGTAAACAGCGCTATCAATGTTCCAATTGTTGTGCCTATTTTACAATTAAAAATAATGGTGTAACACTCAATAATCAGTTTATATGGTTTAAGAAATGGATAATAGAAAGACAGGTTTATAAGTATCTGATTAGAGATAGTGGTATGTCTCAAAGTAGTATTCAGCGACTGTTTAATAAGTATCTAAAATCAGCACCGACAGTAGCTATCCGTAGTAAATCTAAAGTACATTTACTTATAGATGGTAGTTATTTTAGCAATGGGTTGTGTTTGATATTGTATTACGATCATGACATGAGATATGTTCAATTATATAGAGAAACCAATCAAGAAAAATATAAAGAAATTAAGGAGGATTTAGAAAATTTGAAGAAGTTAGGTGTCGATGTTTATAGTATTAAATGTGATGGTCATAAAGCAATATTAAAAGCAATTAGAAAGGTTTTCCTAATGCTGTTATACAACGTTGCTTAGTACATATAAAACGTCAAACACGTAATTATTTAAGCGCTCAACCCAAAACAATACAAGCACAAGAGTTACTTCAATTATCTAACAAAATCACATCTATTAAATCAATAGAACAGAGTGCTTATTGGTTAGTCGAGTTTAAAATATGGTATGATAAAAGCATGCTTTTTATTAACGAACAATCATATAAAGAAGACACAAAAGATATTGGTATACACAAAGTTAAATCGCTTGTAGTCTAATTATCAATGCTATACCAGATATGTTCTCTTATTTAGATGATGCAGAAATACCTTATACAACCAATAGATTAGAAAATTATTTTACACATCTAAAAGAAAAACTAACGTTGCACAGAGGTTTAAGATTTGAAGCAAAGAAGAATTTTATAAAATGGTATTTACATCTTAAAAATAATCCGTAATGAGTTTTCTTAGCCATAATGTTTTGCCGATATAAGAAAAATGACAGCCATTACTGACTGTCATCTATCGTATAAACATCTATCTTATTGCTGGTAGGTTGCTCTCCAGCAGAGCCTACTTCCTCTTCAAATAGATATATAAAATTAAAACTAATTTATATCTAAAAAAAGCTCCATTTTTGACCACATTACCTATTTTTAATTTTGTCAATACATTTCTTTCTTTTCTGCCAAATGACTTAAATCCAAAAGATTGGGATTACACACATATGCCAATTATTGACCAATTAAATTTAGGACTGCGTAATTTTGAGTTGGATATCTTTAATGATCCACAAGGTGGAAGATTCTATAATAGATTGGGCAATGTTTTGGTAGGCAAAAATATAGCTTCTGGAGTTGATGCATTAAGGCAGCCAGGCATGAAAATCATACATATTCCAGATGTAGATTACAATACCCATTATTTTACATTCAAAGACGCATTAAAAGATATAAAAAATTGGAGTCTACAAAATCCAACTCACCTACCTATTATTATTTTACTTGAAGATAAAGAAACTTCAGTAGGCAATATTATTCCAGTCTTTACCAAAGCACTTCCTTTTGATGAAGCTGCTGTAAATGCTGTTGACCAAGAAATAAAAGATATTTTTGGTAATGATAATCAATTATTCAAACCAGATGATTTGAGAAAATCATATCCAAATTTAATAACAGCCATACAAAATGAAGGTTGGCCAATGATAAAAGATATGCGTGGGAAAATTATGATTGTTTTTTATAGTAATAGCAATTACACAAAAAATCATCCAAACCTTGAAGGCAGAATGATGTTTCAATTTGCTGCAAAAAATAGCAACAATGGTGCTTTTGTACAAGTTGATAAAAGTGAAAAGCTCAGTGAGATTGCAAGTGCAGTAAATAGTGGTGCCATTGTACGTACACGTAGCGAAGAAAATACCAATGCAGCACGCAACAATACAACAACTGGCAGAGATAATGCATTTAATAGTGGTGCACAAATAATTTCTACAGATTATTATATTCCAGACAATAGAGCAGGAACTGCTGGTTGGTCTTATTATCAAACTATTTTTTCTAATAATAATTATGCGAGAATGAATGTACTAAATGCACCTGCTGAACATCAGAAAAAAGAAATTACAGAATAATTTATATATAATTTTTAATTAAATGACAAAACTGCATTGCACTTTTATCCCAATTAAAATCTACAAATCTTTTTTTGGCGTTTGATTTTAAATTATTATACAAAATCTTATCATCTACAATTCTCTCCATTTGTTTTGATATTGCTTCAACATCATTGGATGGTGCATAAATGGCAGCATCTTTCGCTATCTCAGGCAAGGCACTGTTATCACTACAAATAATTGGCAATCCAAATTGCATGGCTTCTACCAATGGTATTCCAAAACCTTCAAAATGACTTAGAAATGTTAGACAATAAGCATCTTGTAATAATTGTATTTTTGTTTGCTCATCAATTTTTTCATACCAAATAATGTCATCTTTTATTGCAGATTCTTTGATGTAATGATGCAAAGACTGATTAAACCAAGCATTTCTACCAACAATAGCTAACTTAATATCATTCTTGTTTTTTTGTTTAAATAGCTCAAATGCTTTAATCAAGTTCAACACATTTTTTCGTGGATGCACTGCACCAATAAATAAAAAATATGGCGATTCTATTTTTCTGTCACTTTGTACATTACTATCTTCAACAATTGAGCTAGCATTGTAAATTACTTCAATTTTATTTTCATCAACATTAAAGCATCTAATGATATCTTGCTTAGAAAATTCGGATACAGTAATTATTCTATCTGCTTTTTCTAAAAACAATGGTGTGTAGTGATGCATATATTGATAGTGCAACTTTGGTGTCCATGTTTTGTTATGTTCAAATGCAATATCATGTACACAAACAATTTGAGGCAAATCAGTATTTAAAGAACAATAACCATCAAAGGAAATGAATAAATCAATCTTATCTTTTTTAAGTTGTTTGGGTAAGGTATAATCAAACCAAATCTTCCACAATATTGGATGCCTTGCAGATGGATATACTATTCTTGGAATGACATTATTTGCATAAATAAATTTATTATCATATTTTCTATCAAAATAAAAATAAAAAGCATGATTGGGCATTAACGAAGCTAGTCTTTTGCATATTTGATGTGTGAATACACCAATACCTTCTAAATTTTGGTTTAATAAAAATCTTGCATTTATTCCAATATGCATGCTCAAAAGTATAGATATTTTTTAATTTTGTCAGTATGTATTTATACAACACTACTTTTAAAGTTGAATTAAGCTTAACGAATGATTTTATATATTTTATTCATGAAGAAATAAAACCAAAAATATATGCTTTTGATGATGTGATAGGTGTACACTTTTTAGAACTTCTAAATGTAGATGCATCTGATGGCAATACTTATTGTTTGCAAATTAACTTCACAGATGTCACAGCTTGCAACCAATATGTACTTGGTTACAAAAATGAATTATTCCAACAAATATATAAAAGATACCAAGACAAAGTATTGCACTTTAGTAGTGTATTAAAATCTGTAGAACTATAAATTTATTGCTTTGCTACTTTTTCAACCATTTCTGCTAATCTATTAGCATAACCATATTCATTATCATACCATCCAACAATCTTATACATATTGCCAACTTTTTGTGTTAGTCCAGCATCAAAAATACAAGAATATGGATTGTGAATAATATCACTTGAGACAATTGGATCTTCAGTATATTGCAATATGCCAGCCAAGTTTGTGCTTGTCGCTTGTTTAAACGCGAGATTTATTTCTTCAATGCTTATGTCTTTTTCTAATGTACAATAAAGTTCAGTATTTGAACCAACAATGACTGGAACGCGCATTGCACCACCAATAATTTTTCCTTTCAATTCTGGCATTACCCATTCTAGTGCTTTATTCGCATTAGATGTTGTTGGCACTATATTTTGTGCTGCTGCTCTTGCTCTTCTAAAATCAGTAGGATGAATTGTATCGTGTAGTTTTTGGTCGCCTGTGTAAGCATGCACCGTATTCATAATGCCATTTACAATTCCAAAATTTTCGTGTAATACTTTTGCCATTGGTGCCAAACAGTTTGTAGTACATGATGCATTAGAAATAACATTGTCTTCTGGTAGTATATCATTATCATTAATACCTAAAACAATAGTTTTTACTGTACTATCAGCAGGAGCAGATATCACTACTTTTTTAGCACCAGATTTAATATGTTCTTCTAATTGTGTTCTATTTCTATATCTTCCGCTACATTCTATAACCACATCAACACCATATTCTTTCCATGGCAAACTACTAATTTCTCCAACTGATGTTGAGTTAATTATTTTATCATCGATATAAAATTTGTCCTCAATTTCTTTGATGTCTTTTTCCCAACGTCCTTGAGCTGTATCGTACTTTAGTAGATACACTAAAGCATCATTAGGTGCAATATCATTTATAGCTACAATATCTACATTATTTCTATCAAACAAAATTTGGAATACTAATCTGCCTATTCTTCCTAATCCATTAATTGCAATTTTTGGTTTACTCATCACGCTATTTTTTTTAAAAATAGATAGAATTAATAATTTAGCAAAATAAAAAATAATTAAGGTATTGTATAATTTGAAATTTGATGCTATATTTGCACTCACTTTAGAGAACGGCCCGTTCGTCTAGGGGTCAGGACAGGAGATTTTCATTCTTCAAACAGGGGTTCGATTCCCCTACGGGCTACAAAACAACCTTTATAACTCCTTGAATTTCAGGGAGTTTTTTATTTACTATCATTAGCGAGTAACAAGGGAGTAACAAACATTGTAAAAGTAACAACAAACATAAGTTAAACAAAAACAAACTAAGGGAGTAACATTTTATTATATTTGTATCAAAATCAAACCTTATGGCTGTTGCATTAAGAAAAAAAACAAATAAGAATAAAACAATTTCTACATATTATTTAGATATATACAACAACAACAAAAGGAGTTATGAATTTCTGAAAAACTTAAAACATATTGAAAAACCTAAAAATGGACTGGAGCGAGAACAAAACAAAGAGAATGAGAGATTAGCTAAAAAAATAAAAGCCAAAAGGGAACACGAACTTGAAAGCAATAATTATAATGTAGTACCAACATATAAACAGCAAATTGATTTTATAGCATTTTTTGAAGATTTTATAAATAATTATACAAAAGCAGATAAAAGAGTAGTGGAGGCAACCTATTTAAAATTTAAGCAATTTTTAATTGATAGTGAGATAAAAACCCTACACACCAATAATTTAGATGAGAGTTTAGTATATGATTTTAAAAGATATTTAGAGGATAGCTTAAATGGAGAAACTCCAGCAAACTATTTTAAAAAATTCAAATTGCTTATAAAAGCTGGAATGAGAAAGAAGATATTTTTAACCAACCCAGCCCAAGACATAACCATAAAGAGAAATGAGAGTATAAAAAAACAAGTGCTATCTAATGATGATATACAATTATTAGCCTCCACACCTATAACCAACCAAGAGGTAAAAAATGCTTTTTTATTTTCATTATTTACTGGTTTGAGATACAGCGACATAATAAACCTAAAATGGAAAAACATAGATTTTGAAAATGGTTTATTAAGAAAAACCCAGCAAAAAACACAAAATGCAGTTACCATAGAATTACATAAAATAGCAATACAACTTTTAGGAACACCAACAAAAAGTACTGATAACGTTTTTTCTTTGCCCTCACATACAGCGTGTAATAAAAATCTAAAAAATTGGTGCAAAAAAGCTGGAATAAATAAACATATAACTTGGCATTGTGCAAGACATTCTTTTGGAACTAATTTAGTATTTGATGGTGCAGACCTAACTACAACCAGTAGTTTATTAGGGCATAGTAGCCTACGATATACAGAACGCTATGTACACATAGTAAAATCATTAAAAGAAAGAGCAGTTAGTAACCTACCAACTATTAATATATGATAGATAATTTAATAAATGAAATAGCACAGCTTAAAATACAACTTAATGATTTAAGGCATTTGCAAAGCTATAAAATAGCCCAAGCATTAGATATTGAATACACCTATGAAAGCAATAAAATAGAGGGTAACACCTTAACATTACAAGAAACACAATTAGTAATAGAAAAGGGCTTAACTATTGGTGGCAAACCTTTAAAAGAACATTTAGAAGCAACCAACCATTATTATGCTATTGAATTTATAAAACAATTAGTAGAAGATAAAACACCATTTACAGAAACCATACTCTTGCAAATACACCAACTTATTTTACAAGGTATAGACAACCACAACGCTGGTAAATACAGAAATGTACAAGTACTAATAAGTGGAGCAAAACATATACCACCACAACCTTATTTAGTACCTAAGCAAATGGAAAGTTTTTTTATTTGGTATAATGAATATAAAGACAAAATACACCCAGTTGTGTTAAGTGCAGAAATGCACCAACGTTTAGTAACTATACACCCTTTTATTGATGGAAATGGTAGAACGAGTAGGCTACTAATGAATTTAATTTTAATACAAAATGGTTATCCAATAGCTATTCTAAAAGGAGATGTAGCCAGTAGATTAAAATACTATGAATGTTTAGAGATAGCACAAACAGAAAATAATAATAAGCCATTTATAGAATTTATTGCAGAAAATATAAAAAATACAATGAATAGAATTTTAAAAAGCATTAATTAATAAATTTATGAACGATTATGATGGAAAATTTCATAAAAAATTTGTACAACAAAAAATACAAGAGTACAATTTTGAATTTATAGAAAATATGATAAAAAGTAATTGCCTTAATGGAGAAATAGAGCAATTTATAGCAAATGAATTATTATTTATTGAGCAAAAAATAGCAGAAAACATCAATTATGGTTATGGTATTCAACTATTCCAACACCAAAAAAAACAATTATTAGAATATTGTAAATTAAATAATATACCAACCACCAACCAACTCGCACCAATAGAAATACCTTTTTTAAAAAATGAAATTCCTACTTACAATTGGTTTGAAACTGGAAAAACTTATAATAACCACTCTGAATTAAGTGATTATATGCACTATGAGTATTATCTAAAAATACCAAAACATTTAATTGGAATTTCTAATATGTATAGTAAAATAAGTAACATTGAAATATATAAGCAACAAATTAGATTTCTGAATGAAAAAATTATTGAATTTAAAAGCAATTGGAAATATCCAAAAAGAAATGATATTATCTATTTTGATGATTTATGTAAAAATGAAATAGATAAAATAGAACTATACATTAAAGAAATTAATGAGAACGAGTTAGAATTAAATAAGCATATTGAAAATTCAATATTAACCACCAACCAACTCGCACCTCCACAAATAAAATGGCAGGATTTAATAAAATTAGAATTACAAGACCGATTAGTAGAAATTGAAAACAAAATAGAACCAAAAATAAGTAACTGGAAACAAAGAAAAAGTTTAATTGAGTGTGCTGGTTTTTGTCAATTACTATATGATAAAAAATACTTTGTACAAGGTAGTACTAACCAAAAAAGTGTAAATAGTTTTGCATTATGTAAATATGGTACTGATATTACAAATCAACTAAAAACAGCAAAAAAAGATAGTAGAGATATACATAAACAAAAACTAAATAAATACTTCAATTAATAGGTACTGTACGGTACTGTACCCTAAATTTCAACTTCTAATTAAACCAATACCAGCAATAGTTTGCTGGTTTTTTTATTGATAGTACCCTCAAAAAAAGGAAAGTAAAAGCATATTATAAACAAGTTTATTTGCACTTGTAATTACATACAAGCAATGCATTGCTATTTTTTAATAATTCAAAAAAATAGTAGAAATGAATTTAGAACAAAAAGAAGTATTAACACTTACAGAGGTAAGCAGTTATACAGGTTTAAGCAAAAGCCACATCTACAAACTTTGTAGTACTGGAGGCATACCATTTTATAAACCTTTTGGCAAAGTCAATTATTTTGATAGGCTGGAAATTATAAGCTGGTTAAAACAAAACCGAATAGCCACAAACAAAGAACTGGAGAGCCAGGCCTCCACATTTGTAACCCTTAAAAATGGAGGTGCAAAATGATAGGAGGTAAGTTTTTTACAGATTATTACAAAGCAGAATTTTTAAGTGGTGCAAAAAGTAGGTACGATGTAACTTTTAAAACTGGAGCGTATCCACCATTTGAAACACTACTACTCAATAAAAGTAAATTTAATATAGGTGGTTTAAGTTTTAATTATGGTAAATATACCTATGGTAGCAGTAACTCCAAAAGGAAACCTGATATGGCTATTAGTAGAGGTACTCATATAAGTGGAGTTTATATGCCAAACTTACAAAATAAGTTAATTGGATATGGAGATGTAAATAATACCAAAGATGGCTTAATAATGCTATTTAGTGAAGATTACAGCACCATAGAAATATTTATTGCAAGAGGTATGCTAAATGATATTTCAAATTTATATAATGAGGTATATAATGGAGAGTTAGTAAATGAAATTGAATTATTGAGAGTGGAGGCAAAAAATGTATTTAATGGCAAATAATACTTACTTGCTATATCAATACACATTTTGTAACCAAATTAGTTACACTTTATATTATTAGTAGATGGATACCATAGGGCTAATATTAACTAAAGAAAATGCACCAAATACCAGCTTTATGGAGGAAATACCAGCATATTTAACCAGCTTGTACAATAATGGAGATATAGTATATAATTATAACATACCTACCATTAAAGGCAAATTAGGAAACTTTGATGTAAGTATAACCGATGATAGTGTAAAAATTAAAAATGGTAGTTTGCAAAAATTTATAGATAAAAATAATATTAGCCCTTTTGGTTTAAATAGAATAAAACAAGCATTTGAATTATTAGCGGATACGATACACCTACCAATAAACAATGCTAAAGTATTAAATTTTGATTTTGCAAAACCAATAACACTCAAACACGATGTAAGTTTATATTTAAACTATTTTGGAAACCTAAACCATTTTAAAAGATTAGAGCAACCAACTGGAATAAATTATAAAAATGGATATAGAGAGTTATGTATTTACAACAAGATAACAGAATTAAAAAACCATAGAGAGTTTATTCCTCCATTGTATCAAAATGCTAATTTAATAAGATTAGAAATGAGGTATAAAAGAAATTTATGTAAATATTTTAATGTACCAGCAATAACACCCAAAATATTAACCAATGAAGACTTTTACATTAACCTCTGCAATGATTTATACAATAACTATACTAAAATTGATAAACTAAAAACATTTAAAATAGATATGAGTAACATTACAACAAAGGAACAATACAAAAAATTAGGAGTTTTAAAACTTATAGAAGAGCAAGGAGGTAAGTTGGAGGCATTAAAAGGTATTGAGGAACGCTCCAAAAAAGGTATTTTAACAAGGAAACAAAAAGGCGACCTCATAAAATTAATAAATGAATGTAGTCAAATGAAACTCCAAACCATTGAGAGCGAACTAATAACCGAACTCAATCAAAAAGTAAAAGAAAGTATAAAATATTACAGATAAATAATTTCTAAAATAGATAAAAATAGAAATATGAAAGGTAGAAAAATAGGAACTATAAAAACAGGAGGTAGAGCCAAAGGCACACCCAACAAAACAACCAAAGAAATTAAAGAATGTATTGTTAATTTAGTATCTAATAACATTGATTTATTAATTGATGATATAAAACAATTAGAGCCAAAGGATAGAGTATATTTATTAGATAAATTGCTAAAATATGTTTTGCCTCAAAATATAGAAATAAATAATACAGAAAATGATATTAAGAAATTTGTAATTAGAATAAAAAAAAACCAACCTAAAGAAGATTAAACATAATTATTATTAGAATTTTACCAATACCTCTACCCAAAAAGTGGAGGTATTTTTATTGCAAAAATAAAAATACAATTAACTTAAAAATACTGATTTTATTATAGTTTAGCTTACAAAATGGAGTAACAATGGAGTAACAAAAGTTGTAAAAATAAGGGTAAATAAGAACAAAAATTGAAAAAACACAAACACATAATGTATTGATAATCAATTAAAAATACTATACATAGGTATTGGTTTTATTCCCCTACAGGCTACAAAAGGCATCTTCGGATGCCTTTTTTTTATTCCCTTATTTCTAATTATAAAACCTTTTCTCTTGTCTATCTATATCAATGATGGTGTGCTTCGCCTTGGTTGGTCAGTTTTGCATTAACAAAAAACGCTCCTTTTGTTACAATTTCTACATCTTTTGGTATTTCTATTACTGTGGTAATGGCTGTGTATCCTACACTTGAAACACCTTTTATAACTTCTATACGTTCAAAATTTTTTGTTACTTGTTCTTCTTTACTTGAATGCTCATGTGCATGTTCTTCTTCATCATGAGCTTCGTGTGGTTTCTTATCAGTAATCATAAAAATATAGCTCTTGCCTTCAGCATCAACAATGGCATCATTTGGTACTGCTGGTGTTGTAACGTTATTCAAACTTACAATTGCTGAAATATTCATTCCATCTATCAAACCTGCTTTATTACCAAATACAGAACAATGTATGGGAATGGTTTTGCTATCGTTTTCAAATGCTGTACCTATGCTATATATTTTTGCATCATACTCTACAACTGGATTATTGGTAAGTGTAAAATGTATTGTTTGTCCAACTTTAAGTAAAGGCAAATCTTTTTCAAAAACATTTAGGTCTACATGCAAGTGACTGTTGTCTACAATTTCTGCAACTGGCGACGACACATCTACATAGCTTCCAATCTTTGAAAATACATTACTAACTGTTCCATTAATTGGACTTTTTACAGTCAATACTGAACGTAAATTACTATTGCTTACACTACTTGGATTGATGCCCATAAGTTGTATTTGCTGTTGTAAAGATGCTTTTTGTGTGCGCAATGATTTGAGTTCTGCATCTGCACTTTGGAAATTCTTTAATGCGCCTGCATTGCCATCGCTCAATTCTTTTTGGCGAGCCAATTCTTGTTCTGCATAAATTATTTTACTTGTAAGCATCAAATAATTTTCTTGCAATTGTATAAACTGTGGATTGGCAATTGTTGCAATTACTTGTCCACTTTTTACGTTACTACCTACTTGTACATTAATTGTTTTTATA
Organism: Sphingobacteriales bacterium; assembly: GCA_016699615.1. NCBI lineage: Bacteria > Pseudomonadati > Bacteroidota > Sphingobacteriia > Sphingobacteriales > Sphingobacteriales bacterium. Next base: position 1,793,018 of record CP064984.1, on the reverse strand, counting down.
ACACCACCATACAATGAAGTTGCGTTTGCTTTATTGTTGTTCGGAACTCTTAGTGCACCATTTGCTTTAAGTGTTGCTGTAAGTTGTTTTTGTTCGATATTGCCTAATTGAATATCTACAGTTTTTATTTGCTCATCTGTGAGTGACACAACGCTTGCTTCTTCGCCGTCTTCATGTGCATTAGTTGTGCTTTCGCTAGTTACATCATGGCTATGTCCATGTTCATCTTCGTGCGAATGTGTGCATGCTATAAATTGCACAACAAAAAGCATAATAATATATTTATATTTTATATTTATTTTCATATTTAATTTATTTGCTAATTAAGTAATTAATATTTACTACTGTTTGATTGATTTGATAAATTGATTGCAGATATTTTAATTCTGTTTCTGTTGCATTTTGTAATGCTAATACATATTCTACATAACTTGCTTCGCCTGTTTTGTAACCAAGTTTTGCTGCTTTTACTATTTCTGCTGATGTTGGCAATGCTTGCTCTTTGTAATAATTATATTGTAACATGTATTGATTGTATTGCTGAAATGCATCTAACAACTTTATTTCAATTTTATCTTGTTCGCTTTGTGCTGATGCTTGTAGTGCTTGTTTTTGATATTCTAATGATTTAATTTTTTCTTTAGTAGCACCAAATGTAAGTGGAATATCTATACAAACTGAACCAACATGAAAACGATTACCTGCGTTAAAATATTTTTCCTGGTTGTTAATTGTCTGAAATCCAATTAGAGATTGATTATTATATCCAAAAGTAAAATCTGGCAAGCCTATTGCTTTTTCTACTTTTTTATTTTGCTCAATTACATTTGCGTCTTGCATTATTTTTTTAATCATTGGGTGTTGCGAAAGCTGATTGGTATCTATACTTGTATTTGCTTGCAATGGTTGATATGCTTGCTCTACAATAATTGAAAAGTCATCATTATTATTCATCCATAATTTTAATAGATTATAAGTTGATGTAATTTCACTTTCATTTTCTTGCAATAAAAGTTTTATTTCGTTGCGTTTGGTTTCTGCAATTGTTTTATCTAATTGCTTTGTGTCACCTGTTTTGTATCTCAAAGTTGCGGCATTTACAAAATCTACATACAAACTATCTAAGTGTAATAGTTTTCTTTTATTATGTTCTAAAAAAAGTAATTGATAATAATAAGTTTGTACTTGTGCTTTAATTTCATTCTCTGTAATTTCTTTATTGATTTCTTTACTTAATATTTCTGCTTGTATTGTATTTTTTTTGGCTGCAAACAATGTAGGAAATGGAATTGTTTGAGCTATTGAAAATGCATTATCAATTTTATTGCTATTGTATTGACCAAACTGTGCATTAAAGTTTGTTTTAGGTATTTCTTTTGCTGATTTACTTAAACTTTTTGTTGCTAAAATTTCTAATTCATCTGCTTTTAGTTTTGTGCTATTTTTCAATGCAATATTGGTTATTTCTTCTAAAGTAAGTTGATTCGTCTGTGCATTTGTAAGTTGTATTGATAAAAAGAATACGATTAAAATACTTGCAATTGGGTTCATTGATTTATTATTTAATGACTTTTTAGAATTGAAAATAATATATAGTAATGGCAATACAAACAAAGTTAAAAACGTTGCTGTGATTAAGCCACCAATTACTACCGTAGCCAATGGTTTCTGTACTTCTGCACCAGCACTTCTACTAAGTGCCATTGGCAAAAAACCTAATGATGCTACTGTTGCTGTCATTAAAACTGGACGCAAGCGTACTTTAGTTCCTTCTATCACACGACTTATTACATCTGCCCAACCTTCTTTTTCTAATTGATTAAATGTTCCAATTAGCACAATACCATTTAACACCGCAACTCCAAACAATGCTATAAAGCCAATTCCTGCTGATATGCTAAATGGCATGCCACGAATAAGCAATGCAAATACACCACCAATAGCACTCATAGGTATTGCTGTAAAAATTAAGGTTGCTTGTTTCCAAGAGTTAAATGTAAGAAACAACAGCATAAAAATGAGCAACAATGAAATTGGTACTGCCAACATTAATCTTTTAGATGCTTTTTGAAGATTTTCGAAAGTTCCACCATATGTAAAATAATAACCTGATGGTAGTTTAACTTCAGTATTTAATTTCTGTTGAATATCCTCCACTACACTTTGGACATCTCTTCCATCTACATTAAAACCAACAACAACTCTTCGTCTGCCTGCCTCACGGCTAATTTGTGCAGCACCTAATTTGTATGATATATTTGCTACTTGTGATAATGGAATTTGATTGCCATTTGGCGTAGGTATAAATAGATTACTCACATCATCAATATTGCTTCTAAATGTAGTATCTAATCGAACTACTAAATCAAATTTTCTTTCATTTTCAAAAACTACTCCTGAAGATTTTCCTGCAAATGCAGTACTAATAACATCATTTACATCTTCGATATTTAATCCATAATTTGCTAAACGCATTCTATCGTATTCTACATTTATCTGTGGCAATCCATCTACTCTTTCTATCATTGGTGCAGTTGCGCCTTCTACATTTTGTATAACTTTAGATACCTTATTTGCATATGCTAGTAGTGTATCCATATTTTCACCAAAAACTTTTACGGCTACATCTTGTCTTATGCCTGTCATCAACTCATTAAAACGCATTTGTATTGGTTGATTACTTTCAAAGAATGCACCTGGAATAACTTCTAATCTTTCCATCATTTCATCGGTCAATTCATCATAATTTTTATCTGATTTCCACTCATCTTGTTGTTTTAGAATAATCATCATATCTGTGGCTTCTGGTGGCATTGGGTCTGTTGGTACTTCTGCAGAGCCTGTTTTTCCAACTACCATTTTTACTTCGTCAAATTGTTTTATAATTCTCATTGCTTGCATAGATGTTTCTATACTCTGGCTAAGTGATGTGCCTTGTGGTAGTATGCAATGGAATGCAAAATCGCCTTCTTGTAATGTTGGAATAAACTCTCCGCCCATTCTACTAAATATTAATAATGCAATAGCAAATAGCGTAACTGTAGCTGATATTAGAATATATTTTAAATGAATTGCTTTTTGTAATAATGGCTGATAAATTCTATAAAAGAATGCCATCATCTTATCTGCAATTGTATCTTGATGTTTTAATTGTTTTGGCAAAATCAATGCACACATCATTGGTATATATGTTAATGATAATATTAGTGCTCCAAATATTGCAAAGCTAACTGTCATTGCCATAGGCTTAAACATTTTTCCTTCAATGCCAATTAATGATAATATTGGTATGTACACAATTAAGATAATTATTTCGCCAAAAGCAGCACTGCTTCTTATTTTTGAAGCAGACTGAAAAACCTCATCATCCATTTCTGATTGCGTTAGCTTTTGCATAGATTGCCTTAATCCTAAATGATGTAAGGTTGCTTCTACAATAATTACTGCGCCATCTACGATTAACCCAAAATCTATTGCGCCTAAACTCATTAGGTTTGCACTGACGCCAAATACTTTCATTAATGCTAATGCAAATAGCAATGACAAAGGAATAGCTGATGCAACAATAAGTCCTGCTCTTAGATTGCCAAGAAATAAAACCAAGACAAATATCACAATCAAAGCACCTTCAATAAGATTTTTTTCTACGGTTGATATTGCACGTTTTACTAAATCTGTTCTATCTAAGTAAGCCTCAATTACTACATCATTAGGTAGTGATTGTTGTATTGTTATCATTTTCTCTTTGATACGTTTGACTACTTCATTGCTATTCTCTCCTTTTAGCATCATTACCACACCACCAACAGCATCTATCTTCCCATTGTATGTTAATGCACCATACCTAAGTGCACTTCCAAATTTTACTTCTGCAACATCTCTAATAAATATTGGCACACTGCCAGAACTGCTTTTAACAACAATATTGCCTACATCTTCTAATGAAGAAACTAAGCCAACTCCACGTATGAAATAAGCATTTGGTTTTTTATCAATATATGCACCTCCTGTATTTTGATTGTTCTTTTCTAATGCATTAAAAATCTCAGGTATTGTTACACCCATTGCTTTTAATCTATATGGATTAATGGCAACTTCATATTGTTTTAATTTTCCTCCAAAGCTATTGATTTCTGCTACGCCTTTAGTTCCATTTAGCTGACGTGCTACTATCCAATCTTGCATAGTACGCAAATCTGAAGCACTATATTTATCTTCGCTACCTTTTTTAGGATATAATATATATTGATATACTTCTCCTAGTCCTGTACTAACTGGAGCTAATTCAGGAATTCCTAAGCCTTTTGGTATTTCTTCTGTTGCTTCTTTTAGTTTTTCGTTTATAAGTTGTCGTGCAAAATATATATCCACATGTTCTTCAAACACGACAGTAACAAGTGATAAACCAAATCTTGAAATACTTCTTGTTTCTTCAATATCTGGAAGATTGACAATGCTTTGTTCTATTGGATAAGTTACTAATTGTTCAACTTCTTGGCCAGCTAATGTTGGGCAAATGGTAATTATCTGTACTTGATTATTGGTTATATCAGGAACGGCATCGATGGGCAATTTGGTGGCACTCCACAAGCCCCAAATAATAAGAAACAAAGTCATTAACCCAATAATGAATTTGTTTTTTATGCTAAAATGAATAATTTTATCTAACATTAATATCTGCTTATTTTTTTATTTAATTTATTTTTCTGCCTATAAATCGAATAATAATTAATTGAAATTATCGTTTACAGAATAGATTATAAACGTAAATAATAATTACTTAGTTATTATTACTTGCAGATATTTTTGGAGGTTGCCAAATGTTACTTAAAAATCTAGATATCAAAATAAAATTCCGAACACTTTTGTTTATGTTTCGTTCTATTGAATATAATGCAATTATATTGAGAGAAGAATTTATTGAAATTAATGATATAATTGAATGGCAACAACTACAAATACAAAATGGAGAACAAAAATCATTGTGATCTGATTTGTGATTATGATTATCATTTTGTACTAACCCTGATTGTGTATTTTTTGTACTATTACATTCATTATGTAAATCACTACAAGGCATTGAGGCTAACACCAAAATATATAATGCAAAAAAGATAGTGAAATACTTCATCAAAATCAGCTTATATACAAATATAAAACATTATTTCCCATTAACGCCCAATAAAATACAAATCAAAATATGAAGTCAGATACTTTCAGATATCAATCTAATAAGATTAACTAAAGATAAGATTTCTTAATTCTTATTTTCATACTTTTATATTTACTTCAAAATATTATACTTATGCATAAAAAGATTTTAATTAAAAATGGATTACTTTTTTCTGGTGACTGCAATGAAACAGCAAAAGAAAAAAATATTTTGATTGAAGATGGCATAATAAAAAAGATTACAACTGATGATATTGTTGCATCAGATGATACCAGAGTTATTGATGCTAAAGGAAAATGGATTGCACCAAGTTTTATTGATACACATACGCATTATGATGCAGAAATTATAGCATCTCCTGGATTAAAAGAATCTGCAAGGCATGGTGTGACTACTGTAATAGTTGGTAGCTGTTCTGTGTCTGCAATTTACAATAACCCAGAAGACACTTCAGACACATTTACAAGAGTGGAGGCAATACCACGAGATGTTATGTTGCCACTGCTAAAAAATGTAAAAACTTGGGACTCTCCAAAAACATGGAAAGCATACATGGACAAATTACCACTTGGTGTAAATGTTGCTTCGTTTATTGGACACTCAGATTTAAGAAGCAGAGTAATGGGCTTAGAACGCTCATTAGACCATAAAATAAAGGCAACACAAGAAGAACAAAGTACAATGGATAAAATGCTAAACGATGCATTAAATGAAGGATTTCTAGGCATGTCTACAATGGATAATCCATGGGATAAAATGGATGGTGATAGATATTGGTCTAGAAAAACACCATCGTTCTATGGTTCTTGGAAAGAAAGAAGAAAATTACTACGAACATTACGCAATAGAAATGCAATACTGCAAGGTGCGCCAAACTTAGTTACAAGATACAATGCTGTACAATATATGATTGTAAGCAGTGGGTTTTTTAGAAGACCATTAAGAACAACAATGATTGCGCTTGTAGATTTAATTGGTGATAGATACATCTATCCATTAACAAAATTTGGTGCTAACTTTTTTAATAAAATTTGCAACGCAAACTTTAGAATGCAATCACCACCTATGCCTTTCACTGTATATTACAATGGTGTAGATTCTGTTATGTTTGAAGAATTCCCATCAGGTGAGGCATTGAGACATTTGGCAAAAAACTTAAAAGAAAGAGATGAGTTAATCGTTGATAAAAATTTTAGAGAAAACTTTAAAAAAGAAATAAAAAGGAAATTTGCTCCAAAAGTTTGGCATAAAGACTTAAGTATGTCTATCATTCTTGAGTGTCCTGATGAAAATCTTATTGGTAAAAATTTTTATGAAATAGCAGAAGAAAGAAAACAGCATCCTGTTGATTGCTTTTTAGACATGATAATAGAATACGACCAAAAAATAAGATGGACAACAACTATTGGAAACGACCGTCCAGAAAAATATAAAGATTTATATAATTATCCATATAATATTATAAGTTTTTCTGATGCTGGTGCACACTTAACAAATATGGCATTTTATAATTTTCCATTGCAGATGATAAAAAATGTACAAAAATCTATTGATGCAAAAAATCCTATAATGACTATGGAAAAATGTATATGGAGATTGAGTAAAGAACAAGCTGATTGGTTTGGCTTAGATGCTTGTTATATTGCAGAAGGAAAATCAGCAGACATCAATATTATTGACCCAGCATTCATGAATAATGTTACAGATAATATAGAAGAAGCAGAAATAGAAGAATTTAATGGATTTAAAAGATTAGTAAATAGAAATAAGAATTTAGTTTCTATGGTTTTAGTTGGTGGCAATATTATCTTTGAAAATGATACATTTGTTGAAGGCTATGGCAAAACAATTAGAACAGGTAAATTTTTAACATATCAAAATTTAGATAAGAAATGATAGACCAAAATCTGCAAGAAGGTTTTTAAAAGGTATTAAGCAGAATTTTCCAAATGTTAGTTTAGAAAAAGTGTTGGAACACTGGAGTGACTTTGAAATAGTTCAAGTACCTAAAAAGCAACATTTAATAAAAGCTGGCAATTATTACGGCAAAATAGTTATTGTAATATCTGGATTATTTAGAGCTTACTATCAACAAGATAAAACAGAACACACGTTCTGGTTTAGAGAAGAGAATACCATTTTTGCTTCACATCGTAGTATTTTACAACATAAAGCTTCTTCTATATCTTACCAAGCAATTGAAGATAGTGTAGTTGCTGTTATTGAATATTCTTTATTAAAACAAATGTCAATATCAGATGCAGAAATTGACAAAAGTATAATTGCTGCATTAGAAAGTCTAATTCTAGAATTAATTGATAGAGTAGAAGAATTTGTAACCTTACAACCAGAAGAACGGTATAAACTATTTATCGATAAACATTCTAATATCATTACACGGTTACCACAAAATCAATTGGCTTCATATTTAGGTATCAAGCCAGTGTCATTTAGTAGAATGAAAAGTAGGATGATGAATCGTTGATGAGCTAATATTAAGATTTATGTTTGCATGTTTATCAATAATATTATTAACTAAAAAATACAAACATGACAACACTAAAAGAAGTTGAAGCATACTTGATAGAAAGATCAAAGTCTCAAAATGTTATCAAATCAGTCCTAAAATTTGTCTTGCCTGAAGGCATAATTGTTATTGATGGCAGTAGTGGAGCTTACGTATATCACAACAATAATGTTCCTAATGCAGATTGTGCAATCTATATTGACATTCCAACTTTTAATAAAATAAAGAATAAAAAAATAAATCCTGTATTTGCCTACACATTTAAAAAATTAAAAGTTGTTGGAGATATAAAGCTAGCATTAAAAGTTATTGGTTTTATTTAAAAAACTTATATATGTTTTACTATTTACTTTAAAAGGCTGATAAAATATTTTATCAGCCTTTCCTTTTTAAAAGTTAGTAAGTTTTATGCTTCCAACTAATTATTGTTTATTAAACTTATAGTATTGTTTTGTTCCTTTTTGCATATCTTCTACAAATAATATATACATACCATTACTCAATATTCGCGTATCTATTTTTACCAATCTATTCTGACTTATATCAAACTGCTTCGTATAAACTTCTTGTCCAAGTGTATTAATTATTCGCACATTAGGTGATGTATTTTGAATATTTGAAAATGCGATATTTAATTCACTATTTACTGGATTTGGATAAATTAATATCTCTTGCTTTTCACTACCATTATTTTTGATTACAATCATATTACTATATGAATAGTCTCCATCGAAATCAACTTGTTTTAATCTATAGTAATTATTACCTAATGGAACTGCAAGATGTGAAAATTGGTAATCTAAACTCACATTACTATTGCCTGCGCCAAGTACTTCGCCAATTGATGTGAAGTTAGCACCATCTGTACTATGTTCAATAATAAATTTCTCGTTATTTACTTCGGCGGTTGTAGTCCAATAAAGCAAGTTATCATCACCAACATTTATTCCATTAAAGCTTAATAATTCAATAGGTAATGGAGAATTATCTATCTGAGCTTTAGAAATTGCATAACCAAATACTGAGAAGCTATCAATAGGTAAGAAATCTACATAGTTAATACTATTGACTAAACCTGTAGTCAGACTTCCTAATGCCCAAATTTGTCCATCTGCTTCTATGCCATGAGCTGGAACAGGCAATATACTACTTACTAAACCATCTACCTTAACCCAATGTTCTAAAATAGGTGTTCCAGCAAGTGGTGTTAATACATTAAGATATTCTGTTTCGCCTAAACCACCAGAACCATCTCTTGCTGCTTGTAATTCTTCAGGACTATACAACATACGCACAGTAAAGTTCGGTGTAGGATTTGCTATTTTATCATAGCAACTATTACAATTAATTTCAAGCATTCTACGCATTAAACGTACTGCTTGTATGGCGCTACCTTCACCTAAATCAGCATAAGCAGAATTTATATCTATCTTAGGTGTAATGTTATTCAAATCTATAATAAAATTAGAATCTTTTATTGCACCTAAATAATGATTTTCTGAAGTAGGATCTTTTAAATAAATCCATTGTCCATTTCTACATTTTTGTGTGCTTACTTCATTTCCATAAGGATATAATTTTGCTATATGTGCATTTACATCTGTTGCTAAAGTAAATACAGCACCATTCGTAAATTGTGTAACACCATTAAATGTTATTGTTGTTGAAGTAACCGAAGTAGGTTGAATAATATATGCATGATTGTAATTTGTATTTCCAGTAGTATCAATTAATAAAGCAAAATCTTTTCCTATTGTTGTAAGCTTACTTCTATCAAATGTGACATTTACTGGTTTTAATTTATTATTGAAATTGGTAAGTTGAACTTTCCAGTCTCTATCTAAGATAGAATCTGCACAAACCATTCCTGTATATAGTACATCTTCTAATTTATTACCATCACCATCAGTATCTTCATCATTATTTGCCCACACTAAGAATGATATAGATTTATCGAATGATGCAGTTGCTTCCATGGTTACAACAGCATCTGCGTTTACACTAGTTGATTTAGGCTGCAATAAGCCAGAGCAACTATCTAAACCAATGCCTGCAATATCATGGTCAAATGCATCATAAGTAGAAGCAGCGTATATTACAGTACCATCACTTGCTGTATAATCATTAGCTGGTATATTACTTTGATTTAATGTAATACCATATTTTATAGCTAAATATGTATTTATTCTTAGTACTTCAGCATCAGACAATAAACCATCATAGATTAATACTTCCCCAACAAGTCCATCCCAAGGTGCATCCCAACTACTGCCAACATATAAATGCTTTCCTATAGGTGCTTGTTGAAAAGCATCCATATCTGTTAGCCATTTATATCCATCAATATATGTATACATATTATTCGCAGCAGATGGAGATGCATTTGCAGAACCAACAGAATATATTTGTGGTTGTTGGTTAGCTCCACCAGTATGTCCATTATACAGCAATGGATATCCAGGTTGAGTTCCTGCACCTTCTGAATAATAATAACTTGGAGAAGATAAATCCATTACGAAATTCCAACCATTTGTAACATCACTTTGTATATCTAATCCTGGATAATTACCAGCAGCTAAATTACCCATACCTGCAGTAGCTCTGAGTGTTGCAAGATTTGTTTCTAAATCTTTCCCTACGGTTATCATTTGGAATCCGCTATAATTTGGGAAAAAAGTAGATGTATTATATAATAATTGTTCTACAGCTGCATCATTGTCAAACTCAATAGAATTATTATAGTTTAATAATTTTGGTGCAGCCGTTCTATAAGTAGGTGCACTTGTATTATAATATCTAACCAAATCTCTATTACCATAATTGTCATTCCATTTTGTAACTGTAGTACCAGAAGTTGCTACAGAGCTAGTATTATTATCTGCTTTATACCACGCTACTAAATGATTGCTAACACCACCTGGTGAAATAGAATTTCCATATAATGTAAAGTAATCGTTGTTATTAAATGTAACATTTAGGATTGAAGATGAAAATTATAGTTATGGTACTGATGTTGTGCTAAATATAGATGGCATTCCATTAGATTTGGTGGAGAATTTGAACAACAACAACATTTACAATCAAATTAAAACAGGTAACAACACAGATAGAACAGAAGATATAACGATATGGCAAGGAAATAGACTAAGTGGCTGGACAAATGAAGCATTTGTAGGCTGTGGTTGCTATGGTTTAAAGGATAGTGTATTAGATTTAACAACAGATTTTATAACAGATGGTGCAATAATAGAATATGTGAAAGGTGTACCAAGTGGCGATGATAGTGGTTTTGAAGATGCAATATTTATGTACGCTGTTACGACTTTGGCTGTGCCAAGTCCTATACCATTGGTAGATTTTCAAAGTAGTGGAGGCATTAAAAATACGTTTATGTGGAATGAGGAAGTACTAAAACGTTGGGTAGGTATTGCTAATAGCTGTATCGCCTTGCAAAGAAATACTAAGTATGGGTTTGAAATTAATTATACTGATGGTATTACATTTTCACAAGATGAGTACGGAACAGGTATATCATTTACATCAGATAGGAATAACATAATTAGGTATCAAAACCCACCTTTATCTCCAAATTATGACAATCAAAATAGTTTATATGACCAACCCAATCCACCAGACCAATTTACATATTTTTTATGTCAAGAAAATGGAGATTATGGTTTTAATGCAAGTTCTATTTTTTATCAATCAGGTGGTTCAACACCAGTATTAAATGCTGATTTATATTTAAGTATTGAGGCATGGAGTGGAATAGGTGGCACTCAAATTGGTTATCAAGAATTTGTATTAAATGGAGCAAATCCATCTTCAAATGAATATTTAATGCAATTAAACGCTCAATTCTCTTTAGCTGTTGGTAATATAGTTTTTGTTCGCTACAGAATGGTTTATAGTGATACAGGATATAGATTATGGGCTGTTAGTGGTAAAAACAACATATTCAAACTAATTTCAGATAATTTTTCTTGTGATGATTTACAAGACGAATTAGGCAATTTTAAACCATTTGAAGCAGAGTTTGAGTATCCATTATGTTTTAACGATTATAAAGCACTTAGAGCCAACAAGCGAGGCATTATACGCATAAATGGTAAAGATACTTGGATAAAAGAGATTAAATATAAGCCTAATGATGTAAGTACTATCAAAGTAAAATATAAAGAGAGTATGTGCAGTTGTTAGCGTTTGTACTCCTCGTAGTTTTTATCGAAACTACCATCGTTTGAGTTAGGATTTTCGCTTAGGCAATAATTATATTTAATCTTTAAAACTTTTCCATCACATGAATATTGTAGATTCCCAATCATATCATCAGTAATTACAATATCATTAAATATTTCATTTGTTTTACCATTAATAAAACTATTTTCAGTTATTGTAATTATATAATTTTCATTTATACTTTGAGTTCTGCCATTGCAAACGCTTTTAACATGTGTCCATTTCCCAACAAGGCATTTTTCGCTTTTTTTACATGATGCTAAAACTAGCACCACCATTAAAATTAAAATTAATTTTTTCATTGTTTGTTTGTTTTTAGTTATAAATCAATAGCAAATATAATAAAATTTCATAAAAATGTCAAATAAAAAGCACTACCACTACTAAGTTAAAAAAAAAATTTAAAAAGTTTCAAAACTGAAACGCCTTATTTTATTGATTAAAAGTTCTACTGCACTACTACTACGCTACTAATTTATTTTTTAGTAGTGTTTTTTTTAATAAAAAGACAAGTGTAAATAAATATATTTTTACTTTCCTTTTTTTTAGTGGGTGGGTTTGGTGGGTTACCCACTATTTTCTGAATTAGTACTAATTAGTACTAATTAGTACCTAATAACTCCTAACTCTTTATTTAGTTTATAAACAAAATTTTTACTAAATTTACGCAAACAAACAAAAACATTTTTAAAACTTTAAAAATGGCAATAATATTTCCACCTTATCAACACATTGTGTTTAATCAGAAAGCACAATGTGGCAGATGTGATACGTTTATATACGACAAAGACAAAGATTTGAAATTTCAGTTTAATGCTAAATACGAAAATGTACACACTGAAAGTTTTGAAAATTCGCCTTATAACATAATACCAGAAGGCACCGATTGGGAAATTGATGTGCCACCTTTACCTATTGGTACGCTTTCGCCTATACGTTCCTCTTTTTTGTTGCAAAATAATATTATAACTAGGTTATTTGTTATATATGATGATGCCGTTACTTCTCCTTACAGCTCATTGTTTGCTGACTTAGTTTTTGGAGTTAGAGTTACAAGAATTAAATATAGTAGCAATGGAAATACTATGCGTAATAATATTGTTGGTGCTTTAACTAATTTTTGTACTGAAATTAGCAGAACAGCAACTAATACAGGCACAGGCGTGAAAATTGAAAACATGCCAGCAGGCGTTGGTTTTGGTTTTTGGAACATGAACGCCAACATAAATACACCTAACCCAGCAGATTATGAAGCTAAATTTTTTACAGACAATTTAATTTGGAGTCCAATTGCCAAAAAAATGTTGTGGCTGATATTGTAACAACTGCATCTTCATTAACACTAGTAGATTTTGGTTGAAATAATCCAGAACAAATATCTTGACCAATAGCTGCAATATCATTATTATATGTACCATAGCTTGAAGCAGCATAAATAGATGTTCCATCGCTAGCGATGTAATCATTAGTTTGTCTTTGGTCTAATGTAATACCATATTTAATTGCTAAGTATGAATTGACCCTTAATAGTTCTAAAGAATCTAATTTTCTATTATATACTATTATTTCTGGAATCAATCCTGTCCATTCTTGTCCTCCTGAAGAACCAACAAATAAACCATTTCCAATTTCAGACTGACGATATGCATCTAGATAAGTACCTTCTTTATAACCATCTACATTAGAAATCATATTGTTTGCATTAGCATCATATGCAGTAAAAAGATTTGTAGTTCCGATACCAAATATTTGTGGCTGTTGATTGGCACCACCATTGCTACCATTATATAAAATAGAGCTTCCACCAGTCCATTGGTCACTTGGTGAGCTTACATACATCCATGGTCTCCATGCTGTATTTATATCTAATGCTGGATAATTACCATCATAACCTACACCCATAAATCCATTGAGTGTGCTTGTTGTCGTTCTTGTATCTTTAGCGACACCTAATAATTCAAAACCACTTGTATTAGCGTATAATCTTGCTGAATTAGCTAACTCGTGGAAACTAAATTCTAACGATGGATTGTAATTTAATAATTTATTGGCTGTAGTATTATAGAATGTTGGTTGGTATAAGGTAGTTGCTTGCGAAACATTATATGTACTGCCAATAACTGAGTTTGTCCAAGTACTTACCAAAGAACCATTACCTGTAAGAATACTATCATTTGCCTTATACCATGCCACTAAATTTGCAGCAACTCCACCAGGTGATGAATTCAATGTACCAAAAGTAAAATATTGTCCATTTGTAAAATCTACAGTAGCTAAAAGGTTCCCACTACCATCATTTACCAATGGTATTTCTGTTGGCATTCCTGTAGAAAAATTAGCACTATTGTGTACAAGTAAGTATTGTGCTTTAGCAGGAGCTTTTACTGTTACTGTTCCTACACTACCTTTTTCTTGTACCTTCCAAATTCTATTCATGTGATAGAAACAACTACCAGATGGTGTAAATGAATGTGGTGTATAGCTTACGCCATAAGTTACCGAACCTCCATTATTTCCCCAAACCATAAAACTTTCATTTGCAGCAAAAGTACTGCTGTTAGCAGCATTTGTTGTTGGCAAACCTGCCATTTGATTGCCGTTGTAAATTGTTACTACACTTGTAGTATTGGTAGATTTAGATTGTTTTTGTAATAATAACTGACAGTCTTCTCGTCCTATTCCTGCAATATCATTATCGTAGCCACCTCCAATTTTCCATATTGTATCGCCTTTGCCAGATAGGTAATCATGAGATAATGTTGTACCATATTTAATTGCAAGATAGGTTTCTACGCGTTTCTTTTCATATTCAGTTAAATTTCTATTGTATAATATTACCTCTGCAATATCTCCATTCCATATTTCTAAACCTTCATAAGAACCAACTGAGAACATACCATCAGATACACCACCATTTCCAACAAGTGTAAAATCAGTATTTGCAAAGTCGTTTGATGTACCATCTAATCTTAATTGAGATCCAGCATTCGTTCCGCCATTCCAAGACCAACCATATACCTGATTTATATCTTGTGTAATATTATTAGAATGATTTACTTGGATAGGTGCGCTTCCAGTCATATACATCATCATGGTATTATTATAGATTCCCATGTGTGGATTATCGATGCCTATATCTGCTAAATTTTCATAACCACCATTGTCTATATTGTTATTCGCTGCTCCAAATAGTGTACCTGGAGAAGTTGTACTCATGAACCTTCCTGATTTATATGAAAGGTATTTAGCACCATCAAATGTTAGTGTTGGATTAAAATTCATTAAAGCACCAGTTGTAGGTCGAGAGCCAGCAGTAGCTTGTGTTAGGTTATAAGCAGGTACTGTTTGGTCTGCCCAAGTACTTACTGGACTACCAGTAACACCTGCATCTGCTTTATACCATGCAATTAAATTTGCATTTACCATTCCTGGTACTTTTAATGTATTTCCAATAATGGTAAAATAATCTCTATTTGCAAACGATACATTAGCAAATTGTACTACTGTATCGCCTATGATAGTTGGTATGATAGATGAAACAGTAGCACCACTCATATCATCATTTCCATTTCGAATCAGTAATCTAATATTGTTTGCTTTTTCAATTGAAATGTTTTTAACATTAAAACTCAATGTAACATTACCTACATCGCCTGTTTTTTGTACATGCCATATTCTGCTGAGTCTACTTGGACACTCATAACTTGGTAGTCCAGAAGTTGGGAATTTTGTTTTTTCATCAGGTGCTAATGCTAAATCATTATTTGCCCATACTAAAAATTCTTTATTAGAGATATTGGCGACATTGGCTTGCATAGTAACCACCGCATCTTCATTAACACTGGTTGATTTTGGTTGCAACAGACCAGAACAAATATCCATACCGATTCCTGCGATATCATGGTCATAATCTCCAAAAGTAGAAGCTGCATAGATAGATGTTTCATCGCTGGTTATATAATCATTGGCTAATCTTTGATCTAAAGTAATACCATATTTAATAGCTAAATAAGAATTTACTTTTGATTGCTCAATAGCTGTTAATTTTTTATTATAAATAACCTGTTGTGCGGTTTAACATAGTGCGAATTTAAGATGATTGATTGGTTTATTATTCATTTTATTTAAAAGTTGTAAGGCAGTTAATGCACAGGTTTTAGATTTGATTCTTGTAATCAATCCAATGAATGATTTAGCATAGTTTCTTTTAATCATAAACTGGTCACAAAGTTGTGAGAATAATGTTTCAATTCTCTTTCTACATTTTCTAAAAATGAATGGATATTTTTGATAGTTTTGTTGATTGTTACGCAAAGGAGTTTTTAAGTTGAATATTACAGGACTCAAACAAGTCTAATTGGTATTGAGTAGATAGATAGCCTTTGTCACCAAGTAGTATAGCATTATTCATTCCACTATGCTTTAGATTATTTAAAAAATGTACATCATGTACGCTGGCTTTGGTAATATCCATTGACATAAATGTTCCATTAAGGGTTGTAGACAAGTGAAGTTTATATCCATAATAATACGATTTACTTACAGCAGAATAACCTTTATCTGGAGCTGTTTCAAAATCATGTTTGCATATTTTAGAATGCTTTTCTCTTGCTAATTGTACAATTGGAATAGGTATAGAATCTACAATAAAAACATCTTCAAATTCATTAAAAGGTTGTGCCATTTTTTCATTCAAGAGATGAATATAATTCTGTAATCTTCGCCTTCGTTTATTATAATTAGAACGGTCAATTAAATGTGGAAAATCTAATGAATATTCTACCTTTAATTTCTTCCAAAATAAGTTTTCAGAATCAATACTCAATGCTTCAGCACAAAGTGATAATGCGATGATTTCACAATCATTCATTTTAGGCTTATTTCTATATAATTGGAAGTTAAAAGAGGAATCTACAATAAAATCTTTCAGATAAAGTTTGGAAAGATTAAAAATTTTGTCGAAATTTGATTTGATGTTGTGCGTTGTGGGTAATTGGTGTTCAAGTGGTTATGTGCAGAAATCATGCTAAAACATGATGCACAACATCACTTTTATATTAAGTATTTAAACCGCACAACGGGTTATAAATAATAATTTCATTAGCTAAGCCTTTAAAAAATTCAGCATTCCCTGTATTCCCAACCCATACCATATTACCAATATAGTCATAGACTGTGCTATTTGCATCTAAAGTAGTTAATTCACTATATCCATCCACATTTGAATAGACATTATCTGTTCCTCCATTAGGCGTAGACATACCATATATTTGTGCTTGTTGATTAGTACCTCCTGCGAAGCCATTGTATAATATTGCATTTGATGCGGTATAACCAGCAGGAGAACCTGTAGATACATAAGGATACCAACCTGATGTTGTATATCCATTCATTCCAAAAGCAGGACAATTACCATCGGTACCCATACCTAAAATTTCACTATAAGACGATGCACCTAGTCCTGAAGTTTTTTGTTGTACTCCTACTGCTAACATTTCAAAAGCATCTGTTTTGGCAAATAATCTATTAGAATTATTTAATCTATCATCCGTTCCATCGAATTCTACTGATGGATTATAATTTACCAATTTATTAGCTGTTGTATTATAGAATTTAGGATAGTAAGATGCTGTAGCTGTTGAAACATTATAGGTGCTTCCACTAGCGCTATTTGTCCAAGTAGTAACATTAGAACCATTTCCTGTAAGCGTACCATCGTTGGCTTTGTACCAAGCTTTAAGATTTGTTGTAACACCACCTGGTGCAGTTACTGGCTGTACAAAAGTAAAATATTGACCACTTGTAAAATCAACTTGTGCCGTAAGATTACCAGCACCATCATCTGTCATTAATATTTCTGAAGTACCTGCTCCAAAACTTGCACTATTACTTACTACCATATAAGTAGTTGTAGCAACTGCTGGTGTAACAATTGGTATAGTTACAGTAACATTACCTACTGTACCTGTTTCTTGTACTTTCCATATTCTATCCATGATATACAAACATGGTGCGCTACTAAATGTAATTGGCGTATAACTATTTGTGTAAGTAGTGCCTAAACCATTATGCCCTGCAATTAAATAGCTATTGTCTGCAGCAAATATATTGGTATTATTAGCATTATTGGTTGCTAATCCATTATTTAAACTAATAGCAGGTTGAAATCCGCCATTAATACTTTTTGATTGTTTTTGATTTAATCCTTGTTTTGCATCATAACCAATTCCCAAAATATCATAGCCATAAGATGTGTTTGCTGTTCCATCCCAAATAGTAGTACCACTACTATTTACATAATTAAAGTTATTACCATTTCTACCTACATAGCCATTACCTTGACCAAGCGTAATGCCATATTTAATACCTAGATAAGATTGAATTTTATTGGCTTCTGCATCAGAAATATTTCTATCGTATGCAATCACTTCTGATATATTTCCTTTCCAAAATTCGTAAGTAGCAGCAAAGGAAGATGCATCTGACCCAACAAAGAACTTAGCAAAATGATTTATTCGGTTAGCATCACTAGGATTCTCATTTATATATGACCATGCCGGTTCTAAATTAGGGCCATCTTTATAACCATCTACATATGTAATTAATCGGTCTGATGCTAAATTATTAGCAGAACGCATTCCAATAATTTGTGCTTGAGCTTTCTGAACAGAAGCATTGTTTGTAAATGGAGTAGTAGAACCATAAGCACCTTCATAAGGACTATAACTTGTTCCTTTTCCAAATGAACCATAATTATACAAATAACCTAAATTTCCATAAGGAATAATATTATTAAAATATGTATTATCTGCTCTATTTTGCTTGTATAATGAGAAATAATCAACAGTAGAATGAGCACTAAATATTGCTCTCCAATCAGAATCAGCATAGACCGCAACACTATCTAATGCTACAACAAAAAATGAATATGCAGTATTATAGGGCATAAACCTTGTTTCATTTCCTAAGCAATCATTTGTTCCATCAAAACGTAAAGATGGATTGTAGTTAATTTGTTGATTGGCAGATGTATTATTAAAGTTAGGTCTATTAGCTGGAGTTGGTTGCGTAATATGATAAGTAGAACCATTTAATGAATTATTCCATTGACTAACAGCCACACCATCACCAGTTAATATTCCATCATTTGCTTTATACCATAATTTTAAATTGGTTGTTACATCGCCCGGTGCAACTGTAGAACCTACTAATGTAAAATAATCATCATTTGAAAAATCTACTCCTGTAAATCGAACAATAGAATCACCAATTATTGTTGGTGTAATGCCTGAAATAGTAGCACCACTCATTACATCACTACCATTTCTTATTAATAGTTTAAAACCTGCACTTGTAACAAAAGACATGTCTTTAATATTAAAATCAAGCGTAACAACACCTACATCACCTGTTTCTTGAGTATGCCAAATCCTACTCAATCTACTTGGATTTGATATTCCTGTACCTGCAGGCACATCTGTTCTTTCATTTGGAAATGGACTTAAATTATTGTTTGCCCAAACTAGAAATTCTATACTTGTTACATTGGCTGTATCAGCTTTCATAGTAACTTTAGCATCTTCATTTACACTTGTAGATTTTAATTGTAACAAACCAGAGCCATCATCTTTACCAATACCAGCAATATCATTATTATATGCTCCGAAAGATGATGCATTATAAATAACAGTACCATCACTTGCTGTATAATTATTTGCTTGTCTCTGATCTAAAGTAATCCCATATTTTAAAGCCAAATAAGTATTTATCTTTAATAAATTTGACTCAGTTATTGTATCTTGATAAATTATTATCTCAGCAACCATACCATCCCACCACTCAGTATAACTGCTTCCTACGTATAAATAATTTCCTATTTCAGTTTGACGAAGAGCATCCATTGTTGTGTATTGCTTGAATCCATCTACAAAGTTTCTAATATTACTTGTACCTGCTGCTTGGTTTTGTGAGCCAATTGAAAATATTTGGGGCTGTTGATTGCTTCCACCTGTATTACCATTATACAGTATAGCATTGCCACCTGAATATTCAAGTGGAATAGAACTTGCCATATAAAAATTCCAACCATTAGGACTTGTGGCATCTGTTTGTAACTCAAAAGATGGATAGTTTCCACTCACATTACCCATACCAATCATACCTCTTGTTATATTATTTCCTGAAGGTTCTAAGTCTTTTGATACAACTATGATATGAAATGGACTAGTATTTAGGAAATACCTAGTAGTATTACTTAACAACTGATAAGTTCCTAAATCGTTATCAAATTCAAGTGTAGGATTGTTATTCAGCATATATGATGCTGTATTTCTTAAAATAGGATAAGTCGGAGTAGCAGAGTTTGTAAAAGTAGTTAAGTTTCGAGTTCCTGTTTGATCAGCCCATGTCGTAACTCTTGAACCTGAAAGTGTAGTACCTGCATTTGCTTTATACCATGACACTAAACTAGTAGATACTCCACCAGGACTTTGTGCTTGAAGTTGATGCACAAACATTAAAGACAGAAAAAATAATTTGATTTGTAAATATTTAATTTTCATACGCAATATAATTTAGAATGGTTGCTTGAGAAATTAAACTTATACAATTAATTTAAGAATAGTTACAATAAATCGTTAAAAAGTACCTAAAA
The DNA here is from genome assembly GCA_016699615.1 of Sphingobacteriales bacterium. Taxonomy (NCBI): domain Bacteria; kingdom Pseudomonadati; phylum Bacteroidota; class Sphingobacteriia; order Sphingobacteriales; species Sphingobacteriales bacterium. The sequence goes on along the minus strand of CP064984.1, from coordinate 1,772,426 downwards.
TTAGGTAACTAATTAAAAATCTTATCATTAGATAATGAAAAGTTATAATTTAAAAGTAAAATATGACTTTATAATTAATAAATGAAGAAATAAACATGAATCTAATATTGGAAAATATTAGTAAAAAAAGCTAAAATAATTTAAATAATATATATTACAATATATAATTTAATATTATGAAATGTAATAAAAAGATTTTTGTTTCAATAATCAAAATAAATTCTGATTAAAGTAATGAGATATAAAATAAAAAAAGCCTCATAATAAATTATGAGGCTTGTAAAAATTTGGCGACGACCTACTCTCCCACCAATTGGCAGTACCATCGGCGCTAAGGGGCTTAACTTCTCTGTTCGGGATGGGAAGAGGTGAACACCCTTGCTATAATCGCCATAAAAATTTTTGGTTATATTTTTAACATAATGGGAATTAATCAATAATTTAAAAAATGAACGGGTTATTAGTACTACTCAGCTTTGATGTTACCATCTTTACACTTATAGCCTATCAACGTCGTAGTCTTCGACGACCCTATGAGAACTAATCTTGAAGTGGGTTTCGTGCTTAGATGCTTTCAGCGCTTATCCCTTCCCAACGTAGCTACCCAGCGGTACACCTTGGCGGCATAACTGGTACACTAGAGGTTAGTCCATCCCGGTCCTCTCGTACTAGAGACAGATCTTCTCAATTCTCATGCGCTCACCACAGATAGGGACCGAACTGTCTTGCGACGTTCTGAACCCAGCTCGCGTGCCACTTTAATAGGCGAACAGCCTAACCCTTGGGACCTTCTCCAGCCCCAGGATGTGACGAGCCGACATCGAGGTGCCAAACCTCCCCGTCGATATGAGCTCTTGGGGGAGATCAGCCTGTTATCCCCGGAGTACCTTTTATCCTTTGAGCGATGGCCCTTCCATACAGAACCACCGGATCACTATATCCTAGTTTCCTACCTGATCGACCTGTCGGTCTCACAGTCAAGCATCCTTTTGCTATTGCACTCTACGCACGGTTACCAAGCGTGCTGAGGATACCTTTGAAAGCCTCCGTTACTCTTTTGGAGGCGACCACCCCAGTCAAACTACCCACCATGCAGTGTCTCCGATTGACGGATTAGGCTCTAAGTAAACAAAGGGTGGTATTTCAACGTTGACTCCACGAACACTAGCGTGCCCGCTTCAAAGTCTCCCACCTATCCTACACATCGTTTACTCAAAGTCAATGCAAAGTTGTAGTGAAGGTTCACGGGGTCTTTCCGTCCCGTGGCGAGTACCCGGCATCTTCACCGGGACTACAATTTCACCGAGCTCACGGCTGAGACAGTAATCAGATCGTTACACCATTCGTGCAGGTCGGAACTTACCCGACAAGGAATTTCGCTACCTTAGGACCGTTATAGTTACGGCCGCCGTTTACTGGGGCTTCAGTCGGAAGCGTCGCTTGCGCTAACAACCTTCCTTAACCTTCCAGCACCGGGCAGGTGTCAGGCCCTATACATCATCTTTCGATTTAGCAGAGCCCTGTGTTTTTGTTAAACAGTCGCCTGATTCTTTTCACTGCGGCCTCATTGCTGAGGCGACCCTTCTCCCGAAGTTACGGGTCATTTTGCCGAGTTCCTTAGCCGTGAATCACTCGAGCGCCTGAGGATACTCTCCTCGACTACCTGTGTCGGTTTGCGGTACGGGCAGCTTATGCCTGAAGCTTAGAGGTTTTTCTTGGAAGTATGATTAGGTAATTACCATTTGTCCGAAGACTTGTGGCTAAATTTGCCTCAGCTCAAGAAGCGGATTTGCCTACTTCTCTCAACGCCTAAGCATCTTAACTGGGACGTCCGTCACCCTCGTATTACTTTCACTCCTTCGTTACCCCATCGCAGTAGTAGCAGGTGCTGGAATATTAACCAGCTTTCCATCGGTTGCCCCTCTCGGGTTTCACCTTAGGACCCGACTAACCCTGATCCGATTAACGTTGATCAGGAAACCTTAGACTTACGGCGATAAAGTTTTTCACTTTATTTATCGTTACTTATGCCTACATTTTCTTTTCTGAACGCTCCAGAGATTCTTACGAATCGCCTTCAACGCAGTTCAGAATGCTCCCCTACCACTCTAACAAAGTTAGAATCTATAGCTTCGGTACCATGTTTGATGCCCGATTATTTTCCGCGCTCGGTCACTCGACTAGTGAGCTGTTACGCACTCTTTAAATGAATTGCTGCTTCCAAGCAAACATCCTAGCTGTCATAGCAACCAAACATCGTTTACACAACTTAACATGGATTTAGAGACCTTAGCTGATAATCTGGGTTGTTTCCCTTTCGGCGCGTGACCTTAGCACCCCACGCCTCACTCCCGGACATGTATGTTAGCATTCGGAGTTCGTCAGGGTTTGGTAGGCGGTGAAGCCCCCTAGCCCAATCGGTAGCT